>QHXQ01000040.1 GCA_003223935.1 Acidobacteriota bacterium | reverse complement strand
AATTGTGGAGCAATCCGGGCGACGCCGCGAAACTCCGCGAGCGCGCGCTCGTAGTCCTGAACCATCATGAACCCTTGCGCCGCATAGAAGCGGGCTTGAGTGTTGCGCGGGTCTTGCCGCGCGAGGCTCGCAAACAGGCCGAGCGCACGCTTGTTGTCTCCGAGTCGGACGAGTGAGACGCCGTAAGCATAGGCCATTTCGGCGTCGCTTGTGATCACTGGTTGGAGCGGTTCGAGCGTCTCTACTGCTTGACGAAAATTATTGGTCAAGTAGTAGCTCACGCCCAGCATCCGGCGCGCGAGCGCATCCTCCGGGTGAGCCGCAACTTGCCGGGCGAGCGGCGCAATCGCCTTGTCATATTGTGCGGCGCGAAAGCTGACAATGCCCCAGTTGCGATCAAGACCGGCGAGGTTGGGTTGCCACTGGGCGGCGGCGGCAAACTGTTCCACGCTCGACGCGAGTTGCCCTTGCTGCGCGGCCACCACGCCCAGATTGTGATAGGCCTGCGCGAGCACTATGCTGAGTTGATTTTTGATCTGCGCGTACTTCGCCGCATCCTGCGCCGCCAACGGCGACTCTTCAATCAAAAGCACATCTGCGCCGCTCGCTTCGGGTTGCTGCGCGCCCGTCGTGCGGTTCGGCGCGGCCGCTGCTATTTGACTTGAAGCCCCCGTGTTGCTTGTCGCGGTTATTACTCGGCCGAGGATTTCGTCTAGCTCTTGCCGCGAGCTGGCGAGCGACTGGCCTTGCAACTCGCGCGCGATAGTTAACTCCTTCTCGCTTTCCGCTCGGCGACCTGATTTAAGCAGCACGCGCCCCAAGAGAAAGTGCGCCTTCTTGATCTGAAAGCTGTTCTGCGCGACGTCTGGTGTCAACTCGATGGCCCGGCGCAGGCTCTGCTCTGCGTCTGCGTTGCCCAATTCGGCTTGCGACTGTCCGAGGTACAGATAGGCTTCACCAAAATCCGGCTTGAGGCGCGCGGTCTCAAGTAGGTAACGTATGGCCTTTGGATGATCATTATCTACAGCCGCCAACATACCCAGAAAGAAGTTTGCGTAAACGTCTTGCGGGTACAGTTGCAACTCCCGTTCAAACTCCGTGCGCGCTTCCTGTAAGCGTTCGCTGCCGCCGTGTTGAAGGATCACGTAGCCGAGATAGAAGTGCGCCCGCGGCGCTTTTGCGTCAACCGCGAGGGCCTGACGGAACTCGCGTTCGGCCTCCGCAGAGAAGCCCGTCTCCTCGTAAGCGCGACCAAACAAAATGTGCGCGACGGCACTGTTATTCAAAGCCAACTGCATCTCTTCAAAGAGCAGTTTGGCGCGGGCCGTGTCCTTCAGCCACAGATAGGTCATGCCCAGCGTGTAAGCGGCATCGAGATCAGGATCGAGCGTGATGGCGCGCTCAAGTTCACTGCGAGCGGCCGTGTAGTCGCGCTTCATGTAGTAGAGCTTGCCGAGGATGTGATGCGCGCGGGCGCTCCGGTCGTTAAGCTTTAAGGCGGCTTGCGCTGCACCCATCGCTTGATCAATTTGCAGCAGACGCATGTGCGCAATCGCCAGATCGGTCCGCGCCTCTGCGTCATCGTTTAAGGCCAACGAATCGCTTAACAACTGGAGCGCACGTTGAAATCGCCCTTCGCGGATAGCGATAGCGCCGAGACGTTGCAGTGCGATGGCGACAATGGCCCGGTTCTCTACAGTTGCCCCGTTGAGATCGCCCGAAAGCTGGTAAGTTTCGGCTGCGCTGAGGTGGCGGGCCAACTCATCCTGTGCAGTGTTAACGCGCGCCGGTTCGGCGGCTTGAGTGGCCGGGCCGGTTCGCGTCGTTTGCATCGCTTGGGCTGTGAGCCAAAGGGAGGAGAGCAATAGGGCAAAAGCCAGTGACTTGCTTAGGGGCATGGGCATGGTATTTCAGACAGGCGTGGCACAAACTCGGCAGACAATAATAGCAGGAAGGCAAAGCTGATCGTCAAGCTTTGCCTTCCTGCCTGAGAGTTGGGGTTGACGGCTAGAAGATCAGCTTCAACGAGTACTGAATTTCACGCGGGCCGCGCGTACTACCGGCGCGCCCGAAGAAGCTGTTCTTGGTCTCTCCGGTAATCAGATTGTTGGTCGCGCTGCAAGGCGCGTTGCCACAGGTCACAGCGCCCCCGACGATGTTCAAGTTCACACTGTCACCACGGAACTGCGGGTGATTGAAGGCATTGAACAACTCAAGCCGGAACTGTACCCGCGCTGCTTCGCCCAAGGGCCTCTGGACCCACGACCCAGTGAAGTTTTTGTAGAAGGACATGTCGAAGTTTTTAGTGCTGGGGCCGAGGCACACGCCGCGCCCCGAATTACCCGGCGTGCCGATCCTATGCCCGACCAGCGTAAAGGCCGCCGGGTTGAGAATCTGCGTCGGGTCGCCGTTGTCAAGGATGCAGGGCACGCCGGGCACGCGGTCGGGCCGTTCGTTCGCCGTGTTAGTGGCAATGCCGGAGAGGCCGCCCGGCAGGTTAGAGATACTGCCGTTGATGATATTCGGCGTCAGCGACGAGCCGGAACTGAGCGTGACAATCGTCGCGTACTCCCAACCGCCTAAGGCAGTCCGCATCAGCCCATTCGACTTCTTCAAGGTGGGCAGATAGAAGATGGCGTTCGCGACGAAGATGTGCGGGCGATTGATCCCGGAATTGCCCTGCTCCAGCCGGCCGTTGTAAGTATCCAGCCGCGTATTGGCGCTCTGCCCGCCGCTCGAATCATCCAACGGCGCATTCGCGATTGAATGTGACCAAGTATAAGCGGCTTGGAACTGCGACCTATTGGTCAGCCTAGTCTTGAACATCATTTGCAGCGAGTGGTAGGAGGCCGTCCCAGACCGCGACCACTCAAGGATGTTACCGAAGTTAGAGAAGGGCCGGAGCGCATTCGCGTTCTGTAGGAAGGCGGCTGCGGGCCGGTTGGCCGGCAGTGGCTGGTTGACATCAAAGTTGGTCAACTGGTGCACGGCCCGGTTGCCTACATAACCAACCTCCAGCACGCCCTCCTTCCACAACTGATGATCAACCGTTAAGTTCCATTGCCAAGTGTTAGGCACTTTGTCCGACGGGTCCCACGCTCTGCTCGGCGAGCCATTAGGCGGCCCGTCAATATTGATCGTCCCCGCATCCAACGTCCGTGTCCCGCTGACGCCGACGACAAACGGTACGTTTCCTGCCAGCCCAAGGAGCGGGCCTACGCGCTCGCGCTGGAAGAACTGCCCGACGCCTGCGCGCAACGCCGTCTTACCATTCTTGAAGACATCCCAAGCCACCCCTAGACGCGGCGCGATCAGATGATTGTTGTTGGCGCGCAGCGACCGGTTGACGCCAATGTGTGGCGTACTGGCACCCACAATGCTTGAGCAAGGATTGCCTGCCGGGACGACCAGCCCATTACAGGGATCAGATGACGGCCGCGTCGGATCATAGAATCTGGGATCGAAAGCACTGATCCTATCACTCGCTTCATATGGCTCGCGCAAGAACGACCAGCGCGCCCCCAACTCCAACGTCACATTGGAGCGCAATCGCCAAGTATCGCCCGCGTAGAACTCGAGGTTCTTGTAACGAATCCGCGCATGCGGCTCTAGGTTGGACTCAGCATAGCCGAACTGGCTGCCGCGGGTCAGCACGTCGGCCAGATAGTTCCCAGAGTTATTAGCGCAGCAAGCGCCCCAGAACTGCGGCACTTCAGAGGCCGCCGAGCCGCCCGTGTCCTCGGCCTTTTGCGCCGTATCAAACAGGAAGCCGGTCTTGAAGGTGTGATTGCCCTGCACCTTCGAGAAGTCGTCTCTGATCGAGTAAATATCGAGCGCGTTGTGGAACGGCGCAGCACTCCAGAGGTCGGGCCCTCTGTTGCTGTTAAAGGGCGCGATGCCGCCCCAGAAGACCGGGTGCGGATCATTCGCCCCGTAGGTCTTATTGCCTTCGGGGAAGAAGCTAGGGATCGCCGCCTTGATCGAACTGTTGAGCGCGCCACCGATGCCGGGGACAACGTCGATCCGGTTAGCTGAATATGAGAACTGAACTTCGTTGATTGCGGCGTTTGCCAGCGTCGAAGTTAGCTTGATGGCTGTCTGGCGCGAGGGCTGGGCCCAACTGCTCTCCACGCTGGGGAAGGGATCGTCGCCCCAGAGACCGGCCGGAAGCAAGAGTGGAGCCGGGTTGTCCCAGTGATCTTGTGTGTAGCGTCCAAAGATTTGGTGCGACTTGCTGAGCCTGTAGTCTATGCGCACGTTCTCTTCACGGAAGTTGATCGGCGCATTCGTGGATTGACTCCAGTTGTTGCAGTTACCTGAACTGGGCGACCAAGCAAGGTTTGGCGAGGGGTATAGTTGGACAAGCAATTGGCCCGCCGGACTAAGACTACCTTGTGGAATAATCTGCGTATCAGAGCCGGGTCGCCCGTTACCAATGGCTGGCGGGCTACAGGAGCTTCCATTACTCAGGATGCGCGGCTGGGTAAAGTTGCCGGCCCGCTCTAAAGCCGTCGGGACACTGCCGAAGCGCGTAAAGCCCCGAATCTCCTTGTTGAACTCTTGCGAGTAGAAGAAGAAGACGCGATCTTTTTTGATCGGCCCGCCAATTGAGCCGCCGAAATCGTTGCGCCGCAGCTTGTCCTTGCTGGTGGCGAAAAAATCTCGCCCATTCAACTTGTCATTGCGCCCGAAGTAGAAGAGGCTGCCGTGGAATTGGTTTTCGCCGCCGCGCGTCGCAATGGAGATGATCGCGCCGGAGGCTTGCCCGTATTCAGGGCCATAACTGTTGCGCAGCATCTTGAATTCGGCGATGGCCTCGATGGATGGGTATAACAGGATAGTCCGGTTGGAACCCGTGTCGGTGTTATGCGCACCATCGGTCAGGAACAGATTGCTTTGCGTATTATTCCCGTTGACGGAGAAGTCAACGCCGGAGAACAGCCCCTTGTTCTTACTATCGAAATTTGAGGCCGGCGAGACGCCCGGCTGCAACTGGGTGAGTTGTACAAAGCTGCGGCCGTTCAACGGCAACTCGCGCACCTGCTCCCCGTTAATGACGCTGCCGACAGTGCCGGTCTGCGTCTCAACCTGAATATCGCTCGCCACAATGTCAACCTTCTCACCGATCGCGCCGACTTGCAGCGTTACGTCTTGCCGGGTGGTCGTGGCCACGTTTACTGTCACGTTCTCGACCACAGACTCTTTGAAGCCGGTCTGGGTTACATTGATGCGATAAGTGCCAATAGGCAGGTCCGTCACCGTGTAATTACCGTCTTGGCTGGTCTTCACCTCGCGCGTCAGTCCAGTGCCGACCTGGGTCACAGTAATTGTCGCGTCCGGGATAGCGGCACCGTTGGGATCAAGCACAATGCCGCTGATCTGCCCGGAGGATTTTTGCGCGAAAGCCGGCAGCGCGAAAACCAGTATCAAGCAAGGCACCAAGGCTAACAGTAACCATCTGGCTGGCAGCACACTCCGCTTGGCGTCGCTTGCAAGGGATATCAGATTCTGGCATGGACTTATCTTACCCATAAGAACATCCTCCCGGAGCTTCTTTTGGACTGCCTAGGCCACATACGAGAGCCAATGACTCAATGCGAGCAGGAGAAGTGTGGCATGCATGGACGCGCTAAAGTTTTGGCCAAACAACCTCTGCAAGAGGACTAGCTACTCGTCGCATATTTTAGCCAAACGTGCGGTAAGTAATCTTCACGACCGTGATAACGCTTGACGATGCTAAGGCTTGTTCGTTCAGTTAGTTTAATTGGAGAAGTGCTGCTCGTCAGCAGTCGCATCCTAGTACAATTTCAGATCAGTTACAATACCTAAGTTGGCTGTCCGCTCGCAGCATAGTCGCATTACAGCAGCAACGCTTAATGTTGAGGGCAATATCACTCGGACTAATGGGCGGACTAATGGCCGGATGGACTATATAGAAATTTTTCGCCGCTCGTAAGTTACGGCCTGTATGATACGGTAAGATGCTTCGCTTCAACCTACATAACAGGTAAAGAGAAGCGCGGTGTTACACGATGAATGTAACTCGTTACATGGCTAAAATACCGAATCTGCTGTCAGACTTCACCGGAAGACTAGGATTATAGTTGCTCGACCGCTTCCCGGTTGTTGAAAAGTAAGCCTTGAGTTTATAATCCTCTACCGTCGGCATACTTAACTTTCCAACCCTAAGAGTATGCAGTTAGACAAAGAACAGAAGCTCGAACAGTTAGAGAGACTCCTTCAGAGTCGCACCCTCCAGCATTCGGAGAGTCTAAAGGCGTTCCTCCGCTTCGTTGTTGAGAGGACGGTTGCCGAGCAGGAGATACAACTCAAAGAGTACATCATCGCTACGGAGGTCTTCGGACGCAATAGCGATTATGACCCGCGCATAGATTCGGTAGTACGTGTGCAGGCGGGACGGCTGCGCACAAAGCTACAGGAGTATTATGCGACCGAAGGAAAAAGCGACCAGATTGTAATTGACCTGCCCAAGGGACACTATCATCCGGTCTTCACCTACGCTTGTCCCGAGGCGCAGCCAGAGCTTGCGGTCAGTCATGCCGTTGCTGCGCACAACCAAGCGCCGGACGATCACTTGCTGGCAGCAACCTCTGACATTCATACGAGTGTTGTCCCTGCCCCTGTAGCACACACACAGACGATCCGGCTGTGGGTCTTAAGTGTCATTATTGTCGCCCTCGTGGTGGCGGTGCTGGTGTTGGCACTCTCGAACCGCGAATTGCGCCGCGCGGCGGCACCCGCGCAGTCGCTCATTGACGCTGACGAAATTAGGACCGTCTGGGGCGCATTCATAAACGATCCTGAGCCGCCTCTGCTCGTACTAAGCAACCCGGCCGTCTATCGGTTTGTCAACAAGGCCGATCCAAATGTGCTGGCGCAGCGCGCCATCCGGCTTAATGATGACCAAGCGCGCACGATGTTTAATGCGCCGGAATTTAAAGGGCAGTGGGTTGAGACCGATGCGCCACAACTTATCCCTTCGCTCGGCATGTACACAGGGATGGGCGAGGCCATCGGGCTATACCGCCTAACGGGTCTTTTTGGCGCGGCGCACAAAGAGATTCTGCTCAAGCAAAGCCGGCAAGTAAGTGCTGCCGATCTGAAATACCGTAACGTCATTCTGCTCGGCAGCATCTACGTCAACGAATGGTCACGCAAACTGCCGATCAACGAAAGCTTCGTCTATACCTACTCGGCGACCATCGAGAATCACCAGCCCCAAGCCGGCGAGGAGCGCGAATACAGACCACAGTTCAACGAGCAGACTGGCGAGCTAAAGATTGACTACGCGCTCGTCACTGTGAGGCCGAACATCTCTGGCGAGAACGATGTGATGATCTTGGCCGGCATCTATAGTGAAGGCACAGAAGCGGCGGCCGAGTTTGTCACCACCAGAAACCACTTGGCCACTCTTACCCAAGGACTACAGCAACTAGGTGGGAAGGATGGCCCGCCGAGATATTACCAAGCGCTCCTCAAGGTCGGGGTCGAGAACGGCACGCCCACCACGATCACGCTCATTGCGCTCCATCCATTGCGCGCCTCCTGAGGTTGCATGGCGCGCCGCCTCACGGCCCAACCGCTCGGCCAGCCCTGCTAGCATAAAAGACTTGCCACCCGCTTATTTCGCTTTTACGATAGCACCTCAGGCTCAACCTTTAACCGGAGGCCAGAGGGCATGAATAGCCGACTCTTCCTAGCGGCCATCGCCGCCATCACATCAATGCTGTTGTCGGCCGCCGCAGCCCAGCAACCGCCAGGTGGCATCCCGACGGGAAACCCACGAGACAGAGCAACTGAAGATAAAATACGCTCAGATGAGTTGGAACGAGTCAAGCGTGAGGCCGAGAAGCCTGAGAACAAAGACTCGGCTCCGCGCTTCCCGTCCATCAAAGAGGATTTCGAGCAGATTCAGATCATCAACAATGATGTTCTCCAGACCGATGTTGCCAGCAGCCCGCTCGAATACAAACGTCTTTCGGCGGCGGCAGATGAAATAAGGCAGCGGGCCGTGCGGCTCAAAGCCAATATGTTTTCGGCACCCGCCGAAAAGCAGCCAGCAGCAAAGGGGTCGGACGAAAAGGAACCGCAGACGGCGGAGCCGCAGGATGTGAAGTCCTTGCTGGCTGCGCTCGATAAGGCCATCCACAGTTTTGTCTCTAATCCCATGTTCACGAATCTCAACGTAGTGAACGCGCAGAAATCGGTCCAAGCCAGACGCGATCTGGAACAGGTCATTAAACTGAGCACCCGGCTCAGAAAAGAAGCGGACAAGCTGCGCAAGGCAAGCGGCAACTGAAATATCTGGCCGCCGTCAAAATGATCACGCCGCCGACTGGATGTTAGCGGCGCACTAGCTTCCCGATCTCGCGCCAAGTGATGAGCTTGATCTGATTCTCTGCGCGCAAGCGGCGGAAAGCGTCGCTGGTAAAGAACTCTAGATCGCGCTGCCGCCAGCCCGCGCCCCAGTTCGGATGATCGATTGTGATCGCGCGCATCTCTTCGTCGTCATAAGCCAGATGCACGACGATTTCGGTGACGCCCGGCTGGATGTGCTTGATCGCGTCCGTATAAAAGTCGGCCCAATGTGCGGGCGCGATAACCGGTTCGATGCGGATGATCTGGGAACTTTTCGGTCTGCATGTTGCCGGGCCGCCCGGAAGCAGAGAGTTGATGCGCAATCATAATCCAGCTAGCACGCGGCAGGAACGCGGAATCGTCTCGCCCGCACGCGCTGGCGCAGAGCTATTTCTCATCAGTCTGCTGATCCTCTTCCTCGAACTGGCTTGCATTCGCTGGTTTCCGGCGCACGTGCTCTTCCTGACGTTCTTTACCAACACGGTGCTACTCGCTTGCTTTTTGGGCATGTCAGTCGGCTGCCTCGCTGCCAAACACCGGCGCAACTATTTGAAGTGGACGCCGCTCCTGCTATCCATTGCCTTGGCTGCGGCTTATCTCGTCGAAAGCGCAAGCAGTACGTTCGAGCGCGTGTTGGACGTAGGCCATCAGGCCGCACCTCAACTTGTGTTCTTCGGCACCGAATATCACAGCCGCGACCTCTCGCACTTTGTCATCCCCATCGAAGTCCTGGGCGGCTTCTTCTTTCTCGTACTTGCGCTCGCATTTGTTGGCCCGGGTCAAGAACTCGGCCGCGCGCTCACACGCTTGCCCGACCGCGTGCGAGCTTACACATGGAACATCTGTGGCAGCATTGCCGGCATCGTGTTGTTTGCCGCCGGCTCGTGGTTTGAGTTGTCGCCCTTCTGGTGGTTTCTGTTGGTTGTCGTCGGCCTCGGCTATCTCTTTTTTCTCTCATCAGAGAAGCCCCTCCGTTGGACACGGCGCGGCGCGGCCCCTGCGATGGCGCTCGTGTTGTTCGCGCTCCCTTGGCTCGCCGCTTACACGCCGCACCTCATGACGCGCGACGGGCAGGCGGCCACACAACAGTTCTGGTCGCCCTATTATCGCATTGATTACGAGGCGCAGAACCGTTCGCTCTCCGTCAACCTTGTCTATCATCAGCAGATGGTCTCAAGGGAGACGACCTTTCCGGCTTACGCCCTGCCGCATTTGTTGAACCGCGATGCGGGCCGACCCGCTTTCGCCGATGTGCTGATCATCGGCGCAGGCTCAGGCAACGACGTGAGCCGTGCCTTGCAGTGGGGCGCGACGCACGTGGACGCGGTCGAGATCGATCCCACGATCTACCGGCTCGGCCGCGCGTATCACCCGGATCATCCTTATCAAGACCCGCGTGTTGAGATTCATCTGGACGACGGGCGCAACTTTCTGCGCGCCACCGAGCGCAAGTACGACCTTGTCATCTACGCGCTCGTTGATTCGCTTGTCCTGCATAGCGGCTACAGTAATATCCGATTGGAAAGTTACCTGTTCACGCGCCAGACCTTCGCGGACGTGCGCCGCCACCTCAAGCCCGGCGGGCAGTTCATCATCTACAACTATTTCCGTCAGGGCTGGATCGTGGCGCGTTTGCAGAAAGGCTTGGAGGAAGTTTTCGGCACTGGCAACACGCTCGTGCTGACGCTGCCTTACCGCGAAGTAATCGAGCCGGAGCAGGCCAACTTCGGCGACTTCACCATCTTCTTCGCCGGCGACATCGCCACCCTGCGCAATGCGTTTCAGACTCAGACGGCGTATTGGCTGCGCCGCGACAAGTCGCCGGGCCCCGACACGCCGAACGGCTTCAACACACCCGGCGCGGCAGACCGTGCGCGCTGGCCGCAGTCTGCCAGCGCGGCGCAAAGCGAGAACCCTTGGCAGCAGTTCGGCCTCTCGCGCCTACTGCCACCGGAGGGCGACTTACGCACGGCCACAGATGATTGGCCGTTCCTCTATCTGCGCCGGCCCATGATCCCCACGCTGACACTGCGCGGCATGGCCGTTATGGCGGTGCTTGCGCTCCTGCTCCTGCTTCTGTTTCGGCCGCGCCAACGGGGGCGCAGGCAAGGCTGGGCCTTTTACGGGCAGATGTTCTTGCTCGGCGCGGGCTTCATGCTCATCGAGACGAAAGCGGTGGTCGTCATGGCGCTGCTCTTCGGCAGCACGTGGTTGGTCAACTCCGTCGTCTTCTTCGCCGTGCTGGTGATGATCCTGTTGGCAAACCTGTGGACGCTCAAACTCCAGCCAGCACGCCTGTGGCCTTATTATGTCGGGCTGCTTATGACGTTGCTGCTGAACAGTCTCGTCCCGCTCGATCTCTTTCTGGGGCTGAATCGCAGCTTGCAGATCATCAGTGCCAGCTTGTTGGTCTTCTCGCCCGTCCTGTGCGCCGGGGTCATCTTCGCCGCTTCATTCAAACGCGCGCACGCGCCTGATCGCGCCTTCGGCTTCAACATCGCCGGCGCGATGCTGGGCGGGCTGGTCGAGAACTGCTCGATGCTGCTCGGCTTTCAATATCTGTTACTCGTGGCCGCCATTTTCTATGGCCTCTCTGCGCTCTGCGCCGCGCGCTCGACCGATGAAACCGCGCCGGCGCATGCACTCGACGGCGCCGTCAGCCAAGCCTGATGACAGCGATCACAGCCAATCGCAAAGCAATGAGTTGCGCGAAACAAGATCAGTCAAAGAGAAGATCGTTGCGCTGGTCGCTGCCCGCCCTCCTTCTATTAGCGCTATGCAGCACTTATGCGCAGTCACCCGCACCGATGAACATGGCCGCGAAAATGATCATTCCGTTGCACGATGGCTGGGAGTTTCATGAGGTGGGCAAGGACGTGTGGTATCCGGCGACGGTGCCGGGTTGTGTGCACACCGATCTACTGAACAACAAAGTGATCGGCGATCCTTTTTACAGAGACAATGAGCAACGGCTGCAATGGATCGGCAAGACCGATTGGGAGTATCAAGCGACCTTCAACGTCACGCCTGCTCTGCTCCAGCGCCAGCACCTCGAACTGGTCTTTGCGGGCTTGGACACTTACGCCGATGTCTCTCTCAACGAGCAATCGCTCCTGCACGCCGACAACATGTTTCGCACGTGGCGCGTGGACTGCAAGTCCGCTCTGCGGCCGGGCGCGAACACTCTGCGCATACGCTTCCGCTCGCCCATCAACGAAGTGCTGCCCGTCATGGCGAAGCTCGACTATCAACTGCCCGCTTCAAACGATCAGGGCGAGAAGACCAGCCCGTACACGCGCAAAGCACCGTACCAGTACGGCTGGGACTGGGGCCCGCGTTTTGTCACGAGTGGCATCTGGCGCTCGGTCGCGCTCGAAGCGTGGGACAGCGCGCGCCTGAGCGACCTGCACATCAAACAAGACGAACTGACCCGCGATCAGGCCCAACTCACGGCCGCGGTCGAAGTCGTGGCGGCGCAGGACATGGAAGCGACACTCAGCATCGAGCGGGTGGCGAAAGATCACGCAACCGTCGCGCGTGCCCAAGTCAAACTCCACGCGGGCGTGAATCAGTTCGCCTTACCTTATGTCATTTACCAGCCGCAACTCTGGTGGCCTAATGGTCTCGGCGCGCAACCGCTCTATAGGTTCAGCGCCCGCCTGTTTGTCGGCGGCGTGCAGATCGATCAGGCTACGACGCGAGTGGGCCTGCGTTCGTTAGAGTTGCGGCAACAGGCGGACGAGTGGGGGCGGAGCTTCGAGTTTGTGATCAACGGCGTGCCCGTCTTCGCTAAAGGCGGCAACTGGATTCCGGCCGACAGTTTTCCGACGCGCATCACCAGAGAGCGTTATCGCCAACTCATCCAATCCGTCCACGATACGAACATGAACATGCTGCGCGTCTGGGGCGGCGGCATCTACGAGGCGGACGACTTCTACGATCTCTGCGACGAGCTTGGCATTCTAGTCTGGCAGGATTTCATGTTTGCTTGCAGCATGTATCCGGGCGAGCAGGCGTTTCTGGATAACGTCCGGCAGGAGGCCACTGATAACGTCCGGCGGCTGCGCAACCATCCGAGTATCGTCATCTGGGTTGGCAATAATGAGATCGAGACCGCGTGGCAGCACTGGGGCTGGAAGCAGAACTTGCCCGCACGGCTTTGGGTCGATTATCTGAAAATCTTTCACGGCGTACTGCCTGAAGTCTGCGCCGCGCTCGATCCATCAAGACCCTATTGGCCCAGTTCGCCCAGTTCTAACTTAGAAGCTGATCCCGACTCGCAAACGATGGGCGATGTGCATTACTGGGGTGTCTGGCATGCGGCGCTGCCCTTCACGGACTATGAGAAACAGTGGCCGCGCTTCATGAGCGAATACGGCTTTCAATCCTTCCCGCAGCTTGAGACCGTCAACGCCTACACGCTGCCCGCAGATCAAGACATACAGTCGCCGGTCATGCTGGCGCATCAGAAGCACCCGCGCGGCAATCAACTGATCCGCGAATACATGCTCCGCGAGTATCCTGTGCCGAAGGACTTCACCTCGTTTCTTTACGTCAGTCAGGTCCTGCAAGCCGAAGGCATCAAGGTCGGCGCGGAGCACTGGCGGCGCGCGAGGCCGCGCAACATGGGGTCGCTCTACTGGCAGATTGACGACTGCTGGCCCGTCGCCTCTTGGTCGAGCATAGATTATTTCGGCCGTTGGAAGGCACTCCAATACTACGCCCGCCGTTTCTACGGCGACCTGCTCGTCAGCCCGCACGTCGAAGCCGGCAACATTAATTTCTACATCGTCTCAGATCGGCCGACCGAGACGCCGGCCCAACTGGTCGTCAGTCTCATGGATTTTGCCGGCCACACGCTGCTCAACATGAAGACAGACGTGCGGGTCGCGGCGCTGCAAAGCAAGTCTTATTTTAGCCAGCCGCGAGCGGGCCTGCTTCAGGGGCGGGACACAAAGAATCTGTTCTTACACTGCGAGCTATTGGTTAACGGGCGCGAGGTCGCCAGCAATGAATATTTCTTTCAGCCCTTCAAACAACTCGCGCTGCCGCGCCCGCAGATCAGCACGGCCGTTGCGCCGACGCCGCACGGCTTTAAGGTCACACTGACTACCGACAGGTTTGCCCGCGCCGTCTATCTTTCGCTGGCGCGCGGCGACGGCTTCTTCTCTGACAACTATTTCGATCTGCTACCGGGCCAGCCCCGCTCGGTTGACTTCCGCCCGCGCGGGCGGCTCGCACTCGCAGACTTCCGGCAGCAGCTTCACGTGCGGTCGCTCGTGGATGCTTTCTAAATTCTAGGCAACAACTAGAGACAGCCGATGCACAGCGTACGTCCGTACCTTACGCCCCATCCGCGCAAAATAAAGCTTGAACAAAACGGACGCATACAAGAGAATGGGGGCACAGCTCCTGCACTCAATCTTCCTTTTAAGGACCCGGCCGATTGCTATGAGAAAAATAGCTCTGGCGCTGGCAACCACCTTGTGTTGGCAGACCCTTTGCCTACCAGCCCAACCAATTATGGCAGCAACTACGGACGACAGAGGGCCTGTAACCGACGACGTCGTGGACAGCGATGCTTTCTTCCAGACGGCGCTGCACGCATCCAAACCCGCGCGTGATAACACGCGCCGCATCGAGGCGCTGCTTGCGCGCATGACGCTGGCGGAGAAGGTCGGGCAGATGACGCAACTGGAGATCGGCATGATCAGCACGGGCCGCGATCAGACGATCCAAATTGATCCGGCCAAACTTGAGAAGGCCGTCGTGCAGTACGGCGTCGGCTCGATCCTGAACGTGAAGGATCAGGCGCTGCCCGTGGAGAAGTGGCACGAGATCATCGGCCAGATTCAACGGGCGAGCCAGCGGACGCGCCTGCGGATTCCCGTCATCTACGGCATTGACTCGATCCATGGCGCAAACTACGTGCAAGGCGCGACGCTCTTTCCGCAAGAGATCGGAATGGCCGCGACGTGGAATCCGCTCTTGATGCAACGCGCCGCCGAAATCTCCGGCGCGGAGACGCGCGCCGCCGGCATCCCTTGGTCGTTCTCGCCCGTGCTCGACATCGGCCGCCAGCCCTTATGGCCGCGCTTCTGGGAGACGTTCGGTGAAGACCCTTATCTGGCCAAAGTGATGGGCGTGGCCTTCGTGCGCGGGATGGAGGGCGATGATGTCTCCGCGTCAACTCATGTCGCCACCAGCTTGAAGCACTACATGGGCTACAGCTTTCCGCTTGACGGCCGCGACCGCACGCCCGCGTGGATTCCGGAGAACTACTTGCGCGAGTATTTCCTGCCGACCTTTGCGGCGGCCGTCCACGCAGGCGCGCGCACCATCATGGTCAACTCCGCCGAGATCAACGGCACGCCCGGTCACGTCAACCGACACGTCTTGACCGACATTCTGCGCGGCGAACTCGGCTTTCAAGGCTTCGTTGTCTCCGACTGGGAGGACATCAAAAAACTGGTCACGCAGTGGAAGGTCGCGGCTGATGAAAGGGAAGCGACGCGCATGGCCGTGATGGCTGGCATAGACATGAGCATGGTGCCGAGCGATTACAGTTTCGCCGACCATCTCATCGCGCTCGTCAAGGAAGGCAAAGTGCCAATGGCGCGCATAGACGAAGCCGTGCGCCGCATCCTGCGCGTCAAGTTTGAGCTTGGCTTGTTTGAAAACGCGCTGCCGAATCCGGCGTTGAAAGCATCTATCGGCACGAACGCCGCGCGCGCGGTGAGCTTGCAGGCGGCGCGCGAGTCGCTGACGCTCTTGAAGAACACGAATGGCCTGTTACCGCTCGCCAGAGATCGCAAAGTGCTCGTGACGGGGCCGACCGCGAACTCGCTCGTCTCGCTCAACAACGGCTGGACGTATGTCTGGCAAGGCTCGGAAGAGTCGCTCTACCCGAAAGACCGGCCGACCATCTTGCAAGCGATTGAAGCGCAGGTCGGCAAGCGCCTGCGCTATGAGCCGGGCACAAGGATCACGCGCCCGCCCGGCAGTTCGTCGAACAACACGCCGACCGACGTGAATGAAGAGGTTGACATCGCGGCGGCTGTGCGCGCTGCCCGCGATGCGGACGTGGTCGTGCTCTGTCTCGGCGAAGGCTCGTATGCGGAGACGCCCGGCAACATCACCGACCTGACGCTCCCCGCGCCACAATTGAAACTTGCTGAAGCAATCGAAGCCACCGGCAAGCCCGTCGTGCTCGTGCTGGTCGAAGGCCGCCCGCGCATCATCAACGCGATAGCCGACGGGGCGCAAGCGATCTTGCTGGCCTACAATCCGAGCAACGAAGGCGGCATCGCTGTAGCGGACGTGCTCTTCGGCGATTACAATCCGTCGGGCCGTCTGCCCTTTACCTACCCGCGCACGCCGAACGGGCTGCTGACCTACGATCACAAACTGTTCGAGACCGAAGAGACCTCTTTCGGCAACTCCGCGTTCAATCCGCAGTTTGAATTCGGGCAGGGCTTGAGCTACACGACGTTCGCATACAGCAACCTGCAAGTCAGCCCGAAAACCGTGCCGATGAACGGGCAAGTGAGCGTGAGCGTGACGGTGGCGAATACGGGGCAGCGTGCCGGCAAGGATGCAGTCTTGCTCTACGTGCGCGACGTAGCGGCCTCCATCACGCCGGCCGGCAAGCGGATCAAACGCTTCGCCAAAATCTATCTTGAACCGGGGCAGAGCCGCACGCTCACTTTCATGCTGCGCAGCGATGATCTCTCGTTCATCGGCGCGGACAACCGGGCGACCGTCGAGCCGGGCGATTTCGATGTCTTAGTCGGCAATCTCTCGGACAGGTTCACGCTGCAAGCCGCATCGGCGCGCACCCAGAGACCCGCACGCAGATAACTAAACACGATGGCTCATAAATTAACTGCACTCTTGCTGCTCCTAGCGTTTACCGTCAACGTCCGATCGCAGGACATATCTGCGCCACAAGCGCATCAGCACAATCTGCTGCCCGTGCCTGCGCGCGTGCAGTTTCAAGCAGGCCGCCTCGCCGTAGATAAAACTTTTCGCGTCGCCACGACAGGCTTCAGCGATGAACGTCTGCGCGCCGGCATTGAACGCGCGTTGTGGCGGCTTGAGGGGCGCACGGGCCTAACATTCGCGCCCGGCCGCGCAACAGATGAGAGCGGCGCGCAGTTGCTCGTACAGACTAAGGGGCCGGGCAAGTCGATCCCCGCCGTTGATGAAGACGAGAGCTATACGCTCGATGTTTCCGACCGGCAAGCGCGGCTCGCAGCACCCACGGTGGTCGGCGCATTGCGCGGGCTGGAGACTTTGCTGCAACTCCTCGAAGGCGACCGCACCGGCTACTATCTGCCCGCCGTTTCCATTCAAGATAAGCCGCGCTTTCCTTGGCGCGGGCTGCTCATTGATTCCGCTCGCCATTTCACGCCCATCGAAGTCATCAAGCGCAACCTCGACGGCATGGCCGCAGTCAAGCTCAACGTCTTTCACTGGCACTTGACTGAGAATCAGGGCTTCCGCGTCGAGAGTCGCAAGTATCCGAAGCTGCATCTGCTTGGCTCGGACGGGTTGTACTACACGCAGGCGCAGGTGCGCGACGTCATCGAGTACGCGCGCCAGCGCGGCATACGCGTGGTGCCGGAGTTTGATATGCCGGGACACACGACCGCTTGGTTTGTCGGTTATCCCGAACTGGCGAGCGCGCCCGGCCCCTACGAGATCGAGCGCCAGTGGGGCATCTTCGATCCCGCGATGGACCCGACGCGCGAAGCGCTCTACAAATTTCTCGACAACTTCATCGGCGAGATGGCCGCGCTCTTTCCCGATGCTTACCTGCACATCGGCGGCGACGAGGTGAACGGCAAGCAGTGGAACGCCAACCCGAAGATTCAAGCCTTCATGCAAGCGCACGGGTTGAAAGATGATCACGCCTTGCAAGCCTACTTCAATCAGCGACTCTTGCGGATTATTCAGAAGCACGGCAAGAAGATGATCGGTTGGGACGAGGTGCTGCACCCCGACTTGCCCAAAGACACCGTCGTGCAATCATGGCGCGGGCAGGCATCGCTCGCGCAGGCCGCTAAGCAAGGCTACTCAGGCATCCTCTCTTCAGGCTACTATCTTGATCTCATGCAGCCGACCGATGAGCACTACTTAGTTGACCCCATCGCCGCCAACAGCGACATGACACCGGAGCAACTAGCGCGCGTGCTCGGCGGCGAAGCCTGCATGTGGAGCGAGTACGTTAGCGCCGAAACGATTGACTCGCGCATCTGGCCGCGCCTCGCCGCGATTGCCGAACGCCTTTGGTCGCCGCGCGAGACGACGGACGTTAATGATATGTATCGCCGTCTGGCCGTCACGAGCATGCGCCTCGAAGAGTTGGGTCTTGCGCATCGGACGTATCAAGGCAAGATGTTGCGCCGCCTCGCGGCCGATGAAGAGACTGCGCCGCTCAAAGTGTTGGTGGATGTGGTCGAGCCGGTTAAGTTCTACAACCGCGGCCAGCAGCATCCGACCACACAACTGAGCGCGCTGACGAGTCTGGTTGATGCAGCCCACGCCGACGCCGAACAGGCGCGACGGGTGAGCATGATGGTGAATGATCTGCTCAGCGACGCGCCGCGCTTTCAGACGCAGCGCACGAGTCTGATGCAAATCTTCACGGCTTGGCGCGACGCACGGCCAGCGCTGGAGTTGATGATCAATCGTTCGCCCATCTTGCAGGAGTCAGCGCCGCTGCCCGGTGATCTGGCCACACTCGGCATCACGGGACTAGAGGCGCTCGAACATTTATCCACGGGTGCGCCGCCGCCGCCACAGTGGTTGGAGACGAAACGCGCTGAGCTTGAACAGGCGGCCAAGCCGAAAGCGGCCGTAGAGTTTGCAGTCCTCCGCGCCATCCAACAACTTGTTGTTGCCGCCAACGAATTGCCGCAACTTAAAACCTTGCCGCCGGCCCGTTGGAAGGAGCATGTGCTTGAGTTGGCGGCCCCTAAACCCGCGCCCCCGTCTCGCTAGCCAAGTCGAAAGAGTCCAGCGGCTGCGAGCCGCGCTTGGGCGTAGAGAGCGGGGGGCTGCGGCGGCGCGCGACCAGCGAGCCGCGAAATCTTCCGGCTAATCTGAACAGCTATCAAAAGGAACGGTCATGCGCAAAAATCTCATAAAAGTCTCCACCTGTCTCCTGATTTTATTCGGCTGTGCGCTCAACTATCACGCCCAGCAGCCAACCGCCGCAACCCTGCGCGGCGCAGTCACCGATCCGAACGGCGCGCTCATCCCCGGCGCGACCGTCAAAGCAACAAACACCGCGACCGGCACAGCACGCACGACGATGACTAACGGCGAAGGTTTCTATGTGCTATCAAACTTGCCGCCGGGCACGTATGAGGTCAGCGTCGAAGCTCAAGGGTTCAAAAAACTAATTGCTAGAGATTTGCTGCTCCAAGTTGGCCAGAGTCAAACTTCTGATTTGACTCTTGAAGTCGGTGTGATCAATGAACAGATAGACGATACGTTTGGGTTATCATCGCTGGTTGATACAGACACATCGCAGGTTGATCGAGTAATCAATGAGCGCGAGATTGAAAACTTGCCCTTGAACGGGCGCAACTTCCTCGAACTCGCCTTGCTCACGCCCGGCAACGCGCCAGCACCCAACTTCGATCCGACCAAGACCAACACGGTCGTCATCTCTTCGGCCGGCCAACTCGGTCGGGGCAGCAGTGTGACCGTGGATGGCGCAGACATCAATGATGACGTAGTCGGCGGCGCGGTGCAGAACATCTCGCAGGACGCGGTGCAGGAGTTTCAAGTCGCGACGAACCGCTTCGACGCGCGGCTTGGACGCACCGGCTCAGGCGTCATCAACATTGTGACGAAGAGCGGCACGAACGAGTTTCACGGTTCTGGCTCATTCTATTTTCGTGACCGCAAGCTTCAAGGTCTGCCCGCCACTTTCGACCGCAGTTTTGGCCAGACGCCACCTTTCGACCGCGAGCAGTACGTCGGCACAATCGGTGGCCCGATTAGAAAAGATCGTGCGTGGTTCTTTGGCTCGGCTGAGTATCGCAACCAAAACGGTGCGGTGCTCGTCGGCACGCGCGCCACCGCCGCACGCACGATCCGGCGCAGTTTCGCAACCGCGCCATTGCATGATCTGCTCAGCACAGATCGGATTGATTGGCTCGCCACTGATGTCGATCATCTCAGCTTCCGCTACTCGCTTGATCGCGCCGATGACGTGGCGGCGAGCACGCTGATTCGCTCTATTGGCTCTGCTTCGCAACGACAGTCGAGCCGCAATCATACGCATTCGCTCCTTGCCAACTACACGCGCACGCTCACTGTGCGTGATGTGAACGACTTCAATTTCAGCTACAGCACCTTCTCTAACGTGACTGCGCCCGTCACGCCGGGGCCGCAGCTTACCTTTCCAAGCATTCAGGACGGCGCGTCGTTTCGCGTGCCGCAGCAGACCAAACAACGTCGGCTTCAGTTCAGCGACACGCTCACGACGATCCGCGGCCCGCACGACCTCACCGTCGGCGGCGAATGGCAGAACGTCCACTCCGACTTCAACCTCGGCGTCTTCCAGCAAGGGCGCATCGAGTTGATCGAAGACTTTCCAGACTTCGACCGCAACGGCGACGGGCGTGTGGACGATAACGATCTCCTGTTCGCCGTCACCTTGCGCAGCGGCGTGCCGACGCGCCCGCTCATCATCCCCGACGCGAATAACAACTACTTTGCCGCTTTCTTTCAAGATGACTGGCGCGTCTCGCTGCACCTGTCGCTCAACCTCGGCTTGCGCTACGAACTCGATACGGACGTGAAGAACGTCAGTCGCGTCGCGCAGATCAATCCGCTCGTCACTTCTTTCCTGCACGGCCCGCGCACGATGGATAAGAACAACTTCGCGCCGCGCGTCGGCTTCAACTGGTCTTCACGCGATGATCTCACGAGCATTCACGGCGGCTACGGCATCTATTACGACCGCGTGACGCTTGAGATTCAATCGCTCGAACGCGGGCTTGATGGGCGCGCGTTGCCGATTGAAGTGCGCGCCGGTAACGTCTTCTTCATTCCGCCGCAGTGCTTGTTCAATCCCGCGTGCGGCCAGTTTCCGCCGCCTGCGCCGACGCTTGCCAATCCGTTCAACGGCTTCATCCTGCCCGGCGCAGGCGCAGCCGGCATCAACATCATTGACAACGGATTGCAGAACCCGTCGGTGCAGCAGACCAACATCGGCATCGAACGCGGGTTCGCACGCGACTACGTGGTGCGCGCCGATTACCTGCACGACTTCGGCACGCACTTCATCATCGGACGCACCATCGGGCAAGTCTTTAACCCTGTCGTCGGCGGCCCCGATCTAGTGAAGAACCTTGAATCGAGTGTGAAGACGAAGTACGACGGGTTGCTCGTAAGCGTCGAGCGGCGCTATGCGCGCGGCTTTCAGTTCCGCGCTTCCTACACGCTCGCAAAAGCTTTCAACTACGCGAACGACGATCAGATTCCCTTCGCAAATGGGCCGCTCGATCCTAACAACTTGCAACTCGAATACGGCCCGACGCCGAACGATCAACGCCATCGCTTCACCTTCGCGGGCATCTTCGATGCGCCGCTCGGTCTCCGCCTCGCGCCGATCTGGACGCTCGCCTCTGGCGTGCCCATGGACATACTGCTGCCCGACGGCAGTACGCGCCTTCCCGCCTTGCAACGCAATGCCGGCGGGCGTCTGTTCCACACCGGCGCGGAGTTGAATGCTTTCATCCAACAGATCAACGCAGCCGGTGGCGTCGCGGGCCAAACACTACCACTCGTCAGCAATGATGCCCGCTTCAACGACAGCTTCAACTCATTCGACTTGCGTGTGACCCGCCCCTTCAAGTTAGGCGAACATGTTAAGGTCGAACCTATCGCCGAAGTCTTCAATCTCTTCAACGTGACGAACGTGTTGGGCGTGTCGAACGTGAACTACTCAGGCTTCTCGAACGTGCTGGTGCGCGACAGCAACGACCCATCAAGTCCCGGCTTCCTGCGCTCGTCGGGCTTCGGCCGGCCCGTCACAACTGCGGGCGGCGTCTTCGGCTCAGGCGGCCCGCGCGCCTTCCAGTTCGCAGCGCGCGTGACGTTCTAAGCCGACCAACGAGGACTTGCGCTCTTGACGACGACGCACGACGCGCTCCGCATCAAGTACAGACGCAAGCGCAACTTCATTCAACTCCTCAGCACAATCGCTTGAATCGGTGTCTCCAGCCCTGAGCGTGGCTGCATCTCGCGGAAAGTTGAGCACTTCGCTTCAAGCAGCACCACGGGGTTAAGCGTCCAACGGCGCGGCGCTGTCAAATTAACAGGCTTGTGCGGGTGACAGACAGAGTTCAATGTACAAGGTTTAAGGTTCAAGATTTAGCACTAAACTCTTCCCTTGAACTTTGAACTCTGTCTTGTACGCCGCTGCGTCGAAGCTGTTACACTGAACCGGCGCGAACAAGAGATATGACTTGGCGTCCCGCAAATCCGATCCGGCACGAGTTGCTTGCCGCGCGCTGGCCCGATGCAGATGAAGCCGCGCGCGCGCTCCTTTTTCAGCCGATCCGCGTCGGCGCGCTCACGCTTGCGCAACGCACCTGGGTGCCGGCAATGGTGCCTTGGCGCGCGACCGCAGATGGGTTTGTGACGCGCGAGAATCTCGATTGGTACGGACGCTTTGCCGCAGGCCGACCGGGCGCAATCGTCGTTGAAGCGACCGGCGTGCGCGACATCCCAAGTGGGCCGCTGCTGCGCATCGGCCACGACCGTTTCATTCCGGGTCTCCGCGAGTTGGTCGAAACCGTCCGGCGCGCAAGCGCTGGGCACACGCGCCTGCTGATCCAGATCATAGACTTCCTCACGATCAAGCGCCGGCCCGAAAAAGCAAAGTTCTTCGCGCGCTTCTTCGCGCTCAATGAGCGCCACCGGCGCGCGCTCGTCGGCGCGACGAACGACGAAAGTTGGCTGACGGTTGATGAGCAACAGGTGCTTGCCATGCTCGCCGTCGCGCCGGATGAGTTGCTCGAAAAAGTTTTAGACGAGCGCGCGCTTGAATCCCTGTGCATGGGCTACCGCGAGCGCGTCACCGACACGCACCTCGCGCACATACGCGAGTTGCCGCAAGTCTTGCCAGAGATTTTTGCCGCCGCCGCATGGCGCGCACGCGAGGCGGGCTTCGACGGCGTCGAACTTCATTACGCGCACGCCTACACGATGGCCTCGTTTCTCTCCGCACGCAACAATCGCGCGGACGGCTACGGCGGCGCGCGCGAGCACCGTGTGCGGCTGCCGCTTGAGGTTTACGCCGCCGTGCGTGCGCGTGTGGGCACAGACTACTGCGTCGGCGTGCGCTTTCTCAGTGATGAGGTGATCGCGGGCGGGAGTCGGATCGAAGATGCTGTTTACTTCGGGCGCGAGTTCGCGCGCGCAGGCTTCGATTATCTGTCGCTCTCGAAGGGCGGAAAGTTTGAGGACGCGCAACAGCCGAAGGTCGGGCAGGCGGCTTACCCTTACACGGGCGAGAGCGGCTACGAGTGTATGCCGACGGTCATCTCGGACGCGCGCGGCCCCTTCGGGCGCAACGTCCCGCTCGCCGCCGCGATCAAACATGCGGTCAATATGGACGGCCACGACACGCCCATCGTCGCCACCGGCGGCATCACGATTTTCGAGCAAGCCGAAAGCATCCTGCAACGCGGCGAGGCCGACATCATCGGCATGGCGCGGCAAGCGCTCGCCGATCCAGATTGGTTTCTGAAAGTCAGGCGCGGGCGCGGGCGCGAGGTGCGCCGCTGCACTTACACAAACTACTGCGAGGCTTTAGACCAAGCGCACAAACAGGTGACCTGCAAGCTCTGGGATCGCACCGAACTCGACGAGCCGGACGTGGCGCTCAGCACAGACGGGCACCGTCGGCTGCTTGCGCCCGCGTGGTGCGTTGACGAATGACGTGACCCTCAATTGCTCGGTAGCGTTGCATCGCCCGGATCGACTTTCTTGATCTGTCCATCAGCCGTAGTCTTTTGTTGCGCGGCCACGGCCTTCTTATTCTCTTTGGCATACCCTAAGAACTTCATAATCGAGTTAATGCCTTCCGTGCCTGCGCTCACGACGAAGGCTGTCACCGTGCCGTCAACCCAATAATTAACGGTGTTGCCCGCCGGCAGTAGCGGCTGTAACACACTTAAACGTGCGCCAAAGGCGAACGCAAATCCGACAGCCAGAGAGACGGTAGCGAGGATCGGCTTTTTGTAGGTCGTGAGCCATGGACTGCCGATCTTGCCTACGATCCACGAGTCGAGAATCTCTAACAGCCGTTGCACAGCGAAGCCGGCAGCAAAGGCGGGGGCTAAGGCCTTGACGAGTTCGTCCATTATCTTTCTCCTTGAGCGGAAGTTGTCAATGTCCGGCGAAGTAGCAAAGCTGCGTGGTCGTGCTATTTCGCGCGGCTCTCAGTTGAATATGGAAGCGGGCGTGAAAATATTTCAGGACGGGTTAGCATCCGTCGGCGGCAAAGCTAAACGCGCTCCACTGATCGCTGCCTCGTAGGCCTTGATAAACTCCGGGTCGCGCCGCTTCAAGTTCTCATAATCAATCTTCTTGCTGCGCGTCATCAACGAGTAAGCGAACTGGAGCGGCGCGAGGTGCACGAAGTCGCGCGCGTGCTCGAACCAGAGCAGACTCTCGTAAGCGGCGTGCTGGTACTCTTCAATCACGGGCTTACGCCCGCGCTCAAACTCCGCGAGCGCCGCCAGCACAGTTTGTTCATGCGCGAAACAACGCGCGAGCGCGATTGAGTCTTCGAGCGCGAGCTTCGTCCCAGACCCGATGGAGAAGTGCGCCGTGTGCAGCGCATCGCCCAAGAGCACGATGTTGTTGTACGACCAGCGGCGATTTTTGACGAGCAGGAAATTGATCCACTTCGAGTTGTTCGACAAAAGCGCATGCCCGTGCAAATCTGCGCTGAAGACTGCGGCGAGATAGCGCCTTGTCTCTTCGTCGGTCTGCGCCTCGAATCCGGCGCGCGTCCAAGTCGCTTCATCGCACTCGACGATGAAGGTGCTCGTCGTCTCGTCGAACTTGTACGAGTGTGCGGCGAAGACGCCCGCTTGCGTCTCATGAAAGGTGAGCGTCAGGCCATGAAAGAGTTGCCGCGTACCGTACCAGATGTAACGGTTATGACGCACGCTCAACTCCGGTTGAAAGTGTGCGCTGTAGCGCGCGCGCACCTCGCTGTTCACGCCGTCCGCGCCGACTAACAGATCGCATTCGGCGGCGAGTCGTTCCGGCGCGGCGACGTTTACGCGAAAGCGCAAGTCAACCCCCAACTCCGCGCAACGCGCCTGCAAGATGTTCAGCAGCTTGATGCGCGCGATGCCTGAAAACTTGTTGCCGCGAATCGTGATCTTCTCGCCGCGATGCACGACATCAACATTGTCCCACGTCGCAAACGCGCGCGTGATCGCCTGATAGGTCGGCTCGTCCGCATCGCGCAAGTACGCGAGCGTCTTGTCTGAGAAGACCACGCCCCAACCGAACGTATCATCCGGCGCATTCCGCTCCCACACCGTCACCTCATGCGCCGCCTGCTGCCGCTTCATCAACAGCGCAAAGTACAACCCTGCGGGGCCACCGCCGATGATGTTGATTTTCATCGCCCCTTATTCCTTCAATAACTCACGTGCAATGACGAGCCGCTGAATCTCGGACGTGCCTTCGTAAATTCTCAAAGCGCGAATGTCGCGGTAGAGGCGTTCGACCGTGTGGCCGTGGATGAGTCCTGTGCCGCCGTGAATCTGGACGGCTTCGTCAATGATGCGCGAGGCGGCTTCGGTGGCGAAGAGTTTGGCTTCGCTCGCGGCGCGCGTGAGGCTCGCGGTCAAGCCCACTGCTTCAGCCGCGATGCCCGTGTCATGCAGATGCGCGGCGCGATAGACGAGCAGGCGTGCGGCGTCGAGCGCGGTGACCATGTCTGCGAGTTTTGCTTGGATCAGTTGATGCGCGGCGAGCGGGACGCCGAATTGATGGCGGCGTTGCGCGTAAGCAAGCGTCTCGTCGAGCGCGCGCCGGGCCATGCCGCAGGCGGCTGCGCCGACCGACGCGCGAAACGTGTTCATCGTCTGCATAGCGAGGCGAAAGCCTTCGCCTTCAGCGCCGACGATGTTCTCGGCCGGCACGCGCAAGGAAGTGAACTCGATCTCGCCAATCGGGTGCGCCGCGATCAAGCGCGTGCGCTCGCGCACCGAGAAACCGGGCATGCGCGCGCCGACGACGAAGGCTGAAATTTCAGCACGTCCATCTGCACGCGTGCCTGTGCGTGCGAAGACCGTATAAAAATCTGCGATGCCCGCGTTTGAGATGAAACGCTTGCGCCCGTCGAGCACGTAAGCATCGCCTTCGCGCCGCGCCGTCGTCTGTATGGCTGAGACGTCCGAGCCGGCTTCGGGTTCGGTCAACGCAAACGCGGCGACGGCCTTGCCCGTTGCCGCGCGCTCCAACCAGAACTCGCGCACGTGCTCCGGCGCGGCTTGGCTGATCGCGTAAGTGCCAAGCCCCTGCATCACGAACGCGAGATCGGCGAGCGCCGACGAATAGGCCAACTCCTCGCGGATCAGACAGAGCGAGCGTAGATCGAACGCCGCGCCCGGACGCGCCACCCCATAGCGCAACAGATCAACCTCAGCCAGGAGCGCCACGAGCGCGCGATAGTCTTCATCCGTCGCCTCTTCGGCCGCCGCCGCGTGCGGCTCGATCTCGCGCCATACGAAACTCGCCACACTCGCCGCCAGTCGCCGTTGCGCGTCCATGAAGAAAGGCGTGTCGGTGTTGAATGAATCAGAAGGCATAGGAACAGTGCTTAGTAGGCAGTGGTCGGTGGTCAGTAAAAACTTGTTCTAACTGACCACTGACCACCGACCACTGCCTACTGCTTAAACTCTGGTTCGCGCTTCGCTGTGAACGCCTCGTAAGCTTCGCGGAAGTCCGGGTGTTGCAGGCAGAGAGCCTGTGCCTGTGCTTCCCATTCGAGCGCAGTATCGAGACTGACTTCCAACTCGCGGTTCAGCAACTCCTTCGTCATCGCTAAGGCGAACGCGGGGCCGCGCGCGAGTTTGGCGGCCAATTCGCGTGTCGCGGCTTCGAGTTCATCGGCGGCAACGACGCGGTTGTAGAGACCGATGCGTTCGGCCTCTTGCGCCGTGATGAAATCGCCGGTCGTGAGCAGTTCGGTCGCGCGCGCCAAACCAACGAAGCGCGGCAGCAGAAAGCACGCGCCCATGTCCGCGCCCGATAAGCCGACCTTGACGAACAGAAACGCAATGCGCGCCGCTTCAGACGCCACACGCAGATCGGCCGCAAGCGCGATGCACGCGCCCGCGCCCGCGACCGTGCCGTTCAAAGAGGCGATGATCGGCTGCGGCAGTTGCCGCATGTTGCGTATGAGCGCGCAGGTCAGGCGCGTGAACTCAAGATGGCCGGTGATGTCGAGCGTCTGCAAATCGCCGATGATGTCGCGCACGTCGCCGCCCGAACAGAACGCGCGCCCCGCGCCCGTGATGACGACAACGCGCACACTGTCGTCCGTGCGCAGCACCGCGAACATCTCGGTCAGTTCGCGATAGACCTCGAACGTCAACGCGTTCAGACGCTCCGGCCGATTCAGCGTGATCCAACCTACGCCGGCCTCGTCTTGCTCGTAGAGAAAAGTGCTGGGGGTCAGCATAAGCATCGGTCAAGCGCGGGCTATTGGCGGCTGGCGCGCCGGCCATAGTAAAGAGTTTGCCTCTGCAACGTAAAAAGCTGTCGCGCATCTTTAGCATTGACTTCACTCGGACTGCAAGTATACTTGTGCTTCCCTTCGTCACCCGCGCCTCCGCACGCACGCCCCGCTTTAACTGTTCACTGGCCCGGAAAGATGAAGGGTCTTCGGCGCTTCGTCCAGAATGAGCGCCCTCATGGGAGACCAAGTCTTGCCCTTTGATGCTCTCACCTCAGCCGAGCGTTTCTCGCTCGCCCCATTTCAACCATAGTGGGCCACACCGGCCAAGGAGTGACTTATGCCTGATCCCATCACACCAGAACTCAGCATCCCTTGGAAAGTAATCGCCGCCAGCCAAGACATGATGGATGTGACGTACAACAACGACGCATATCCTTACATCTGGCGGTCGTCGCTGGCGCTCTCCGTCTTCGAGCCGAGCGAGAACCTGCCAGCGGGCTTATGCAACCAGAAACTCGCCTTCGTCAAAGTCACGTGCTCAATTACAGGCTACCAGCCGCGCGAGGGCGAGGGCGAAGGCACGCAGGTCGTGTTCCCCAATCTGCCGCAAGAGGAGTTGGAGCGCGTATTCACAGAGTATTGGGGCTGCTACGGCGTGCTCCTCAACGTCGCCATCCTCCCATTGGGGCCGCACCCGCCCAACTTCCGCGACTACCCGCACATCCTCGACTTTCTGCCTAAGAGCCGCGAGCTAGTCCGCCCCGTCACCTCGACCGGCGAGGTGCTGACCGCCTCGACTTCCTCGCTCAAGCTCGACAGCGGCCTGACCACGACGCAGAAGGACGAGACACAGGTCGGCATCAAGGGCGGATACGCCGCTGGGCAATCTGGCGGCTGGAACGTCGAAGGCAACATCCAGCACACGTGGGGCAGTTCAACCGAGGCCAAGTCGGAGACCGAAGTGGGCGGCGGCGCGGAGCGCCGGCTCACGTCCGGCTACAGCACTAGCGTCGATCACCTCTACAGCCTGCTGACCGGCTACCACGCGGGCACGAATCGGGCCGCCTTCATCATGCTGCCGCGCCCCTTCTTGGAAGAGCCGACCGACCGGCGCACTTTCGCGCTGGGTCTGCGCGTCATTGAGGGCGTGCAGGAGTTCGTCCTCGTGGTGTCGCGGCCGGCGACGATGAGGGGCTTGTGTATCGAGGCGTCGCTCGACACGGCGCACTTCCCGGAGCAGGTCGCACACGACCGGCAGCCCGCGCAGTACGAGACGCGCGACGCAAGCTTCACGACCATCGTCTTCGCCCCGGGCAGCGTCTTCGCTGGCTGGGGGACGCAGACGGTGCGGCTCGAAGACAGCCCGTCGGCTACCTTCCACACACCGGACGGCTGGGTGATAGACCGCTTCGCGCCGGGCGGCGGCGTTGAAGAGACCGCTAACCGCTCGTCCACGACCGCAAACGTTAGCCTGCAAGCGTACCACGTCGGCGTAGTTGACGACCGGACGGTGCGTGTAACGGGGCAATTGCGGGGGCGCAACTGGGCGACGGACGCAGAGTCAATTTTCACGCGCGACTACGTCGTCCACATGCGCAGCGAAGCGGAGTCAGTTGCCGCCACACAGCATGTGAGCACTTCAATGCTGACCACGAGCCGGCATCTGTCTGCCTGCTACGAGTCGCGGGACGGTTGCCCGGAACCGCCTGAGTTGTTGCTAGGCGTGCCGCCCGATTTACAGCACGTGCGAGAGACGCACTTGAGCTTTACGCCACTCGGCAGCCGGCCCGGCGATCTATACGGGCCGATAATGGGTAGGATCAAATCAACTCTGGTCGCCAACGCCTCCGACCGCGGCCCGCGCTCGCCCGCCGTGCTGTTTACAGAGACTGACTACTTCAAAGACGTGGTGCTCAAGTTTTTGAGCACTGGGCAGAAGAACGTGCCGCTTTCTACCATCGAATCCCTGCCGGAGAAGTTCGGGCGCGCGCGCCAACTCTCAATCGGGGCGCTGCTCGACAAAGACTTGACCGCACTGCGCGGCGAGTTAGGGCTGAGCGTGGAGGACGCAATTGAGTTGCGGCAGACGATCATAAAGCACGTCGGCGGCGCACAGAAGTAACCGATGAACGCCAGCCGACGCACACGCCCGCGCCCGCTTTGACGACTGACGCGGCCACGTTCCGTTCACAGCGCGGCGATGCCTTCGATCTCGACGAGCGCTTCGTCTTCGAGCAGGCTGCGAACTTCGACCAGCGCCATCGCGGGGAAGTGGCGGCCCATCTGCGCACGCCAACGTGCGCCGATCTCCGGCATGCGTGCGCGATACTCATTCGCGTCGATCACATAGATAATGAGCCGCGCGATCTGTTCGGGTGTGCCGCCCGCCGCGCGCACGACCGTGATGACGTTCGCCAGCGCGCGGTCGAACTGCGCGACCAAATCCGTGCTCACGATCTGCTGTCGCTCATCCCAAGCGATCTGCCCCGCGATAAAGAGCAACGCGCCACCCGCCGGCACAAGCACGCCGTTCGCATAACCGCGCGGGCGGCCAAATGATTCGGGATTGATGAACGCAAAAGCCATGATTAGCTATCAGTCGGCAACAGTCAGCTTTCAGCTTTTGCTACAGCCAAAGGTTGAAAGCTGCCTGCTGACCACTAAAACAACACCGTGCCGCCGTCCACGTTGATCGCTTGGCCGTTGATGCCGCGCCCTTCGTCGGAGGCGAGCAGGAGCGCGACCGCCGCGACCTCTTCAGGCATGACGAGTCTCTGCTGCGGATTCATGCGCTTGATCGCTTCGAGCGCGTCCGTCGCGGAGCGGCCCGTCTTGGCTTCAATGCGTTCGAGCGCGCGCGTGGTCATGTCCGTGTCCACGTAACCGGGACAGATGGCGTTGACCGTCACGCCTTTGGTCGCAACTTCGAGCGCGACCGAACGCGTGAGGCCGAGCACGCCGTGCTTTGACGCCGCGTAGGCCGCGATGTAAGGCGCGCCCGTCTTGCCGGCGATGGATGCGATGTTGATGATGCGCCCCCAACCGCGCTCAAGCATTGCGGGCAGCGCGGCGCGCATGCAGTAGAACGTGCCGTTCAAATTCACGGCGAGATGGCGCTGCCAAAACTCGTCGTCGGTTTTAACAAATGGCACGCTCTCGGCAATACCCGCGTTGTTGACGAGGATGTCGCACGCGCGCCCGAATGTGGCCGTGACCTGCGCAAACACACGCGCTACGTCTGCTGCGTTTGCCACATCGCAGGCGGCGTGCATCGTCTCAACGCCGCACTCATTTTTGACCTCTGCGGCGACACGCACAACCTCGCTTTCAGTCCGCGCAACCACAGCGACGTGCGCACCTTCGCGCGCAAACGCGAAAGCGTTGGCGCGCCCGATGCCGCGCCCGCCGCCGGTGATGAGCGCGATTTTATTGGCTAATCTCATTGTGTTTGACGCGCGCGCCTATTTGAGCGTGCGCGCAACGAGCACTGCGTTGAGCGTGGTCAGGGTTGTCGTCAACACCGTCAAGATAACGATGGCCCACGTCTGGAGTACCAGCGTGCGCATCTGTCTGTCAGCGCCGCGCCGCGCCAACTCTTGCAAGTAGTGATTGATGTCTGTCGTCGTGCGCGCTGAATGCCCATCATAGCGCCTGATCAATTCTTCCGTCGTTAAGCTGCGTAGTTCATCGAGGGTTTCCGTCATTAACTAACACCATCCCATGCAAGTTCGTAAGCTAACAAAAGCAACTAACCCATGAAACGCGGTGGGCGTTTCTCTAAGAACGCGCGGACGCCTTCGCGCGCCTCCGGCGTCTGGAAGCAGCGCAACTGCGCTTCCGTCTCGTACTGCAACATCTCTTCAAGCTCGGCGTGCTGGCTCAAGTAAACCGCGTGCTTCGCGCCGGCGATTGATTCGGGCGGCGCAGCGCGCAACCGCTCGGCTAACTTGCGCGTCTCGGCTTCGAGTTGATTATCAGGCACGACGCGGTTCAGCAGTCCGAGTTCATGCGCGCGCCGCGCATCAATCGCATCGCCTAAGAAAAACATTTCGCATGCGATGTTCGGCGGCACGATGCGCGGCAGAAAATATGTCCCGCCCCAGTCGGGGTGCAAGCCAACTTTGACGAACGACTGGCTGAACGTGGCCGACTCGGCCGCGATGCGCAAATCGCACGCGAGCGCAAGATTGAAACCTGCGCCGCTCGCTGCACCGCTAATCGAAGCGACGACCGGCTTCGTCATCTGCCTAATGGCCGTAACGACGCGCCGCCCCGCGCCGAGCATGCGCGCGAACTCGTCCGCGTCTTCGCGCTCAATCAACTCGGCCATCTTCGCCACGTCGCCGCCCGCACAGAACGCGCGCCCCGCGCCGCGCAACACCACGACGCGCACGTCCATGTTGCCGCTCGCGTGTTCCAGTGCATCGGCCAGATCGCGCCGCATCCGCCCGACGAAAGCGTTCAACTTCTCGGGCCGGTTCAAAGTGATCGTCACAATGCCGTCGGCTTCGGCGACTTCGATATGTTGGTCGGACATGACAGTTCTCAGTTTTCAGTTTTCAGTCAGCAGCACGAGGGGCTGAAAACAGAAAACTTATCTCCCCTTAAATTGCGGCTTGCGTTTCTCGACGTAGGCGGCTAAGCCCTCTTGCGCGTCTTCGGATTGGAAGAGTTGCTGTTGCAGTTCGCGCTCTAAGGCGAGCGCGGACTCGAACGGAAGCTCCGCGCCGGTCTGGACGCTGCGCTTGATGCGCCCGACGGCGCGCGCAGCCCGGTCCGGTGTCGTAAATTTGCGCGCGTAAAGTTTGACCTGCTCGATAAAGTTTGCGCCCGTGTCGGCTTCGTAGATGTGATTGATGAGGCCAAGCTCCGCGCCGCGCTCGAAGTCGAATAGCTCGCCGGTGGTCATCAGTTCAATCGCGCGCGGTTTGCCGACGAGGCGCACAAGGCGCTGTGTGCCGCCCGTACCCGGCAACACGCCGAGCGTGATCTCAGGCAGTCCCATCTTGCCCGCGCCCTTGCGCGCGATGCGCAAGTCTGCCGCCATCGCGATCTCAAGTCCGCCGCCGACGCAGTGACCATTGATGGCGGCGATGACGAGTTTCGGCGTCTGCTCAAGGCGCGATAAAGTCTCGTTCGCGTGCAGGCAAAAATAGTATTTGAACTCTGGCGTCACGCTTGCGAGCATCTGTATGTTTGCGCCCGCGCAGAAGAACTTCTCGCCTTGCCCCGTGATGACGATCACTTGCACGCTCTCGTCCATTCGCGCCGCGAGGATCGCGTGGTCAAGCGCCTGCATCATCTCGTAGCTGTAAGTGTTCGCCGGTGGATCGTTCAACGTCAACACGGCGACGCCGTCTTGCGCTTGATATTGTACGAGCTTGTCGCTTGTGTCTGCTTCCTGCGCTCTTGCTTCTGCCATCTTTAATCAACTCCGATGAAAATGATGTTGCGCCGCAATGTCTCCATAACTCAAGCGGGGCGCTCATAGATCGAGATATGTTTACCGCTCTCTGACGTGAACGGCGCGCGCTGCCAGTTGCCCCAACGCTCGCGCAAACGCAGACCGGCGAGTTGCGCCATCAGATCAAGCTCGGCGGGCCAAGCGTAGCGAAGCTGCACGGGGTAGAGACGGACTTGACCATCGGTGATCAGGACGTGTTGGCTGACGACGCGCTGTGTCATCGGGTCGTGCTGCGACACATCTAGTTGGACGCTTTCGGTCGTGACCTTAACAGCGCGCGTCGTCTGCCCACGATCAAAGCGTGTTACGTCGGGCACGAAGGCTTCGATCAGAAAACAGCCGCCGGGCGCAAGATGTGCGGCGACGTTGCGGAAGCAGCGCACCTGTGCGTCCTGCGTGGGCAAGGTGAAGAAGGTGTTGAAGACGACGTAGATGAGCGCGAATTCGCCTGCGACGGTGACCTCGGTGAAGTCGCCGAAGGTGACGGGCAGGTGTGCGCCGTTCGGCTTGGCGCGCAAGCGTTCGACCATCGCGGGCGAAGCATCAAGCCCGTGCACTTCAACGCCGCGCTCGACGAGCGGCAGCGCGATGCGCCCCGTGCCGATGCCCAACTCCAACGCGCGCCCATCGCGCGCTAGTTCTGCGAGCAAGCCGATGGCGGCCTCGTCGTAATCTCTGTACCAGTCGTCGTAAACCTCTGCGACGCGCTCGCCGTATGTCTCGACCGTGTATGGGTTCATGTTTTAACTGAGCTGTACCTTGCTATGATTGCGGCGCGCGCCAGACGCTCAAACGTTCGGCCCTTTTGCGCTGCGGCGCGAATTGTAGCGCGTCGCTCGCGGCGTTGGCGAGAAAGCCCGTGAGGAAGAGGCGCGTGATGTTGTCCACGAGATCGCCCACCGAGAGTTTGCCGCGCGGATCGTACCAGTTGTAAATCCAGTTCATCATGCCGAAGAGCGCGTAGGTGGCGACGGTGAGATCGAGCTTCTGCCGCGCGTCGCCGTGCTGCGCCTGTACCTCTGCGAGAATCCGCCGGACGAGTTTTGTGTATTGCTGCTTCTTGCCGGCGACGTGCGCGTACATCTCGCCCGCGAGCGAGTCGGCTTCGTGCGAGAGCACCTTCATCTCGGCCATGTTGGCGGCGAAGAACGACAGGTGATTCTCGATCACGAGCCGCAGCCGCGCGATTGGCTCGTCGGTCTCCTGCAATCTTTCTTCGAGCCGTTCGAGCACGCGCCCGAAGCAGTTGTCCTGAATCAGAAACAGCAGCTCATCTTTCGACTTGCAGTAATAATAAAGCCCCGCGAGGCTGACCTTCGTCGCGCGCGAGATGTCGCGCATCGTCGTCGAGTGATAACCCTTCTCGGCGAAGATACGCGCGCTGGTGCGCAGGATGAACTCCAACTTCTGATCGTAGCGCGTAAAATCGGTGGATAGGTTCGCGGCCATGATAACCAACAGGATTACAATCTCACGTACTCGAACTCGAACGGCAGACCCTTAATGCCGGCCGACGGCGGTGCGATCCAGTTGGCGATCTTGCCGGGTTCGGTGACCGGGTGCATGAGGCTGCGGACGTATTCGCGATCCGCAAGCGTCGGCAGCCATTCGTCGCGGCGGTGCTCAAACTCGCTCTTAGTGATCATGTGGCCTTCAACCTCGAAGTAGTGTCCGGCGTATTCGCCGACGTGGCGATGAAAGCGCGTGCTCGGCAGATAGAGACGTTCGCTGCGGCCTGCGTCTTCGAGATACTTGTTCCAACGCTTCATCGCGCGTTCGCAGTCGCGCACGTACTCGCCGCGCAGGACTTCGTTCAAAGCGTTGCGCATCGGCACTTCGCGCTGTGCGAGTCGGCCGTCTTCGATGACCGTGAGCGTGAACACATCGTCGCGGACGAGGTGTTCGTCGTATTGATCCTGCTCTTTGAAGCGACCTTTGAGACCGGCGGCGAAGAAGTCTGCGGAGTTGGAACTGTGCTCGCCGCCGAAGAGATCGAGCGAGTAGGAGAACCAGAAGTTGAAATACCTTTGAATGATGTCGAGCGGGATGCCGCCAAGCGCGCGCACGTCGCCTTGCTGCATCAGTTCGGCCGTGCGCTTGACGACGCGACCCACGCCGGTCTCGCCGACGAACAGGTGATGCGCCTCTTCCGTTAACATGAATTGACAGGTGCGCGCGAGCGGTTCAAAGCCCGATTCGGCGAGCGCGGCGAGTTGGTATTTGCCGTCGCGGTCGGTGAACATCGTGAAGCAGTAGAAGTTCAACCAATCGTCGCAAGGTTGATTGAAGGCTTCGAGGATGCGCGGCTTATCAGGGTTGCCGCTCCGGCGCGCAAGCATCTCTTCGGCCTCTTCGCGCCCATCGCGCCCGAAATACTTGTGCAGCAGATAGACCATCGCCCACAAGTGTCGGCCCTCTTCGACGTTCACTTGAAAAAGATTTCTGAGATCGTAGAGCGACGGACAGGTCTTGCCGAGTTGTCGTTGCTGTTCGACCGACGCGGGTTCGGTGTCGCCCTGTGTGACGATGATGCGGCGCAAAGCGTTGCGAAACTCGCCGGGCACTTCTTGATAAGCGGGCTGCCCGTAGTTGTCACCGAAACCGATCCGCGCATCAGGCTCGGCCGGTTTCAGAAAGATGCCCCAACGATAATCGGGCATCTTCACATAATCGAAGTGCGCCCAGCCGTCGGCTTCGACGCTCACGGCGGTGCGCAGATAGACCTCTTTCTCCTGAAAACCTTCCGGCCCCATTTCGCGCCACCAGTTCAAATAGTCCGGTAGCCACTTCTCCAACGCGCGTTGTAGCCGCTTATCTTCCGATAGATTCACGTTGTTTGGAATGCGTTCGTATAGTTCCATAAGCAGTGGTCGGTGGTCGGTGGTCAGTGAAGATCAGCTTTTGTTGTTACTGATCACTGACCACCGACCACTGTTCCTCACGTTCTCTTATAATCAAACTGCGGTTGCGTCGGCTTGCCGTAATTAGTCAACGCACCTTGCGGCCCCGTGGCGTTGGGGCGTTGGAAAATCCAGTTCTGCCACGCGGTCAGACGCCCGTAGATTTTCGTGTCCATCGTTTCGGGGCCGGCGAAGCGCAAGCTGGCTTCCATCCCCGTCAACGCATCGGGCGAGAGCGACGTGCGCTCCTCGATGGCGACGCGCACCTCGTCGGCCCAATCCAGATCGTCGGGCGCGAAGGTGACAAGACCCGCTGCTTCAGCCGCGTCGGTGTCGAACCGGCCTTTGTGCGCGAGCACTTCGTTCACTCGTTCAGGCTCGGCGAGGAAGCGCGACTGCAAGCGCATCAAGCCGTTGCTCATCGGCAGCGCGCCCGCGTTGAGTTCGCTTGTGGCCAGTTCAACTTTTTCGTCGGGGCTGTTGAGCATGTAAGTTCGATCAGCCGAGAGCGCGAGTTCGAGCAGGTTGCCGGCGAAGCAACTGCCGGGTTCGATGAGCGCGAAGAAACTCTTCGCGGTGAGATCGAGCCGACGCAAGACGCGCGCCATGTTGAGAATGATCTCGCGCACGAACCAATGATCACGATGCGCCGCAAGCGTGCGATCAACTGTGAGCACGTGCTCGATCTCGCCTGCGGTGCGCAGGCAGACCAAGCCGATCTCTAATTCGTTGATGCGCAGATGGAGCAGGGCATCATCTAATTCGCGGTAGGCTTGGAGCGGCCAGTAAGCGTCGCCGAGTCGCTCGATCTCTGCGGGCGTTGTCGCCAAATCAGCTTCAGGGGCGCGCACGGTGAGATCGGCGTAACGACCGGCGCGGTGCAACTTCAAACTGACGTAACGATACTCGCGCCCTTCGTCTGTCGCTTCGACCTGCAACGGATGTAGCTCAATGCCGCGCGCGGACTGCTGCGGCGCGCTCTGCTCAATGAGTTGCTGCACGCGCGTCGCGATGCCGTCCTCGAATTTGCTCGTCGGGAAATAGTCGTCAATCAAGCCCCACTCTTTCGCGCGCTTGGCCTTCAAACCTTCGGCGAGCGTCGAGAAGACATCGGCACGGTCGCGGCGCACCTTGCGTTTATCAACGAGGCGCGTCAAGCCGCCCGTGCCCGGCAGCACGCCCAAGAGCGGCACTTCCGGCAGCGAGACGGCCGAGTTGCCGTCGTCAACCAGATAAATTTCATCGCAGGCGATGGCGAGTTCGTAGCCGCCGCCCGAAGCCGTGCCGTTTAGCGCGGCGATGTAGCGTTGACCGGAATGCGCGGAGGCGTCTTCAATCGCACAGCGCGTCTCGTTGGTGAACTTGCAGAAGTTGACTTTGAAAGCGTGGGCTGACGTGCCGAGCATGTAGATGTTCGCACCCGCACAGAAGATGCGCGGGCGTTGGCTCTTGATGATGACTGCGCGCACCTCTGGATGCTCGAAGCGCAGACGCTGGATGGCGTCCGCCAGTTCTATGTCCACGCCCAAATCATACGAATTGAGTTTCAGCTTGTAGCCTTCCGCCAGCGTCGCGTCTTCCTGCACGTCCAGCGAAAGCGTGGCGATGGGGCCATCAAGTTGCAAGCGCCAATGCTTGTAACGCTCCGGCGCAGTCTCGAAATTGATCATTCGACTGATTAACTCTCCCGCCCATTTAATCGAACAGCGACAGCACGAACGCGCGCCCGCTAACCTTAGATCAGTCTCCAATACTACTGCTCGTTCGAACGTCCGTTCGAATAAAATGATAGCGAGGCGCAGGCGTGGGGTCAAGCGACGCGCAGGAGCGCGGACGGGTATGCGTTTGCTTGAAGAGTTGTTATTCGGCCAGTCAGCGGCTGCTTGACGCTTTTAGCTGATCGCTGACCGCCGACTGCTGACCGCGTTGCTAGGGCAGCGCGGCGATGATCTGGCCGTATTCGTCTTCTGTGAAGGCGCGCAACGTCTCGGAGCGGATGTTGCCCGTCGTGCCGGTGGCGAGCATGATGCGGGCCATCGTTTCATCGTCCGGCGCTTCGCTCACGATGACGGCGTCGTACTGGCCCATCACGAGATAGAAGCCTTTGATCTCGCCGCCGAACTGGCGGAAGAGTGCTCTCGCCTTATCGAGCCGCGCGGGACTGTCCTTGACCTGCTCGATCCCTTGTTGCGTCCAACGAAACAGTGTGATGTAAGTGGGCATTGCACGAGACTCCTTTTCGAGCAAAAGATAGCTAACGAAAGACGGGGCAAAACGTGTGCGCGGTAACGCGCTTCTACGGCAAACGGAGCGATAAGTCAATAACTTTTTTGCGCCCGCTCGCTGTGCGCGTCCGACCCGCCGCACCCCGACGGCGCATCGTTCCGCCTCTCATCCGGCAGACGAGAACGCTTGACAGGTGGCACTCGCGGCGCGTACGGTACGTGACCTTGAAGCGGGGAGGCGCATCTGTTCTGGTGAACGGCGCGGTCTTCAAAACCGTTCTGTGAGCCTGTGAGAGCAGGCTCAGGTAGGTTCGATTCCTACACGCCTCCGCCAGAAAGGCAGAGATCAGAGGCTAGAGGTTAGAGGTCAGTAATTGACTTTTACTAACCTCTGACCTCTGACCTCTAACCTCTGCTCTTATGCGAGACTGGATCGCGCTCAATATGACGCCGGGTGTGGGACCGCGTGTGGCGGCGCGTTTGTTGGAGCGCTTCGGCGCGGCCGAAGCAGTTTTCGGCGCGTTGCGCGCGGAGTTGGAGCAGTTACGTCTGCGCCCTGAGACGTTGGAATCAATCGTCTTGCGCGACCGGCGCGAGGCGGCCGAGCAGGAGCTTATGCGCGTGCGCGAGTTGGGCGCGGACGTGTTGATTCTTGATGATGGCACATACCCGGCGCTCTTGCGCGAGATCGCCGATCCGCCGATCACGCTCTATGTCAAAGGCGACTGGCAAGTATGTCTCGATGCGCCGTGCGTAGCGTTGGTCGGCTCGCGCCGTTGCTCGACCTATGGGCAGAACACTGCGACACTGTTGGCGCGCGAACTGGCGAGTCGCGGCGTGACGATTATTTCGGGTCTCGCGCGCGGCATTGATGCGGCGGCGCATCGCGGGGCGCTCGAAGCCGGTGGGCGCACGGTCGCGGTGCTGGGCACGGGCGTTGACGAAGTCTATCCGCGCGATCATAAAAAGTTGGCGGCGGAAATTTTGGCCAAAGGTGGCGCGCTCGTCTCGCAGTTTCCATTGGCGACGCCGCCGATCCCGGAAAATTTTCCGTATCGCAACCGGATCATCAGCGGCTTGAGTCTGGGGGTGGTGCTCGTCGAAGCAGCGGAGAATAGCGGCAGCTTGATCACTGCGCGGCTCGCGTTGGAGCAAGGGCGCGAAGTCTTTGCCGTGCCCGGCAACATCACTTCGCGCAACTCGTTCGGTACGAACTATCTGATCAAAGCGGCCGGCGCAAAATTAGTTCAGCAGTGGCAAGATGTCGCGGCGGAACTGCCGGCAGAGATCGCCGCGCGTCTGTTGCCGCCGGAACCGAAGCGCAAGAAGAAGAACGCAGCCGACGCACTCAAGACCGTCATCCCGTCCGATCTGTCGGCGCACGAGCGCGCGGTCTTCGCGCAGTTGTCGCCGGACGAACCGGCGCACATAGATGCGCTCGCAAGCGTATGTCAATTGTCTCTGCCTGAGTTGAGTAGCGCACTGTTGGTGCTGGAAATGCGCGAGTTGGTGCGCCAGTTGCCGGGCAAATGTTTTGTGAGAAAACTGTGAGTGGAAGCAGGCAAAAAGACCGACCGTGCGAGCCAGCGAAACGAGCGCATGCGGCATCTAAACGGGCGACCGGAGAGGGAAAGCGCCTGACAATAAGCGTAGAGAAAGCGCGCGATGCAAAAGAGCTTGCGCGCTTGTCGTTTGATCCAGAGGAAAGCGAATGGGTAAGAATTTAGTCGTAGTTGAATCGCCCACGAAGGCGAAGACGATTGGCAAATATCTGGGCGCAGACTATCGCGTCATGGCCTCTATAGGCCACATCAAGGATTTGCCGTCGAAGGGCTTGGGCGTTGATGTCGAACATGATTTCGAGCCGACCTATGAGATCATCCCGGATGCGAAGAAGCGCAATAATAAAAAGATCATCAGCGAATTGAAACGGGCTGCGAAAGAGGCCGACGCGATCTTTTTGGCCGCCGACCCTGATCGTGAAGGCGAAGCGATCTGCCAGCACCTCGCGGAAGAGATCGTGCCGAAGCGCCCCGCGAAGCCGGCCTATCGCGTCATGTTCAACGAGATCACGAAGCGCGCCGTGCAGGAAGCGTTTCAAGAGCCGAAGGAGATCGATCAGCATCTAGTTGATGCGCAGCAAGCGCGCCGCTTGCTTGATCGTTTGGTCGGTTACAAGGTCTCGCCGCTGCTGTGCAAAACAGTCGGCGGGCGTCTGAGCGCGGGGCGCGTGCAGTCGGTGGCGCTCAGGATGGTCGTCGAGCGCGAGCGCGAGATCGAGCAGTTCGTCAAGACTGAATACTGGACGGTGGCGGCGAATCTATCGGCGCAACTGCCACCCGCTTTCGATGCGCGACTGCTACGCATCGGCGAGCAGACGGTGAAGACCGGCGGCTTTGATCAGAACCTTAAAAAGAATGAGATTCTGATCGCGAACGAAACGCAGGCGCAAGGCGTCGTCAACGAAGCGCAAGCGCAACAGTTCCGCGTCGCGGACGTGACGACCAAAGAGCGCAAGCGCAATCCTGTGCCGCCGTTTATCACTTCGAAGCTACAACAGGAGGCGGCGCGCAAACTTGGCTTTGCGGTGAAGCGCACGATGATGATCGCGCAGAAGCTTTACGAGGGCGTGGAGCTTGGCGCGGAAGGCTCGGTCGGGCTGATCACATACATGCGCACAGACTCGACGCGCGTCTCGGACGCGGCATTGGGTGAAGCGCGCGACTTCATCGGCACACAGTATGGCGCGGAGTATCTACCGGAGAAGGCGATCTACTATCGCTCGAAGAAGGACGCGCAGGACGCGCACGAGGCGATCCGCCCGACCGATGTGGCGCGCGCGCCCGATGCAGTCGCGCGTTTTTTGAGCGCTGATGAGTTGAAACTTTATCGCCTCATCTGGCAGCGTTTCGTCGCCTCGCAGATGATGCCGGCCGTGTTTGATCAGACGACGATTGACATCGCAGCCGGCCGCTTCCTGTTCCGCGCCACCGGCTCGGTGTTGAAGTTCGACGGCTTCCTGCGCGTCTATGAAGAGGGGCGCGACGAGAAGACGGATGAAGATGAAGAGGCTGCGCGGCGGCTGCCGCCTGTCACGGCGGGCGATGCGCTCGCGCTCAATTCGCTCACGCCCGAACAGCATTTCACCGAGCCGCCGCCGCGCTACACCGAAGCGACGCTCGTCAAGGCGCTCGAAGAGAAGGGCATCGGCCGGCCTTCGACCTACGCGGCGATCATGACGACGATCCTTGATCGCGAGTACGTCGAAAAACACGAAGGGCGTTTTCATCCGACGTCTATCGGCATGACGGTCAGTGATCACTTGGTCAATGGCGGGTTTGATGATCTGTTCAATGAATCATACACAGCGCGGATGGAGGAGGAACTCGATCAGATTGAAGAAGGAAAATTGAAGTGGACAACCGCGCTACATGAATTTTATGAAAAATTTGCGCGTGACTTGAAGGCGTTTGAGAAGTATTTGAAGAACGTCCGAATTGTAGAAGTGCCAACAAATGAGACATGCGTTAAGTGTGGTGCAGAAGGGATGGTCGAAAAAGTTGGTCGCTTCGGAAAATATCTGAAATGTCTGAAGTGTGATGCGACCCGCGATCCCAAGCCGGTGGCCCCAGTGGACTCAACAAAGCCGCAAGATGGAGATGGAGCGGAAGAACCGGAGGCGTGCGAGTTGTGCGGCAAGCCGATGGCTTTGAAGCGCGGGCGCTTCGGGCAGTTCCTCGGCTGCACGGGTTATCCCGAATGTCGCAACATACGCAAGATCAGCCGCACGGGTAAGGTTGCTGCCGCGCCCGTGGTGCTTGACGAGAAGTGTCCGATTGATGGCGCGAATCTGGTCAGACGGCAAGGCCGCTTTGGCGAGTTCGTCTCGTGCTCAAACTATCCGACGTGCAAGTTTGTGAAGCGCGAGACGACGGGCGTGGCGTGCGTGCGTGCGGGTTGTCGCGGCGAGTTGGTCGTGAAGAAATCGAAACGCGGCAAAGTCTTTTACGGCTGCTCGGAGTATCCTGAGTGCGACCGCGTCTATTGGGACAAGCCGGTCGCTGAGCCTTGCCCGCAGTGTCACGTGCCGTTCCTGTTAGAGAAGACGACGAAGAAGGGCACGACGCGCGTCTGCGCCAACGAAGAGTGCGACTATCGCAGCGAAGCTCTGCCAACTGCGCCGACGCCAACAACAACGACCACCCGCACAGGCTCGCGCCTCGCGCGCTAAAGTTTGCCTGCACGTTATGCAAGCGAGAGGACGAACCCGCGCGGTTCGTCCTTTTTCTTGGCCTGCGCCGAGCCTTGAAACATACGGGCCGCCTAAGAGTATAATCAGCCGCACTCTGCAAGATCAGCACTTCAATCAGAGATCGAAGGAGACCCAACTGCCATGCTGCGACGCATCACGGTCGTCGCGTTGTTGCTCTGCGCGCTCGTCGTACCGGCATTCTTACGCACACAGCCGACGGCCGAAGCGCACACGACGCCGACGCTCCAACAGATACCCACGCAACCGACGCCGACGCCCGACCCAAACGATCCCATCGAGCGGATCAAGAGTGAGGAGAAAGATCATTCACAGGTGATGGAGACTCTGAGTTATCTGTCCGACGTGATCGGGCCGCGCCTGACGGCTTCGCCGAACATGAAGCGCGCCTGCGATTGGACGCGCGACAAGTTGGCCGCTTGGGGCCTCTCGAACGCGCACCTTGAGTCGTGGGGCCCGTTCGGGCGCGGTTGGACGTTGAAGCGTTTCTCGGCCGAAGTCGTCGAGCCGCAGGCCATCCCGCTCATCGCATATCCGAAAGCTTGGTCGCCGGGCCTTGCGCGCCCGCTCATGGCTGACGTGGTTTACGTGGACGCGAAAAACGAGGCTGAGTTGCGCGAGAAGTACGCGGGCAGACTCAAAGGCGCGATTGTGTTGACGGGGCCAGTGCGCGAGATAGGCGCGCGCTTCACGCCCGAAGCTACGCGCCGCGACGAGAAAAACCTGCTCGCGCTCGCAGACGCGCCCGACCCGGCCAGCGTTCCGCCGCGCCGCTTCCAGCAGACGCCGGAACAGCGCACGGCCGCCGAGTTCAACATCACCAAGCTGAAGTTCTATCAGAGCGAAGGCGCAGCGCTCTTAGTTGATCCCGGTCGTGGCGACGACGGTACGGTCTTCGTCCAACAGGCCACTGTGCCTGTGTTGCAGCCGTTCGACACGCCCTTTGAACGGCGCATCGCGGCGTGGCAGAAGGACGCGCCGCCGATCCTGCCGCAGGTCATCGTGGCGGCAGAACACTACAACCGCATCGTGCGCATGCTGCGCGCGGGCGAGCACGTGCGTATGGCCGTCAATCTCGAAGTGCAGTTTCAGGATCAAGACTTGAACGGCTACAACACGGTCGCCGAGATACCGGGCACAGACCCACAGTTAAAGGACGAGGTTGTGATGCTCGGCGGGCACATGGACTCTTGGCACGCGGGCACAGGCGCGACCGACAACGGCGCGGGTGTAGCTGTAGCGATGGAGGCCGTGCGTATTCTGAAAGCTTTGAACCTGCAACCGCGCCGCACCATCCGCGTCGCGCTCTGGACGGGCGAAGAGCAGGGCCTGTTAGGCTCGCGCGCCTACGTCAAACAACATTTCGGTGAAGTCGTCGCGCCCAGTCCGACGCCGCAGCCGTCGCCGCCCGGCCCTGCGGAAGCAAAACCGGCCGCTGCGCCGACAGCCACGCCGCCACCAAAGCTCGTCACCAAACCGGAGTACGACAAGTTTGACGCCTACTTCAACCTCGATAACGGCACGGGCAAGATCAGAGGCGTCTATATGCAGGGGAACGAGTCTGTGCGCTCCATCTTCCGCACGTGGCTTACGCCGTTTCGCGACATGGGCGCAGAGACGCTCACGATGTCGAATACGGGTGGCACAGATCATCTCTCGTTCGATGCCATCGGTCTGCCCGGCTTCCAGTTCATACAGGACGAGATTGACTACGACGCACGCACGCACCACTCGAACATGGACGTGTTCGACCGTGTTCAAGCCGACGACATGAAGCAGGCTGCGGCGATCATGGCCGCCTTCGTCTATCAGACCGCGATGCGCGACGAGAAACTGCCGCGCAAACCCACGCCGGGTCGCTGAAGGCGCTTGCCGCACGCAGGCAGTAACAGAGTTGACCCGCTCGCTATCTTCAAAGACAGCGAGCGGGTCTTTTCGTCGCTACAACTCCTGCCGCCCGCCTCGAAAAAAAAAATCTAAAAAATCTTGCCCCAAGAACAGAGGGAACTGACGCCCGCAGAGGCCAAGCAGGTCAAAGGCGGCGGCGGGATGATGGGCATGCTCAGTGGCAGCGCCGCGACGCGAGCAGATGAGACCAATCAGGCGAGCAGCGACGCCGCAGGCGTCTCGAAGAAAGCGATTGGCGATTTTTCTGGCTAAAGAGCGCAGCCAATAGTTGCATAACCGACCGACGGACAGAGAAAAGGAGCACGACGATGACGAAAGACAATAAAGCGAAGGAGCGCAAACCGACGCGCCGCACACAGGTCAAGGAGTTGCCCAAAAAAGAGAAGCAACTGAGCAACGCGGAGGCGAAGAAGATCAAGGGCGGGTTCAGGGTCGTAGAGCGCGAGCAGTTGGATTGATTGCGCGCGCCTCAGATTGGATCAATACCGCTTGCGGTAGCGGGTGGCAGGGCTGAATGCAACAAGGACAGAAGCGAGCGGGAATTCGTTACGACGTGAAAGGAGCACAGAACATCATGGTCGCCAAATCAAAGACATCGAAGCCGGGCGAGCGGGAGGAGAAAAAGGGTCGGGTCAAAGTCGGCAAGTTACAGGTCAACAAGGAGACGGTCAAGAATTTGACCAGTGCTGAACAGAAAGGGATCAAGGGCGGTGGTACTGTGTACACTAGAGACACAAACTGTGCAAGATGTATCACAGACGCTTGCTCTACCAATTGAGCGCAGCTTGTCGCCGAAGTCGCCGCCACAAGAACGTTGACTGCGCGAATCACACCCACACTTGGCGCGATGGCGTGACAGGAATCGCTAGGATGGGCTATGCTTTGACGGCTGACAGTTGTTTGAATTCCCGTCAATTCTTGCGTTTTCACGTTTGGGCACGGGGGGCGAAAGGGACTCGAAAACCGGAGTGGGTGTCAGCCCATCGTGGGTTCGAATCCCACCCTCTCCGCCACGCAGTTGCGGGCTGAAGGATGAGGGCTGAGGGCTGAACAAGAAGGCTGGCTTACTCATCCCACACCTTTTTCGGAGAGGTGCAGGAGTGGTTGAACTGGCAGCACTGGAAATGCTGTGTACGGGGAACCGTACCGTGGGTTCGAATCCCACCCTCTCCGCCAGTCATTAATAACGATCCACCGTCCTCGCCTCGCGGCGCACACATTAAAGCTGAATTCACATGAACAGACGAACATTGACGAGCGCAACCGTCTGCTTGTTACTCTTGCTGTGTGCGGTCGGTTTGGCGCAGCACGGCAAGGGGCGACGTAAACAGCCGCCGCCGAAAGGCACGGTCTGCGGCGACCCGACTGTGACGTGCAAGACGAGCGCGCAGTTCGAGGCGCACGACTTACCATTTCAGATTCCACCGCGCGCCGTGATCTGGGAGAGCGAGCCGTTCTATGCAGTCATCCTGAAGAGCGTTGCTGCGCCGAACGACGACTGCGAGAAGTTCATCCCCGAATCGGAGCGCGAGCAGGCGCAAGGTCTGTTCCCGCATAACAAGGTCTTTGCTTCGCGCTGCGCCGAACCCGGCTCGCTCTATTACACGAACGTCAAACCGGACGTGCGTTTCATGGCCGTCTATGCCGGCCGCACGCGCGCCCAAGCCGACGCGCTGCTGGCACAGGTCAAAGCGACGGGCAAATTCCCGGACGCGAACCTGCGCCGCATGAGCATCGGCTTCAACGGCACGTGACGCGCGTTTGCCAGCGCGCAGGTGAACAGGTTAAAGTTAGCTTATCGCGTCGGGCAAGCAATTAGTGCTTCGACGCATCTGAAGAGTTTGACAATTTATCAGACTTCGGACTCCGCACAACGCTCGCCGCACGAACCCCGCCAGGCCGGGAACGGAGCAACGGTAGTGCCGGCCGCGTGTGTTGCGGGTCAGTCCGGAGTCTGGCCACATCAAGAAAAGAGTTGCCGCTATTCGACGCGGAGGTTGCCGAAGCAGGCGCGGTTGGAGCACAATCCACCGACGCCGCTTCAACGACCAGCCGCACAAGCGGCAACTCTTTTTCGTTTCTCCGCGGGATGAAGCCGAAATTCAAACGACTCGACCACGTGCAAATCTGCATCCCGCCGGGTGCGGAGGATGTGGCGCGCGAGTTCTACGGTCGTCTGCTCGGCCTCGCGGAGATCGAGAAGCCCGCGCCCTTGCGCGCGAACGGCGGCCTGTGGTTTCAGATCGCGGACATTCAACTGCACATCGGCGTCGAAGCGAATCAAACGAAGTCGAAGCGCCATCCAGCGTTTGAAGTTGAAGACGTTGCAGCGATCAGAAGCTACTTGGAAACGCACGGCGTCCGCACGCGCGACGAACCCGCGCTCACAGGCATCAAGCGTTTCTCCTTCTTCGATCCCTTCGACAACCGCATTGAGTTGTTGGAAAGAACTGACAAAGAACAAATAACGAATAACCAATAACCAACTAACAATGGCTTATCAAGTCATCGCACGCAAGTGGCGACCACAGACGTTTGAAGAGGTCACGGGGCAAGAGCCGATCACGCGCACCTTGCGCGGCGCGATTGAGCACGACCGCCTGCATCACGCCTATCTCTTCTCCGGCGCGCGCGGCGTCGGCAAGACGACGACGGCGCGTCTGCTTGCCAAAGCTTTGAACTGTCACAAGTTCGACCACCCGACGCCGACGCCTTGCAAGATCACCGATCCGGATGTCTGTCCTTCGTGCCGCGAGATCGCCGAAGGGCGTTCGATTGATGTGCTTGAGATTGACGCCGCGTCGAACACGGGCGTGGACAACGTGCGCGAGGCGATCATCAACACGGTCGGCGTGCGGCCGGCGCGCGACCGCTTTAAGGTCTTCATCATTGACGAGGTGCACATGCTGTCGGGCGCGGCCTTCAATGCGCTGCTGAAGACGCTGGAAGAGCCGCCGCCGCGCGTCGTCTTCATCATGGCGACGACCGAGTTGCACAAAGTGCCGGACACGATCCTGTCGCGCTGCCAGCAGTTTGAGTTCCGCACGATTGCGACACAGAAGATCGCAGAGCGGCTGCGCTTGATCGCCGATGCCGAAAAGATCAAGGTTGACGACGAAGCCTTGTACGAGATCGCGCGCGCGGGCGAAGGCTCGATGCGCGACGCGCAGTCGGCGTTCGATCAGGTCATTAGTTTTAGTGAAGACAAAATCACGACGACGGACGTTGAAGCGGCGCTCGGTCTTGCCAGCGCCGAACAGTTGGCGCGCGTCGTCGCGGCTATCGCAAATGAAAATCCGGCCGAGGCGCTCGCCGTCGTGGATGATCTAGTGATGCGCGGGCACGACCTGCGCAACTTCTGCCGCGATCTGCTTGCGCACTTGCGCGACCTGCTCGTCGCCCGTGTCGGCGGCGACGGTGCGGAAGCGAGCGCCGCCGCGCGCCGCGATGCTGCGACGAGCGTTTTTTCTGAATCCGATCTCGTGCGTTTCTTCCACAGCCTGACCGAGACCGAACGGGCCTTGCGCGAAGGCGCGCACCCGCGTTATCAACTTGAAGTCGGTCTCGTCAAACTGATTGAGATGCGCCGGCTCGCGCCGATTAATCAGATCATCGAACGGCTCAACGCGCTCGAAGAAGCCTTGCGCACGGGGCGCGCGCCGCTCGGCAGCGCAGGCTCAAGCACTTCGTCGAGTGGCAGCGGCGGTGCCGCGCCGCGTGGTGGCGGTCGGCCCGCGCCGCCGACCTCTTCGCGCACTTCGACGCCGCGTGCCGAAGGTACCACGTCCGCGTTGCCGCCGGCAGCGCAAACCGCCGCTTCATCCGGCAATACGCCTGCTGCATCGTCCGCAACGCAGAGTACGAGCGCCACACACAAGCCGAACGATCCATTCGATTGGTCGGCGTACACGACCGGCGCTACAACGGAGGACGCGCCGTTCTGGGATCGCCCGCTCGCATCAGATCAACCGACGACCGCGCCGCAGACGACGAACACGCCAGCGCAAACTTCGGCTGCGCAGTCGTCAGCCGCAAACTCGCCCGCGCTCAGACTTGTCGCAAAGCCCGACGCGCAATCATCAGGTGCGGGCGCGAGGTCGTTCGCCTCGCGCGGTTGGCGTGTGCCCGGTCGTGATGACGTGCCGGACGCGCCGCCGGAGACGACGAGCGCGCCGCGTGGTGATTCGATCACGGAACAGATCAAGCACGCGCTCGAAACGCGCCGCAAGCCGCTACTGGCAACGGCGCTCGATGGCGCGCGCAAGGCTGTCGTTGACGGCGATGAGTTTTACGTCGAGTTTGCGCCGGAGCGGAAGCACCTACGCGATAGTCTCGGCAAGCCGGAGAACATGAAGTTGTTGCGCGAAGTCTGCCGCGAGTTGTTGGGGCGCGACGTGGGCGTGCGCGTCGTCGTCAAAGACGCGAGCGAATCGGATGCGCCGCCGACGCGCGAAGATGAAGAACAACGCGAGCGGCAACAGTTGCGCGAACTAGCAGAAAAGCATCCGGCGGTGCAGCACCTGCTGCGCACCTTCCGCGCCGAGATAGTTAATGTACGCCGGGTAAGCGATGAATAATTGATTCATTGAGTCAATGAATCAATTCTTATTCATGCTGCGCCACTCGCCGGATTGGATGAAGCTGGCCCAATAGAACGGATGGCTGCGGTCTTCGGTCGTCTGCGTCGGTTGGCCCATCTCACTGCTTAGTCCGCGTTGCGTGCCCGCCGACGTGCCTTGCGGCTTGCTTTTGATCATTGCGAGTTGCACTTGTCGCAAGGCTTCGGTTCGACCTTCGCCCGCTTGCAGCCGCTTGTAGTATTCGACCATCAGATCGCGCGTCGCCGCATCGGATACTTGCCACAGGCTCATCACCTGCGTCTCCGAGCCGGCGAGCACGAGCGCACGGCGCAAACCATAGACGCCCTCGCCGCTTCGTACATCGCCGAGACCAGTCTCGCACGCCGATAGCACCACCAATTTTGTGCCCCACAGATCGAGACCGGCAGCTTCGAGCGCGGTCAGTACGCCGTCCTCGCCGCCCGCGCTCTGGCGCACGTTCGCGCCCGCGAGCGCAATGCCGGAGCGCAGCAACGGATTTTCGCCGGGCAGCGCAGACGCGCCCGCCGTGCCGAGCGCGAGGCCGCGCGTTCCCGTGCTCGCAGCGGCTTGCGTCTGATCGGGCAGGAAGAAACCGTGCGTGGCGATGTGCAAGACGAGCGGGCCTGAGAGTTGTTTGAGCGCGGCTTCGGTGGCTTGCGCGCCGGTTAGGAGTTTGAGACCGGGCATGAGCGTGCCGATGGCCCGACCTTCTTCGGCCGTGCCGGGCAGACGCGAGAAGCGCGCGTTGGCGAAATCGAACGAGCGCCGGCCTGTGTCTGTGCCGCGTTGCACTGCGTTGTCGCTTGCGTTCTGTTTACTGCCGGACGTGACCGGCGCGCCGCTTGTGTTGCTCGCGCTCGCGCCCGCGTCGAACGACGGATCGGCGACGACGACCGGCCCCTGTTTGTTCTCGGCCTTCACGGCGAGGCGCAAGAGATCGCGCCCGCTCGTCAGATAAGTGATCGAATAGGTCTCGACGAGATAATGGTTCTGTTCGTCAACGAGCGCGCCGAAGGGAATTAGATTGAGCGTGCTGTCGGGCGAGAGAAAGATTTGGCGCGTGTCGCCGAGCAATTTGCGTACGGGGCGCATGATGCGTTCGTCGAGTGCGCGCGCGAGTTGCTGCACGTCCGCGCGGCGCGGATCGGCGAGCGTCTTACGCCAATCAGCAATCGCTTGATCAATCGGCGCGGCCTCGCCTAGTTCGACCCAAGCGGGCGCTTGATTCGCGCGCAACACATAAGCGACGTAACGCCCCGCGCCGAAACGCTCGGCTCTGGTCTTGCCCTTGTAGTTGTACGGCCGATAGAGCGCAAACTCGACGAGCGCCGTGCCCGCAGGCAGTGCCGCTTGCACGCGCTCAAGCGTGACGGGCTGCGTCTGCGCGCGAAACTCTGCGCTGCGCGTGCTCACTTGCGCTTGCAAGTCTTTAACTCGCGCATCGAGTTTCGCCAGATGGTCTTGATATTCGGCGGGCGACTGCCCGCCCGGCCCTTTCAAGACTAACGCAGCGAGTTCGCCGCTCGCGGTCGAAAGTTGTTCGAGGAGCACGCGGTCTTCGGGTTTGAGATGCCGGCGCAGCGCACCGATCTGATCGCTCATCGCATCGAGCACGCGCCCTTTGCGACGCAACAGGGTGGTGAGCGCAAGCTTGAGTGCCTGCGCGTCGTTCGGCGCGCCGTTCGCTTGCAGAGAGATGACGTAGTCTTGCCCTTCGGAGATTGAGGCCACGAAGAGTCGCTTCTGTTCCTCCGAGCCGGTGGTCAAGACCTGCGCAAGTCTGCGTTCGCTCAACTCAAGCGCGCGGTTGATCATCTCGCGCGCGTGCGTGATGTCGCCGAGCGCGTAATAGTCGGTTGAGAGGTTCGACAGAAAGATCGACAGGTTCGGGTGCTCCGGCCCGTAGAGCTTCTCGTAGATGCGCAAGCCGCGATTGTAATACTCGATGGCGCGCGCATGATCGCCTTTCGCGGATTCGAGCGCGCCGATGTTATTCAAAGACAGCGCCACGTCTTCGCCTTCTGGCCCGAAAAGTTTTTCGCGGATCGCCAACGCGCGTTGAAAGAGCGGTTCGGCGCGCGCGTAATCCTGCTCGGCGCGATAGAGGGCGGCCAGGTTGTCGAGCGCGGCGGCGGTGAGACGGTGTTCGGAGCCGAATTTCTTCTCAAAGATCACGCGGGCGCGCCCGTAGAGCGACTCGGCCTGCGCGTAGTCCTCGCGCTCTTGATAGAGGAGCGCGAGATTGTTGAGCGACTCGGCCACGTCCGGGTGCTCCGGGCCGAGCGCCTTCTCGCGGATGGCGAGCGCACGTTTGAACAGACCTTCGGCGCGCACGTAGTCGCCCCGGTCGAAGTACAACTGCGCGAGGTTGTCAATGGTGCTGGCGAGCGTCGGGTGTTCGGGGCCGAGCGCCTTCTCGTTGAGCGCAAGCGCGCGGTTGAAGTAAGACTCAGACTGCACGAGGTCGCCCTTGTGGCGATAGACCAGTCCGAGATTGTTCAGCACCGTGGCAAGGTCTGGATGGTCGGGGCCGCGCACCTTCTCTATGATCGCGAGCGCACGCCGGTACGACTCTTCGGCGCGTGTGGGGTCGCCTAGTTCGTCGTACAGGCCGCCAAGATTGCTGAGCGAGATGGCTACGTCAGGGTCTTCCGGGCCTAAGACCTTCTCGCGGATGGCGAGCGCGCGCTTCATCAACTCTTCGGCGCGGGCGAAGTCGTTCATCGCGTCGTAGAGCAGCGCGAGATTGTTAAGGGCCGTGGCCGTCTGCGGATGTTCAGCGCCTTTGGTTTGGACGAAGAGATCGTAAGCGCGTTGGAACAGGGGCAGCGCCTTGTCGTACTTGCCCGTCTCGTAATAGAGCGTGGCGAGATTGTTGAGCGGCGCGCCGAGTCCCGGATCGTTCTTGCCCTTCACCTGTTCGATGAGCGTGAGCGAACGCTGGAAGAGCACCTCGGCCCGTTCGTAGTTGCCCATCGCGCGATACAACTCGCCCAACACATTCGACGGGCCGGCGACGAGCACCATCTTTGTGTCGGCCATCACATCGGGGAGTTGCGCCGCCTGTTCACCCAACGCAAGCGCACGCTCGGCGAGCGGGATCGCGGCCGGGTAGTTGCCCTGCTCGCGCAGCTTCACGATCTGCTGCGTCAGGTCGGTCAACTGGCGGAAGGTGTTGGTCACTTGCTCTATCGTGGCGATAGAGGGCAATGCCCCAGAAGGCTGCGTCTCAGAGGGGCGCGCGTTGTCGGCGGGCTTGGTCGCATTCGCCGCCACAGGCGCGCCGATGCTCAACGTGCGCCGGAACAAGTCCCACGCGGGCGCGACCTGCGCGGCGGCGCTCGTCGGTTGCGTGAGCGAGACGATGACCAGATGATTGTGTAAGACCGAGAGGTAGGCTTCAACCGTGACGGACTGACCTGCGGCCGCGACGAGCCAACGGTCGCCGTTGACCGACCCGCCACCGATCTCCGTCGTCGCGCGCGTGCGCTGCACCTGTGCGCCGGCCGCTTCAAGCGGCTGAATGTACTGCTCGATGAGCGGCAACACGAGGCTCGTGCGCGCCGCTTCAAGCAGCGTCGGCACAGAACTCGCGGGCGCAGTGATCTCATTCGGCGCGAAGTACAAAGTGATCTGCGCATCCAAGCCCGCCCGCGCCAACACGAAGCCCGTCAACTGCGCATTGCTCTGATCCCGCGTCACCGCCCAACCCGCCGGATAATCAAAATAGACCGGCTCCGCCGCAAAATGCTCCGCCGTCTGCGCCGGCACACGCAGCCCCAAACCAAACACTAAAACCAACAGCGCAACCACCTGTCGCCATCGCCCGACATATATTCCAATTCTCATCATGGCCAACCTCTCCGGTTGTTACTCGTTGCCGACTTTCTTCTTTAGCCTTTCAACTAACGCTCGCGTCTCCGCCATATCCCTGTGTCGCAACTTCTCATAAATCGTCAGCGCCTCTTGCGCAAGTGGCAGCGCGAGATCATCAGGATGCCCTTCCGCCTCATGCACGCGCGCAAGTCCGTGAAGGTCTTCGGCAATTAAATCTTGTCGGCCAACTTCACGCGCCAGCGGCAATGATTTCTCAAGCCACTCGCGTGCCTCTGTCCAATGTTCGCGGCCAAGCGCGAGCAAGCCCATACTTACAGAGATATTTGCCTGCGACTCTATAAGATTTTGCTTCTCTGCCAACGCCAATGCTTCGCGGTAATACTGATCTGCCTTATCATACTGCTTGCGTCCGCGCTCCAGTTCGCCCAAATCGTTGAGCACTGCCACAATCTTTTGATCATCCTTCAAGTTGCGCCAAGTCACCAAAACATCCTGAAATAACCGTTCGGCAGCATCGTAGTCTTTTTGCTGCTCTGCTAGAAGTCCGCACATGCGGATGCTAATTGCCTGATCATAGCGGCTTCCGCCCTGTGCCCATGCTTCGGTGCAGCGGTCTGTCCAACGCATAGCTTCGCTAGTGTTGGCGCGGTGATAGTGTATCCACGCCACGTCATATGCCCGTCTGCCCGCTTGGCTCCATTCGTTTAGCGCGCGCATCGCCTCATATGCTCGCGCACTTAACTGCACCCTCTCCTCCCAGTGTCCGCTAAACCAGAGAAATTGATTAAGCCCATTCGCCAAATCGTCCAACCTTCGCGCTGCATCTTTATCGCCAACATCCCCATCCCGTATCGCCGCCGTCTGCCATAGCCATTCCGCCGACGCGTCGAGATTCATCCATTCGGCTTCGAGACGGTCGAAGAACTTGTAACTCTCCTCAGCCCAGTTGCCAAATCGATGTGCATAAGTCATCCAATATTCGGCAAAGCGCCTTCCTGTCGCGCGTGCGATCTGCGCGTCCGCCAGCAGTTCGTCGCGGACGAAGTTGCGCGTGAGCGGATGCAGGGCGTAGCGATCTTCGTTTGCCAGCACGTCCACCAACGAGAGCGCGCTCAGGCGATCAATCGTCGTCTCAAGTGCGTTGCGGGATAGTGCGGCAACTTCCATCCATGCCTCGAACGTGGCGGATGGAATGAAGAAGGAGAGGGCACGGAGCGCGGTTTGATCATTCGTGGTCAACTCTTGGCGCGCTTCTTGGAAGATGAAGTGTTGTAGGTCTGGATCGCGGTTGCCGCGCAACAAGTCGAGCGCGCCGTCGAACGTTAGTGCCGCACGGACGCGCATCAGTCCGAGTGTGTGCGTGAGCGCGAGCGGCGAGCCTTTTGTTTCGTCGTAAAGTTCCGACCAACGCGCCGCGCCTGCGCGTTGGAGTTTCTGCGCCAACTTCTCGTCGCGGGCCATTTCGCTTTCGATGATGGCGCGGGCGGCTTCCCAATCGAGTTTTTCCAGCCGCCACCAAACCGCGCCTTCGCCGCCGCGTCGCCGGCTCGTGATGATCGCCTTGCAGCCCGGCGGCAGTTCGCGCAGGAAATCGGCCAGCGCCTCTTGCTCGTCTTTGGATAATGTTTCGAGGTTGTCGTAGATGAGCAGGGCACGCAGTTCGCGCAACGCATCGAGCAGGGCGCGGCGTTTGTCGTCGCCCGCGAGCTTGGCGATGTCCGTCCGGTCGAGCACGCGCGCCGACTCGTTCAAGAATTCGTCGAGCGTGCGCGCGGCGGGCTTCAACTCGCGTATGCGCTCCGGCTCAAGTATGTTCTGTTTGGCGCTGACGAAGATGAACGCTGCAAACTGTCCGCTCTCTTTGCAGCGATACGCCGCTTCGACCGCGAGCGCGCTTTTGCCGATGCCGCCGATGCCGTCCAAGAGCACGCCCCACGTCCGATCTTCAGGACTGAGCGCGCGCATCACAACGCCCATCTCTTTATCGCGCCCGAAGAATGGCGCACGGCGCGGCAAGTTATCAGGAATCTTGGGCGCGTATTCCTGTACGACCTCAGGCGCAATGGGCTTGCCGCTGATCTCTTCGCCGTATCCAATCAAGAGCTTTTGCAAATTGTCGATCAGCAGGCGCTCGAACGATTCAGTTGTATCGAACGTCTGAATCAGACCCGGATGCGCGCCCGCAACCGCTTCAAACTGCGCGAAGAAATCTTTGACGCGCTTGTATTGATCAGGATCGAGCACGTCGAGCGGCACAGGGCGCGTGCAGCGATAGATCATGATGCGTGGCTTGCCATGTTGCTGCCACAAACTATACGCAGTCTTGATCTCCTCTTCCGTGCCGGCCAGATATTCTCTTTGCGTCTGCTGGTCTTGCGCGGCGGGCGGCGTGCCGAAGCGATGCCACAGAATGCCGATGAACACATCCCATGATGTAGGCTTGAGTTGATCGAAGATGACTTGCTGCGGGCGGCCCATGTCCGGCACGACCGCGCGCCAATCAACGACTTCGAGCACGATGCCGAGATGCTCGGCCAAAGGCTTGAGCATCGCCGCGACCGTCTCAACTTTAGCCCGCTCGGCCGCCACGTCCGACGGCGACGCGGCAAAGATTCGTAATCTCTTCATCGGCAACCTCGCGCCCGTATCTTTGGCGGCGCTAGTTGAGTCGTATCATACCGCCCGCCCCGCAATTCCACTAAGCTTTAGTCCTTCTTTACCAGCTAGCGCGAACGCCACATAAAATTGTGAAGGGGCGGCCTTCGTGGCCGCCCCTTCACATCCGCGTTGTTATGATTTTATTGATGCCCCCGCGAGGACTCGAACCTCGAACCAACAGATTATGCCTGCCACTACGACTTTCGTCGCGCTCTGCTTGCTGGCGCAAGACAGAATTTGTGGTCTGGACTTTCTCTTCGCCTTAAGCGTCTGCCATTAAGTCTCTACACCTTCCCTGCTTGCACGAGCAGGGCTTGGCTCGGGATTACCATAACGCTTTCACGTCGCAGGCTTCCCCGAATTTGACAGATTCTACAAGCGCACCTGAGACAACTCGGCGCTGCCCTAGAGTTGCATGTGATACGCTTGCAACCCGACTTTGGAGGTCTTATGGAAAATGCTTGTCTCGTTTGCCAAGCAAAACTGACCGGGCGGCAAACAAAATTCTGCTCGCGCCGATGTAAGAATGCTTGCACGAACAACAAGCATCAGAACTATGTCACTCAGCAACAGCGTGGCCGGCAGCGGAGGCAATTACTGATTCAAGAGAAAGGCGGCTGTTGCAAGCGATGCGGTTACAACCGCAATCAGACCGCATTAGCTTTTCACCACCTTGATCCTGCGATCAAACCCTTTCCCATTGACATCAGAAAATGCTCAAACACCTCTTGGCCAGCGCTCACGGCCGAGGCTCAGAAGTGTCTGCTGCTTTGCCTGAACTGTCACGCAGAGATTCATAATCCTGATTTTTCCACTTAGACCTTTCAAAGAACTGAGTCTGCTGCTCTAACCATTGAGCTACAGGGGCGTGAAATGAACGATGTGCGGAGGAAATTATAAGGGCGCGCAGCACGAGTCGCAACAAGAGTAAAGACTATTAGAAATGATGAATGCAGAATGATGAATGATGAATGAAAGACTTTGCTTTTCAGTTCATCATTTATCATTCTGCATTCATAGTTTCCACCAGTCCTTCGATCTGGCATAAATGGCGCGCTTCGTGCATGCCGATGAAGGCGAGCCATTGGTAGAGGTTGAGCGGGCCGAAGAAGGGATGCGGGTAGGTGGCGAGTGCGCCATCCACAGTTTCGATGCGCGGGCGCAGCTCGTTGAGCGCGGCGCGCGACGCGGCGAGTCGCGCCAGTGAATCGTTGAGCGCCGCCCCTTGGGGCCGAATCGCTTCGGGCGCGACGAGTTTCTGCTCGCGTATCTGCGCCTCATAGTCGTCAAGCGAGAAGGGCGGCATCGGGCGCGGCTCTGTGCTGCCAGCGCCGGCTTCGCTCTCGACCTTGCCGAGCAGCTTGCTCACAAGCCGCACCATGTTGCCCTCGATGATCGCCAAGTGCTCGACGATCTCGGCGACAGACCACGCACCCTCAGATGGATGAAAACTCTGCTGCGCTTCATTCAGGCTCGCAACCTGCTCGACGATCCGACGACGCACATCGTCATTAGCGGCGCAGATGTCGGTCACGCTGTTATAGATCATCGGTTCACTCCTTCTGACAGTGAGCAGTTAAAGCAACTCGTATTGATTGCTTACCGCTTACTTTAGTACGACGGCCTGCGGGCTGAGATGCAGGACGTGCCAACGCGGGTAGCGATGTACCTCTTCGTTGTTCTGATAGATGCGCACAAATCCTGTCTGGGCGAGCAGCGTTTCGGGCTGCGTCCATTCGAGGCGCACGATTGGATTGAATGACAGAGGTACGACGCTTACCTGTCCACCCTTCGAGAGTCTCTGCGCGTCGTAAGCGGTCGAAGCAGTCAGCAACTGATCATGCAAAGAGAGGCGCGCGCCAGTCGGTTGCTCGCCAACCGCGTCGTAGATCAGCACGTCCGTGTCGCTCGCGGTGGCGACCTTCGCTGCGTCCGGCGACCAGACGGGCAGCGCGTCCATCAGTTGATCGTCGAGCAGGCGCTCTTGCCCGTTGCGATCAATCAAGCGGGGCCGACCCGCAAGCAGTTTGTTCTCGTTGATGCGCGCGGCGAGTTCGGCTTCGGTGCAGGCGAGCGCGGCGAGCGCGTGTCCATCGGGGGCCCACGCGAGCGAGAAATAGACTAACCCTTCGCGCGTCGTGAGCGGGCGCAGGTTGAAGCCGTCGCGGTCGCAGAGATAGACCTGCTCGGTCGTGAACATCGGCACGGCGGGCAAGAGCGGTTGCACGGTCGGCGTCGCGGCGGCATTTGTGTTGTCGCCGGGTGCGGGCGCGGTCGGCATGTTTAGTTCATCGGGCGGCGTGGGCGTCGGCTGCGGCTTCTCCGTCTTGCGCCCGATGAAAGCGATCCACTGACCATCGGGCGACCACACGGCGGTCGTCAAAAATGCGCCCGACAGATTTTCCGGCAGCAGGTTGCGCAGGAAGCGTCCGTCCGATGCGTAGAGATCGAGCTTGAACTCGTCCGAAGGCAGCCCGCCGGGATCGTAGAGCGCGAGCGCGCGCTGCCCGTCGGGCGATGGCACTGTGCGCAGCAGCGCCTCGTCTTTGCGCCGCGTGTCGAAGTCCTGTTTGACAGAAGCGAGCGGTTCGTCCAGCACTTCGTTCACCAGCGACGGCGGCAAGACCTCCTCGCTTATGTCCGGCTCCAGCCGGAACGCGAGCCGCGCCGCCGGCACGTCGCGCAAAGCGCGCGGGCGCACGCTCAGCCTTGAACTGATCTGCCGGCAACCATTCAAACTCAGCAGCAGACAGACAGAGAAGATGAACGCGGAACGATGAACGATGAACCGTCTTTCATTCATCGTTCCGCGTTCATCGTTCATCGTTTCGCTGTGATGAATCATGTTCGATTTGTTGTCTGAAGCTGCGATGATAGAGAGACGCGCGCGGGGCTGTCAACGAGGCGGCGCGTGTGCAGCGGCACGACGGCCGCGCACACGTCGCGGCGGTGGCAAGGTCGCTTGTTGCTCGCCCATAATCTCGCGCGCGAGTGCCGGGTTGAGCGCGAGCAGCGCGCGCAAGGTGCGGCGCGGCGAAAGATGTACGGTGTCCGTCACGTCGCGCGTGACGCAGTTGTGCTCGACGGCGCGCGCGGCCCGGCGCGCAAGCGGTTCGACACTCTGCGTGCGCGCGATGTAGGCGCGCGCCGCTAGTGCGCCGACCAGATCGCAAGTCAACTCTTCGGCGCGATGGCCGGCGATGCGCGTCTGCGTGGTGCGTCCAGCTTGGCGCGCGACACGCCGGAACAGCACGGCGAGCGTCGAGCGGGGGCCGTCTGCGACGTGCGTCAACTCATGCGCGAGCACGCTGATCATACCTTCGTCCGAGCGAAGGCCCGCGAGGAAGAGCGTGCCAAAGTGGATCGTATGCGGGTCTTGATAATAGACCGAAGCGTTGTCGCGCAGTTCCACATCAGGTTTGACGCGCTGCACCTCTGCGAGCCGCGCGAACGCCGCCTGCAAAGTCTCTTTCGACACGCGATGCTCACGCGCAAGCGCGCGCAGCGCATTGGTGGCAAGCGTCTTAGCCAACGGCAGCAGCCGTTCGGCCCGCGTCGTGCCGGCCAACACGTCCGCGTGCAGCAATGGCAGAGATGGGCGCGCCTGCATCTCGTCAATCGCCGCGCTCCCTTGCGGGTCTTGCTCGCGCTCGGTGCAGACCGCGTTGACTGCGTGCGTCAAAGGATCATCCGGCGCGTCTGTTGTTGCGACTTGCGGCGTCGGCGTCAGACTTGGGATCGGCGTCTGCGCGCGGCTGTTGCTCGTATGTGGGCAGGCGCTGATGAGCGCGAACAAGCAGATGGCCGCGAGCGTTGTTTTGCGACGAATGATCGATCTCAACGCAGAGGCCACAGAGCGACCATAGAGCGCACAGAGCAGCGCGACCACAGGTTTGAGATTTGAACTTTCAGCTTTGAAATTTGCGACCATCTTTTTCTCTGTGGCCTCTGTGCGACCTCTGTGGCCTCTGGGTTGAAACACCGCTTGCCCAACATTCAACCTCAGCCGCGAACCCACGCTCAACGATTCCGCCACGCGGGCTTGCGCTTCTCCATAAAGGCGCGCACGCCTTCTTGCGCGTCCTCAGTCTTCATCAATTCATTCAAATAAAGATTCTCAACCTGTTCGAGCACCTCTCTGAACGACCAACCGCGTCCCATGTCGAGCGCGCGCCTTGTCATCTCCAGCGCAGGCGCGGACAGTTCGCGCAAACGATTCAAAACTTCTTGCGTCTTCTGTTCAAGCTGCGCGGGTGGCACGACGTAGTTGACTAGCCCTAAGCGCAGAGCTTCGGGCGCATCGATCAATTCGCCGGTTAGGATCAACTCACGCGCGCGCCGCTCGCCAATGACGCGCGGCAACAGCAACGCCGCAATCGGCGGAAACACGCCCAACTTGATCTCCGGTTGGCCAAAGCGCGACCGCTCGCTCGCCAACACGATGTCGCACGCCGCCACCAACTCGCAGCCGCCGCCTAAAGCCGCGCCGTCCACAACGGCCACGACCGGCTTCGCCAAATCTTCGAGCGCGCGAAAGATGTCGTGGAACGATTGGAGCATCTGATAGATCGTCTCCGCGACGTGCTCCTCAACCGCCACCCCCGCGCTGAAAGCGCGTATGTCCTGCGCCGCCTCAAACACGACTGCTACTGCATCACGCGCCCGCGCACATTCGTCAAGCGCCGCGCCCACCTCGCGCATCATCGCAATGTTCAGCACATTCAAAGGCGGGCGCGCGAGCGCAATCCGCGCAACGCGATCCTCGATGGAGAAATGTATGTGTTGGTATTCGCTCATCGTTCATCGTTTGTTCTTCTGCGCAACTTGAGCAGCAAGAACGCGGGATAGCTTACAGCCAACAGCGCGAGCGCGTACACACTGTTCCGGGTGTCGCTCATGATCGCGCCGATGAGAAAAGCGATTGAACCCAAGAGCGCCGCGCCGGTCGTCCACGGATAACCCCACGCGCGATACGGGCGCGGCGCATCAGGCTCGCGGCGTCTGAAGATGAACACAGACAGAAACGCGACGCTGTAGTTAAGCACGAAGAAGAAGGCGAGCGCCGCCAGCACGCGCCCGAACGTGCCGC
>QHXQ01000108.1 GCA_003223935.1 Acidobacteriota bacterium | reverse complement strand
ATTGCACGCCGACACTTTAACGTGGCTGAGTTTTATAAGATGGCTGCGGCGGGCGTCTTTGCGGAAGACGACCGCGTTGAGCTAATTGAAGGTGAGATTATCGAGATGAATCCGATTGGCAGCCGTCATGCAGCATGTGTCGGCAGACTAACCAAACTACTGGAGCGGCTGGCTGGTGATCGGGCTATCGTGTGGGTACAAAATCCTGTGCAGATTAACGACTACTCTGAGCCGTTACCTGATGTCGCTTTGTTGCAACCGCGTGAGGATTTTTATGCGCAAGCTAACCCGCAGCCGGCAGATGTCTTGCTCATCATCGAGGTGGCCGATAGCTCAGTGGAATATGATCAAGACATAAAGATTCCTCTCTATGCGCAGGCAAACATTCCTGAAGTGTGGCTTGTCAATCTGCCCCAAGAAGCGATTGAGATTTACACCCAACCACATGAAGGTGAGTATGTGGACATCAGCTTGGTCAAACGCGGTGAAGCTTTAGCAGCGAAAGCTATCCCGAATCTCACAATTGATCCGGCGGCTGTGCTTGGCTAAGCGCATCATCTTAAGAGCTAATCCAGCCCCGCGAGAGCAAGCCCTTTCATCATTGTCTAGCTAAGAGATTGCGATCTGTTGTTCCGGCGTCGGTGCGGGCGCGGGCGACTGGTCTTTGGGCGGGCGCGGGCGCAGGCGGGCGCGTCCGGGCGCGATCTGGCCGGCTTCGCAGGCTTCAACTAGGGCGGCGACGACGCGCTCATCATAGCGTGTGCCGATGAACGTCTTGATGCGTGCGAGTGCGTCGTCGAGCGTCATGGCTTTTTGGTAGGGACGGTCGGTGGTCATCGCGTCGAAGGTGTCTGCGACCGAGACGATGCGCGCTTGCATCGGGATTTCGTCGCCCTTGAGACCCTGCGGGTAGCCTTGCCCGTTGATCATCTCGTGGTGCATGTACATGCCGGGCAAGAAGTCTTTCATCGCCGGAATCTGCGACATGATCTTGTAGCCGCGCTGCGGGTGCTGCTTCATCACCTCGAACTCTTCGTCCGTTAGCGCCGCCGGTTTTTTAAGAATCTTGTCGTCAATCGCGATCTTACCTACGTCGTGCAGGATGGCGCTGATGCGCAGTTTCTCGATCTCGTCGTCTGGCAGGTCGAGCCGTTCGGCGATGGCGATGGAGAAGCGTGCGACGCGCTCCGAGTGTCCGCGCGTGTACGGGTCTTTGCCGTCAATCGCGGCGGCGAGCGATTTGACCGTGCCGAGAAACAGTTCGCGGTTCTCTTCCGCCGCGCGGCGCAAGTCTTCGATGTAGCGTTCGAGTTGATCGCTCATCTGGTTGAACGATTCGCCGAGCGCGCCTAGTTCTGTGCGACTGCGCACGTTGATACGTTGCGCGAAGTTGCCGGCGGCGATGCGTTGCGCGGCTTCCGCCAAGTCGCGCACGGGTTGTGTCAACTGCTTGGCGAAGAGGAAGCCGATGAGCAAGGCAAACGTCGCGGCGAGCAGACTGATGAGTGCGGTCTGCCGGCGCATGTCCGTGACTGAGTGAAGCGCGGCGGCTTCGTCTTGGATGGCGATCACGCCGAGCCGCGCGTCTGCGTCGAGTTCGGCGGTCGCATATGAGCCGAGCATCTCTTTCTGTCGCCCGTCGCGCTCGACCGTGAACGGCTCAAGCAACGATTGCACCTGCGCGCCCGTCTCCGTCCAATCCTGCACGACTTTCAGATCGAGCATAGAACGTTCGGCGTAGGCTACGCGCGCGTCTGGATGCGCGACCGCGCGCCCTTGCGCGTCCACGACAAAGATGATCGGCAAGCCGCGTTCGAGCAGTTCTCTTTCGCTCTGCGACGTGGGCTGCTGCACAGACTTGAACACTTCCTGAAACGAGATCACGGCCGCGACCGCCGCGACCACTTCCTCGTCGTTCGCCCCGCCCATCACCGGCGCGGCGATAGTGAACGCCATCTCCTGACTCGAACGGATCAAGTGCGGGCGCAGGATGACGACGCCGCGCCCGGTCATGCGTGCCAGCGCTTCGCCGACGCGCTCGTCCAATTCATCGCGCGCGATCACGTCCGTGCGATAAGCGACGTGCGGCACGCCGCCCACAGGCTGTATGCTCAAAGCGATCATGTTCTGGTCTTCGCCGACGGCGCGTTGCAGGCGCGCATCGCTGCCCGCGTCGTTGACGCTGCGCACGCCGCCCGCGAGTTCAAAAGCGCGTGCGAGGCCGACCACCACGTCGCGGTAGCGCTGCCCGTAGAGTTCGATCTGGCGCGCCTTGTCTTGCACGAGTTGCGCTTGATAGCGCCCCTCGACCGAGCGCAGTTCGGCGGCGCTGCGATTCGAGAGCAGCCAGCCCGCTAAACCCAAAGGCAGCAGGCCGACCACGAGCAGGGTCGCAAGCACGATGTAGAGCAGGCGCACGCGGCGGAAGCGTTCAAACATGTATGGAGACAGGAATGTTCGTTGAATCTCGGACTCGTGAGCGAAAAGGGCAAGCAGGTCGCTTTGATCGGGGCGACTGCGCCAAATAAGCGCGGTCAATTTCATAGTACGGGCTGGGCGCGAGGGCTGTCAACGCTTCATTTTATGCGGCTTAGTTTCGCGCATCATTCGCTTTGCTCCGGCGCGCTGAACGGGCGTAATATTTTCGACCATGAGACGCGACCGAGCGTCTAAATGAACGAGTGCGCGGGCGTTTCGGGCGTGCTCGCTAAAGGTTCGGATGCGGGCGTCGCCCCAAGCCCGTTGAGATAGCATGGAGACGACGAGCGACGAGCAGATCGTGGAGCGAGCACTCGCGGGCGATGCGGACGCCTTCGGCGAGATTGTGCGCCGTTGGGAGCGTCGTATCTTCGCTTTGACATACGGCATCCTTGGGCGTGAAGAGGATGCGCGCGACGCCACGCAAGAGACCTTCATCGCCGCCTTCCGCAATCTCAGTGGTTTTCGCGGCGACGCGAAAGTCTCTTCTTGGCTGCATCGCATCGCGGTCAACCAGTGCATCACGCGCCAACGCCGCGCGAAGGTGCGCGGCGAGACTTCGCTCGAAGGCGCGGCGGAAGATAACGGCGCACAGTTTGCCGCGCCGTTGCATGAATCGCCCGCACGCATCGTCGAAGGGTGCGAGCGCACGGAAGCTGTGCGCCGGGCCGTGAGTGCGTTGCCGCCGGAGTTGCGCGAGGTGCTCGTGTTGAAAGAGTTTGAGGAGTTGACGTTTCAAGAGATCGCCGACACTTTGCACGTGCCTTTGAGCACAGTTAAGAGTCGGCTCTACACGGCGCTCAAACAACTGCGCCTGCGACTCGAAAAGTTCAGCCCCGAAGCGGCGCATGTCTGAGTTGCGATGGGAAGGTGAAAGATCATGACCGAGAGAAATAAGTGTGAACGCGCCGACGAACTCGTCAGCTATTTCTACAAAGAAGCGACGAACGATGAGCGGCGCAACTTCGAGCAGCACTTGAGCGCGTGCGCCGTTTGCCGCGATGAACTTGCGGCCTTCGGCGAGGTGCGCGGTGCTGTGCGCGAATGGCACGCAGAGATCATGCAAGGCGCGCCCGCGCTCGCGCTCGACGCAGTCGTGCCGCAGTTCGCGCGCAACGGCCGGCCCGTCAACGCGCCGGTCGCTGTCGTCGCGCCTGTCGTCGTGCCGCGCCGCACAGCTTGGAGCGCCTTGCGCGAGTTCTTCACCTTGACGCCCGCTTGGGCGCGCTTCGGCATGGTCGCCGCTTCGCTCGTCGTCTGCGCGCTCGCCGCACTCGCAGTCATCAACGCACAATTTCGTTGGGACGACAAAGGCATCGCCTTCGGCACGAGCGTGAACAAGCAAGCGCAACCGACGCCACAGAGCGCAACGCCACAGAACGCGCCGCAGGTCGCTCCGCTCAATCAGCCGCAGTTCACGCAAGCCGACATTGCCAAGCTCACCGCCGAGCGCGATGCGGAGCAACGCGAACTCGCCGCCGCACGCAAACAACTCGACGCGGCGCAGCAGCAAGTCAACGTGCTCAACGCGAGCCTTGCGAACAGTCAGACCGCATATCATCAGACGCTCGCTACGCTACGCACGACGCGCGCCAGTCTGGCCAATAGCAGCAGACGCGGCAACCGGTTCGGCTCGCAACTGGCACGGAATCCGAACAACCTTGAATCTGATGACGAAGGACTGCGTCTGTCTGACCTGTTGACTGAGGTGAGCGCCGGGCGCGAGCAGCCGCAGACTAAGCGCGATGAGCGCTAAGCCGCGCGCCGTTATTTGGCGAGAACGCGGCCCGTGCAAAACCGCATCTAAGGGTGCGGAGAGGTTACGAATCGTGAACAGTCGCATCTCAAAGTTAATCGACGGCGCGCGTTGGCTCGTCATGCCGGTGCTCGTCGGCTGCGCGCTTAGCGTGCAGGTGCAGGCGCAGAACGAAAACAGCCCTGCGCCCACGCCGTCGCCGCAAGCTGAACAGCCGCGCCCCGCCGAAGGCGACATGCAACTGTTGCCTAAACTCAATCTGTCAGATGAGCAGCGCGCGCAACTGCTCGCCATCAAGCAGCAACTCGATCAAGACCTAATGCCGGCGCAGTTACGTCTGCGCCAAGCTCGCAGGGCGCTCAATCAGGCCATCAACTCTGAAAACCCGGATCAGAATCTGGTCAACGAGCGCGTGCGCGAGGCGGCTGCGGCGCAGGCAGCGGTCTTTCAATTACGCGCGCAGGCCGAATTCAAAGTGCGACAGGTATTGACGCCGGAACAACTGCGCACCTTCCGCCAATTGATCCGTGAGCAGCGCGAAGCGCAGCAGCGGCAAAGACAACTCGAAGGTAACAATCCAAACGGCGGGCAGCGCAACCGCTTGCCCGGCGCAAATCAACCGCCCAAAGCTCAGACCAACAACGGCGGTAATCCCACACCGGCCGAGATTCGGCGTGAACGCCGACAGCAACGCCGGCAACTCAACGGCGCAACGCACACGCCAAAGCCATGAAGCAGTGGTCAACGGTCAGTGTTCAGTAGCTAAGCTTTCGTGCTTCTACCGACCACTGACCGCCGACCACCGATCACTGCTTTCTATCTTGTCTCTTGACGCACCGGCCTATTTTTGCGCATCATAACCCGCTCGTTCATGTCGGTCGCAGTTTGAATCTTTGGCGCGCCGAAGTTTTTGCCCCTCGGCGTTCGCGCCGCAGATGCAGCCGCAGATGTGCGGCTGCGCCTTGCAATGCGACGCGCGCTTGACTTGTAAGCGCGCGCGCCGGTCTCCGAAAGCCTGCTCATGAACATCGCCATACGCTCCCTGCTCGAAGTGCAAGAGACGAGTTTGCTGGTGGCACGCGCGTTCCGGCGTCTGTTCCGCCGCCCCATCTATCTCACCGAGATGTTCACGCAAGCGGACGTGATCGGCGTCGGCTCTCTGACGATCATACTGCTCACGGGTTTCTTCACGGGCGGCGTCCTGACGCTGCAAACTTATCCGACGCTCAAATACTACGGCGCGCAGGATCAGACCGGCTATCTCGTCGCGCTCTCGCTCGTGCGCGAACTCGGCCCCGTCTTGACAGCTTTGATGTGCACGGGTCGCGTCGGCTCAGCCATCGCCGCCGAACTCGGCTCGATGGTTGTCTCCCAGCAAATAGATGCTATGCGCGCGCTCGGCACAGACCCCGTGCGCAAGCTGGTCGCGCCGCGGCTGGTTGCGCTCGTCGTCACGCTGCCGCTCTTAACGGTCGTCGCCGATGTGATCGGCATCATCGGCGGCGGTGCGGTCTCGACCGGACTCTACGGCATGCCGATGGAATCGTTCTTCAGTTCCGTCCGGCACGGCATCACGACGGACGACATCACGGGCGGTGTCATCAAGCCGGTCGTCTTCGCGCTCATCATCGGCAGCGTCGCGTGTAACAAAGGCTTGAGCACGGAGGGCGGGACGGTCGGCGTCGGGCGCTCGACCACTTCGGCGGTCGTGACCGCTTCGATCCTCGTGATCGTCGCCGACTTCTTTTTAGCTAAGGCGCTTCAGGTTATCCTAAACATGCCGGGCAAGTGAGCCGAAGCAGAAAACCTTTATGGCTTCCACCGAACTCGAAACGCAGCAGCGCATGGACGCAGCCATCGAAGGCGTGGACAATCGCGTCAGCGAGGCGGCGGCCGAGTCCACCTTTCAAGAGATCGAGGACGACGCGCGCGCCATTCCCGCCATTGAGTTTCAGCATGTGACGCTCGGTTTCGGCGACCGCAACGTGCTCGACGATCTCTCCTTCAAGGTGATGAAGGGCGAGACGAAGATCATCCTCGGCGGTTCGGGCACGGGCAAGTCCACGACGATCAAGTTGGTGTTGGGACTGTTGAAGCCGGACGAGGGCCGCGTTTTTGTCAACGGCGAAGACGTGACCGACTACGGCGAATACGAGATGATGCGCGTGCGCAAAAACATCGGCATGATCTTTCAAGAGGGCGCGCTCTTTGATTCGCTCTCGGTTTATGAGAACGTCGCTTACCGGCTGCATGAGCAGGGCGTGCCCGAAGACGAGGCTGAGCAGGAGGTCCGGCGCATGCTCCGGTTCGTCAATCTTGAAGATGCGATTGACAAGATGCCGGCGGAGCTATCAGGCGGCATGCGGCGGCGCGTCGGTATCGCCCGTGCGCTCGTCGGCGCCCCGCAGATCGTCATGTTCGACGAGCCGACGGCTGGACTTGATCCGCCGACTGCGCGCACCATCTGTGAGCTTGCGATCAAGTTGCGCGACCTCGAAGATGTCTCTTCGATGTTCGTCACGCACGAGATGAACAACGTCGAGTATTTGACCAGCGAGTATGCGGCCGTCAACGACGAGGGCGAGGTCATCTTCGAGGAAGAGGGTCAGAAGCTCTGTCTCATCAACACCAAGATCATGATGATCCGCGACGGGCACATCATCTTCAGCGGCACGGACGAACAACTGACCAAGACCGACGATCCGTACATCAAGCGCTTCCTGCGCGGAAAGTGAGAGAAAGCAGTGGTCAGTGGTCGGTGGTCAGTGATCAGTGAAAAACTGATTTTACTGCCCACCGACCACCGACCACTGACCACTAACCATGCCTCCAGCGAAAAAGACTATCGGCTTGCGCGAAGTGCGCGTCGGGCTGCTTGTTATCATCTCGGTGGTGATTCTGATCGTGCTGATCCTGAACGCTTCAGGCGACATCACGTTCTCGCGTAAGCTGCATGTGCGGACGAAGTTCCTCACGGCCGACGGCCTGCGCCCCGGCGCAGAGGTGCGGCTGGCGGGCGTGCGGATCGGCAAAGTGGACGAAGTGCGCCTGCTGCCCGCGACCAGTAATCCGAACGATAAGCGGATCGAAGCGCGCCTCGCGCTCGACAGCAAGGTCAATGGTCAGCCCGTCACCGACTTGATCCGCACAGACTCGGCTGCGCAACTCACTTCGCCGAGTCTGCTCGGCTCAGACAAGATCATCAATATCATTCCCGGCTCCGCGCTTGGGCAACCGATCGGTGAAAATCAGGAACTGCCTTCAACCCAACCCGCAGACATCGGGCAACTTACGGCCAGCGGCAACGACCTCGTGCAGCAACTCAACAAACTCTCGACGCAGATGACCGAGATCACGGACAAGATCAACAAGGGTCAGGGCACGCTCGGTCGCTTCGTCAACGATGAAGCCTTTTACGACAACCTCAATCGTACCGTGCGCGAGTCGCAGGATTTGATCGCGCAGATCAGAACCGGACAAGGCTCGGCCGGTCGCTTCGTTAACGATCCGGCGCTCTACAACAATCTGAACGATGTCTCGGTGCAACTCAAGACCATCGCCGACGATCTGCATCACGGGCGCGGCACAGCCGGACGTCTGCTCACAGACGAGGCGCTCTACAACGACATGCGCACAGCCATCGCTCGTTTGAACAACGCAACCGATCAGATCAACTTGATCGCCACAGACATACGCGCCGGACGCGGCACGGCCGGCAAACTCTTAACAGATGAGGCGCTCTACAACGACGCCCGCGCCGCCATCGCGCGCTTCAACACCACCAGCGAGCGCATTGACACGGTCGTCGCCGGCATCCAACGCGGCGAAGGCACAGCCGGTCGCCTGCTCACAGACGAAGCCCTCTACAACAACGTCAACGACTTCGCCGGCAATGCCAACAAACTGCTCTACGACTTCCGGCAAAACCCGAAGAAGTATCTGACGATTAAGTTTTCGATCTTTTAAGCAAGGTTGAGGGGGCGCGTCACTTCATGTCAACAGACCAACGGTTTGAGCTAGCGACACTCGCGGGCGGCTGCTTCTGGTGTCTGGAGGCCGTCTATCGAGAGTTGCGCGGCGTCGAGCGTGTGGTCTCTGGCTATACGGGCGGGCACGTCGCGCGCCCAAGCTACGAGCAAGTCTGCACGGGCGCGACCGGCCACGCCGAAGCCGTCCAGATCACTTACGACCCGCAGGTCGCCTCCTACAAAGAACTGCTCGAAGTCTTCTTCACCATCCACGATCCGACCACGCTCAACCGGCAAGGCGCAGACATCGGCACGCAATACCGCTCCGCGATCTTCTATCACACGCCAGAACAGAAGAGCGTTGCCGAAGAGGTGATCGCAAATCTGAACGATGCTGGCATCTATGATGCCCCCATCGTGACCGAGCTTGTGCCCGCCCCGGAGTTCTATCCGGCGGAGGACTATCATCAGGAATACTTCGAGCGCAATCCCGCACAGCCCTACTGTCGCGCCGTCGTCGCGCCTAAAGTCGCCAAGTTTCGCAGCAAGTTTTTAGCGAAGCTGAAGAAGCAAGACTAACGTGCGAGCTTGCGCCTCATTCGGCAGAAAGACTTAACCACGAAATCACACTAGACGACAGGCGCATAACTTCGCGTGATTCTGCTTCGCGTTGCTTCGTGTCAGTTCGTGATTGTCTTTTTCTCTGCCTCATCTTGTTTGCAGCGTCGAGATCACTTCTTGAGCACGAGCACTTGAAAACTTTGGCTCATGCCATCGGGCAGGATCATGTCGCGCGTGGAGAGGCGCAGCGCGATGCGTTCGGCTTCGGTTGCGAGGCGTGCGGTCATGCGTTCGAGTTGATCGAGCAGACCGGCTTGGAGCAGGAATTCGTCTTGGCGCGCGAAGCCGACAAGTTGCAGGCCGGCTTGCGCGCCTGCTTGTTTGAGCTGCGTCCAATTGATGGTCGTGGTTAAATCCTGCGCGCCGGGATGCGCGAGCACATCATCGCTCAGTTGGTGCCGTTGAAACGCGCGCAGAGTGCCTACGGGTCTGAGCGTCGCATCGTAAAGCTGCGCCGCCTCTGCGCCGTAGTCAACGAGGATGATGTAGCCGCGTTCGAGTTTGGTCGCGGCCCGCGCGAGCCAATCTTCGGCCGCGAGATTGACTTCGGCCGTCTGCCCTTCGGCGAGCGTAATATTCAAGCGCGCGAAATGCTCCGCAAGGCGCGGCGTGCTCAACTCGCACTCAATCCAAGCGAACGCACCCATCTCGTTTAACTCAACGCACAACTCGCGCAAACGTCCCTCGCGCAGCGCAACGCGGTGCACAGGCAACGCATCAAGCAACTCGTTGGCGAAGATAAGACCGACGCGCACAGGCCCGGTTAGATCAGCCAAAAGATGAAACTCAACCTGCGCCGCGAATGAATTCAAATGTTCGCGTGCACGATCAACCGTCGCGCCGCTCTGTTCATCAATCACGTAACGTGTCGCGCTTAGGACATGCGGGTAGTCTCTTGCAAGAGTCTCCAACGCCCCCTGTGCGAAGTAGCCTGCACCTGCGCCGGCTTCGATGATCGTCCAAGCTTTTGGCGTGCCGAGCGATTGATAAAGTTCTGCGAAGTAACGTGCGAAGGTGGCGGCGAAGAGTGGGCTGCGTTCGGGGCTGGTGCGATAGTCGCCTGTGCGCCCCCAGCGTGTGAGGTCTGCGCGATTGTAGTAACCTGCGCGCTCATCGTAGAGCGCGGCGGCCATCCAGTCGTGAAAACTCAAGGGGCCGGCGCGTTCAATGCGCGCGCGCAGACGCGCGGCGAGTGCGTTTGCTTCGTCGCTCATGCTTGCTCTTTTATTTGCTCATCGGAAAATAAGCGAAACGTGGCGTAGGCGCGCCCTTGATGATGCGCGGCACGTGCAAGCGTGTTGATGAGGAGTGCGACGAGTGTGCGCGGCTCGCCCGTCGGTCCGATGATCTCTTTCACGAGATCGCCGTCGCTGTGAATGAGAGTGAAGCCGCGTTGGCGCGTCGCTTCCACCTCAGAGAGATATTCGTTGACATGCTCAGGTGTCGGCAACGTTTCCGGTAGCGTCCACTCAAACGGATCGTCCCAGAGGTTTGCCGTGAGGCCGCCGAAGGTCTGTTCGACGCACGCGGCAGAGCGCAGAAGGTGTTCGCCGCAAGAGGACGCGGGCAAGACGCGTGTGGTGCGCGGTTGCCAGTAGAGTTTATCAGGCGGGACGGCGGCCACGAGCGCGACGTTGCGCTCGTGCAACCGCCGGAACTCTGCGTCGAGGCTGCGAACGATCTGCATCGTCGGGTCGCCCGAACGCTCAGTGACGATCCTTGGCCTTACGGCCGGTCTCTTGCAGCACCGTCCCCATGTTGTGACCGCCAACAACAAAACCGGTGTAGATGTGCCCTTTCACCTCGATGTGCGCGCCTTTCGCGGGCACAGTGCGGTCTGCGACCACCCAGATCCGGCCTGTGCCGTCGTCGATCTCGTAAGCGCCTTCGCGCCATGCCCCGTAACTGTCTGTGACAGTCCCTTCGATGGTGACTTTCTTATTATGGTAGCGACTCGGGTCGGCGTTGATCTTATTGATGGTCGTCTTCGCGTAAGCGGCGCACGACAAGAGACCGACGAGCAGAATAGTTAAGAGAAAACGTACAGGCAATGAGCGCATTGCATCTCCTTTCAGGTCTTCTAAAGTTTTGAAGTTGCCGGGAGAGTGTGATTTTCGTTTCTGCGATGTCTGCCCGCGCGAAAAAGATGCTTTGAAAAACAGTGACAGGTGCCAGGAAAGAACAGGGGTTTATCTTGTCATCTGTCACGGCTTTTTCCTCAGTTGCCGAACCAGCCGATAGGCTTGCCCGATAGATCAACCCACACGCTCTTGATCTGTGTGTAGAGTTCGATGGCGTGCCGGCCCATCTCGCGCCCGTAACCCGATTGCTTATAGCCGCCGAAGGGCGACGCCGCGTTGAACATGTTGTAGGTGTTAATCCAGACGACGCCCGCTTTGACCTCGCGCGCGAAGCGATGTGCGCGCGTGATGTCGCGCGTCCAGATGCCAGCCGACAGACCGTAGATCGTCTCGTTCGCTTGCTTGATCAGATCGACTTCGTCCGTGAAAGTGATGACCGAAGAGACGGGGCCGAAAATCTCTTCCTGTGCGACGCGCATGCGATTGTTTACGTCGCAGAAGATGGTCGGGCGGAAAAAGTAACCGCCGCGAAACTGTTCGTCGAGTTCGGGCGACGCGCCGCCCGTGAGCACGCTTGCGCCCTCTTGCCGCGCGATGTCAACGTAGCCCTTGATGCGGTTCAGTTGTTCTTCGGAGACCTGCGGTCCCATCTGCGTCGTCTTGTCCGCCGGATCACCAACTTTAATTTTTTCAGCCTTCGCCTTGAAGCGTTCGAGAAACTCGTCCTTGATGCGCTCTTCAAGGAAGATGCGCGAGCCAGCGCAGCAGACCTGACCCTGATTGTAGAAGATGCCCATCAGCGCGCCGTTGACCGCTTGCTCAAGGTCAGCATCGGCGAAGACGATGTTCGGCGCTTTGCCGCCGAGTTCGAGCGAGACTTTGGTGAGATTGTCGGCCGCCGCGCGTGCGATCAGTTTGCCGACTTCGGTCGAGCCAGTGAAAGCGATCTTATCAATACCCGGATGCGCCGCGAGCGCTGCGCCGGCCGTCTCGCCGTAACCCGGCACGATGTTGACGACGCCTTCAGGAAAGCCTGCTTCTTGAATCAACTTGCCGAGTTCGAGCGCCGTGACCGGCGTCTGCTCGGCCGGTTTCAAGACGACTGTGTTGCCGGCGGCGAGCGCGGGCGCGAGTTTCCAAGCGGCCATCAGGAGCGGAAAGTTCCAAGGGATGATCTGACCGCAGACGCCGAGCGGTTCGCGCAAGGTGTAGTTGAAGAACTGACCGGGCACGGGGATCGTCTCGCCTTCGATCTTCGTCGCAAAGCCCGCGAAGTATTCAAAGTTTTCGACGACCTGCGGGAGATCGATGTAGCTCGATTCGCGGATCGGCTTGCCGTTGTCGGCCGTCTCAAGCGCGGCGAGTTCTTTCGCGTGCGCCTCGATCAACTGCGCGAGCTTGTAGAGCAAACGCCCGCGATCACGTGCGCTCAACTTTGACCACTTGCCCTCGAATGCTTGCCGCGCCGCCGCGACCGCCCTTTCAACGTCGGCCTTATCGGCTTCGGCCACTTCGGCGAGCGGCGCACCGGTCGCGGGGTTCGGCGTCGTGAATGTTTTACCGGATTCGGCGTCCACCCATTCGCCGCCGATGAAGAGTTGATAACGACGCGGTTCGTTGGTTGCAGCTTGCGGAGATGACATCAGCAGATACTCCTTCGGTTCATTGCTCAGAAGTTGTTTGGAAACTCATGTGGATTTTATTTACCGACACGTAATTTAGCACCGATCTGCGATGAAAGTCTAAAAGCAGGGATGAGGAATGAGGAATGAACAGGAACGAAGAATGAATGATCGCTCATCTTTCCTCGTTTTGCCTCCATCATTTCTTTCTCATCCCTCATCCCTCTTCTTCTGCGGCATAGCGCAGATCGAGATCGCCGGTGATCTCTTCCCATTCATAGCCGAGCAGCTTGGCGAAGCGGTGCAATTGCGCCTCCCACTCTTCGCGGCGCGTGCGATAAGCGGCCCAACCATCTTCCATCTCGCGCTGCGTCTTGATGCCTGCGCGCTCAAGTTGCCGCACGGTGCGTTCAAAACGACGACGCCAGCGTTGCGTCTCTTCCGCAGAGGTTTCATGCCGGATGCGTGTGCGGCGTTCGAGATTCAAATCCTTGGTCAGTTCGTCGAGCACGTGCCGCGCGCTGGCTTCGAGCGTGCGCACCTCTGGGTGATCCGTCAGTTCACGATACGCATCTTCGTCGAGGCAGGCACGTATGATGGCGCAGGTTTCGAGCGTGAGAAACAGGACGCGCGGAAAACTCTTATGCACTTGCACAGGATGAAAGAAGTGTATCACCGGATGCTCGACGTGCGCCTCAAGCATCTCTTGCAAGTTGCGCGCGGCCATGCGCAGCACCGCGTCGAGGCCGTAGAAGCGACCCGCGACGAAATGGTGTGCGATGAAGCCGGCTGCGTCCGCGCCTTCGTCCGCCTGATGATAAAACGAGAGCGCGACGGCGCGTTTGCGTTCGAGCGCGCGATAGACAGTGATCAGATACGTGACGCCCAAAGAGATGAGCGCGAACCCGCTCGCGCCTTCGACGAGCGCGACCACGCGCATCAGCGGCGTGTGCGGCGCGATGTCGCCATAGCCGACGGTGACGAGCGTGATGCCGCTAAAGTAAAAAGAGTCCCACCAAGGCGCGGTGACGGACTGCGGCGCGACGTTAAACTGCGCGGGCATGCGCGGCAGATAGATGAAGGCAAACGCGAGGACGAGCAAGATGATGTAAGCGACGAGCAACAGCGGCAGCAACACAGGCCCGACCGCATTCAGCGTGCGATGCCGGCGCGGGCGCGCAAACCGAAACGCCACCGCGCGCGCCACACGCCACACGCCGCGATTCAACGTCTCACTCAAGGGGCCTGAGCGCCCGCGCGCATGCAAGATCGTGGCGTACACATCGTAGGCCACGAACAAGAGCAGCAACACGCCTGCGGCGGTTAGCAGATGAGCGAACATAGAGAAGTGGTCAGTGGTCGGTGGGCAGTAGTCAGTTGAAAAGCATTTGCCTCTACTGACCACTGACCGCTGACCACTGACCACTGCATTTTCATTGCGCCTGCGCGAGCAACTGACGAAGCACGAAGGGCAGGATGCCGCCGTGCCGGTAGTAGTCGATCTCAATTGGCGTGTCTATGCGCAGCGTGACCGGCACTTCTTGGGTCGCGCCGTTCTCGTAGTGGATGACGAGCGTCACATCTTGGCGTGGGTTGATCTCGTCTTGTTCTAAGCCGATGAGGTCGAACGTCTCCGTGCCGTCGAGGTACAAGGTCTGCGCGTTTGTGCCCTCTTTGAATTGACAGGGCAGCACGCCCATGCCGACGAGGTTTGAGCGATGTATGCGCTCAAAACTTTCGGCGATGACGGCGCGCACGCCAAGCAGGCGCGTGCCCTTCGCCGCCCAGTCGCGCGAACTGCCCGTGCCGTACTCTTGCCCCGCGATCACAATTAGCCCCGCGCCCGCCGCTTGGTAATGCACCGAAGCGTCGTAGATCGGCATCTGCTCGCCGGTCGGTTGCAGCAGAGTGATGCCGCCCTCTGTGCCGGGCACCATCAGATTTTTGATCCGCACATTGGCGAACGTACCGCGCACCATCACTTGATGATTGCCGCGCCGTGCCCCGTAGGAGTTGAAGTCTTCAACTTTGACGCCCTTCAGTAACAGGTAGCGACCGGCGGGCGACTTGGGTTTGATCGCGCCGGCAGGCGAGATGTGATCGGTCGTCACGGAGTCGCCGAAGATGGCAAGCGGGCGCGCGTTCTTGATGTCCGTGAACTTGCCCAGTTCCATGCTGAAGCGCTCGAAGTAGGGCGGCTCTTGAATGTAGGTCGAGTGCTCGTCCCAATCATAGACTTCGCCCGCGACCGAAGGGATGTCGTTCCACAGAGGATTCTGATCGGCGAACTCGCCGTAGAGCCTGCGATAAGTCTCCGCATCGGTCGCCGTACCCATCAGCGCGCTGATCTCTTCGAGCGTCGGCCAGATGTCTTTCAAGTAAACGTCCGCGCCCTGTTTGTCTTTGCCGATTGGTTCGTGCGTGAGATCAATTTTGACGCGACCGGCGAGCGCGAAAGCGACGACGAGCGGCGGGCTGGCGAGGAAGTTCGCTTTGATGGACTGATGCACGCGCGCCTCGAAGTTGCGATTGCCACTGAGCACGGCCGCGGCGATCAGATCGTTGTGCGTGACCACGGCTTCGATGCGCGGGTCGAGCGGCCCACTGTTGCCGATGCAAGTGGTGCAGCCGTAGCCGACGAGATTGAAGCCGAGTTGATTGAGATACTGCTGCAAGCCCGCGCGCTCAAGATATTCCGTGACCACGCGCGAGCCGGGCGCGAGCGAAGCCTTCACGGATGGGCGCACGCTCAAACCGCGCTCCACAGCCTTTTTCGCCAAGAGTCCGGCGGCGAGCATGACGCTCGGGTTCGAGGTGTTGGTGCATGAAGTGATCGCGGCAATGAGCACGTCGCCGTGCCCTAGATCAACCTGCGCGGCGGGAAACTCTTCCGCCGGAATCTCGATCACGCGGTCGGGCGTCGGGCGGTTGTTCATCATCTCGGTCTCGGTCAAAAGGCTCGTGTTCCTATCGCTCGTATGCCCTGCCCCGACCGGCTGCGACTCCTGCGCCTGCGCCCCGCCGCCCGCAATCGCCTGTCCCACTCCCGGCAGGTTCACGCCGATCTGCGCGTGAAAACGTTTCTCCAGTTCGCTCTGACTTTTGTTGTAGCCGTTCTCGCCGATGGGCCTTTGCAAGAGATCAATGAACTTGTCTTTGAGATCGGACAACTCAATGCGATCCTGCGGGCGCTTGGGGCCGGCCACGCTCGGTTGAATCTCGGCCAAGTCGAGGTCGAGCGCTTGACTGTAGTCGCACTGCCCCGCCTGCGGCATGCCAAACAGACCTTGCGCTTCGTAGTAACGACGAAATGTTTCGATGTGCTGCTCGTCGCGCCCCGTCGCGCGCAAGTAATCGCAAGTTTTTTCATCCACCGGGAAGAAACCCATCGTCGCGCCATACTCAGGGGCCATATTGGCAATTGTCGCGCGATCAGTCACCGGCAGACTCGCCGCGCCCTCGCCATGAAACTCGACGAACTTGCCGACGACCTTCGCCTTCCTGAGCATCTCCGTCACACGCAAGACTAGATCGGTTGCCGTCGCGCCCTCGCTGAGACTCCCATGCAGATGCACGCCGACCACATCGGGCGTCAAGATATAAACCGGCTGCCCCAACATCGCGGCTTCGGCTTCAATCCCGCCGACACCCCAACCGACGACGCCGAGACCGTTGATCATTGTCGTGTGCGAATCCGTCCCGACGAGCGTGTCCGGGTAGTAAACACCGTCGCGTTCGATCACGCCCTGCGCCAAGTATTCGAGATTGACTTGATGACAGATGCCAATGCCCGGCGGGATAACGCGGAAACTATTGAACGCTTGCGTGCCCCATTTCAAAAATTGATAACGCGAACGATTGCGCCGAAACTCCGTCTCCATGTTCAAGCGCAAAGCGTCGGGACTCGACCAGAAATCAACCTGCACCGAATGATCGATCACGAGATCGACCGGCACGAGCGGCTCGATGAGTTTGGGATCGCGTCCCATGCGCGCCACCGCCGAACGCATCGCCGCGAGGTCAACAAGGAGCGGCACACCCGTGAAATCCTGCAAGAGCACGCGCGCGACGACGAACGGAATTTCATCCGTGCGCTCGCCATTCGCCGCCCAGTTGGCGAGCGCGCGCACATCTGCCTCTTCGATGGTCTTCTCATCGTAGTTGCGCAGGACAGATTCGAGCACGATGCGAATGCTGACGGGCAGTTTTGCGACGGGGCCGATACCTTCCTTTTCCAGTTGCGGCAGCGAATAATATTGCCCTGTGCGGCCGTTGCCAGCGTCGAAAGTTTGCAGCGTATTGAAGAGATTATGAGTCATAAGATTTTCACAGTCGCGCACGCGGAGTGCATTCGCCTAAGCAGACGAGCGCAACTCAGGCGAGACGATGATTGGTCGTGCATCATCGTCGCGGTTTTTTGTTTTCGTAGCAGAACAAGTAAGGGCAAGTTTATGGCGCGGATCATGAAAGGTCAAGCAACAGCCGATGCGCATTAATAATCGTGGCTTACTTCCCTTTTCTTGCGCTTGTTTTAGACTTACCACGCTTAGTCTTGCGTGTCTGTTTTTTCTCTACGAGGCGATTTAGCTTATCTCGATCAGGCTCAAACTCGAATAATTGCCCCGGTCGCACTCCAAGCCTTGTGCAGATCAATTCAATAGTTTCGAGTTGAATCATGCGAGGATGCCCATTCCACAGGGCATGTGACGTGGCATAAGAAAGACCTGTCGCGCGCTCAAACTCTCTTGGGGAGCTAATTCCCTCCTTCTCTGCGATTTCTTTCACCGTCAGTTTAATCATACTGCTCGCACGATAGCTTAATCAGAAAGCCCTTTCAATACTACAAAAACGCGCACCCTAATCGTATCGGTTATCCTTTACGCAGACGGAGAATATCGCAGGATTTTTGCTCGCAGACTATTAATCGAATCACTATTCCGATGCAAAGCACATTGACTTAATATCGGAATAGTGATACACATATAACACCGATGTAGGCTGCGACGGACTGAAGATAAGCGGTTGGTTTTAATCACCATTAAAGCGGAGGGTTGCCGTGGATACAGATAATTTGCCAGACGATGATGAAAACCTGCTCTTTGAGCGCGAAGAGTTGGCGGCAGACCTCGAATTGATCTTGAGCGGCGACCCAAGTGCAGCCGATAAACTGGCGCGTTTGTTTGATAGCTTGCGCCAAGCGATGGATAACGGCTTGCATGGGATCAACGAGGCGCGACGAGTGCTGCTAACTGCTATTGAGTTGGCTTATCTGTACACTGACGCACACGCCTCCGCGCTCAGGCTGTATCGGCTCTCGCTCGCAGGGCATCTCAAAGTTAAGGATGAGCCAGTTAGGTTAATCAATACCGCTATCGGACGGAGCGCGCGAAGTGTGCGGGCGGCACGCAGGTCAGGGCAGGCTCGCGGCAGAACATTCGGTTAACGCTGCGCTTCCGCTTTCAGGTCGCGCATCAGCCGGTCGAAAGCCTTTTTGTACGAGTCGTGATTCTTCCAATCCGTAAAATCTCCGATGTGTCGCGAACGCCGCACGTCCGCCGCCCAACCCGTCTTTATCTCCAACACCGCATCGTCCAGACGCAACGGGAACAGCACAATCTTTCCCTGCTCCCGCTCCTTCTCCAACGCCGTCTCGACCTCTTTCTCCACCCACTGACTCGCAACCGAACTCTCCGACAGCACCAACAACAGCTTGTCATGCAGCCGGATTGACTCGTCAATGCGCACCCGAAACTTCTCGCCAATCTTCAAATCCTCCGGCGCGAACCAACACCGCACGCCTTCATTTTGCAAATCGGCATACAGGCGCTTTGCGAACTCCTCATCCTTACTCGAATAACTAATGAAACATGAATAAAACTGAATAGGTTCAATTGCTGCGACAAGTGCTGGAATCTGAGCGATAAAAGATTCAGGAACACCGCACCCACGCAGAAACTTTTCAGGAATGTTGCCGCGTGATTTGTAGATTGTATCAATGCCAATGGTTGATCGACCCCAATGTTCTACGGATTCGAGGTTCTTCACCTCGCTGAGATCAACATCAGTGATCCTCGTGTCAACCATATGAACGCCAAAAAAATTGGCATTCGCAAGCTCTGTCTTATATAGGTCTACTTCCGTGAGATATGCACGGCTGAGATCTGCCCCGTCGAGGCATGCGCCCTTGAAGCTTATGTAATTGAGGTTTGCGCCGCCGAGATATGCGCCTCGGAGGTCTGCATTTCTGAAGTTTGTGTCGTAGAAGGATGCGCCGCCGAGATAAGTGCCTCGGAGGTTTGCGTTGCGGAAGTCTGCTTCTACCCTACCATTCTCATGTCGCCATTTATTCCACGCTTCAACCCCTTGCTTCAAAATTTCAAGATGCTCTTGATTTGCCATGCCGTGTCGCTCCGGTGAAGTCAGCGGGTTAGCCGAACACATTGGCACGATATGATTGTGGCGGGCGGGAAGTCAATGCGCGTCGGAGTTGCGGTTTGCTCGATTTACGAATCATTTGTTATATTGGGCGCAACTTAAAGATTGCAGCCGACAAGTGAAGGTTCGCGCGGGTCTGAGGCTTTGTGATTTCGGGTTTGAAATCGTGTCGAGACGTGGAGGTTGTACATGCCGAAGAAGAGACCAGAAGAGTTTGAATACTTGAGCAACAATCCTGATTTCGTGCCCGATCCAGAGATCGAGGAGTTTATGGAAGAGGAGATCGCGCGCGCGCCGAAAGACCCTGAGCAACTCGCGCACCGCCTGCGCAACAACACCGCCTCATCGCCTTCGGACGCAGGCGGCGACCCCGATGCCTCTTGGGAGGAAGTGAACGATAGCGGCACGGAGTCGGTCGGCGGCGACAACCCGACGCCCGATCAATCGGACGTCGAAGAGAACGCACACGCCGTCGGCGTCAACTTTGAAGACAACGAAGACCTCGACGTCATCGACAAGATCGAACGCCGCGACCGCCAACGCTACGAACTCGACCCGCGCTCAAAGACCGACGACAATTCGATCTGAAGAGCCGTAAATAGTAAATGGTCAATGGTAAATAGTGAGCAGCAACTCACTATTTACCATTGACCATTTACTATTTACCGATTTTGCAGAGTGATGCTCTTGATAATGATCTTGTCG
>QHXQ01000107.1 GCA_003223935.1 Acidobacteriota bacterium | reverse complement strand
GGCGGCCGACGAGACGGTCGCAGCCAAAGCGCGCGAACTGACCGCCGGCACGAAGACCGAGCTTGAACGCATCCAAGCAATCGCGCGCTACGTCCAGAGTCTTCAGTACATCTCGATCCAGATCGGCGTCGGGCGTTTCCGCCCGCACTCGGCCGCCGAAGTCTTAGCCAAACGCTACGGTGATTGCAAAGACAAAGCGAACTTGATGCGCGCGCTCTTGAAGGCCGTCGGCATCGAGGCTTATCCGGTCTTGATCTATTCGGGCGACCCGACCTACGTGCGCGAGGAATGGGCCTCGCCCAGTCAGTTCAATCACTGCATCGTGGCCGTCCGCGTCAGCGATGCGACGCAGACGGCGACCGTCATCAATCATCCGAAACTTGGCCGCCTCTTGATCTTCGATGCGACCGACCCGAACACGCCCGTCGGCGATCTGCCCACGCACGAGCAGAACAGCTTTGCGCTCGTGGCGGCGGGCGACTCAGGCACGCTCTTGCGCATGCCCGCGACGCCGCCCGAAGCGAATCAGCTTGAGCGGCAGGCGGACGTGAGTCTTGCGGCCGATGGTTCGATCACGGCGAGCGTGCGCGAGAATGCGTTCGGCCAATCGGCGGCTGCTTATCGTGGCGAGTTCAAACACTTCTCGCGCCCCGAGTATCAGCAACTCATTGAAGGTTGGGTCACGAGCGGCGCGACCGGCGCGAAGGTGACGAAGGTTGAGCCGACGGACGACAACGCGGTCGGCCGCTTCGCGCTCGACGTTGAGTTCAATGCGGCGAACTACGGCCAGTTGATGCAGGATCGGCTGCTCATCTTCAAGCCGGTCATCGTCTCGCGCCGCGAGCGCGTGTTCCTGACCGAGAAGGCGCGCAAACATCCGGTCGTGCTTGACTCTTACTCCTACACCGAGACGGTCAAGGTCAAACTGCCTGCCGGCTTCGACGTTGACGAGTTGCCTGATCCGGTCAAGCTCGACGCGCCCTTCGGCACTTACGCCGCTACTTACGCGGTCAAGGACGGCCAGCTTCAGTTCACACGCACGCTCGTCCAGCACGCCGCCACCATTCCGGTCGAGCAGTACGCCACCGTGCGCAGCTTCTTCGAGCACATCCGCGCCGCCGAACAAGCGCCGGTCGTGCTCGCGCGGAAGTGATGAAAGTAACGCGCGTTTGACCATCGCACAAATGAAACGGGCCGCGCTATCAATAAGCGCGGCCCGTTTCATTTATGCGATTAAATTGTCGCGCGCTTTCACTTCAATCGTCTGCCTCTGGCAGGTGCAGCGTGAGTTGGCGCAGCGCTTCGCGCAGGCGTAGGGCGACGCTGCCGGCGGGCACGACGTAACGATGAAAGTCGTAGGTCGTGACGATGCCGACGCCGAGACTCGCCGAGGCGAGAAAGATTTCGTCCGCGTCGCCGAGGTGCGCTAGATCATAGACGCCTTCGACGACGGGGATTGAAAGTTCGGCGGCGAGTTCGAGCAGGCAGGCGCGCGTCGTGCTTGCGAGCGCGCCGGTCGAGAGCGCGGGCGTGTGCGCCGTGCCCTTCGTCACCCAGAAGATGCTGGCCATCGTCGCCGAGACGATCTCGCCGCGCTCGTTTAAACGCACCGCCTCATCGAAGTCGCGCCCGCGCGCCTCTTCACGCGCGAGCACCTGTTCGAGATAACTGACGCACTTGATCCCGACGAGCGGCGCGTGCGTGTTCACGCGGTAAGGCGAGAGCGTAAGCGCGAGACCGTCATCGGAAATTGGTGGCGCATCGGCCGTCGCGATCAAAAGATCGGTCTCAATCGTCTCATCTGTCGGCGCGGGCACGCGCCACACACCGCGCGCCGCCCGCGCCAACAACATCACGCGCGCCAGCCCGCGCTCGACGTTATTGGCTTCGAGCAAGCGCGCGAGTCCGCGCTCGACGGTCGCCGCGGCAAACGCCGCAGGTTGCACGCCCGCGCGTTCGGCGTGCGCTAGCAGCCGCGCCCAATGCTGCGGCCACAGAAATGCGCGCCCGCCGTGAATCGAGATGATCGTGAACACACCGCGCCCGTGTATGTTTGTCGCCGTCAAGGCGGGCAGACGCGCCGTCGCCGCGTCGAGTAATCGTCCGTTATGAATGATGCGCGGGTGCATGGTAAAGACAGCTTTCAGTTTTCGGTTTTCAGTTTTCAGCCATCGTTATCATCTGAAAACTGAAAACCGAAAACTGCCTTTATTCATTTTGGCCGGCGCGAGCTTACTACAACTCTGCCAGTCGCCACACGCCCAAGTGTTTGCCTGCCGCTTCGTCTTCGACGAGCGCACGCAAGGGCGGCGGAAAGTTGCAGGGCGGCAGTTGCAGATTCACCGAGCGCCAAGCGCCGGTCTTGATGTCACGGTTGGGCGCAACAGACGTGTGGGTTGTGGCGAGCAGATAAGTGGCGCGGCTTTGTTTGAAATTGGCGACCGCCGCGCGTATGTGTCTGAACGAAAGATGAATCAGACAGTCGCGGCATAGAATCGCATCCACGTCTGGGATGCGCTCGTTGATGATATTCAAAACGATGAAAGCCTTGTCCTCGTCGCCGTACAGACGCTGATTGTGCGCGACGAGGGCCGGCACTATGTCTGCGCCGGTGTATCTGATCCCGTCCAGTTCGGTGTGTCGCAGCCAATTGAAATCGCCGCAGGCTGCGTCAAATAGCGAGGTGACGGCGAGGTCTCGCAGCAAAGCGGGCAGTGCGCGTCTGACGACCTCTGTGCGCGCAAGCGTCGAGCCGCGCCCGGAAACAGACTCCGCGTCTTGCCAAGAGTTGCTTTGATAGATGTCACTGAAGACGGCGGCGACGCTCGTGCGCCGGGGCCGCAGCGCGCGGCGCACGACGGCGAGCCTGCGGTGCGTGGCTAGGCTTTCGGGCAGCACCGATTTGAGTAACGACTTGGCTCTATGTTTGACGCTCACGCGCGTTCAATCCACAGTTGGGATCATCGGGGCACTATTTGATCGCAGCCGCGACAAGTTTGGCGAGCGCGAAGCGACAGAAATAGCCGGGTCTGTTCATGAGTTTATAGCAGCCTTCCTCAACGAGGTTGAGTAAAAGCAGCGGCGGTTAGGATAAACGACCGCTTCTGCTTTGCCGCAAGGTGCTCGTCCGCTCAGTAAGCGTAAAGCTCCGTGATGGCGCGGCTCACGTCTTCGACTTGCGGCAGGATCGCGTCTTCGACTTGTGGGGCGTAAGCCACAAACGTGTCGAGCGCGGCGACGCGGCGGACGGGCGCGTCCAAGTATTCAAACAGTTCGTCCGAGATGCGCGCGGCTATTTCAGCCCCGAAGCCGTGCGTGCGCGTGTCTTCATGCGCGATGATGACCTTGTTAGTGCGCTTAACTGTCTCGGCAATCGTCGCCCAATCGTAAGGCGCGAGTGTGCGCAGATCGATCACTTCGACGTTGATGCCCTGCTGCTCTGCGGCCTGCTTGGCGGCGACGAGCGAACGCTGCACGAGCGCGCCGTAGGTGATGATCGAAAGGTCTGTGCCCGCGCGCACGGTCTTTGCTTTGCCGAACGGGATCAGAAAATTGTCCGGTGGATACGCAGACTTGTTGTAAGCCTGCCGGTAGAGATGTTTGTGTTCGAGGAAGAGCACGGGATCGTCTGAGCGTATGGCCGTGCGCAAGAGACCGTTGGCATCGAGCGCCGTTGCCGGATAGACGACGCGCAAGCCGGGTATGTGTGTGAACAGCGTGTCGCCCGATTGCGAGTGATAGACCGCGCCGCCTTTCAAGTAGCCACCGACCGGACAACGGATCACGACCGGACATGTCCATTCATTGCCTGAGCGCCAACGCATCAACGCGAGTTCATTTCTGATCTGATGATAAGCGGGCCAGATGTAGTCGAAGAATTGAATTTCGACGACGGGTTTTAGTCCGCGCGTCGCCATGCCGATAGCGCGCCCGACGATGTTGGCTTCCGCGAGCGGCGAGTTGAAGACGCGCGCGCTGCCAAACTTACGCTGTAAGTTGGCCGTTACTTTGAAGACGCCGCCCTTGCCCTTGACCTGTTCGAGATACTGTTCGCGCGAACAATCGGCCACATCTTCACCAAACACGACGAGGCGCGGATCGCGCGTCAACTCTTCGTGCAGGCAGCGATTGATCAGATCGGCCATCGTGCCCTCTTTGCCTTCGAGTATGATGCCTGCTTCCGTGTCGAACTCCGGCGAAGTCGGGGCGACATCGGGCGAATAGACAAAATCGGTCGCAGTTTTGGGATCGGGTTGCGGGCTGGCAATCGCCTCGTCGGCTGCGGCGTTCACTTCCGCATCCACCTGATCTTTGAGTTGCTGCAACTCCTCCTGCGTGATGATGCCTTCATCAATCAAGAGCGCGCCGAAGCGTTTGACGGGATCACGCTCAGCATCGCCGGTGCGCTCTTCATCAGGCCGATAAAGTCGTTCATCGTCTGAGAGCGAATGCGAATACGGGCGGATCACTTTCGCATGAACAAGCGCCGGGCCACGGCGCGCGCGGCAATAGTCAACCGCTTGCTTGACTGTCTCAAACGATGCAAGTGGATCAGTGCCATCGCACTTTTGACTGAAGAGATTGGGAAAGCCGGAGACCAACTGCGAGATGTCGCCGCCTGCGGTCTGCACTTCGACGGGCACGCTGATCGCATAGCCGTTATCTTCGACGAGAAACAGCACCGGCAACTTCAAATTGCACGCCGTATTCAACGCCTCCCAGAACTCGCCCTCGCTCGTCGTGCCGTCGCCCAAAGAGACATAGACCACTTCGTCCGCATGAAAGTTTTCGCTCCTATTTTTCAGTTCCTCGATTAGTTGAAAGCGATAACCCGCTTCGGCGCAGCCCACCGCTTGCAGACACTGTGTGCCCGTCGGCGACGACTGCGAAACGATATTCAATCTCTTACTGCCCCAGTGCGAAGGCATCTGCCGGCCGTGCGAGTTCGGATCGGCTGCGGCGGCAACGGCTGAAAGAAACTGTTCGCGCGGCGTCATGCCGAGTTGCAGACAGAGCGCCCGGTCGCGGTAGTACGGATAGAACCAATCGTAACCGGGCTGCAAAGCCAGCCCTGCCGCCACGAGCACAGCCTCGTGCCCCGCGCCGCTGATCTGAAAGAAGATTTTCGATTGCGCCTTAAGCTGAATCTCTTTGTCGTCAATCCGCCGCGACAGATACATCGTCCGGTAGATTTCGATCATCTGCTCGCGGTTCAAGCCGCGAACCGTGCGCGCTTGCAACTCAGTCGCCATAGCTTTTCAGTCCTTCGCTAAAATCTTAATCTGCGTAATCGCTCTCCAGAGTCAGCCGATAATCTTCCGCCATCGAAGGATGCCCGTGCGCTGTGGCCACTTCGATGCCGCGCTGATAGGTCGCGCGCGCGGCCGTGCGGTTGCCGAGTTTTTCATAGGCGTGCGCGAGCATGCCGTAGGCGTTGCCCTCGTCGTCGGCGCGCTTCAAATAATCATTGAGCATGGCGACGACATCCGCGTGTCGCTCCAACTTCTCGTACTCCTTCGCCAGCCCGAACATGACCAACGTGTTGTCGGGATCGCTCGCGAGCATCTGCTCGAACACTTCAATGCGTGATGCCGTCATAATCGTTTTTCGTTTCGGCGCTCACTTGCCGATGATCAGCTTGGCAATCGTCTGCAACTGCATGTTGGATGTGCCCTCGTAGATCGCGCCGATCTTCGAGTCGCGCCAGTATTTCTCGACCGGATAGTCTTTGACGTAGCCGTAGCCGCCGTAGAGTTCAATCGCTTTTGACGCGACGCGCTCGGCGACGCGCGACGACGTGAGTTTGGCCATCGCCGCTTCTTTAACGAAGGGCAGTCCGGCGTCTTTCAAACGCGCCGCGTTATAGACCATCAGGCGCGCAGCTTCAAGGTCTGTGGCCATCTCTGCGAGTTGAAACTGCACGGCTTGAAATTGATTGATTGATTTGCCGAATTGCTGCCGCTCGGCTGTGTAGTTGAGCGCCGCTTCGAGTGCGCCGCGTGCGAGACCGATCATCTGCGCGCCGATGCCGATGCGCCCTTCGTTCAAGGTCTCAATCGAAACCTTGTAGCCCTTGCCGAACTCGCCGAGCACGTTCTCTTTCGGCACGCGGCAGTTATCCAAGACGATCTCGGTCGTCGAAGAGGCGCGGATGCCGAGTTTGTTCTCCTTCTTGCCGACGGCGAAACCCTCGAAACTTTTCTCGACGAGAAAAGCGGTGATGCCGCGATAGCCTTCTTCCGGTTTGGCATTGGCGAAGACGACGAAAATCTCGGCCTCGTTGCCGTTCGTGATCCAGAGCTTCTGCCCGTTCAAGACGAAGTGATCGCCTTTGTCCACAGCCTTCGTCTGCATGGCAAACGCATCCGATCCTGAGCCGGCTTCGCTCAACGCATACGCGCCGACTTTGCTGGTGGCAAGTTGCGGCAGATATTTCCTCTTCTGCTCTGTGTTGCCCCAACGGATGAGAGCGTTATTGACAAGCGTGTTCTGCACGTCCATCAAGACGCCGACCGACGGGTCAACGCGCGAGAGTTCTTCGACGCCGATGATCGCGGTGAAGAAGGATGCGCCCGCGCCGCTATACTCTTCCGGCGTCTCGACGCTCATCAGACCAAGATCGAACAGTTGTTTGACTAAACTAGCGTCCAGCTTGCCCGCTTCGTCCATCTGCTCGACGCGCGGGCGCAACTCGCCTTCGGCAAACTCGCGCACGCTGGCGCGAAACATATTTTCGTCTTCGGAATAGATGGTCAGGGGCGTGCCCGTCAGGCTCTCCGTAGCTGCTTTACTCATGGCTTCTCGACGACCTTTGATAGAAGATGAAAGACTGTTGATTGTAAGGCGGTAGCATCGCCGATCAAAGCGCCTGTGGTCAAGCAAGCGAAAGGCAGGGACAAGTGACAAGTTGTGGTTGAAAAAGAAGCATGGCACATACCCCGCAGAACCGCTTTTTCAATTGGCGCAATTATCTGGCACTCGCGCGCTAGCGCCGCCGAATCGTGCGCGTTGAAAATCGGCTCTTTGGCGCGGGTCGTATTCAAACGTGAACTGGCGCGCGGTTTGCACAGGGGCACGAAGGAAGCGTTGTGCGTGTGTCTCCGAAACTCTATGCGCGTGCGGTTGAGACTCGCGGCGCAATCACGTATCTTGCATGTTGCTCGTTGCCGACAGACGCAGACAGAAACCGACGACCGCGTCACAGCGCGGACGTAGCAGCATGACCGACCAGACCACAACGCACAACGCGCCGAGCACGCCCCGACGCTTCACGCCGGCCGGCATCATCTTCGCCGCGCTCGGTACGCTCCTATTTGCCTACTACGTCTGGCGCGCAGGCCCGCGCGACATCTGGCAGAACATGCGCGAACTCGGCGCGGGCTTCCTGCTCGTGCTCTTGATCTCTGCGGTGCGCCCCATTGTGCGCGCGCTCGCTTGGACGAGTTGCTTTGAAGCGCCGCACCGTCTGCGCTGGCGTGATGCTTTGCGCGCATATCTCGCGGGCGACGCGCTTGGCAACGTGATGCCGCTCGGCATCGTGGTGAGCGAACCGACCAAAGCGGCGCTGGTGCGCGACCGCGTGCCGCTCAGTGCGAGTGTGGCGGCCATCGCCGTCGAAAATCTTTTTTACAGTCTCTCGGTCGCGCTCTTCGTCTTCGCGGGTCTCTGCGCTCTGCTGCTCAGTTTCCCTTTGCAGGCGAAGCTGCGCATCGCCTGTCTATTGGTGCTCGCAGGGTTAATCTTTGTCGTCTTGTTCGGCTTCATCATCATCTGGCGGGAGTGGCGCTTCGTCAGCCGCGCGCTTGAGTTTTTGTACGCGCGCAAGATAGCGCGCGGTTGGTTGGAGACGCGGCGCGTGAAGATCAGCGCGGTCGAAGAGCGCATCTACGGTTTTTACGCGCGCAACCGTGCGCGCTTCCTGCCGATCATGTTCTTCGAGGCGTGCTTTCATTTCGCAGGTGTGGTGGAGAACTACGCCACGCTCTATTTCATCAGCCCGATGAAGCCGACGTGGCTCGCAGCCTTCGTGTTGGAGTCGGTCAACCGCGTCATCAACGTGGTCTTCAAGTTCGTGCCGATGCGCGTCGGCGTGGACGAAGTGGGCACGGGGCAGCTAACAGACGCACTGCACTTCGGTACGGCGAGCGGTGTGTCGCTCGCCATCGTGCGCAAGCTGCGCGTCGTCGTCTGGACGACCATCGGCGTCGCACTGCTCGTGCGCCAAGGTCTCAGTCCACGCGCCGCCGTCAGCGAAGCGCAAGCCAGCCTCGCGCACGAGCGGAACAAATTGAAAGACGTAGCGAAGCTGGAAACTGAATGAAGCTCAAGACGGACAGCATGAAGAACAAGACGACGACCGTCTTGTTCTTGTTGCTCGCGCTGCTACTGTGCTGCGCGTCTGCTTCTACGTCTTCGCATACAGACGGCACAGAGCGCGCATGGCTCACGATCATCTCGACGACGGACTTGCACGGCAACATCGCGCCGCTCGACTACTACACGAACAAACCGGACGCGCGCGGCCTCGCGAAAGCGGCCACCATCATCGCGCAGATGCGCAAAGAGAATCCGCAATCGCTCCTGCTCGATTCCGGCGACACGATTCAAGGCACGCCGCTCGTCTATTACCACAACAAAATAAACAACACGCCGATTGATCCGATGATGCTCGTGATGAACACGCTTCGTTACGACGCAATGACGGTCGGCAATCACGAATACAACTTCGGTCTCAAAGTATTGGAGAAGGCACGTTACGAAGCCAAGTTCCCTTGGCTCTCGGCTAACACCTATCGCGCGGGCACGAACGAGCCGGCTTATCAGCCTTACATCATCAAAGAGTTGAACGGCGTGCGCGTCGGCATCCTTGGTCTCACAACGCCGGGCATTCCGAATTGGGAGAACAAAGAGAACTACGCGGGCCTAGAGTTCCGCGAGCCGGTCAGCGAAGCGAAGAAGTGGGTCGCCGTGCTGCGCGACAAAGAGAAAGTTGATCTGGTCGTCGTCGCCATGCACATGGGTCTCGAAGCCGACCTGCGCACGGGCGAAGTCACACCCGGCCAAGTGCCGCACGAGAACGAAGCCATCGCCATCGCCGAGCAGGTTAAAGGCGTGGACGTGATCCTGATGGGGCACACGCACCGCGATGTGCCGGACGTGACGATCAACGGTGTGCTGCTGACGCAAGCTGATCATTGGGCCATACACGTCGCGCGCGTGGATGTGTATCTCGAACGAGAGGCGAAGGACGCGCGCTGGCACGTGGCGGCGAAGCAAGCACGGACGATTCCGGTCGGAGACATTGCGCCCGACGCAGAGATCATGAAACTCGTCGCGCCTTACGACCGCGAGACGCAAGCATGGCTCAATCATGTGATCGGCACGAGCGCGAGCGAACTCTCAGCGCAGGACGCGCGTTTTCGTGATAACGCGCTGCTCGATCTGATCCAGCGCGTGCAGTTGGACGTAGGCCACGCGGACGTTTCGATGGCCGCGAGTTTTAATCCGAGCGCACACGTCGCGCGTGGGCCGGTGACGGTGCGCGACATCGCGGCGCTCTACGAGTATGAGAACACTTTGGTCGTGCTCGAAGTTACGGGGCAACAGTTGAAGGATGCGTTGGAGCACTCGGCTGAATACTTCAAGGCTTACGTGCCGAACAAGGCGGCGGCCGATCTTGTGGACGAGAAGATTCCCGGTTATAACTTCGACATTGCCGAAGGCGTCAGCTACGACTTAGACATCTCAAAGCCCACGGGGCAGCGCATCCAGAATCTACGCTTTCACGGCCAGCCCTTGAGCATGACGCAGAAACTTAAACTTGCCACGAACAACTATCGCGTCAACGGCGGCGGCGGTTACACGATGTACAGGGGCGCGCCCGAAGTCTTTCGTTCGAGCGAAGAGATACGCGAACTGATCATTGGCTGGGTCGAGCAGCACAAACAGATTCCGTCTGAGCCGACCAACAACTGGCGGCTGCTACCTTGAACGGCGCGCAAGCCTTGAACCACGAAGCCACACGAAAATTAGGACACGAAATCACACGAATAGGCTGGGAACAAATTCGCGTCGCGTTCGTCTAACAGTTTCGTGCTGCTTCGTGTGAGTTCGTGGTTGATCGTAGGCGTCGCTGGATTGCTCGGCGCGCTATCATTGAGCGCGTGCCAGCGCGCGTCCGCGCCCGGCTCGAACTCGGTTATGTCTATCGTCGCAGCGAAACCAATCAGCGCGCCCGCGCCGCCCGCGCCTACACCCACACCCGCACCTGCGTCGCTCAAACTGCCGCTCGTCGCGCCGCGCATCCTGATCAGCAAGAGCGCGCGCCGACTCGAACTCTATTCCGACGGTCGCGTCGTCCGCATCTATACCATCGCGCTCGGTCTCAATCCGACAGACGACAAGGAACGCCAAGGTGACCGGCGCACGCCCGAAGGCGACTTCTACATCTGCATGAAGAACGAGCGCAGCCAGTTCTACCTCTCGCTCGGTCTGAGTTATCCCAACGAAGAGGCTGCGGAGCGCGGTCTGCGCGCCGGTCTCATCACACAGGCGCAGCACGACCGGATAGTCCACGCCATCCAACACAAACAGCGCCCGCCTTGGAACACCCCGCTCGGCGGCGAAGTCATGCTCCACGGCGGCGGCACAGGCACAGACTGGACTTGGGGCTGCGTCGCCCTCGCCAACGCCGACATCAAAGAACTCTTCGACACCATCCCAAACGGCACGCCCGTCCGCATCGAACACTAAAGACTAATCGTTAGCTGTGGCTCTGCTCCGCCTCAATGTCCGGCACATCTTCGGGGTGGAAGGTCGAGCGTTGTTTCCATTTGCGGTAGAGATGGAGGGCGGCGGCGAGCCAGAGACCGCTGAGGAGGTATGCGCCGAGCGTGTCGCTGGGCCAGTGTGCGCCGAGATAGACGCGGGAGAGGCCGACGGTGGCGACGAGGAGCGTCGTGAGGGTAAGCGCGAGGCGGCGGGCGAGCGTGCGCTGCGGCAGGATGGCGTAGGCTGTGAAGAAGAGGAAGCCGAAGTAGCAGACGTAGAAGGTGACGTGACCCGAAGGGAAGCTTTCGGTGTGGAGCGGGCGATAGACGGCGACGAGCAAGGGTGATGGACGCGGGCGGGCGACGACAAGTTTGGTAATTGAATTGATGAGACTGCCGCCGCCTGCGCACAGCAGTAATCCGGCTGCTTCTGTGCGTCGTCGCCATGTGAGGAAGATGAGACAGGTGACAGCCGTCAGCGCGTAAGGATGCCAAGTGTTGCCGAAGAGGGAGACGAAGCGCATCACGGCGGCGAGACCGGGCAGGGGCAACTGTTGCACAAAGCGTTCGGCACTTATGTCCCAGCCGAAATAGGCGTAGAGGTGCGCGCAGACGGCGAGCACGGCGAAGGCGACGAGCGCCGCGAGATAGATCAATTCAGCACGGCGCAGACGCAACGCAGCCAAACGACGCAAGCGTGCGCGGCGCGTCTGCGGCAGCGGCGGTTGAGTTGTATTTGGCTCCAGCATTCGATCAGTTTTATGCGTGGCAGCTAATAAGCTGGAAATATGAAACCACGAAGTCACACGAAATTGCACGAAGAAATTCGTTGTCGTCCGTGTCGTTTCGCGTGACTGAGGCCGGGTCAGAACCGCCTGCGGTAGCGGGCGGGTCAACTAACACAATTAAGACCCGCCCGCTACCGCAGGCGGTTCTGACTGACCGATGGCTGCGGTGGTCGCATGTAAGCGCAAACCGCTATATAATTGCTCTCATCGAATCTCCCGAAGACAGAGCGAATGACTACCAACGCGCCGATTGGTGAAGCGCGTGTGTTTGCGTGTGAGGTGTTTTAGTTGCTGAGGGTCGAATATCGCGAGGGTCTGTATCTGCCCGATCTTGACCTATGGCTCGATGCAGAGGGGCAGCGCGAGTTGTGCGTCATCTCGCACGCGCACTCGGATCACATCGCGGAGCATCGCGCGATCATCGCGACGCCTGCGACCGCGCGCATCTTTCGCCATCGGCGCGGCGAAGCGGAAGTTATCACACAACATTACGGCGAGCGGCGCGACTACGGGCGCTATGCGTTGACGTTTTATCCGGCCGGGCATTGTCTCGGCTCGGCGCAAGTGCTCGTTGAAGCTGATGGCGAGCGTCTGGTTTATACGGGCGACATCAAGCTGCGCCCGAACGTCGCGGCTGAGGATGCGGTGATTGTGCCGTGCGATACGCTCGTGATGGAGTCAACGTTTGGCGAAGCCCAGTATCGTTTCCCGCCCGACGTGGTGACGAACGAGCGGCTGTATGCGGCGGTGGATCGCGCGCGCTCGGACGAACGTGTGCCGGTCGTCTTGGCTTACGCGCTCGGCAAAGGACAAGAGGCTTTGGAGCTACTGCTCAGGCGCGATTATCGCGTGACGTTGCATGGCTCTGTTTGGAACGTGGCGGAGATTTACCGCGAGTTGGGCGTCGAGTTTTCGGGGCCGTATGAGCGTTATGATCGTGAGCATTTGCGCGGGCGCGTGCTGATTGCGCCGCCGGGTTGTCGCCGGCAGCCGATGGTGCAGAACATCGAGCGGCGCTACACGATCATGCTCACGGGTTGGGCACTGAATAAGCGCGCGCCCTTTATGTATCGCGGCGTGGATTTAGTTTTGCCGCTCTCGGATCACGCGGACTACGACGACCTCGTCCGCCTCGCCCGCGAATCCGGCGCTCAGCGCATCATCACCATGCACGGCCCCGCAAAGTTCGCCGCCGCTTTGTGCGAGTTGGGCTTTAATGCCGAACACCTCGCGCCTCATCCGAGCACGATTGACAAGACAAAGAAGCGCGCGCCAAAGAAAGCAGCGACGGCGATTGAGCAGACGTTGTTCGATTGATTCGTGCATTAAATCAGAACCGAACAAGCGGTGAACGCTCATTTGTTGCGGTTCGCGTGCGACCGGCTTATTTTTCAGCCGCCGCCCGCTTAGCCCGTTGCCTTTTGCTGCCCGGCTGACTATAATGCGCGGGCTTTTTCGGGGAAGGGACAAGGAAAAGCTCTCGCGCGTAAATTCACCAAGCAAACGGTTCACAGACGATTCGTATATGACGAACATCGAAAGATGGCAGGCACGGCGGCGCACTCCCCAGACACGTCCGACGCCTTGGCGTGCGTTCACCGCCGCGCTCGCACAGATCGCGCGCACCGCGCTCGCTGAACCATATCAACTTGTCGTCGAACGCCACGCGATCGGTTTACGCCGACTGCCGCACGCACTCGACCGCCTGCGCATCGTTCAACTTTCAGACATACACCACAGCCCTTTTACCGGCCGCACGCAGATCGAACGCGCGATTGAGACCGCCAATAGTCTCGAACCAGATATCATCGCCTTGACCGGCGACTATGTCTCGCACGAACGCGAGTACGCAGTACCTTGCGCCGAGATGCTCAGTCGCCTGCGCGCGCGTTGCGGCGTCTATGCCGTGCTCGGCAATCATGATCATTGGACGGACGCCGCGCTTATCACAGACCTCTTCCGCGCCGAAGGCATCACAGTGCTCGTCAACGAAGGCATGCGCTTCGAGCATCGCGGCGCGTCGTTCTGGCTCGCGGGCGTGGACGACACGATGGTCGGGCTAGAAGATTTGCCGCTCGCCCTTGCCGGTTCGCGCGCAGACGAGATGAAACTGCTGCTCGCGCATAATCCCATCATCCTGCGCCGCGCCGCCCGCGCCAGCGTTGACCTCGTCCTGAGCGGGCACACGCATGGCGGGCAAGTTACTTGGCGCTCGGAGCGTTCGCGTTCGGGCCGCCCGCGTCGGCGCATGCTCAGAGGCTTGGGTCGTCTGGGCGACACGCAGATTTACGTCACGCGCGGCCTCGGCACGGTCGTCCTGCCCGTGCGCTATGGCTGCCGGCCCGAAGTCTCGATGTTGGAACTCAGAAGCAGTGACAAGTGACGAGTGACAAGCAAAGACTTGTCTTGCACTCGTCACTTGTCACTTGTCACTGTTCTTAATGTCTTCCCGCGTTATCACCCTGCCCAACTTCCTGACCGTGATCCGCATGGTGCTGATCCCGGTCTTCGTCACGCTGCTCGTCTATCAACGTTACGGCTGGGCGCTCTTCGTCTTCGTCGCCGCAGGCGTGACGGACGGCCTCGACGGATTGCTCGCGCGCAATCTCAAACAAGGGTCGGAACTAGGGCGCATACTCGATCCGATTGCCGATAAACTGATGCTCGTGACGGCCTTCATCGCGCTGTCGCAGCACAATCTATTGCCGCACCCGCTGCCGCGCCACTTCCCGATCCCCTTCTGGGTCACGGCCGCCGTCATCAGCCGCGACATCTTCATCATCGTCGGCGCAGCCGCCATCAACATCGTGACCGGCTTTCGCGGTTTCCGCCCGTCGCTCTTGGGCAAGGCGAGCACAGTCGTGCAGGTTTGCGCCATCATCCTCGTCCTCGTCGCCGTGCACGTCCCTTGGGTCAGTGGCTACGTGCTGCCGACCGTCTATGCCACAGTCTTCCTGCTTGCCATCGCCTCCGGCATCCACTACGTTTTCCACGCCTCGCGCCTGCTGAACGAGAAGCAAGCGTCCTCGTCTGAGAGCTAAATTGAAAAATAGTTGAGCTTAGCTCGCACGCCGGAATTGCTTTGATCTGTATAATAAAAAGTTGACAAGAAGGGACTCAGATATTATATTAAGAGCGCATTCAATCTATGGCGGCACAACCCGTGGCACTAGAGAAGTCCTGTCGGCGTTTCGCGTCCAAGGGGCAAGCTGTGAGGCGCGCCGGCCAAATAATTTCTGGAGAGTAAAACGATGAGCAAGATTATCGGCATAGACCTCGGCACGACCAACTCGGTTGTGGCCGTGATGGAAGGCGGCGAGCCGACGGTTATCACCAATTCCGAAGGCGGCCGGACGACGCCCTCTGTGGTCGCGTTCACTAAAGACGGCAACCGTCTGGTCGGACAGGTGGCGAAGCGCCAAGCCGTCACCAACCCGGAGAACACCGTCTATTCGATCAAGCGCTTCATGGGGCGGCGCTTCAACGAGGTGACGGAGGAGACCAAACAAGTCCCTTACAAAGTGAAAGCGGCCGCGAACGGCGACGTGCGCGTCGAGGCGGGCGGCAAAGAGTGGTCGCCGCCGGAAATCTCGGCCATGATCCTGCAAAAGATGAAGCAGTCGGCCGAAGACTACTTGGGGCAAAAAGTTGACAAGGCGGTCATCACCGTGCCCGCTTACTTCAACGACGCACAGCGCCAAGCGACGAAAGACGCGGGCAAGGTTGCCGGGTTGGAAGTGATGCGCATCGTCAATGAGCCGACCGCTGCGGCGCTCGCCTACGGGCTTGATCGCAAGAAGGAAGAGACCATCGCGGTCTTCGACTTCGGCGGCGGCACGTTCGACATCTCGATCCTCGAAGTCGGCGAGGGCGTCGTCGAAGTGAAGTCCACAAACGGCGACACGCATCTCGGCGGCGACGACATAGACGAGCGTCTGATCGAATGGATCATCGAAGAGTTCAAACGCGATCAGGGCATTGATTTGTCGAACGACAAGATGGCCTTGCAGCGTTTGAAAGAGGCTGCGGAGAAGGCCAAGATCGAACTCTCTTCGACAATGGAGTCGGAGATCAACCTGCCATTCATCACCGCAGATCAATCTGGGCCGAAGCACTTGGTCATGAAGCTGACGCGCGCCAAGTTCGAGCAGCTAGTCGAACCGATCTTGAAGCGTTTAATGCCGCCGGTCGAACAGGCTCTGAAGGACGCGGGCGTTGACGCGAAGAAGATTGACGAGATCGTCTTAGTCGGCGGCTCGACGCGCATCCCTAAGGTGCAGGAGATGGTCAAGGGTTACTTCGGCAAAGAGCCGAACAAAAGTGTGAACCCGGACGAGGTCGTCGCGGTTGGCGCGGCTGTGCAGGCGGGCGTGCTTGGCGGCGAGAAGACCGACATCTTGTTGCTCGACGTGACCCCGCTCTCGCTCGGTATTGAAACACTCGGCGGCGTGTTCACCAAACTGATCGAACGCAACACGACGATCCCGACGCGCAAGTCGGAAATTTTCTCGACGGCGTCGGACAATCAGACCTCTGTGGAAGTTCACGTCCTGCAAGGCGAGCGCCCGATGGCGGCGGACAACCGCACGCTCGGCAAATTCCATCTGGTCGGCATTCCGCCCGCACCGCGCGGCATGCCGCAGGTCGAGGTCGCGTTCGACATTGACGCGAACGGCATCGTCAACGTGTCCGCGAAAGACATGGGCACGGGGCGCGAGCAGAAGATCACGATCACGGCTTCTTCGGGTCTCTCGAAGGAAGAGATTGATCGGATGATGCGCGAGGCGGAGTCGCACTCGGCTGAGGACGCGCGCAAGAAAGAAGAGATCGAAGCGCGCAACCGACTCGATAGTCTCACGTATCAGGTCGAGAAGACGTTCAACGAGAACAAAGAGAAGTTGGACGGCGCGACCTCTTCGCAGCTTGAAGCGGCCATCGCCGACGCGAAGAAGGCGCTCGAAGAGGGCGGCGCTGAGCGCATGAACGACGCCTTCAATGCGCTGCAAACCGCTTCGCATAAACTGGCCGAGGCGCTCTATCAAACGCAAGGCAGTGCAGATGCGGGCGGCGAGCAGGCTTCGGCCGCGGGCGCATCCTCGACCGGCGGCACGCAAACAGGCGGCGAAGACAACGTCATTGACGCCGAGTACGTGGATGTGGACGAAAATAAATAAGGTTTCAAGTTGCAGGTTACAGGTTGCAGGTTGCGAGCAAGTAACTTGCAACCTGTAACTTTGAACTTGAAACTTTTCTTATGGCGAAAGAAGACTACTACAAAGTGTTGGGCGTCGGACGCGACGCGAAGCCGGAGGAGATCAAGAAGGCGTACCGGCGGCTGGCGCGTAAGTTTCACCCGGACGTGAATCCGGGCGATAAGTCGGCCGAAGAACGCTTCAAGTTGATCACGGAGGCGCACGACGTCTTGTCTGATCCGAAGAAGCGTTCGGTCTATGATCGCTTCGGGCAGTATTCGGACAACTTGGCGGACGCGGCTGCGCGTGGCGCTTACGGCGCGGGCGGCAACGCGGGCGCTGGTCGTAGTGCGCCGTTTGATTTCACCGGCTTCGATTGGGGCAACACGACGAGCAGCACTTCGGGCGGCGGGTCGAGTTTCCGCGACATCTTCGCCGACTTGTTCGGCGGCGGCAAACAAGAGAAAGAACCGCCGCGCCCGATGCCGCAACGCGGCGCAGACATCGAGATGCCTTTGGCGCTTTCGTTTGAGGAAGCGGTCAACGGCATGACCACGAACATCACTGTCAATCGCTCCGAACAGTGTTCGCGCTGCAACGGTGCGGGCGACACGGGCGGCGCGCCGATCACTTGTCCGACGTGCAAAGGATCGGGGCAAGTGCAACGCGCGGGCGGGCGGCTGCGTTTCGCGCAAGAGTGTCCCGACTGTGGCGGCGTGGGTAAACGTAGGCCGCCGTGTCCGGTCTGTCATGGGCAAGGCGTCGTACCGAAGATTGAGACGGTGAAGGTGCGCATTCCTGCGGGCGTGGACACAGGCTCGCGTGTGAGCGTGAAGGGCAAAGGTCAGGGCGGACGCATGGGCGCGCCGCCGGGCGACCTGTTCATCATCACGAACGTCGGGCAGCATCCATACTTCAAACGCAAGGGCGATAACATCTACGTGACCGTGCCCCTGACCGTGCCTGAAGCGGCGCTCGGCGCGCGGATTGAAGTGCCTACGGTCGCGGGCAAAGCGCAACTGCGCATCCCGCCCGGCACACAATCGGGCCAGAAGTTTCGTCTGCGCGAGCGCGGCGTGCCCAGTCTGCGCAACCCGCAGGCGCGCGGCGATCAGTTTGTTGAAGTGCAAGTCACTTTCCCTAGAGTGATCTCCGAAGAGACCAAAGAACTTTTGAAACGCTACGCGCAACTCAACGCCGAGAATCCGCGCGTGGCGATGGGCTTAGAATAGTTTTCAGTTTTCGGTTTCAGTTAAAGCGCAATGCTGAAAACTGAAACCGAAAACTGAAAACTGAAAACTGTCTTATGAAACGTAAAGGCCGAACCTACACGATCAGCGCGGTGGCGACGCATTGCGACATACACCCGCAGACGCTTCGACTCTACGAGCGTGAAGGTTTATTGAAGCCTTCGCGCTCGGAGGGGAACACGCGCCTGTACACGGACGCCGATCTCGAACGCTTGGAAGTGATCCTCTCTCTGACGCGCGATCTGGGTGTGAATCTCGCGGGCGTCGAGATCATCTTGAACATGCGCGAGAAGATGGACGTGATGCAGCGCGAGTTCGAGCGCTTCTTCGCTTATCTGCAAGCCCACGCCGAAGAGTTTGCCAACTTCACCGATGCGACCCGCCCCGAAGAGGGCGCGCTCGTGCCCATCACACGCGCCGCCGCGCTCAGACGACGCGGCGCTTCCTCTTAAACAGGCTCGAACTGAAGCTGAACGACCAAGTGGAAGGCCAATGCAGACCGTGAGTGCATCGGCCTTTTTGGTTGTGCCCGCGACGGCCTGACGGGCTAGGGGTGAACTGTTGAAACCGTCTTTATCTTGTATGCCCGCAGTGCCAAAACATTTCGTCCACGCGGATTTTTTCGCCTGTGCCGGTGAAATTTTGCTTGTATTCTGCGCCGACAAGGTATAAAGTGCGCGCGCTGTCAGGCACAAGAGCAAACCGCGCCACGCCTCATGCTTCGTTCTCAACGGCAGTAAGCCACTAGGTACAAATGACGGGGCGGGCGCGGTAACTGACAGTCTAAGCTTGCTCACTCATAACAACTTTCTTCACGGCGACCTCATACTCGCAATCGCCGTTCAGGAGCTAGCCATGCGACCCACCATCAAACTGCTTACTGTTCTCTGTTGTTTCTTTCTTTGTGCGCTGCCTGCGCGGGCGCAGGATTTGGACAACGCGACGATCAACGGGCGCGTCTTTGACCAGACCGGCGCGCTTGTCGTGGACGCGTCTGTGACGGCCGTGCTAGTGAGCACGAACGTTGCGCGCACAGTTAAGACCGACGCCGCAGGTCGCTATCATCTGCTTGAGCTTGCGCCGGGCACATACGTCGTCAAGGCGACGAGTCAGGGCTTCGCGCTTGAGGAGCGTGGCGGGATCACTGTCGTCGCCGGGCAGAACGTGCAACTCGATTTCGTGTTGCGCCCGGCGGGCGTCACGGCCGAGCAGACGGTTGTGAGCGAAGCCGACACGGCCGCAGTTGATACGACGCGCACGGTCGTCGGCGACACCATCACGCGCGAAGAGACTGAAGCATTGCCCGTCGCGTCGCGCGCGCCGCTCGATCTGGTCTTTACGCTCCCCGGCGTCACCGAAGAACCGTTCTCGACGCGCGACCTCGCCGAAGACCGCAACACGAGCGCGCGCTCGACGCCTGAAGAAGCGGGCACGTTCGCCCTCTCAGGCGGCGCGGCTTACTCGAACAACTTCACGATTGACGGCCTCGACAACAACGACGACCGCGCCGCCCGCGAACGCTTTCAACCATCGCTCGAAGCGGTCGCAGAAGTGCAGGTCATCACCAATCAGTTTTCGGCCGAGTACGGCCGCGCGTCCGGCGGTCGGATCAATTTAAGAACCCGCGCGGGCGCGAAAGAGTTGCGCGGTCGGCTGTTCTACTTCTTCAAAGACGAAGCATTGAACGCAAATGGTTTCTTCAACAACGCGCGCGGCTTGAAGCGTCTGCCGTTGCAACAACACAACCCCGGCTTCACGCTCGGCGGCCCCGTCAACTGGAAAAAACTTTTCGGTGCCCGCGACGCGAGCGCGCCGCCGCCCCGCAGTTTCTTCTTCGTCGCTTACGAATACAACACAGTGCTCGACACGTCTATGAAAACGTAATTGTTTATTATGAGAACAGCTCAAGTAGCTAGTAATACTTATCTATAAACTTGTAGTTTGTAGGCGTAAGGGCAATATTACCCCTCTAAAAATAATGCCCTTAGAGTTAAGGTCTAGTGGATAATTACGGAATAGGAGTAGTATTAGCCAGCCTCCATATAGTGTGATCAAGATTCGGTCGGGGTAGGTAGTTGACCGCTTATTATTTTTGAAAAGCTACGGGTGGCGATTTGAACCAAGACCAAGTTTTGCTTAGCTTCGTCCCTGACTACATAACACGGTCACGATCTAAAAATTGCTGAGCGGAGGCAGCAAGGCCCATATTTATTGCTCCTTCAGTGGTGAGGCCAAAACAACGCGGCTTGCGTCAATCACAAAAGTAATAAGTAGCCAGGGTAGGTAGCTATTGACACGGTTCGTCTCCATTCCTTATGATAGAGAAGAAACGAGCTTGGTTACCCACTCAAGGACGTAGCATCCAAGGTCAAAAAGGAAGACGGTCAACCTATCTCTTTACAATACCTTTCTGATATTGAGCGTGATCGGCGTGATGCGCCATCTAATCATCTCATTGACGAGTTGGCCCGTGAGTTAAAGATTTCCCGCAGTTTCCTCTACCTCATAGCGCGCAGGCTCCCTTCAGATTACACTCCACCAGGCGATGAACAAGTAGCGCGTGCCGCTTACAAGGCTTTGTGTGATGTCACAGAATCAGGGATTGCTGCCTGAGAGAGACAGATATGCCGATATTGTGGAATTAACTGTTGATGGACGAATTTGACATTACTTTCTATCGACAACTCATACTGAGTCCGACAGTTAGTTCTAGGACTTTCAGGATTCTTTTACTGACCAAAGGGTGAACCTGCCAGCAAAGCCTTTTAACTCCTGTTGCGCGTGCTCAATCCATTTTAGGCGTTGATGCCGTGCGGCGCGCAGCATGTCCAAATCTTCTTTGAACTTGCCGCTCACCCAGATGCCACCGTCCTTGGCTTTCGTCACAACTCTGGCGGCCATGTTCACCTGCTGCCCGAAGACATCACCAGCACTGATCTCCACCGGCCCCACATGAATGCCGGCACGGATTAGTACTTGCTGATGACCAGAGTCCCGTTGCAGGGCGAGAGCGAAATCGAGCGCGTCGCCGGCGTTATGGAAGGCCGCCATCACCGAGTCGCCGATAGTCTTGATTACATAGCCGCGCAACTGTTGGACGAGCACGCGGGCCCGCGCGAAGTGTGCCTCCCGAATCTGCCGCCACGGCTCATCACCTAGTTGCACGTTCAGCTTAGTGCTGCCCACTATGTCCGTGAAAACGATAGCGATGGTGGCAACATCAGCACCGCCGGCCCACTGCTTGAAGTTTTCCGTTCTTAACTCAGCCGCAGCCGAGACGAGTTCGCCGCCACGCTCCATGCTCGCCGCGGCGCGATCCTCCATCGCGGCTATCTGCGACAGGAACTTCCTGTCGTCTTGGTAAAGTATCTCCAAGGTATCAAGCAAGGGAATTGGCTTAGAGCAATACTGGCAGGGTATCTCCTTCGCTCCGTTTGCCAATCTTAGGTTAACTGCGTGGCGGTCTCTCACCAACTCCCAGCAGCTCGGGCAACGATAAACCCTTTGCCGCTCGACCTCGACGCGCTTTTCCTTAAAGTGGTCAGCAATGATTTTGAGGAAGAGCGCCTTGTCGTCGTCGCTTACGTCCTCGGCATAGAACACTTTCAGCGTGCCGCGCCCGTCGCCTTCGTTGTAGAGTTGTAAGCCGCACACGCGCTCGCGTAGGTTGAAGAACTCGGCAGCATTCTTCCAGAATTTCTTTAACTTAAAGATGCCGCCGTAGTAGAGCTTCACGACCAACGTGGTGTAGAGATTATCGACTGGTCCCTCGAACGCAAACTCGACCTCGACTGCGGGGTCTTCCGCCAGCGGTGGCATCTGCCGGTTAAACTTGGAAGGGAAGACGAGATTGCCGTCTTGTTCTAACGCCAGCCCTAGGCGCAAGAACAACTCGACCGTCGCGTGCAATAGGAAAATCTTGTCCGCAGCACCTAACCCACCATCATCCCTGAGCTTGATGTGCCCGTCGAGCACATCTGCCTTGCGCACGGCACCCAGCCCATCAGGATGTCGCCGCGCTGCGTCGATAATGTCTGCGGCGTAACCATTCAGCAGTTCCGGCTTCAGCAAGACGAAATCGCCGAAGGAGAGACGCTTGACGAGGCCGGCGGTTTCGACGTGCCCGATGACCGTGCGAAACTCGTCCTCGGTCGGCGCACCTTCCGTCTCTGCAAATTGGGCGTGCAGATCTCGCTCGCGCATTAATGCACGATTACCTTGGCGGACGGTGGTGAGGAAGTCCTTGATGCGTTTGAAGATTTCGGGACTACTCGTGCGCGGCAGCCGCTCCCACGGGATCGCCGCCATGATAGCAGCGCGCAACTCGGCGCAGCCCTCGCTAGTCACGGCACTAGTCACAAAATGTCCGAGATAGCCGTGCGTCTTGCAATAGGCTTCGACGTCTGCTGGAGTCGTGCGCACGCCACCTACATCGGCGCGTGTCGCCACGAGAATCTTTCGTACGTCGCCCGGCACGGCGTTCTTGAGCGCCTTCTCCCAGTAATCAATGCCAAGGAACGCGTCATCTGATCTCGTCGGATCGTAGAGCAGCAGCGCGACGTTCGTCTCGTTGAGAAAAAGCTGAGGCACTATCGGGTTCTCATCTTGCCCCGCGAGGTCCCACAATATTACCTCGCGCTCCGGCTCGCTGTGTAGTGTCCAGATATTCATCCCATGGGTCGATTCTGTTGGCCGCCATAACCCTTCAGCCAGCCGCACGCCAAGCCCCGTCTTCCCTACACCCGTATCGCCCACGAGCACGACTTTGGCATTGGTGTAACTAACGCCGCGAGCGACTGAGGGAGCGTTGAGAAGAACATCAAAATCTAAATCCCAGATGCGGACAGCCGTGTCATATTCACCAAGCGTGGCCAAGACGGGCGCTGCCGGATGGAATGCTAAATCCGACCAGTAGCCGGAAGCCGACTCGCCGAGTACTGTAACATTCTCTCCCGTATCGCAGCGCCAGAGTCTCACGGTTCCGTCACGGGATTTTGAGGCCAGCAGAACACCGTCGAATGAAGTGGAAATACTCGTAACAATAGCAGTATGTCCCTCAAGGATAGCTGTAAACTGACCGGTCTCTGCTTGCCATAGCCGGACGGTTTTATCATCGCCTCCGGAGATAATCATGCGCGCGTCAGGTGCCCACGCCACGCTGTTGACCCAACCTACATGGCCTTCGAGCTTGCGGCGTAGTTGGGTCGTCTCTGTGTCCCACAGCCGGACTGCACCATCATCGCCCACGCCGGCAAGCGTCCGTCCATCGGGCGACCATGCCGCTCCATAAACCCAATCGGAATCGAGTTTGTGACGCAACTCCCCCGTCTCCGCATCCCACAGCCGGATGCCGTCGTCGCTCCCGGATGCAAGCGTGCGCCCATCTGGCGCCCACGCCACACTGAAGACAGGGCCTGAGTGTCCCTTTAGCGCTTGGCGTAATTGTCCTGTTCCCGCGTCCCACAGCCGGATGCCGTCGTCGCTGCCCGATGCGAGCGTGCGCCCGTCTGGTGCCCACGCCACGCTGTTGACCCAACTGACGTGTCCTTCAAGCGTGTGGCGTAATTGTCCTGTTCCCGCGTCCCACAGCCGGATGCCGTCGTCGCTGCCCGATGCGAGCGTGCGCCCGTCTGGTGCCCACGCAATGCGGTATATGACACCTTTACGCTCCCGGAGCGTGTGGCGTAGTTTGAAGCCAAGCGGTATTGGGAGATCATAGGTCGTTGGAGCCTGCTCTAGTACGGTTGAAGACTCACTATGATCTAGCGACTCTTTCGTGTCGATACCTAGCGACTGCTTCATCAGCTTGCCAATTTGAGCGTGCCGTCCGCCCATGCGGAGCAACACTTCCGCAGTGATGTTGGCAAAAGCTTGGTCTCGCTCGCCCAGAGTCACACCGCCGCTGGCAGTCGGATAATCTAGGAGGGCTTGGAAGTCGAGCGATTGTCCGAAGCGACTCTCAAGATACTTAGAGACTACATCTAGAACTTGAACGGAGGTTGGGATGAGCGCCGTGTCAATGAGTAAGTCACGAACGCCAGGCATAAAGTCATATTGTATTGCTTCGGAATCATGCGCCTCTTCGTCCGGCGTGACTTGGCGTAGTAACCCGCTTAGGAAGACCTCTGCGAGATGCACTTGCTTAGATTGCGGCAACATTACATGTTGGACGAGACGCATCACGGGGAGCGTGAGCGGGGCGGCAGCCAAGAGGAGTGCCAACTCATAGGCCGTCGTCGAAGCAGTAGCTTGAAAGTTGCGCACGCATGCTTCCGCAGAAAGTGCCTCGTTGCTTTCTTCCTGCGGCTGGTGCCCATCATCATTCACGCCCGCACTTAGGATGACCCCAGGGGTCCAATCATCGCCGGAACCTGCCACCAACTTGGCCCAAGTCGCCGCGGGAACTCGCTCTAACGTGAAGATTGGGAGCGGTAGCCTCTCGCCCCACATCTTCCTAAGACGCTGAGGCGTATCTCTGAGAAGCCGGGCGTTCGATGCACCAGGATAGCATGTACGGAGGCGCAGCATTGCTGCTTCGTACAAGGCGGTCTGAGCCCATAACCGCTGCGGAAGCATCTGTACGATGGCGACGTGGTTATGCCGTCCCCACTCTGTTAGTAACCGTGGAAGTTGCTGCTCCTCCCAAGCCGGCGAGACGCAGTCAGTCAATAATAGAATTAGCCTCTGCCCGGTGGGATCGATCAGTTCTTGAGGATTGCGCGCTGTCAGCCGTTTGCCTGCATACAACACTGCCTGCTCGCCCGGCGAGCCAGTATTTAACCACCACAAGCGAACGTCACGGAATGCGCCCTGCCGTTCGAGAAGCCGCTGAAATTCGGTGACAGTCTTTCGCCAGACACGCATTGAAGGGCTGTCGTCCACGACCAGCATAACATCCAGCCAACGCGCGGGCGCGGGACGTAGAACCGGGAACCACAGACCTTCTTCGGCGCTCCGGTCGGCTGTGGCCTCTTCATCGAAGATGACCTGTTTGCGCGAAGGGACGCGGCGCATTAACGGGCGAAGCGCACGGGCCAATTCGAGCGTCCCAGGAAGCGCCTGCGCGCCTGGACTACGCAAAGGCGTGGCACTGCCTTCTCCCAAAGCGCGCGTATCTACCCTGTGACTCGATGTATAAAGTTGACCGTGGTGAGCAGCACGTCTTGTCTGGGCCTCCCCCGGTTCCCGACGACGAGTGCGAGCGGACCTATCATCTAGGACTTCAGGTGACGGAGGTTGTGGAATAGCTCCTTCTCGCGTCTCGATGCCAGCCTCATAACTCTTTATCCCAGACTCAGCAGAAGCCTTACTCAAGTAACCGCCCATGTACAGATTGAGCCATATTACGTCAGCGACTTCTTCCGCTGATGGTTCAATCTGCAAACTCCTCAGGGCAGCGATGAGTGGCTCAATCATTGAATCTCGCTGAGCGAGCGATAGAGGGCGTCACGCAGTTCGGCTCTTTTCAAAGGATTGATCCCCTGCACGACCAGATAAACGGCATTGAGCAATTGATCCGTCGCTAGTTCAAGATTTCCCTGATCGCGCCGACTCACGAACTCTGCCACGAGCGCATCGACTAGCGCCTGATCATCTGGCCTCAACGATAGTCGATCCCTAACTATCTGGGCCAACGCCTCGGGGGAGTGAGGTGTGATCTCTAAGCGGAGGCAGCGCCGTAAGAAGGCTGGGGGAAATTCGCGCTCCCCGTTACTTGTCATAACAACGAACGGGAAGGCGTTGCATCGCACACGCCCACGCTCAATGTATACCTT
>QHXQ01000106.1 GCA_003223935.1 Acidobacteriota bacterium | reverse complement strand
AGCGCAACCGGCGCGCGCTCGTCCTGCAAGCCGAAGGCGACCGGCAGGCCGCCATCACGCGCGCCGAAGGCGAGAAGCAGGCCGCAGTGACGCGCGCAGAGGGCGAGAAGCAGTCGGCGATTCTGGCCGCAGAGGGTTCAGCGCAGGCGCGTCTGCGCAACGCCGAGGCCGAAGCCGAAGCCATCGCGCGCGTCTCACAGGCGATGCTCAATCACGGCAACCCGGCGCAATATCTGATCACGAAGAGCTACATCGAGAGTCTGAAAGAGATGGTGCGCGGCAACAACTCGAAGGTCATCTTCATGCCGGTCGAGACCTCGACCATGCTCTCAAGCGTCGGCATGATCAAAGAGATGTTTGCCGAGACCGGCGAGCAGCGCACCACGCAAACAGAGCAGACGCCGCCGCGCCCGCGCCAACTGCCGACGTGAGCTTGCCGCACGCTGGAAGCGCAATAGGTAAAGTGGGCAAAGAGGAGCAGCAATAATTTGCGCTCCTCTTCTGCGCTTTGCGCGAGATTTACTATTGACAATAATTTAAAGCAGGCATATGTTTCCCGCGCCTGCTGATCGGTTCTATTAGTCTCACGCTACTTCGCTAGGCTGGTGCGGTAAAAATATGGAGTCTGGGTTATATGCAAGTTCTCCGCAACAAGCATCCCCGCAAGATATTAACCGACTGGACATTCATTGGCATGATCGTTGGTGCCACTGCTTTAATTGTCTCAGTAGCAATCGGTCGAATATCTTTTGGTAATATAGTACTTGGAGTGCTTTTGGCGGTCTGGATAATTACCCTAGTACTGTTATACGAACGCGTGTTGGAAGTATTAGCAGAATCTAAGAGCAGCCGACAAAAAGTGTTGAGTGAAATTAAGAAACTTCAGATTGAATCAAGAAATGCAATAGTCACCCAAACGCTTCCAGTAATTTCAATGGAGGCTTTTGCACAACTTGAATCCCAGCTTACAGAAGGTGACTCGGTTCTAGTGTTTGCGAATACCCTTGAAGTAGATTATCAACCAATGTTCGATGCTGTTGTTGGCAATCTCAAGAAAGGGGTCATTTACAAATACATTCTATTTAAAGAAGAGCAAATTGATGATTGGGAAAGATTTATACGATTGCTCAAGAGAGAGGAAGTGACAAATCTCCCTGAAGCTGTGTTTGCAAAGTCTCGGACTGCGACCCTTTTAAGATCATCAACTGCGATTTATGACTATGAAGACAATAATCGAAAGCCTGATGGTTTCTGCGTTTTAGAAACCACCCATGTATTTGATACATGCATCATGTTATCCCAAGTGGTGGCGAAACAAACAAGAGACGCCTACATCAAAGTGTGGAGAATGCTAAGTGCAGAGAATCATGTTGTGAATTTGCCGCTTGAGGAACGCATTCCTCCTAAACAACTCGACTCTCCTTCTACAGATCATACTATAGAAATTCCTCATAAACCCCTAAAGACAGCAGAATCTACTGATCCAGCAAAAACATAGAAGCCTTGATTAAATGTTGTTGAAAATGATCTAGTAAGGAGTCAAAACACAAGGAGTAGAATTTCAAGACGGCATCAATACTGCGTTGAGATTTACGCGGAAGCGCATTAAGAGCATCATCGCTACTCTTTACAATACCATTTAACAACTCATTCAAACGGAACGGAAGCCAAGCGGTTTAGGCCATGTTCCGTCTTTGCTCTATTCAGGCAGGCCGCTTGTCGGCTAGGTTCACGCGTACCTGTTGCTTCGGGTTGCGGCTGCCTGTGGGGAGACGGTTCTCCCTTTAAGCCTTGCCGCCGTTCTTGGTCGGTGCTTTCTTACTCCGCTTGATCTCGTCACGTCTGACCCCGCCCGCTTTCTCGTACTCGTTGCTGTTCTTGCCGTGTCTGGCCCCGACGCCGGCCAGCAGGCGCGCGCTCATGTCGCTCGTCTGCTTGAGCAAGGCGTCTAAGTTGTTGCCTTTCTCGTCCAAGACGGCGATGGTCTGGTTGTAGTCGTCTTGGGCCGCCTCCGCCTGTGCGATCAGTTGGTCGAAGGCCGCGACTGATAGCCCGCCGCCCAAGTCGAGCGTCGAGGAGATGGTCTTGAGATTGTTGGATCGCACAATAGCTTTGGCGATCACGTTAGAGATACGTCTGGTGCGCGGCATTGAATGTCACCTCCTAAATTGTTAATGATCGTGAAGAAACAGGTGCGCGTGAGCAGAACGCCGGGAAGTATAAACGCTTTTCGGGAATGGGCAAGCCCTTTTTTCCGCCCGTGAAGGCTTTTATCGTATGGAAATCGGGCAAACGGGGCGGGGAAAAGGGTTTTCGAGCACGCAACAAGAGCTTTTGGACATTCATTAAGAGCTTTTCAACGTCCAAAAGCTCTTAACGAGTGCGCAAAAGCTCTTAACGGACGTTCGATAAGAGCTTTTGAACATCCAAAAGCTCTTACGCAATGTCTGAAAGCTCTTATCGGGACTTCAAAAGCTCTTATCGAATGTTCATTAAGACCAAATGGAAGCTCTGTTAGAGCTTTTCAGCGTCCAAAAGCTCTTAACGAACCTTCAAAAGCTCTTACGGAACGTCCAAAAACTCTTAACCAACGTCCGAAAGGAGCAAACGAATATCCGTTAAGAGCTTTTGCAGCCTTGTTAGCTTCTCACTGCTTGCGCCGCACGCCTGCACTCTTCGCCCGACTTGGCAGCTTGTCGGGCAGGTCTAGCTCATCATCGATCAATACATCAGTCGAGATGCCCACCAACCGAGCATAGTGTAACAACACAGGTAGGGGCGGCTCACTCTTCCCTATCTCGTAATCGGAAATCCGCTTCGGTTCCGAGAACCTATCAATATCTAAACGTCTGAATAGTTCTGCTTGAGATAAACCCAGCCTCAGCCTGATCGCTACAAGTTTTTCAGCAAGCCGTTTTGGTTTTGGTCGCGGCCTTTTGCCCATCAGGAGTCACCTCCTTTTGCTGCGTGCCGCATACTTGCGCCGGATGTTCTTATGCTTCACGTCGCCCGGCAGTTTGTCAGGCAGGTCTAGTTCGTCGTCAACCAGAGCTTCCATGTGGACGCCTGCGACTTCAGCGTAGCGCAGAAGAATTTCTAGCGTTGGCTCACGGAGTCCCGATTCAAAGCCGGAGATTCTTGCGTAATCAATCTTGTCTTCGACTCCCAATCGTTTGAGCAACTCACTCTGAGTAAGATTAAGCGCCAGCCGAATATGCCGTAGCTTCTCACCTAAGCGTTCGGGTTTGGAGCGCACGCTGCCCATCAGGAGTTGCCTCCTGACAGAGCAACGGATGCGAGAAAATGCTTGCGCCCGTTTACAGTTGTAAATATAATGCAACTGCGCAATCGCTTCGCCGTGAGTATGAACCTTTCATGCTCAACGGCGACGCTCATTTCACTCCGTTAGTGGGCTTGAGCTACGCATCCGACCGTTGCCGTGTGTTTTCAAAGATAGAACGGGCGCAAGGATACCACAGATGTTCCTCACGATTCTGCATGTTGAAGATAACCCGCTTGTCGCTGATGCGATCAAAGACCTGCTGGCATTTGCAGGCTGGCAGGTGACGCTCTGTAGTGATGGTCTTACTGCCCTGCGTGAGTTGCAGAGTGCGACGCATTACGACCTGTTATTGCTTGATCAGGATGTGCCGCATATTGACGGCTTTCAACTCATCCGGCACGCCCGCACGCTCAAGCACAGACGACATACGCCGATCATCATGTTGTCCGCGAGTGATCATAGGGAAGCAGCACGGCGAGTTGGCGCAGACGCATTCTTACAGAAGCCGGAAGGCGTTAAGGAGTTGGTCAGTACCGTTATCCGGTTATTGCATCAGGGTGCGTGAAGGTGAGCACGCACCCTGCGCTGGCACGTCTTTTCAGGCCGTGGGGACTGTGCCGCGTTGGCCGCCATGATTTGGGGGGGGCATGGCGGCCAAAACTTTGGCCGCAGTATCGGGCGCGCGCGCATGAATTATGATCGCTGGTTCATGCGCCGCTCGCGCGGCGGCTATTAGAAAAGCTCATTGAGTTGTGATAATAACTCCGGCACAGTTCTTTTGCAGGAGGCTACCAACATGAAAAGCTCGGGTCAGCGTGCGCTCGTCTGTCTATTATTCTTCATCTGCGCCTTGTCTGTCAGTTGCTCATCCGCGCCGACTAAGCCGCCGAAGGCGGTCAAGACGGTGGCTTTCATCCCCAACACCTATTCCGACTTCTGGAAGATTGTGCGCAAGGGGTGTGAGAAGGCCGACGCCGAACTGCCCGACGTGGCGGTCAACTTCCAGCCCCTCTTCGGGGGCACAAAAGAGGAGCAGAATCGGTTCATACGCGAAGCGCTGGAGCGCGGCGACGATGCCATTGCGATCAGTCCAATTGATCCGGCCGGCCAAAAGCAGGTGCTCAACGACGCGGCGAAGAAGGCCGTCGTCATCACACAAGACAGCGACGCGCCGGATAGCGGGCGCGTGTTGTATATCGGCGCAGACAATCGTGCCGCCGGGCGGCAGGCCGGAGAACTGATCAAGAAGGCTCTGCCGCAGGGCGGGAAGATCATGGTCTTCGTCGGCAAACGTGAAGTGCTCAACGCGCAGGAGCGTTTCGACGGGCTGAAAGAGTCGTTGCAAGGCTCAAAGGTCGAGATCGTCGATCTGATGACTGATGACAACGACCCATCGCGCGCCAGAGATAACGCCTACCAGACGCTGAAGAAATATCCTGACATCGCCGGCATGATCGGGCTGTGGTCTTACAACGGGCCGGCCATCGTGCAAGCGCTCAGACCTGAGAACATGCTCGGCAAGGTCAAGGTCGTGTGCTTCGACGACGAACGCGAGACGCTCGAAGGGATCAGGACGGGCGCGATCTACGGGACAGTGGCGCAGCAGCCATTTGAATACGGCTATCAGGCGGTGCAGGCGGCGGCGAAGATTCTCCGGGGCGACCGCTCTGTGATCCCGGAGAGCAAAACGATCCTCGTGCCGACAACCGTCGTGCAGCGCGAGAACATCGTTGATTACACAGACAAGTTGAACAAGTTGCTTGGCAACGCAAAGTAGCTCAGAGCGCCGCTGTTACTCTGTGATGCTGCCGGCGAGTGTGTGGCGCGAGAGCAGTGTGTATTGCGAGCCGTTGGAGGTGAGGTCGCTGCGCATGATGGAGAGTGCGTTGACGGCGAAGGGCAAGGGCGCGAAGCCGAGTTGCTGGTGATAGCGTGCGAGGCGGCGCGCGGCGGCGTTCGCGGTGCGGATGCGGGCCAGCGTGACGTGCGCGTGGAAGGGGCGCGGGTCGCGCGCGAAGCCTGCGGCGACGCATTCGGCTTCGAGTCGTTCGTGCAAGCCGGCGAGTTGCCCTTGCGAGTCTTTGATGCCGAGCCACAAAACGCGCGGGTCGCGCGTTGGCGGGAACACGCCCGCGCCTTCAAGCGTCAACTCGAACGAAGAGACGCCCGTCGCCGCACGCGTCGCCGCTTCGGTCAATGCAGACACACGCTCCGCCTCAGTCTCACCTAAGAATTTCAACGTGACATGTAACTTTTCTTCGCGCTCCCAACTTGCTTTCACCTGCGGCGCGCTCGCGCGCAATCGTCTGAGTTGATCGTAAGCGCGCACACGCACCACGTCCGAGAGGGCGATGGCGCAGAAGAGACGCAGACGCGGCGGCTGTTCGTTGGCCGGCATAGTTTAATCGCTTGTCGCTTTAAGGTGCGGGCGTGAGTGTGAGCATCTCTTTCGTTGCGGCGGCGACGGCCTGTTTGCTGAACGGGAAGACGTGCGTGGTGACAGCGCGCCAGTCCGCAAGTTGATCCGTCCAATGCGGACTCGTGGGCAGGCCCGATTCACCGAGCGCGATGCCTTGTTGCGTCTTGTCCCAGTCGGACGGATCGGCGATGAAGCGCATCGAGACGCTTGCGCCGACGTTCGGCGTTGCGCCGACGATGCTACCGCTTCCATTTTGCGGGAAGGGCGCGACCACGAACTGTTGCCCGATGAAGGGCACGGCGGCGAGCGGGTGCGGAAAACGCGCCTGCGCGTAGCGCCCCCAAGTCCATTGCGTCTCATCCGCGCCGAGTCGTTTCGTTAGAGCCGCCCGCGCATCGTCGTAACAGGCGCGCAAGAGCGCGCCGTAATCTTTGAACTCCTTCGGCAACCAGTCCGCCGGTCGCTCCGTGATCAGATGTTCGATATAAAAATCATTTGACCAAGTGAACTGCTTCGCGCGCTCCGCACCGAGCAGCGCCGCCAACATGCGTTGCGCGAACGCGCGGCGCATCTCCGCAACCCACGGCGCGACGCGCGAATCAGCCGTGACGTGCCCGTCCCAACTCGCCAACGCCAACACGTCTGCGCGCAACTGTGCATCGCCAGCCGTCTCCGCGACAGGCGTTAAAACTTCGGCCGCCTTGTGAGCGAACGTCTCTCCGCCGATTGAACCGACATCGCCCTGTATGGCGCGCAGATCGTCGGTTGTGATCTTCACATTCTTCGCTTGTAGCAGGTCATAGATGCGGCGCGCGCGATAGGGCGCAGCCCATTGGTGCGTGAGAAAGTATGGATAACTGCGCCCGACGACGCGCTGATTCGCGGTGACGATCAAACCCGAAAATGGATCGGTGACGTGCGGCAGTTCGTCAAATGGAATGTAACCCGTCCACTCGCCTTCGTCCGTCTCGCCCGCGTATGGGACGCTGCCGTCGCCGGACTTGCGGATTGGGATCATGCCTGCGCCGTAGTAGCCGATGTGCCCGGCCGTATCCACATAGACGAAGTTCTGCGTCGGGCCTGTGTAGTCGCTCAAGGCGGCGCGAAACTCATTCCAGTTGTGCGCGCGATTCAACTTGTAGAGTGCACGGAACTCAAGCGCGTGCGGATCGAGCGCCGTCCAGCGCAGAGCATAACGCGCGCCATCTTTATTTAAGATGATGGGGCCGTGGCGCGTGACCGGCACGTCGAGCGTGACCGTGTCGGTCGAGTTGTCTGTGAAGCCTTTGCGCACCTTGATCTCTTCGTGGCGCAGTTCGACGGGGCGCGGCCCCTGCGGCGTCATGTAGGTCTTGCCGTCAGTGCTGAACTTTTCGAGATACAAGTCCTGCACGTCCGGGCCGAGGTTGGTCATGCCCCAAGCGCACTGTTCGTTGTGCCCGATGATGACACCGACGCCGCCCGGCGCAGTCACCCCCGCGACGTTTATGCCGGGCGCAGTCAGATGCACCAGATGCCAGATCGAAGGCGCAGACGGCGGCAGGTGTGGATCGTTGGCGAGCAGAGGCTTGCCCGTCGCCGTGCGCCCGCCTGTGATGACCCAGTTATTGCTCGCCGCGTGGTCGGGCAGGTAGAGACCGACGCGCGTGAGCGAGCTTTCAGTCGTCGCCATGACGCGCGCGAGTTCTGCGAACAGACGGGCCTGCGTCGGCACAGCTTGCGGGATGGCTGCGCGCGTATGTGTCGTCGCCTTCTTCTCTATGAACACATCGTTGCCGACTACGACCAAATCGAGCGGCGTGTATTCGGCGAGGAGCAGCGCACGTTTGTCGGCCGGCAGATCGCTGAGCAGTGAGCGCGCGAGATCGGCCGGCCAAGTGGTCGAGAGCGCCTCGGCAAAAATTTTGCCGATGATGATCGAGTCGGCGGGCCGCCAAGGGCGCGGGCGATATTGCAGTATCTGAAACTCCGGCGGCAGCGACTTCGCATCGAGCGAATCCGCATAAGCGTTGACGCCGGCCGCATAGGCTTCGACGATTACGCGCTCAGCCGGCGCTAGTTGCGCGGCGACTTGGTCTGCCAGCGCGCCGAAGCCGTAGGTGCGATGCTGTTTGTCTTGGTCGAGCGCGAGCGGCCCGAGCACTTCGGCGAGTTCGCCGCGCGCCGTGCGGCGCAGCAAGTCCATCTGCCACAGACGGTCTTGCGCGGTCGCGTAACCTTGCGCGAAATAGAGGTCTGCTTCGTTTGCGGCCTCTATGTGCGGGATGCCGCGCTCGTCGCGCCGGATGGTGACCGGCGCATGCAGGCCCTTGAGCGCCAGCGTCGGCGCGTTGTTATTTGGCGCTTGCGCGCGCGCAATGAGCGCGGGGCGCGAAGGGGCATTGAATAGTGTCAGCAGCAGGCAGCAGGTGAATAGTGTTCGGCTCATCGAATCGGGGTGGCGCGCGGGCTGTCGTTTTAACTGTGCGCCGGGCGCTTTCGCAAGGTGTGTGCGAGCGGCGGGATGGTAGCACAATAAAGCAGTAGGCAGTAGGCGGTAGGCAGTGAAGACAAAGAACAAAGAGCGGTTTCGTCTTAAATGTTTGTTGCTTTCACTGCCTACTGCCTACTTTAATGATTGTGTCCCTTGCGCTGCGGCGAGACGCTGTTGCTCGGAGGCTGACCACAAGCAGAGTGTGCCTACGTCTTGCGGCGTGAGAATGGCGTCGCAGTGCATCAAGGTGTAGCTGTCGAGCGGCATGATGCCTTGCTTGGTCGTCTTGCAGATGTCGCCGAGCAGATAGGCGGCCTCTCTGTCATTCAAACGCGCCCAGTCGGAGAAGTTCATGTGCCTGCGTCCATGACGGACGTGATCCGTCACAGTCCAAGAGACGGGCGCGACGTAGCTGTACCAAGGCCAGCGCGTCCGGTTTGAATGACAGTCGTCACACGAGCGCGCAAAGATCGCTTTGACTTCCGGTGTCACGTTGAGACGCGCCTCAATCGCGCGCGATTCGTCCACCGTTGGGTTCGTCCGCGCCGTGCGCGAAAATTGCAACAACACGAAACCGCACACAAGCACAATCACCGTCCACTTCAACAGCCGCTTCATCGTCTCGAACCTCCGTCTCGAATAATTAGACGGAGGCGCGCCGACCGTTCTTCCGTTTTGGCTCAGTGAGCGGGTGAGTGCAGCGTGAGATCAGTTCAACACGGAGGGCACAGAGTTTTTATGCGCGTCTTTATTGCCAAAGATGGCGCCAAGCTTTGCGCACGGCGGGAAAACTTTCGGGCAGCCATTTGCTTTCGAGATCGTCTTTCCAGCGCGTGAGCATCTGTTCGTCTAGGTGCAGCACGCCATCGCGTGTGACGCTGTCGGGCGGCGGCGACAACTGCGCGAGCCGTTCATAGACGCGTGCGCGCTCGTCGCCGTCCACGCGCGGCAGCAAGTGCCAGAGCGTGAGCGTGTCGCGCACGCGCGCTTCTGTGAGCACAATCTTCAGCGCATCGTCGCCGCCTTGTTTGAAATCGAAAGCGGCGAGCGCGTGTAGGAAATCATCTGAGGCGTCTTCAAAGAAGGGCGTGCCGGGGCCTGTGCCCGGCGCGGTCGCGCAGGCTGCACCCGCCGGCACGATTGATTCGCGCGCGCCCCGTTCGAGCGCGACATAACCCATCGTGACGTGCAAGAGGCTGCGCCCCGCATCATCAACTTCAAGCGTGTAAGCGCAGCCGAGATCGGCGGCGACGGCCGAAGGCGTGTCCACGAAGAAGAGGCGCGGCGGGGCCCAGATGCGTGCGTGCATCGTGCCGCGTGCGAGTTCGATGCGGTGCTCTGTGGGGCGCGTCTCGACCAGACGGATGCGCGTCTGCGGTTCGACCTCAACCTCGCCGATGCGCGCGACGCTGATCTGCGCGCGCGAGTTGTTGTCTGTCTCCAGCCACTCGCCGACCGCAAGCTGTCCACGCTCGCCGATACGCTCGCGCCCGATCTGCGGCGCGCCCGCCAGCCGCGCCACCTCCCACGAAGGCGCGTTCGGGCGCAGATAGAACCAACCGCCGACGAGACACGCGACGACGAGCGCCGCGAAACTGACGGCCGCCGTGCGCGCCCAATTGGCAAAGAGCGGCGCAAGTCGGCGCGGTGTTTGCGTAGCCGTTGGCGATGCGACATGAACTGGCGCTATGTCGGGTGCTGTGTCGTGCGCGGTCTGTTCAGTCTGCTGTGTCAGCGCCGCTTCGAGCTGCGGCCAGATCGTGTCGGGTGCTTGCGCCGTTGGCAGTTCACGCATGAGTGCGATGCCGAGTTTGATCGCCTCATACTCGCCGCGACAACGCTGGCATACAAGCAAGTGTTCGGCGACGCGGCGCGCTTCCGTCGGCGCGAGTTCGTCGTGACAATAAGTGGATAACAGTTGCCGGACGTGTTGACGAAACATCTTTTACTTCTCAATCTCCTTGCCGCAACGCGCCGCGCAGATGTTGCAGTCGGCGCGCGAGCGCCTTGTGCCCGCGATTGAGGCGTGAGGCGACCGTGCCCTTCGAGCAGCCGAGCGCCGCCGCCATCTCTTCGTAAGACAGCCCCTCGAAATACTTCAACAGGATCGCCACGCGCAGCTTCGGCTTCAACTCTGCGACCGCCTCCTTAACGCGTTCCGCCGTCTCGCGCCGGGCAAGCTGCGCTTCCTGCGCTTCCGACACGCACACTTGATCGAACGTGAACGTCTCATCAAGCTGGCTCAGCCGCCGGACTTTACGTTGCTCGTCAACGCAAGCGTTCGTCGTCAGCCGGTAGAGCCAAGTTGTAAACTCAGCTTCTGAGCGGAACTGTGCGATCTTGGTGAAGAGTTTCAAGAATACTTGCTGCGTGATGTCGGACGCTTGCGCCTCGTTGCCGCCGAAAAAATAGAGCGCGATTGCATAGACGCGATCCTTGTAGGTCTCGAACAACAACTGAAACGCCTCGCGGTCGCCGCGCTGGCAGGCCGCGATCACGCCCGTCTCAATCTGTCGGTCGCTCATAAGGGCGACAGGCTCCATCGCTCCCTCCGCGCGAATTGGGCTACCGACCGTTAGACGCAAGAGCGGATCAAAATCTTCCATCTTCAGCAATCCAGCACAAGCGGTACAGACTTATTGGTTGACGATGTGTTTGACTGCCACTACAATTCGCCCGGCGTGAACGTCAAGCGTCGAAGCGAGACGCGAAGCGCCAGCCATTACATTCTGAGCGATAGTTAGACAGTCAACGCTGATCATGTCTCCGCGCCGACATCGCTTCGTTCGTTGCTGCTGTGCCGCACTTTTCATCTTAGTGTGCGCGACGGTGAGTCTAGCGCAGCAACGCCCGCTCATCACAGAGGATGTGGACATCATCCCGCCCGGCTCTGTGCGACTGCAAGTCGGGATAGACTTTTTTCAGGACGCGAAGTTTCCACTCTCCGGTTTGACGGGCGATCTGACGCGCGTCGGCGTCGTCGGCGTCAACGTCGGGCTGTCGCCGAACGTCGAGTTTCAGATCGACGGCGTGTTGCAGAATTTCCTGAGCATCAACCGGCGCGCGGCAAACCCGGCCATCAACCTCACCGTCGCGCCCAATGCGAGCAGCACAAGAGACGTAGGCGACTTTCGCCTCTCGACCAAGATCAAACTGCGTAACGAGACGCGGCGCAGCCCTTCGCTCGGCTTCAAATTCGGCGTCGAGTTGCCCAACTCGAATCAGGCGCGCGGCATCGGCGTGAATCAGACGAACGCTTTCGGGCTGATCCTCGTCGGTAAAAAGTTCGGCCACGAGGATCGGCTGAATCTGTTCGGCAATCTAGGTCTCGGCATCCTAACCGCGCCCGTCAATCAGTTCACGCAGAACGACGTGCTGCTCTACGGCATCGGCGGTCTCTTTCGCTTAAACGACCGCATCAACCTCGCGGGCGAGGTCAACGGACGCGCCAGCACACGACGCGGCAACGCGCCGCTCGGCACCGAACCGCAATCGCAAGCGCGCCTCGGCATGCAGATCAAAGCCGCCGGCCTCAAGTTCGACTTCGCTGGTGCGGCCGGGCTGAACCACTTCAGCCCGCGCTCCGGCGTCACCTTCGGCGTCACCTACGACTCGCCGGTCATCTTCGCGCCTGTCAAATAAAAGCGGTGACAAGTGACGGGTGACAAGTGACGAGTTAAAATGTTTTTGCTTGTCACTTGTCACCCGTCACTTGTCACAGTGGTTCTATGTTTCACTGGCTGTACCACATTGCGCGCAACCTGCAACACTTCATCGTGCGCGTGCCGATCTACGTGGCCGCGCCGACGATGATCTTGATCGGCGCGCTCGATTCGTCTCTGCTCTCGCTGCCTGAGATCAACGACTATCTCGTCGTCTGGCGTTGCTACAAAGACCCCGCGTCGGTCTTTCTCTTTCCGCTCTTTGCCGCCGCCGGGTCGGTACTCGGCAGTCTGTTGCTCTACACGATCCTGCGACGCGGCGGGCAAGCGGTCTTGCGGCGCAAGTTTCGCACGGAGCACATCGAACGGGTCGAGCGCGCTTATGCGCGGTTCGGGTTTCTGACGTTGGCTGTGCCGGCGGTGCTGCCGCCGCCGATGCCGTTCAAGATTTTCGTCGCCACGGCGGGCGCGCTCGAATATCCGCGCTGGCGTTTCATCATCACGATCATGATCGCGCGCAGCCTGCGCTACTACGTCGAAGGCGTGCTCGCGGTCTTCTACGGCCGGCGCGTGCTTGAATTCCTGCACGACTACGGCCTCTTGATCCTCGGCGGCGCGGCGACGCTCTGCCTGCTCGGACTGGCGATCTATTTGCTGCTCAAACGCTGGCAAGCACGCTCGACAACGACGACTGCGCCCGCGCCGACTGATGCGGTTGATTCTGCGCAAGGTTAATCTGATTTTGTCTTTGAAAGGAAACTATCTCTGGTGAAATTGTTTCATAAGGTCGGTGGTGCGCTGCAACACTTGGCGCAGTACCTCGTCACATTCGGCGCGGCAGGCTTGTTCGTGATCGCGCTGCTCGACTCGGTGTTCGTGCCTCTGCCGGGCGGCGTGGACGCAGTGATGATTCTACTGTCGGCGACGCGCCCCGCGTGGTTTCCGATCTATGCGGCCGGCGCAACGCTCGGCTCGCTCATCGGCTGCTTAATCCTCTATCACATCTCGCGCCGTGCTGGCCGGCGCGCACTGACGCGCTTCTCCGAAGCGAAGCAAGCGCGCGTGCATGAGTTGATCGAACGCTACGACGTGCTCGCAGTCTTGGTCGCGTCGTTGTTGCCGCCGCCTTTTCCGTTTAAGCTGTTCGTCGTCTCGGCTGGTGTGTTCCGCTTCAGTCTGTTGCGCTTCACCATCGCCATCACCGCCGGGCGCGCTTTTCGCTTCCTGCTTGAAGGCTATTTGGCGGCGCGCTACGGCGCACACGCCAAAGATTTACTCGCGCAGTATTACCCGTACATCGGCCTCAGCCTCACGGCGCTGCTCATCGTCGGCTTCGCCATGCGCAATCTGTTGAAGAGCAGAGGGCAGAGATTAGAAGATGTCCAAAGTCCCAAATCCAATGTCCAATGAAGCAGCGATAAGATTGGCCGCCGCCCGCCGCCGACTTTAGACTTTAGACTTTAGACTTTGGACGTTGGGCTTTGAACTAATGATCGGAACTTGCGCGCCGAAGCGAGATCGCGGACGCCTTGACGGTCGAGTTGCGCGAGAAGGCGGATGAAGATTTCGGCGGTGGCGCGGGCGTCGTCGGGCGCGCGGTGGCGATTGGGGATCGAGACGGCGAAGTGTTCGGCAATGGTGTGCAAGCGATGATTGACGAGTTCGGGCATCAACCGCCGTGCGAGCTTAACCGTGCACAAGTGTGCGTTGCACATGCGCTGGCCCGGATAGACGCGCGATAGTTCATGGTTCAGAAAGCGCACATCGAACAGCGCATTGTGTGCGACGAGCACGCTCATGTCTGCGAACTGTAACCACTGAGCCGCGATCTCTGCGAAGCGTGGCGCGCCTCTGACCATCTCGTCGTTGATGCCCGTAAGACCGACGATGAACGAAGGGATCGGCGTTTCGGGGTTGACCAGCGACTTGAACTCAGCGACGATGCGCCCGTCGCGGACGCGATACGCACCTAGCTCCATGATGCGCCCGGGCGGCGTGCGCGCGTCGGTCGTCTCAACGTCAACGACGACGAAATCTGTATCACAGAGCGCACGCGCTTCGGCGTCTTCGCAGAGCAATTCAACCATGCGCTGCTCGACGAGCCGCATGCGCCAGTCGTCTTTGATCAACTCCGCGACGAGCAGCGCGGCAGACAGCGTATCGAGGCGCGGCAGGGCAAGGATCAGTTCGGCCAGTTGCTCGACCGGCGCACGCCCGCCGCAGTCGCGCAACAGTTCAACGGCGTCTTGCACGAGCGCCGAGTCGGAGACGAGGTTACGTGGCAGCGACATCGGGGCGGCATTGTAGCACGAAGCAGTGGTCAGTGGTCGGTGGTCAGTGCTCAGTTAAGACAAAAGCTGATTGCACTGATCACTAACCACCAACCACTGACCACTTTTTATTATGCAAGCAACGGAGGTCATCGAACGGTTCAAGCGGACGGGCGCGCTGCTCGAAGGGCATTTCGTGTTGACGAGCGGGTTGCATAGCGAGCGTTACCTGCAATGCGCGCTCGTCTTGCAACATCCGCCGGAGGCGGAAGCGTTCGGGCGCGCGTTGGCTGAACGCTTCCGTGCAGATGGCATGGAGACGGTTGCTGCGCCGGCCATCGGCGGCATCGTCATCGGTTATGAAGTGGCGCGGGCGCTCGGCGCGCGCTCGATCTGGACTGAGCGCGAACAAGGGCGCATGACTTTGCGGCGCGGTTTCATCGTCCGACCGGGCGAGACGATCCTCGTCGTCGAAGACGTGATCACGACGGGCGGCTCGACGCGCGAGACGATTGATGCTTTGCGGCTAGCCGGCGCGCGGGTCATTGCCGCCGCCTCGATCATTGATCGTTCGGGCGGACGCGCCGACGTGGGCGTCCCGCGCATCGCCCTCGCCACTTTAGACGTGCCTGCGCTCGTTCCTGCCGCCTGTCCGCTCTGCGCGCAAGGCGTACCGGCGATCAAGCCGGGAAGTAGAAAAGCAAAGGATAATGGATGAATAAGAACAGTAGGCAGAAGGCAGTAACAGCAATGTGTCTTCACTGCCTTCTGCCTACTGCCTTCTGCTTACTTCCCGTCATCCCTCATCCCTTATGAATTACAAGCTGACGCTCCAGTACGACGGCACAGACTTTCACGGCTGGCAGATGCAGGGCGCGGAGCGGACGGTGCAGGGCGAGTTGACGCGCGTGTTGTCGTTGTTGGATGGGCGCGCGGTCGTGGTGCATGGCGCGGGACGGACGGACGCGGGCGTGCATGCAGAGGCACAGGTGGCGAGCGTCGAGTTGCAACGCGAGTTTGCGCCGGAGAGACTGCGCGCGGCTGTGAACGGGAATCTTGCGCCGGATGCGCGCATCATCGCGGTCGAACATGTGCCCGCAGATTTCCACGCCCGCTATTCGGCGCGGGGCAAGACCTATCGCTATCGCATCTTCAACGCGCCTTATCTCTCGCCTTTCCTCGCACGCTTCGCGCACCAAGATGCCCGTGCGTTTGATCTCGCACGAATGACAGAGTGCGCGCGTCTATTTATCGGCGAGCATGACTGGACAGCCTTCTCCGCCGCACAGTCGGACGTGCAAACGCGCGTGCGACGTGTGACGCGACTCGACGTGTCCGAGCGTTGGAGCAACGAAGGGCGCGGGCGCTTGATCGAGATTACTGCAAGCGCCGACGGCTTCCTGCGCTACATGGTGCGCTCAATCGTCGGCACGCTCATGGAAGTCGGGCGCGGCGAGCGCGACGCGGGGACGATCACACGGGCCATCGCCGCAGGCGACCGCGCGCTCGTCGGCGCGACCGCACCGGCTAAGGGCCTAACGTTGGTCGAGGTGCATTACGACGACTAAGCGATAGCGCACCGGTCTAGTCCTGCGTTAAGATGCGGCAGCAGATCGTTAAGAGAACTATCATGCTCGCGGATTTTGCAGACGTGATTGAGTCGGGGTCGCGCGACGAAGCGTTATTGGCACGCATCGCGTGGGATCGTCTGCCGCGCCACGTCGGCATCATCATGGACGGCAACGGGCGTTGGGCGGCGCAACGCGGGCAGCCGCGCATCGCCGGTCATCGCGCCGGCGTCGAAGCTGTGCGCGCGGCTGTTGATACGGGCGCGCGGCTCGGGCTTGGCGCGCTCACGCTCTACGCTTTTTCAACCGAAAATTGGAAGCGCCCGCGCCTCGAAGTTGATGCGTTGATGCGCATGCTCAAACGCTATCTGCGGCTCGAACTCGAAGAGATTAGTCGGCAGCACATACGCTTTCAAACCATCGGGCGCACCGCCGCGCTCGAACGCAGCGTCCAACGCGAGATCGCGCACGCCGTCGAACAGACGAGCGCGAACCGAGGGATGGTCTTAAATGTCGCGCTCAACTACGGTGGGCGCGCGGAGATCGTTGACGCTTGCCGCGCCGCGATCCGGCGCTTGCAACGCGAGGGCCGTGCGCCCGAAGAGATCACGGAAGAAGAGATCGCGCGCGAGTTGTACACGCATGGCCTGCCCGAACTCGATCTGCTCGTGCGCACGAGCGGCGAGTTGCGCATCTCGAACTTTCTGCTCTGGCAAGCTGCGTACAGCGAGATTTACGTGACCGATGTTTTGTGGCCCGACTTCCGGCGCGTGCATCTGCTCGAAGCCGTCGTTGAATATCAACGCCGCGACCGGCGCTTCGGCGGGCTGCAACTCGTCGCCAACGCAAAATAATTTTGTGAAAGGCTTGCGCTAATCTTTCCTTGAATGGCCTCTGAACAAAAGGCGCGCATCATCACGGCGGCAATCGCGCTGCCGATCCTGATCGCTTCGATCCTGCTTCCCGTACTTGAACTTGTGTTCGTCGGTCTCGCCTCGGCCGCGCTCTTGATCGGACTCTATGAGTTCTGGCTGCTCGCGCGCCGCAGGCAATTAAAACCTGAGACGACTTTGGGACTGGTCTTCGCCGCCGCGCTGCTCGTTGCGTGCTACTTCAACTGGCCCGTGCGTGAGCCGCTGTTGCTGTTCATCGCGCTGGTGTTGTTGACGATGACCGCGCTTGCGGCAACGATGCTGCGCGGCGCGCCCTTCGAGCAACTGCTCACTTCCGTCGGCGCAACTGTGCTCGGCGTGCTCTACATCGTCGTGCTCGGCGGGCACATCATCGCCGTACGCTCGGGCTTCCAACAAGCGCTCGCCGCGAAGCTGCTCTCGTTCTTCTTTCTGGTGTTGATGGGATCGGACACGGCCGCTTATTACACGGGGCGCGCCTTTGGTCGGCGCAAACTCGCGCCGAGTATAAGTCCCGGCAAAACTTGGGAGGGCGCAATCGGCGGCATGACAGCGAGTCTGCTGGCGGCGCTGGCGGCGCACTATCTCTTTTTTCGTGAGTTGAGTTTGCCGGCCGCTTTGCTGCTCGCCGCAGTGATGAACGTGTTTGGCGTGCTCGGCGACTTGACCGAGAGTGCGCTCAAACGCGGCGCGGGCGCGAAGGATGCGGCGAAGGTTCTGCCCGGTCACGGCGGCCTGCTCGATAGGCTCGATAGCTTGCTCTTCAACGCGCCCGTCATCTACTATTTCGCCGTCTATTATTTCGGCGTCGCTGGCCTAAGATAACGCTGCCGCCCGCAGTCAATCCCTCGGACGTTCAATGTCGAACGCAAAACTATTCCTGCTCGTCGGCGGCCTCATCGCGGGTCTCTGCCTGCTCATCCTGCTCTTCGTCGGCGCAATCGCAGGCATCGTGTTCTACTCCATCGAGCACAGCGCGGCGACGCAGGCGGCCGAGAATTTCTTGCGGCACAACGAAACTTTGAAGCAAGACATCGGCGAGGTGCGTGAGTTCGGTTGGTTCATCAGCGGCCAGATCAACGCGCAAGGGACGGACGGCGTGGCCGGTCTGCGTTTGAAAGCCATTGGCACACGGCGCAGCGCATGGACGACCGTGCGCTTAGTTTATCGCAATGGCGGCGACTGGCGCGTGGTCGGCGCTTGGTACGTGAACGCTGAAGGGCGCACAGTGCCATTGCTCGATCCATATACCTTTGAGTCTAGCGCGCCGTCGCAAGAAGCTGTTTATAGCGGTACGAGCGATGCCAGCTTCGCCAGCGATGTGCTGCAATCGCCTGAACCCGTGTTGGTCAGGTTCACGCAGGTAAACGCGGGCGATTCGGCCGGCGCGTTCATGCGACTGGCGACGAAGTACGCGGGCCGCGTGCGCTTCTTTGAACTCTACATCGAGAGCAACGAAGCGACGCGCCGCCGTTATAACGTGAGTATTGTGCCCACCTACATTCTATTCAAAGACGGCGCGGAGCAAGGACGGCTCGCCGGCGCGCGCTCGGAGCAAGACCTGTCACGCCTGCTCGACAGACAGTTGCAGAGATGAAGACACGCGGCATCGCCATCATAGGCTCGACCGGCTCCATCGGCTGCAACACAGTCAGCGTGGTGGAGGCGCTCGACGGTCGTTTCCAGATCGTCGCGCTCGCCGCCGGTCGCAACATCGCCAAACTCTGCGCGCAGATCGAGCGCCACAAGCCCGAACTCGTTTCGGTCGAATCCGAAGCATGCGTTGCCGAGTTGCGCGCGGAGTTGCGGCGCAGACAGTTGAGCGAGCCGCGCATCGCGGTCGGCGAAAGTGGTCTGGTCGAAGTGGCGACGCACGGGCGGGCGGATTGTATCGTCAGCGCGACGGTCGGCGCAGTGGGTTTTGTGCCGACCTTGCGCGCGCTCGAAGCAGGGAAGCGCGTCGCGCTCGCCAACAAAGAGACGTTGGTGATCGCGGGCGAGTTGATGACGCGCGCCGCCGCACGCGCGGGCGCGGAACTGTTGCCGGTTGATTCCGAACACAACGCACTTCATCAATGCCTGCGCGGCGAGCAGCGCCACGAGGTGCGGCGTCTGATCTTGACTGCGTCGGGCGGCCCCTTTCGCACGCGCACGCGCGCAGAGATGGAGCAGGCGACGGTCGCCGAAGCGATGCGCCACCCGACTTGGACGATGGGCGCGAAGATCACGATTGACTCGGCGACGCTGATGAACAAAGGTCTCGAAGTGATCGAGGCGCACTGGCTCTTCGGTTTCGACGCGGACGCCATCAATATCGTCGTCCATCCTGAATCGGTCGTCCATTCGATGATCGAATTGGTTGACGGCTCGGTCATCGCGCAACTCGGCGTGACCGACATGCGCCACGCCATTCAATACGCGCTCACCTATCCCGAACGTCGGCCGAATCCTCTGCCGCCGCTTGATCTGACCAAACTCGGTGCGCTCCATTTTGAAGCGCCCGACGTTGAACGTTTCCCCTGCATCGCGCTCGCCTATCGTGCCCTGCGCGCAGGCGGCACATATCCGGCGGCGCTCAACGCAGCAAACGAAGAAGCCGTCGGCGCATTCCTCA
>QHXQ01000105.1 GCA_003223935.1 Acidobacteriota bacterium | reverse complement strand
TTAAATCTTTCCATTCACTTTAGACTTTCCCGCCTGTTTCTCGTAAACTCATCAAGCAACGGCGTGCGCGGGTCGCGCCTCTAAACTTTCTGTGTGAAGGGCAGTATTAATTAGAGAGAGTCCACATGTCTGATTGGCTTAGTTATATTCCAGCTTTAATTTTGATCCTCGGCCCCGCCGTCATCCTGCACGAGTTCGGCCACTTCATCGTCGCCAAGCTGTTGAAGATTCGCGTCGAGACGTTTTCGGTCGGCTTCGGCCCGCGTCTGTTTGGCAAACGCTGGGGCACGACCGACTACCGCGTGAGCCTCGTCCCCTTGGGCGGCTACGTCAAACTCGGCGGCGACGAATCGAACGCGGCCATTGAGGGCGAAGGCGAGTCCGACATCCCTGCGCCCGAACGTTTTGATCTGCGCCCGCGCTGGCAGAAGTTCCTTGTCATGGTCGCTGGCCCGACGATGAACATTCTGACGGCGCTCGCTATCGTATTTGCCGGCGCACTCAAGAACGGCGTCCCCGCTTCGCCCGTTCCCGTCGTTGATCGCGTGGCAGAGGGCGGCTTGTCCGAGCGCGCGGGTCTCAAACCCGGCGACCGCATCATCTCGTTCAACGGCGTCGAGAACCCTTCGTGGCAACGGATCAAAGACGACGCGAGCCTGCGGCCAGAGCAGCCTCTGCCCGCAGTGGTCGAGCGCAACGGGCAACGTGTTGAGTTGTCGATCACGCCGCGCAAGGAGGTCGAAGAGGGCGAGAGCATCGGCACGCTCGACTTCCGGCCGGACTACGGTGCGCTGCCCGTCATCGTTGACGGCGTGCTGCCGGACTCGCCCGCCGCCAAAGCTGGTCTGCAAGAGAACGACCGCATCCTGACCATCAACGGCGAGCCGGTCGGCGATGAAACGGACGTGCGCAATGTCGTCCGTGCGCACAAGAGCGAATCGCTGCGCATACAGATCATGCGCAACGGGCAACAGCAAGAGTTGACGACGGGCACGGAGCGGCTGGACGGCGACAAGATCGGCGTCAACGCGGCGGTTGATCTGCCGCAAGTGCCGGTCGGTTTGGCGGGCGCGGCGTCTTATGCCGTGCAGCGCAACGTCGCAATCCTGCGCATGACGGGCGAAGCGTTCGGGCAGATTTTCCGTGGCCAACGTTCGGCGCGTGAATCGCTTGCCGGCCCTATCGGCATCGCGCGTCAATCATCGCACGTGATCAAACAGTTCGGTCTTGCTGGCTTGTTCAGCATGCTCGGCTTCTTGAGTCTGAATCTGGGCATCGTCAACCTGCTGCCGATCCCTGTGCTCGATGGCGGCGCGATCTTCTTGTTGCTTGTCGAAGCGGTGCTCGGCTGGATCGGCTGGCGCATGTCCATGCGGCTGCGCGAACGCATTCAACTCATCGGCTTCGTCGTGCTCTTTCTCTTGATGAGCTTCGTCATCACAAACGACCTGCTCAAAGAAGTCTCCCTGCGGCGCAACGCGAACAACCAACCGGCGGCGACGGGAAAATAAGTCCAATGTCTAACGTCCAAAGTCCAAAGTCGAAAAAGCGTTTTAGACATTGGACTTTGGGCATTGGACTTTAGACATAAAACTTATGCGTAACTCGAAAGCAGTCAAAGTCCGCGACGTGCAGATCGGTGGCGGTGCGCCGGTCGTCGTGCAATCCATGACGAAGACTGACACGGCGGACGTTGCCGGGACGGTCGCGCAGATAGGTGAGATGGTGCGCGCGGGTTGCGAGGTCGTGCGCTTGGCTGTGCCGGATGATGCTGCCGCCGCCGCGTTACCGGAGATCAGACGGCGCGTGCCCGAAGTGCCGCTCGTGGCGGACATACATTTTCATTACAAGCTGGCGTTGAAGGCGGTCGCGGCGGGCGTTGATAAGCTGCGCCTTAATCCGGGCAACATCGGCTCGATTGAGCGCGTGCGCGAAGTGGTGCGCGCGACACAGGAGCGCGGCATCCCGATCCGCATTGGCGTCAACGGCGGCTCGCTCGAAAAGGATTTGCTGCGCAAGTACGGCACGGCGACGCCCGAAGCGATGTGCGAGTCGGCTTTGCGGCACATACGCATCCTTGAAGATTTGAACTTCACAGATATCATCATTTCATTGAAAGCGTCGGACGTGCATCGCACGGTCGCAGCTTATCGTCTACTCGCGGAGCAGGTTGATTATCCGCTCCATCTCGGCGTGACCGAAGCGGGTACATCCTTCGGCGGCACGATCAAATCATCCATCGGTCTCGGCATCCTCCTGCACGAAGGTATCGGCGACACGATTCGCGTCTCGCTTGCGGCCGAACCGCAAGAGGAAGTGCGCGTCGCTTGGGAGATACTGCGCTCGCTCGATCTCAGAAAGCGCGGCGTGACGGTTGTTGCTTGTCCGACGTGCGGGCGGTTGGATGTGCCGAACTTCGTCGAGATCGTGACCGAGATCGAACGCCGGCTCGCGCACATCGAAGAGCCTTTGCATCTTTCGATCATGGGCTGCGAGGTGAACGGCCCCGGCGAAGCGCACGACAGCCAACTCGGCGTTACCTTCGGGCGCGGCGTCGGCATGATCTTCAAGAACGGCCGCCCGATGCGCAAAGTTGCGGGTGCAGACATCGTCGAAGCGTTCGTCGCGGAGACCGAGAAGCTGATCGCTGAAGGCGCGACGGCAAAGACGGAGATTCAAACAGAGCTTGTGACAATCAAGTGAGTGAAATTAGGGCATTGACTCACCTAACTGTCCGTGTCTCTATAATCATAAACTCAGTAGTGTTAAAGTAAACAACTCACAGGAGGAACTAGCCATGGCAGATCCCACAATAGAACGGTATCTCGATAATTTTGGATTCGATCAGGTCATCGCCGTATTAGATGATAAGGCCGCGCCGCCAGCCGGTGCCGCAACGAGTATGTCGGCAAAGACTGCGGCCAAAACGCCCGTCAAATCCGAAGCTAAAAAGAGTGGCAAAGAAGTATTGGGCCTTTTCATGAGCGACGTACCTGAATCGGCAGGTGGGGCGGCAGTATCCTTTAAGCCCACATCAAAGGCAGGGGCGCGCTCTGGGTCAGTGGGCACTATAACGCCCGCTGCGCGATACTTTCCATTGCTCGGCATAGTCCTAGGCTATATTGACCGCAACGCCGCACGAGAGTTGGATAAACATGGTGATGTCAAAGAGCTACACCACGCCTACCAGCCATCGCTAATTCGACCCGTTGAGGTGGCCGCAGCCAAAGCTACGACCAAGACGACATGGGGCCTGCGTAAGCTAGGAATCGAAGCGTTGTGGAAAGAAGGATTGACGGGCAAGGACGTAGCTGTCGGCCATCTGGATACTGGAGTTGATGGAAAGCACGCCGCGCTTAAATCCAGAATCGCGGCCTTCATGGAATTCGATTTCCAGGGCAATCGGGTGCCGGGAAGCAGTCCGCATGATACAGCTGAGCACGGCACACACACAGCCGGAACGATCTGCGGCGGAAAATCGGGCGGGCTCTCAATTGGAGTTGCGCCGCAAGCCGAGCTTCACTCGGGGCTGGTGATAGAAGGTGGTGATGTGCTGTTGCGTATACTGGCTGGGATGGAATGGATTCTTGAGCAGCACGTCCGCGTCTTGAGTATGTCGCTGGGTCTGAGAGGTTTCACGCCATTCTTTTTGGCCGTGACGCAGCGATTGAGAGATCGTGGAGTGCTGCCCGCCTTCGCTATCGGCAATGAAGGTGTGGGCTCGAGTCGCTCGCCAGGCAACTATGCTGAAGCGCTTTCAGTCGGCGCGATTGATAAAGACAGCCGAGTACCCGATTTCTCCAGCAGCATCACATTCGCGCGTCCGGTCGAGCCTAATCAGCCCAACGTCGTCGCGCCCGGCGTGGACGTGATCTCGGCAAAGCCGGGAGGGGGAGTCCAATCTATGTCCGGCACTTCCATGGCAACGCCGCATGTGGCGGGTGTCGCGGCCCTACTTTTTCAGGCCAAACCCGACGCTTCGGTGGCGCAGGTCGAAGAGGCGATCCAAACCACCTGCACCCAGTTGCCGAGCGAAACTGAAAGCTTTGTAGCTTTCCTTAACAAGAGGGATCATGAAGGATACCATTGATCCGCGACTGGTCGAGCAGTTGGATAAAGCGGGAGATGATAAACAAGTCGAGGCGCTGGTAATTGTAGCCGATAGCGCGAAGGCTGCCGGCGACGAGCGCGGCCCGGCTGGGCCGTTGATTGATCAGGTCGCCAGCCAGGTTAAAGAAAAGCCTTCGCATATCCGGTTTATGCCGAAACTGGGCGTGGCGTATGTGAAAGGGAGCAGCAGATTTGTTCGTCATCTATTGAATCAGGATGATGTCATTTCAGCGAGCGCTAAGGACTCGGGCGACGCCGCAACGCCCGACCACCAAAAGAGCGAACAGGACACCAGCAAATGACATTAACGGCAATCTGTTTGTAGTCAAAGCAGATTACCGTTACACATTGGGCTTCGCAATTGCGGAGCCTTTTGATGGCGTTAATATAACTGACTCACCTGAGTCTAAAATTCAATAACCCAGAAGCTGCTAAAGGAATATTCAGGCACGTTTACAAAACAATAATGCGGAATTAGCATTCTGGTGAGTCAACTATATTAACGTGAGTTCGACATAAGAACTGCGGCTGTGCCGCCCGATGTGCGGAAAGGCTCTGCCTTTCCAATAAGTTGTAACTTTAATCTAGGTGCGGCTGCGCCGCACCGCGCGAGGCGCAGCCTCGCAAGCAATAAGCAGAGTGCGCACCGGAAAGC
>QHXQ01000104.1 GCA_003223935.1 Acidobacteriota bacterium | reverse complement strand
GCCGAACATCCGCATCCCGTCCGCTGAAACCGCATACTCGTCACGTGTGACGACAAGATTGCGGTATGAGAGCGTGAGCGCTAGTTCCTCGATGATCTTGAAGTGCGAGATCGGCTTGTGCGTCTCGCTTTCAGGTGGTGCGGGAATTTCTTGCAACTCCTCGCGGGTAATCTTTCTTGTGCCGCAGTGGGCAATAAGTGTTGCTTCGGTCATGTTGTCTCCTTTCATTGGAACAGAATTGTTAGCGAACTGATGTTCAGCATAGAGCCATTAACAAGCCTCACAAGGGGGCAAAAGTTGCCGGAAGCGGTAAAAGGATGGGTCTTGGCAAGCTGCGCTTTTGAGTGATTATTAGGTGATGTCACAAGACATAGATAATTCCATCACGTTCATAGGTAGAACGAACTTCCGCAACGAGCAGAGACTATTTGGCATCAGGCGTGCTGATCGGCGCGCGCATATGTACATCATTGGGAAGACTGGCACTGGGAAGTCCACGCTCTTAGAGACACTCATCCGGCAGGACATACGAGCCGGTGCAGGGGTTCTTTTGATTGACCCGCACGGGGACTTGGTTGAGAGGGTGCTTACACAGATACCTGAGCGTCGGAAGGGTGATCTTATCTATTTCAATGTGCCGGACAGCGAAGCGCCGCTCGGCTTCAACCCGCTTGAGCATGTACCGCCAGCAAGCCGGCCACTTGCTGCTTCGGGAATGCTTGAGGCATTTAAGAAGCTCTGGGCAGAGTTCTGGGGACCGCGTTCAGAGCACATCTTAAGTTTCGAGGATCGTGACTTTCGGCGAAATGCAGCCGGCCGCGTGGCGAACCCTCAGGTGCGAAATTTCTGGCTCCGTGAGTACGAGGGCTACACCGCACGGTTCCGAGTTGAGGCTATTGCACCTATTCAAAATAAGGTCGGAGCGTTCTTAGCAAATCCGATCTCGCAAAGAATACTTACCAGCGAGCAGAGTTCATTTGATCTCCGGCAAGTTATGAACGAGGGCAAGCTGCTCCTAGTCAATCTTTCCAAAGGGAGAACTGGTGAAGATACGGTGGCACTTATTGGTGCGCTGCTTGTTACAAAGGTAGGGTTAGCTGCCTTAAGTCGAGCGGGACTTACAGAGAATGGTCGCAGGGATTTTTACGTCTATCTTGATGAATTCCAGAGCTTCACGACCTTGAGCCTTGCGAACATGCTCTCCGAGCTACGAAAGTATCGTGTGGGCATGGTCTTGGCGCACCAATATCTCTCGCAGCTTGATCCCCAAGTTCGTGACGCGATACTAGGGAACGCAGGGACGATCATCAGCTTTCGGCTCGGTCTAACTGACGCCAGACTACTCGAAAAAGAATTCGAACCCGAACTATTAGCCATAGACCTTGTTGGTCTGCCTAATTACCACATCTATTTGAAGCTGTTGACGGACGGAGTTGCGTCGAGACCATTTAGCGCAGAAGCAATAATACCTCCTAGGGGCATTCCTATAGTATAGGGTGATTGTTAGGCATTTTATTTCACTGATACTCTCGCGTGTGGTGACCTATCAGCATGCTGGAGATGGCAGATTCGCCAGCCCGAAGTGCAATTTTCGGAGCTTCTTGACACATACTTACTCCTACTGTTGAGTGTAGGTAGACCCTTCCAAAGACAATCTACCGCACAAGGAGTCCAATCTGTGTCTTTAGACGAAATTCGGCAAGAGTGTCTCAAAATGAAAGAAGGGGACACAAAAGAGTTTGAGTCAGATCGAGAGATAATGCGATGGGAGATAGCCGTGCTTAAGGCTCAAGTTAACATAGATCGTAATGACAAGTTCGCTGTCTTTCTATTACGATCTTGGGTAAAGGTAAAAGCATATTGCTACTGTCCTCACGAAGCTCGCTAGAGGTTGGTAAGACTATAAAGATTTTAGGCGCGATAATCGCGCCATTTTTCTTTTGGACTCCGAAAGCTCCAACAAAGAAGTAGTATCTAGGCCATTTGCCGCAGAGACATTAACATCGCCTGAGCGGGATATTGATCAAGACGGCGCTCTGGAGAATGGGTAACTTCAGGCAACTTTTTCCTTGACTAATTTAGGTAAGAATATACAATTTTGACTCGCTCGCGGACGGAAGCCTTATCTACATCAAGCTCATAGCGGCGTACAGCACCAATTCCACCCGTCCGAAAAGCTCCAGGCCTATCTTAATTGAGCAGAAGAATTCTATGATCTCCTATTTCAGAGAAAAGTTTCCATTAGCTATCAATCGATAAGGGCAGTAAGTAAGAAGTAAGACTCGTACTTGTAATACTGAGTAACCGCCGAGATAGCTTGTTAGTCTGAGAATACTGTGCAGGGGACCGTACATAGTGCCTACTCTGGAAATATACATCAGCGGGAATTACACTGCGGATGACTTCGAACGGGTACAAAAGTCAAATTCCAGAGAAATATCTCGTCACGAGCGTGTCGTCATTAGTCTTAAATCAATTTCTTGGTGTGATCCCTACGCTTTAAGTTTGTTACTACTGTGGCTGAAACGTTTAAAAAATAGAAGCAAGGACGTGCATCTGTCACTTCCCGCTAGCACTCAAACACGGCCTCAGACGGATGAGCACCGCGAACAGATCAGCCAAGAACAGGAAAAGGATGAAGTTGTTGCTAGAGTCTATGCATTCTTTATCCAGACGCGCTTTATAGAAATCTTGGATAAATTTGATATCTCGCATGACCCAATAGACCTAACTTTAAGTAAAGTTCCGCCCAACCCCATATACTCATGGGTATCTCCCTTCATATCCTTTGCCGACTGGAATGACCTTAAGTCTTTTTTAGTAACATTACGTTCGGTTGAGCAGATGCGCCTCTTCTTCGAAGATGCCCATAGATACGGGATCGTAAAAAGTGGGAAGATCCGCGACATCATTATGCGTGAGCTTGGTGACAATATCTTCGAACATGCAGAAGGTAATTCTGGTCACCTTGTAATGAATAGGAGCGCATCCTCTGCTTGGGGTATTCCTCCTTGGGAGGAAACTTTCTTCCGCACCTTGCACGGGCAACCATACTTAGAAATCGTTATATCTGACGGCGGGCCTGGCATCTTTAAAACTCTTTCAGAACGGTATATCAAGGATTTTGGATCTAAAATCCAAGACTTACCGCTGAGTAACTCCCAAGTCGTTGAGTATGCCTTTTTACAATACTCTACGAAGAAGACACTCGAAGAACGTCTAAAAAAGCTACTGGATGTCCTTAGAAACACTAACCAGATGGACGCCATCCCGGCCACAGGACTTTACTGGGTAAAGGAAACATGTCGGGAATTTAACGCTTTGCTGTGTGTAAGAAGCGGGGACTCTATCCTCACCTATGACTTCCTCAGTAATCCGCTCCAAAACAGACCTAAAGTAACAGAACAAATCAAGGTTGGAGCTAGAAAAGTTAAGTTGGAAAAGCTCGACGGCGTACAACTCAAAATGTGTTTCCCACTTATTGAAGGTGGAAGTGAGCGACATATTAATCCATCTACCGAATCCCAGAGTCTCGGTAGGCCGAGAATGTACAGGCTCCTGAGCGTATCCTCCTTCTTTCAGGGTATAGATCCCGATGACTTAAACAGCTTGGCGGCCCCCCTTCTGGAAATTATCGATAGGATTCAAAGGATTAAATTGGAAAACGAGTCGGCGAAGATCATTGTCGTTAATTTCGAAGACTCTTATATGGCTAATAAAGCATTGTTTATCTTGGTCGTTGAGCTAATGAGAATGCAAGATGCCGACCATACCTTAGTAGCGATTAATGCTGAAGCTCTCATCAACCTTAGAGAACAGGTTGCGGAATTTAGCTTACAGCAGAAAACAAACGAAGTTGGAGCACTCAAGGAGAAGCCTCTAGCTTCATTCAATTCGGACTGGGACCTCTTCCTGTTAGGCCTTGACGAAGAATTGGAGCACACAATTATTGAATCAATTCAACCTAGAAGAGAAGGGACATCGCTACCCGGCTCACTGCACCCGTCTAGCGACGCTCGCCACTTAATAGAAGTGGTTGACGGTGGAAGTAAATACTCATGGACCTTCTCCTTAATTAAGATTCAGCAACTCGCGGCAGAGAGTCTAAGAGACAGCCTGCGGGAACTCATTTCCACCGCCGAAGGAGAGGATAGAATTTTTCATCCGAGCCAATGGTTTTTAATTTCTTCAGCGGCTTATTGCTTCGGCTTTTTCGAACTCGGGAAGTTATTCTCAAGGGTTGGGCCAAGGTCTAAGCTTGCACGCTGGTTAACGCTACGGCTGAGTGAACTCAAGCCCGACGTTCTTATAACCGTAGGAATCGGCTCCGAAAGCCTTGCTGCACTAATTCCTGACGGCTCTATTCGATATCAACGAATTGATATCGTTGATCCGGAGAACCCTTCTTACTGGTTCAAGTTGGCGCTATTGGAGAAAAGGACTAGGGTGGTCATCTTTACGGATGTCATCGGCACAGGGAAAACTATTAAGAGTGTTATTGAAAAGCTTCCTCTGGCCGACGTCTCGAGAATATTAACAATTGTAGATGCGAGACAAGATACCTCCCTGCTAGCAAACCAGATAAAAATTGAGGGTAGAGAGTATGAGTTGGAAAGTATTCTGAGGTTCCCTATTCAATTCGAACATAACTTGCCCGAGAGGTGCACTTACAGTGACATAGTATTAATAGACCCTGTCTCTCATGCGCCTATCTGGGAATCCGCAGAGACTCAAGCCCCGCTCTGGAGCAACTTCGATGAATTCCTAGACCAAGTGATAAGAGAAACTAACTCTGTTGCCACCGGTCATTTCGAGTCAACCGACAAGCACATCTTATATCTATTCTTAACGCCGTTAATAGTTAGGAAATTCGGTGAGCAAATTGTTAATAAGATCAGGCTCGACATAGAACAACTTTACGCTAAGATTCCACAGGCTCCTCACATCAGTACTGTATTCTATCCTGATAAATCTCCGGGCACTGAATTGATCGCGGATAAATTATGCTCCGCCTTCTTGGGGAGCCGCCCTTTTGCCATCACCTCAAAAATTCTTGCCAACCCTCTCAGTTACCCTTGGCGAGAGGATTATAGAATAGATGACGCTGTAATCTTCGATGACGCAGCTAGCAGTGGTACTACGGTCAAGCAGATGATTGACATCGTCGAAAAGTGGGGGGCAAAAAGAATATTCATTTATGTCCTGTTCAATAGGTGTGATGAATATGAGGCGCGCCTCCTAGAAAAAATCAAAAGGTACGGTGGCGCAGTCGTCGAAGTTAGATTCCTTACCAACGTTAAAATCCCCGCATATGACGTTGCTACGTGTCCAGTGTGCAAAACGATAGGCGAGTTAAAGCAGGCCCGGGAGAGCGCAGCGGAAATCAAATCCCCTCAGAATAATGTCGTTGTTCAGTATATAGACAGTAAAATCAGTCAGCTTAAACCTCAACCGATTCAACTCATTTTCAACCCCACGGCACAACATCCGTTTCTTGCTACTGACATAGACAGGAGAATTAGTCGGTGCAAGCTACGCAGGCTTCTTGAATTGGCAATCACCGATCCGGAAGCCCGGAACGCATTGTCTTCACTCTTTAAGGAGAACAAACGTGAAAGTGTTTTGCTATTCTTTCAGGTCCTTGCCAAGGAAAAACATGCCTTTTACCCAACAGACCCAAAGCGAAATGACCTGTTCTATCCGACATTCAGAGAGAACATTATCGAAACGGCTCGCAGGTTTTACAGCTATCCCCTAGAGCTACATCCTAAGGAATTCGATGCTGTCATCAGCGTGGTCAGGATGTTTGATGAGGACATATTCCTTGCCGATCTCGAGACTATCATAAGGGAAATTCGCGATAGTAACACGCATATCATGGTGGTTCTTACCCACCTTCTGACCTCTAACAAGGCTCAGAGGCAACCGGAAAAGGTCTTGCAGATCCTGACCGGCGGCGAATCTGATTTCGTGCCTGAGCAGTTAAATTTATTCCAGTGGGTAGTGGAGGTAAGTCAGGAGGCGAGAAGCGAAAACATACGGACACCAGAATTATTTAAGGAACTTCTGTGGGAATTAAGCCCAAGCTGGGGGCCAGACCCAAAGTTTAATTATTTACACTTTGGCTTAAAATCCTATCTGTTAGGCGAACTTAGCTTCACTGAACTTAGAGAGTCATTGAGAATCTACTGGGATGAAATTGTCAAAAGACTAAGAGATGAAATTTTGCTGAAGTTGAATTCTCTTAGAGAGCAAATCAAGTCGAAGAACCTCTCCCTGTCTGTAAGTAATGACTTAGCGCTTCAGTTGAAGGAAATTAATTCGATTCTACAGTGGACCGATGATCTCAGAACACAAATATTTGAAGAGAGTAGTGAGTACGAATCAATTAACTCAGTTGTAGAAGCTTTCGATACGAGCACGGAAAGGCTTCAATTCCTTCTCTGTTCAGACGAACTAGGTACGATTCACGACTCCCTAGTGCGCATGACCACCGAGATCCGCACGTTGGTAAACAACATTGTGGTATTTCCCAAAATTCAGGCGATTTTTGAATTATACGAGATCTCATGTGTGGTTAGCGTGCCGGATGAGGCTTGTTTCGTATTTGGACACGCGAGTGAGCTTGTCATCGCCGTGCAAAACTTGGCTGAAAATCTCATGCATGCTTTTGAGCACGATACAGACTCAAATAGAATGGTTATATTCCAAATCGAAAGGCGCGTGGACAAAATATCATTCATTATTAGGGACACAGGTGATGCCGTCTTCCCGGTGAAACCCGGTATCGGACTCCAAAAGGTTGATTCTATTATCTCTTCGTTAGGAGGCACTTTCACTTACCCGAAAAAAATAGAGATTGGCCCCTATAAGACGGAGGTCGGTTTTGAGCTTGAACTGGTTCCGGAGGTTTTAATGGGATTATGACAAGACATAAAAAGATAATTTTGGTGATAGACAATGACGGCGGCTTTATTGGCAGCTTTAAGCGTGTACTTGCCAGAAAAGAATTCGACGATGATTTTACGTGCGAAGGCGTAGTCCCGTCGAGCGCTGATTTGTTCGATGACTGTATACGACAAGCTGCGCCGTTCCTTTCACGGCCTGAGCAGATTACCGCCGTCTTGATCGATATAGTGCTCGATGAGACGGTTAAACCTACCGAAAAAGCTATAGACTCAATCGACAGATCTGGTCTTGATGTCGCGGCAGAACTTAGAAAAACCTTGCCAACCACTCCTATCTTAGGAATGACGCAATGGGGTAAAGTTCAAAGCCTGCTCACGGACCTGACTTTGGATGAAAACCTTGATGGCGTACTTTTAAAAAATATACTAATCAGCCTAGGATTTTCCAAAAGTAAATTTAATGAATATATTTTCAAAGCGTCTAAAAAAAGCGCCAAGCGCCGTTCGGGTGGTACTCTAGCTGTCGAAGATACAGATGAAGTCTCGATAATAAAATCAGGTAAACAATTAAGTACTCTAAACATCTCTAATGATCGTATTACTGCATATCAGGCTACTCTAGTAGGAAGTCATATCTTCGACAGCATTCTTTATACTGCATTTGGTGATGCCATTGGGAATATAAAATATTTCATCCCTGGTTTCTCCGGAGCAATGCTTTTCGAAGTCAACTTGCGACCCGGCCACACTGATGAGTCACAAGCTGCTATGACATCATGGATACTTAAGGTTTCAAAGGAGAAAGAAAAGCTCGAAGCAGAGTTGAGAAAGCACGCGGAATTAAAACTATTGGGGATTGAAAAGGAGTTCTACCCTTCTTTGCTAAAAGAGGAGCTAATTTCGGTAGGATCCTGGCACGCAATGATCACGCAAAAGGAGATTGACTCTCAAACTTTATACTCCTATCTCCAAACGAATCCTAATCCCAAGACGATAGTCGAACTAATAGATAAAGGTCTTAAAAACTTCCTTTCACAACTTTTCGGTAAGTCTGTAGAGAATCCCCAAATTATTTGGCAGACATACTACAAGTTAACAGCTAAAGAGATAGCAGCCATTTTGGCGATATTAGATGATAAGCGAACAACTTTCAGGCACCACGCGGGGAGCGAAATGGGAGTGGCAATAGACAGACTGGAAAAGTTCGTTGATAGCAATGGTAGTAGCGAACGTTCGCTCTACATATACAACAAGGACGTTGATACTAGGCGCATACACGGTGATTTTCATTCGAGGAATGTACTTGTCAGCCCCGACAAAATGAAAATAACCACAATAGATTTTCCTAACATCGGGCAAGACCATGCGGCCAAGGATTTCTCAAAATTAGAAACGGATCTCATATTTTCTGCAATGGACTCATACAGCGGGGCAGACACAGACTGGAATTCTCTCACAGCATGGCAATCAATTCTTAGCTGTTTGGAATGGGACGCTGATTTCTTTGATGAGCATAGTCCAGCGGTCGCCACAGAATTGAGTTATATTCATATTATTAGTGTTTTGCGCGCGTGTGCCAAGTCTATTTTGCCGACGCTAACGAGCGAGGAATATCTGATTTCGCTATTATATTATTCTCTCAAACTGCTCCCTTACCCGGACATATCTCTTCCTAAAAAAGCATTTGCACTTCAATACACTAACAAGATTCTGGAGCAGCTATCTGCGCGGATCGAGTAGGCCCGACACAGGACGTTTCAGGTATTTCGTGTCGTTCCGTAAAGAGTTCGCCTGTTCCTATGTACTCTACTGACTGTTCATTCGGTGGGTAATAGCTCAAACAAAGTCTTCTCCAGATTTGATGAACCTAGTATTCATTTCGGATTAAAGTTATAGCAACAACGTTATCATCTATCTTGCTCCCATAAGTATCTGTTTTGTAATACCATCCATGGTAACCTCCGATTCCGGTTAGGTTGATATATACATTATCTAAACTCCGAGCATTTCGGAGGGTTATCTTTGCTTTGGCCCAGATATTTTTTATGCTCCTTCCACCCTTTTTTAGTACTGTAGGTCCCATGATATCTACTCGTACTACATCAGCAAGATTAACTTCCCTTCTATCTTTTCCATCTATATCAAACGCGAAATAGAAACTATTTCCTCCCCATACCCCCGTATTAATCCAGATGTAGTCTTCAACCGAGCCATCTTTCCTTATAATTTGTCCATAGTATTTATCAGTGCCAACACCAGATGAACCCGGAGATGCCGGTTGGGGCTTTGGCTGGTTTGATGACTTAGTAGTTGGTAGTCTAGGGGTCGAAGTTGTAGATCCTGTAGCATCTTTCAGATTAATAGTGATACTTTGCGCTGCATCGAGTATTCCTTCAACAGAAGATGATTGATATCTCATGCCGCCGCCTTGCGCCCGGCCATAGAGAAATACATCCAGCCATTTTTCTCCAGATCTAAAGGTGATATCTCCTTTATAGATTGGGTATAGCAGACCAAGTTCTTTGCAGGTATGAAGTTCATCCTCCGTTAGATCTTTAAAGTCAATACGAGAGATGGCACAAAAGCGGGGTTGATTCTGGGGCGGGCGTTTTTCAATCTCTAAGGAAAAGGGAATAGTATCTGAATCAATATCTCGACCCATAGCCGTGCCTATTGGGTTGCTGAGCGATGAATAGCGGATAGTCAGTCCCTTCTTGAAAGAAATGTCACCCCAGTAGTCTTCTGGCCGATAAGATTGTAGTGGTTCTTTTGTTGGAGCGGTCTTAGCAGGAGTGTTAGACACCTCTTGATCCAAGAGGGTCTGTGACTGGTACGGCGCGCCCGCCTCTGAGAACCCGTCCGTCTTAATCAGAGTAGAAAACGCTGAATGTGCTACCGCTGGAACCGGTAACCTACAAATAACCCCGTCACTTCCACCCATTTTTCTAACTCCGCCACAATAAATGTACCCGCTGTGTAAGATGAGCTGCTTAATATCAGCTATTTCGCTCGTCATTAGGACAGGTTCAATCCGCCCACCGTCTTTTTGTATTCTTGAAATTACTCCGACGAATGCTTTATCACCGAGCTTCTTGCAGCCCGCAAGATATATGTGATGGGAATCCAAGGCAATGGAACTAAACATTAGATCCTTATTTGTATCTAAGACCCTTGCAAGTATTGTAGGTTTGCCCCCGCTCTTTGGTACGCGCTTGATAGCAATACGTTCCGCTGAATAAATGCATTCTTCGTCCTGTGCTAAGAGACCACCGATTCCGCAAGTAAACCTTAGATAATAATCATTGCTGTGCTTACTCAGAGGGGATAGTTCCCCTCCGGTTTTAGGCATTTTATAGACGCTTGCAAAGTTGTCGTCCCCTGTCCAATAAAGACTCATGTGATCGACAATCATCTTGCTGTCAATATTGCTTCGATACTCCCCCAGAAGGTTCTTAACTGTGCCCCCTGTCAAAGCCATTGTCATAATTCCTCCAGGCGAAGAAATGCCCGTGGCAGTATCCGCTTGTTCTAACCAATATATCCTTTCCAAATCTACGCAGAGCGGCCCCCATCTGCCGGCAAACTTCGTAAGCGTTTCGATGTTGCCGCCATTAATCAACATTCTCTGAATACGTCTATTTAATGTCATCCAATACAAATACCCGGAACTCTCTAAAAAATCTGTGACTTCCGAGTCAAGAGCTACGACGTGAAAGTGGTCTCCTCCCGTATTAGCGACTTTGAAGATATGTTTACCCCTTTCGGTTTCACCGAACCAGAATACCCAATCATTATTAACCGCAAATTGAGGACTATGATGGACGAACTCAGCAAGAATCTGATATTCATCTTTACCCAGTTTAATCAAGGTATGATCTTCTAGGTTTCCTTCTTGTTTAATCTGTTCATAATGCTCATTTGCGCCTACGCCAAATGTATCTATAGATGTTGAAGGAGATAGCTCTCTTACCGAGTTGGTCGTGGTTGGAGTAGAAATGGCGGCGGCAAGCTGTAAAGCTTCTAGCATCTCTCGTACAGTCTTATAGCGGTCGCGGGCAAGCGGTTGAATCGCTCTGTCAATAATTGCCGCTAAATTTGGATTTATATTTGGGACATTCTTATGCCACACGATTTCCCCTGTTATAGTATCTGTTAACTCTTGGGGGCGCTTACCTGTGAGTAAGTAAATCATCGTCAGCCCCAAACTATACTGGTCGCTGGCAAAGACTGGTTTCCCTGAAGCTTGTTCCAACGGCATGAACCCTGGCGAGCCGATTACAATTGAGCTAGTAGGAGTTCCGTGTAAATCTATAACCGTAGTTATTACTTCCTTCACCGCTCCGAAATCAATTAATGTAGGTTTGCCATCCCGGTCCCGAAGCATGATGTTGTCGGGCTTTATATCTCGGTGGATAATACCCTGCGAATGGACATAATCAAGGACAGGCAAAAAACTGAGTAGAAGATTCACAACTGCGCTTTCACTGAATGGGCCTTTTTCTTTCACCTTCTGTGATAAGCTTTTGCCTTCAACCCATTCTTGAACTAAGTAGAACTCCGCTGCCTCAGTAAAATATGCATATAGTGTTGGAATTTGCTCGCTGGAATTACCGAGCAATTCCAAAATAGCTGCTTCACGTTGGAATCGCTCTTTGATAATCTGATAAACGATAGGGTCACTTGTCGCTGGCTTTAGTTGTTTGACCACGCACTGTCGTTTAGTGGGCATGTGCATGTCTTCAGCCAAATAGGTCTGGCCACATCCACCGCTTCCTAAAGTGTTAAGAATATGATAGCGACTGTTCAGCAGTACCAACATAGCCTGCCTCCCGCTCTCTATGCTCAGTAATATGAGAGTATAATTCTGAGAAAACGAAGCATCAGAACAGCCACCTTTTACTGCTATCCGAGGTAAAAATCAATCATCATTCTTGAGCTTTCTAAAGCGCTACGTCAAATACGCTATAAGATACATGCCCGCCGAGTGTGCCAGTAGGTGTGCCAGTAGAAGTTGCGGACACAGGACATTTCACGGTATTTCGTGTCGTCCTGTGTCGCGCTAAATTGTTGCGAGTAAAGGTAAGTTATTGATAGATGGCGCGAAAACTTTGGCCTGTCACGTCGGAGGTCGCGGGTTCGAGTCCCGTCGGCTCCGCCACTAAATCCTCTTAAATGAGGCACTTTTGGTCGTCCTTCGGGGCGACCATTTGTGTTTTTAGAGGATGGGGACAGATTTGTGGACAGATGGCGGGACAACTGACCGGCGATTAGTTCGACGGTCTGCTGCTTAAAGGCGGGTGAGAGGTGCTTGTAACGCTCCAACTCCTCTGACCTGTGGCCGGTCATCTTCCGGATGATCGCGTCCGCCACACCTTCAATGAAGAGCATGGTAGTTGCGAAGTGCCGCAGATCATGGATGCGGAGGTCGTGGACTTCAGCAAGGTCACAGATTCTCCTGAACCGCTTGCCTAAATCCCATGCATGTGGTCTGGAGAATTTCTCAACGTCTTTGAATCTGACGTTTGGCTTGGCCGGAAACAGGTACTCATGCTTATCGTAGCTTGGAAGCTGACGGAGGGCATAAATAGCCAACCCGGGCAAAGGCAGGCGCTTGGGTCGCCCGTTCTTGGTCTTGGCGGTGTAGATGTACGGGAACTCGTCATCCACCGCCACTTCTGACCACTTGCGCGGCATGATCTCCCCTTTGCGCATCCCGGTACAGGCCGCAAGGACAATGAACGCCTGAAGCTCGAGGTCATTCTCCTTCTGGCACTGCTCAATCAAAGCCGCGAGTTCAGAGACCTCAACGAACCTGTCTCTCGGGTCGCGTTCGGGTAACTGGGGAATCGGTGCGACGGGATTGTCGTCGTACTTCTTCCACCTCATTGCGAAGTTGAACGCCGAGTTGAGAATCGTCCGGTAGTGGTTAGCCGACGACGGCGACAGCTTCTCGAACTCCACCAGTTCGTCCAGAAAGTCCTGCACCATCTCCGGTGACAGGTTGCGCGCCTTCATGGGCTTGAACCTGTCGAGCCGGAAGAGAAGGTACTCGAACTTACTGTTCCTGTGCTTGCTGTGGCGCTCCCACCAGAAGTCCAAAATCTCTCCTACGCTGATTGACTCGAACTTCCGCATGGGGATCACAGCCGGTGCTCTTCAACTAACGCCAGCTTCTGGTTGCGCACTCTCAAAGCGAGTTCCGGGTCGGTAGTTCCGGCTGCTTCCTTGATTCGCTTGCCCTCTTCATTCATATAGCTGATCCAGAGTTGAGGGCTGCTCTTGTTTCTCTGGAACACACCCTTTGGTAGTTTCATAAATGCTCCTTTCTTGTATCGGGAGTGATTTTGCAAGAATAGCACAACGTATCGCGCCCGATACAGACTTTAATTATGAGTGCCTTGCTCTTTTCATCAGCCGTAGTCGCCAATCTTATTGTTTGCTTGTTGTGAAGGATATTATAGCTGTTTGCGATTGGATGTGGCCTGTGTTTAGAGTTCAGCCTTTAGGCTGTTCCTCGTTACCACGCTAAAGCGTGAACTCTAAACAGGCTACACTCATTTGCAACTCGCTATAAAAACCCGCATTGAGGTTGGCTCTTGACGTGCGCTAAGCACACCAACCCAATACGGGTTCTTAAGGCGCGTCAAGATTATGTGCTGATATTAGCTCGTATAGATAGTATATAGTTTCTACAGAAACGCGCAAGAGCCGCATTCCTTGAGATTTTGCTAGTCATCCATAGGTTTCGCAGAGATAACTAGAGTGCAACGGCAAGCAAGTTGAGGCGCTATGTTAGTGGCACTATAAGCTACCTATCATCTTTGCGTCTCAAATCGAATTCTCTCTGTCACAAAGGATTTGAAGGATTTGAACGGTAAAACCTCTTAACCTTCGCCGCGTGTTATCTACCGTGAAGCTCCAGAGATACTTGCTTCGACCTTATTGCGGTGCGCTTCCTAAGCGGACACCTCTCGAAGGTGGCCGCGTCAAGGATACGCCCGTTCAGGCATTGTCGCCCGAGGGCGGTCAATTCGATCTCGACCAAGTTCAGCGGATTCTCGGCAACGGTCGCTTACACCTTCAAGTAGCGGATGTTGGTAGTTCCTCTCGCCACTGCGCATTGTTGTGTTGTCGTCGGCTGCTCAAGACTTGGGGTGTCACTGGCGCGTCAGGTGCTTGAATGAGATCCTACTTAAATATTATTAGGTCTAAGTATTCTATTAATACCCAAACGTAAAAGCCAGCACTCGTAAAGATAGTTGTATACAGGATTTGTACATTCATTCATAATATTGTTTATAACATCTTGTTGTAAGCGTCGGCGCGCCCCTTCCGCACAAAGAATAGCAAGCATATTTCTGAACGATTGTGTCAAGTTAGACTCACGTACCATTGATACTAATTCCTTGGCTGTCACTCTTTGGTCAATTATAGTCTCAATATTATGAGCTAGTTCGTTGAAGTATTCGTCCGACTCTTCTTTTGGAAAGGCGAGCGAGTCCACATTAATTGCACGTTGATCTGAGGACGGGCCGGAAATGTATTCTAAATCTTTTTCGTAAACGTGCAGGCTATTGCTAATCTGATTGTACTCCCCGAGTTCTAATCCCAACCATCCAGCGACAATCTCTTGCAAGGTAGTAAATTGGACCAAGTTGTATGGAAGACCTCGATACACGTCATTGCTGCGAAGTATTTGCATCCATTCTAATTTTCCGCCCCGCACCTTGAGTATAGACACTATATTGCAGGGTATGTCCGTTGAAGCTTCTTTGCCAGATGAGTCCGGTAAATCGCTCCTACCATCCCAAATCTGAAGAACAACTTGGCGACTGTCAGGTTTGGCCTTGAGCACTTGATATGCACGTTCTAATTGGTCGATTCCTAAATGATAACGGAAGCGGTGACCATAAGCGCCGTGATAAGTATCACCGTGCCCAGCATATTTGTGCAGTTGTCTATTGAAATAGTTCAGAAAGGCAGAGTCGTTACGTCCAATTATGATCCACACGATCTCAGCTATTGCGAACGCTATATTGATTGGAGGTTGACGGGACGTCGCCCATCGCTGAGTAGGGTCACTAATGGACATTGCTGAATGTAGTATCTCGCGTGTCTGTCCGGCACGGCTTGATTGAACGGCACCTTCCCCGCTTCGAAAGGCAATGGCAACTTTACGCCAAACTTCATTAGCCGTCCGGCCCTCAAATACTCGGAACATTCTTATCCTCAGTTGCAATTAACTCATTCAAACCCCACTTGGGAGGATACCAAACTGAAAATGGTTCTCTACGAATTCGATACCTTTGCTTAATCCGCGTCCGACCCGTAATTCCTGCAACCTCTGGATGCTTAACACGTGCATATTTGTCCACCTCGCAAAAAAGGTTCTGGCAGTCAATTAATTGTAGCGGCCGGCCCCAAAGAGACTTGAACTTCAAACCTAATTTTTCGAACTCGATCTGCTGTCTGTCGGTCACCACTCGGATAATTTCACTTTCGTTTAATCCGCCCAGATTCTTAAAACACTTGCGAATGCCATCACGTGCACCAGGACCAGGAACAACGAAATCCATTTCACTGAAATTCATGAGGGGGCTGTAGTTTAGATCTGTTACAAACTGGTAAGCGAGAAAGTCGCCGATTGTTTGATACGACCGGAGTAGCTCAAACGCCTTCATCATTGAAGGCGTATCGGTTAAACGGGCAGGCACTTCGTCATGCATCATTTGTTCTAGTAGCCTTAGATGTGTTTGGTGCTTCCTAGTAGAAACAGATGATGGTCCGCCAGATGGCATAATGTAAGCGGCAGAGTAGATTCGCGTGCCCTCGGCTATCGCTCGACTTAGGATTGCATCGTAATGTTCGAAAGAATAATCAGCAAATGATATGGTTTCCAATTCATTAGCTAGCATCTCCCATGTCTCGATCTTGTTGAAGAATTTGAACAATAAGGTTTTGAAGAAGATTTCTTCAGGCGATTGGTCACCCTGATAAATAACATGCTTTATCAGGTATTGGCTTACTCGGTCAGACGCCCGATATGCGTTGGTGAACTTGTACTCTAACAACACTGTATCTTGTGTCCATGGAGGTGGGTCGCCGGCCAGCCGTCTAAAGAAGATGGCTTGACGCTCAGCGGCGAATCGCCAGTAGGTATCGAATACTACTGTTGGTTTTGCAGGCGCGAGCCTACTAAATACTAAAGGAGAAGGAGCCGGCTGGGTAGATTTATTAACGGTGAGTAGAAGTCGGCTTTGGTAACATCCCCGGCTGTTTGTCCCGCTAATATTGGCTGATTGGGCATTAACACTCGAGTTACGAATAATCTCGGCTAATGTCTCACGTACTGTTCCATCATTTTTAATACATCTAACAGGGTAGTAGTGAGCTTCATGGCCGGCAATCTTTGTATATTCTGTTGAGAGCTGGCGTGCGTCTTTTGTTAAACTATCACCAGTCTCTGTCTTGCGTTGTATTAGAAACACCGCTGCAGGGCATGTCTTATCCCAAACAATTCGTTCCAACTGAATCATTGTCCGCAGTATCTTGGTACTCACGCCTCCAACTTTGCCGTACACCCAAGTCGACCACCAGAATCGATCTAAGACTACAGCTCGCCCGTTTTTTAGTGCTGGTAGAATCTTTGACTCAATCGCATCAACATGTGCCGCAATGTGTAAAATCTGTAGACTCGTTTGGGCTAACGCTTCGACTCCTACTGCTTTAGGATCATGATGCAGTTCATAAACAAGCTTTCCAAGAGTACCGGGGTTGTGTCCAGGAAATGCAAAATGCTCGCATTCTACTCCCTCACCTTTTAAGTATTCTATGAAGGCACGTGACAGCGTTGTCTTCCCAGACCCGTCAGGCCCCTCAAAAACGAACAGTTTTCCGTATTCGGGCGTGTTAATCATTTAGTTGGTTCTGGCTTAATTGCTGATGTATTGTTTGGTGTATTAGCAGAGTTCTCCGTCTTTTGATTCGCTGCTGGCTCACGCTGCTTCAAATCCTGAGTAGGCTCTTGTGAGCGGGTACTTTGGGCAGGCTGATTTGAAGGTGCAGCAGGTCTTTCAGCATATATCCTTAAAGCGAGGAAAATCATCCCAACTATCACTGCAACAAACAGACCAGATAGGAGGGTAATAGTAACTGTTCTCCATATCGTGATCTTGTCATCAAGACTAGTAAAGCGCTGCTCAAATTCCCGTTTTAATTCGTCGATCTTTCTCTTAAGCTCGGCGGGGGATGCAACTTCACCTTGAAGTTGCATTACGTCTTCGGACGTAATGACTGTTTGACCGGCATGGTCTCCATCGTAAACATCCCGGGTTGGCCCGCTTAAATCGCTGAACCAGATAATGAACACACGGTCGCCGCATGTTAGGATAATATTCTGGCTGCCAGCATTGTAGACAGCGAACTTCAATCGCCCATTAAACCCCGGATCAACATGAAACCCCGATACATTGACTAGCCCACGTAGCTTAATGCTGAATCGAATCGAGATGAAACCAATGGCATGATTGGGAACATGTACAACCTCTTCAGTTAGAAGTAGCCCAAATTGTCCCGGTGGAATGACTATTTGTTCGCCAGTTACAAGCGTCTGTTTTGTGCCCTTTAGCTCTGTAGAGATGAAGGCTTCAGAACCAAACGACAACTCATAAGCACCCTGCTTTACGCACTGTGGATCAAAAGGGTCTATTAATTTGTCTAGTCTATGCTTTTGAAGTAGTCTTTCAGTGCTCCAGAATGACATGGTTTATTAACCTCTTATTGCAATAGCCTCATTCTTCTGATCTACTTCTGCTGGCTCTGACCCAGCGACCGGTGGAACGTCTTGCAGAACTTTAATGAGTTCCTGCAACGCTGATTTGTTGACATCACCTAATTCGGGCCGTCCTATGAAACAGTTCAATCGGATTAACTCAAGCCCCAGTTCGCGTGCCATAAAGTATCCAAGATGACATAGTCCTAGATAATTGCCATAAGCTCGGTCGAAAATGTATTGTGTGGGGTAGTAGGCGTTTATGGCTAATCCTCCCGTGTCATCATATGTAAAGCTGACTTGCTGAAGGCATGGAAAGCCACTACGTGCAGCTCTATTATGGTCTTTAATTGGATCGAAACAAGCAACCTGAAGAGCTGACTGCCTAGGTCTTGAATGTTCACTGTTTTTAGGCCACAAGCTGACGATATGTTCTAATTGATTTTTAGTCTCATTTAGAATCACACCACCTTTTCCCCTCACGCCTTGGAAAGCAATCATACGCTCAAAATAAGTTCCTCTTTTATTTCGAGAATCTCTTGCCCTTAACCTTGGCAGATATTTTTTCATATACAAGTCAGAAAATTCTTGGATATGTGGCCGTCCCGTTAAATTCCAGTATGTAAATGGGAAAATAGTCAAAGCAGAAATTGCGCAGCTATATTTATTACTCTGTAGCAAAGCTATATCCACTGCCTGCCGGATATGGGCGTCTTCAACCGGGAGACCCTTAGTTAGCCCTCCGATCGAGATGGTTAATGGCCTCAGGTTCTTATTATCACCCACCACTATCTGGAAGGCGCGGCCCCAAGCATAGGATAAGTTGTCCTCAAATATCACTTCTGGAACTTTCGTCGACATCAGGATCCTCCAAATGGCGATAAATACTTCTGCCAGTGAAGTCCTTACGGGAGACTCTGACAAATGCTGCCCATGATCTATCGTGCAATTCAACTCTCATAATACCCGGTACATGCCCTTCAATAATTAATCCAAGTTCATGACTACCAATAGCATTTGCGCTTTCCCCTTCAAGCCGAACATCTGTTGGGAGAATAGCCATGTCGCCGACTTGTAAGTCGATTGAAACTTTCGTCCAAGCGCAATCCACAATCAGAAGGTGCCGAGCAGCATCACTGCCGAGCAGTGAGTGTCGCAACTTCTTCGGGGTGATCTTAAGTAGTTGCTGTGCGTGAGTTGATGAAATGAGGCGTAGCGAGTAGCGCAGATGTTGCACTAAAGTCTGGTATCCAACTCCCAGCTGCCCCGCAACAGTGTAGACTTGTATTGGCGTGCAGTTGCTAGGGTTCCACCCCCTCCTCGCGTATGCCTCATTGACTGCCCAGGGTGGCATAAGCAAATAACTCGCAAAGATATCTGCCAAACGCTCTTCGGGTTTATTTTCACTATATTGTTCTAAATCATCTATCTCATCTATACCAGTTCCATGACCGTAATACCAGTGCCCTATCTCATGAGCGCAAGTAAATGCCTGACGGCCTAGAGGTCGGTGAGCAGGCACTAGAATAAGCTGTGAAGCTTTGGCATATATTCCGCCTAGACTATGCTCTGGACGGAATATTACTTCCAGCCCTAGTTGCTCTGCTGTGTCATAGACACAAATTGGTTGGGACTTTGAGGCAAAGGTACGCTTGCGAACTTCTAGAGCACCTCTTAATGCTTTTCTAGCATCTTCCTTACCGTTGCTCATTTATGCTCCCCTGCCTTTCGAAGTGTACGCAGCAGGTTGAGCACAGTATCTAGGTCTTCCTTCTTTAGCTTTGCTAATTCACGGGCTGCCAGTTCAATCGCAGGATCTGGGACCTCGGGTACTTCCTTCATTAACCACGAAACGCTAACCTTATATATCTCTGAAAAGCGAGTAACCTCTTCTGCAGAAACCTTCCGACGTCCAGCTTCAATTTCTGAAATTGACGGTCGTTGAAGACCAAGCATCTTAGCTACTTGGCCCTGTGAAAGCCCCGCCTGTTCTCTAGCTGCGCGCAGTCGCATAGCTATTGCAGCACGAACAGAGTCGATTTCAGCCATCGTCCCGCTCCTCATTTCCTGCAAGTAGTTTATGAACGAGATCAATGATCTCACCTACACGTCGAGGACGGCGACCTATATCGTCGACTAGAGGATTAATTTTATCTGGGATGTCATAATCTAGTTTGTCGCTGAGTAAACAGGCGAAATCAACCCCGTCTGCGCTGTCCAAACCTAGCCCACGAATCGGATCTGTTTGTTCATTGATAGTGGGCACATTTGTACTGCCTGCAACTTCGTGTAGGGATTCAATCACGTAATCGCGCACTTTATCTCGATCTAAGGCCATAAGTCCCCCTTCTTACGGACAGTAAGGTATTCTTATCTAGCCGATAATTTGTCAAGTGCTTTCATTATAAGAGGGTGGTTTTCAAAGTTTTCTGTTTTCTGGGCAGATGAATGTTAATAATTAAAGGCTAGCGCGTTAGGAAAATTTAATCTCAAGGTAAATGTAGAGTTCGAGGCAAGAGCTTACTAGCTATGTATGAGAGCACGAAGATAGCTTGGAAATAGTCGTGGGGAATTATTGCTTTTGGTCTATCGCTAAAACTCTCAGCTACAGATCTCTGGATTGAAGTGTTTGCCATTTCAATTCGTATTCTCATAGATTCTTTCCCAGAGTTTATTAATTGCGTCCTTGAATTTTATGAAAATCAACTGGCCAAGCTCATGATCAATTAACAAAGTCCTAGAGTTGTGTTCTTTATTAACATCAGTCGCTGTTAACAAAGTAGCTGCTGTAAGATGTATTAACATAAGTATGATACTAGCTGGCAGGTTTTCCATTATCTGCTGTACTGAACCCTCTAGTGTGAAATTCCTACCTTGCGTGACCTTTTCAATGTCACTCCATGGATTAGTTATCTTACTATTAAGAATGTGCGACTCTAAAATCTTCTTAACTTCGGGAATTGAAAGCCTGGAATCTCTAGCTATTGTGTTTAATGTATCCGGTTCCTCCCGGTGTATCATGTCCAACATTTCAGAAACAAGCTTTGATAATTCAGCGGAAAGCTTTTCCGGACTGAACGAGAATGAAATGGGCCCAAAGTCACAATCGAAATTCATTGTGACAAAGTTATTCTTAACACGTATTTCCATGTTTCTGTAGTTTAATGGTCTCTCGTTCATATAAGCCTCGAAGCTGAAGATGAAGTTAAAATACACCCAGCTACTCAAAAATGTCATGTATTTTGGTTAATATAATTAGCCTGATCCTTGCAGAGTTCAATGCAAATGAGACTCATTTTCACATACCGAACTATTACGGTTTTCAATCGGATGCGACCGAGTAGCCACAATGCTCGAACCAAGCCCGACAGTCATTAACGGTGATTAGCGCCAGCCCTTTAGTGAGCGCCTGACCAAGTTCTTCGATGGTCCGCGCTTTGGCTTTACGCAAACCGCTCTTGATCTTTGACCACAACAACTCAATC
>QHXQ01000103.1 GCA_003223935.1 Acidobacteriota bacterium | reverse complement strand
TGAACGGTGTCACCCCTTGCTGGCGGGCCAGGCGCGCCACTTGCTCACGCAACTCTGGCGCGAGCACGCGACTCTGCTGTGCGCCGCGAAAGCTTTGCACGGCCGGGCGCGCTCTATCGGTCGGCAGTTCTAAGAGCGCGGGTGCGCCCGCCAACTGTTGCCGCCAATAGGCGAGTTGGGTAGCGAGGGCGGGCCCTGAGAGCCAAGTGCGCTGCCAGTGGGCGAAGTCGGCGTACTGGATGGGCAGGGGAGCGAGCGGGGCGGGCGCAGCCGTGGTGCAGGCGGCGTAGAGGGTGCTCAACTCGCGCAGCAGCACGCCCAGTGACCAGCCATCCGCGATGATGTGGTGCAGGGTCAACAGCAGTACGTATTCTTCTTCATCTAGTCGCAGCAACGCGACACGCATCAACGGCCCGACTGTCAGATCGAACGGCTGCCGGGCCTCGTCGGCAGCCAGTGTGTTGAGTTGCGCCAGCCTCTCGCTTGCCGGCAGCTTGCGCAGATCAACCGTCGTGATGTCTAAAGGCTGTGGGGCGGAGATGAGTTGTACGGGTTGGCCGTTGACGACAGAGAAGGTGGTGCGCAGGCTCTCATGTCGGCGCACGATTTCATTTAGACTCTGCGCCAGCGCGTCCTGAGCCAAACGGCCGCGCAGGCACATGGCGGCGGGGATGTTGTAGAACGAGTTGCCCGGCTCTAACTGATCCAGAAACCAGAGCCGCTGCTGCGCGAAGGAGAGCGGCAGTTCGCTGTCTCTCAGCACGGGCACTAGCGGCGGGGCGGGCAATGTCTGTTCGGCGCGGAGCGCGTCCTCGACGTGACCGGCGAGACCGGCGACTGTAGGCGCGGCGAACAGACAGTGGAGCGGGATGTCCACCTTTAGGGCTTCTCTGATCCGTGAGATGGCTTGCGTGGCTAGGAGCGAGTGGCCGCCCAGCGCGAAGAAGTCGTCGTGAATGCCGACGCGCTCGCGCCCAAGCACTTGGCCCCAGATGCCGGCCAGCAGTTCTTCGACCGGCGTGCGCGGCAGCACCGCGTCCGCATCAGGGCCATTGCTGGTGGGCACGGGCAGCGCGCGGCGATCAATCTTGCCATTAGCCGTCAGCGGCATTTCGTCCACGAACACGAACGCCGTCGGGATCATATAGTCCGGCAGCTTCTCGCGCAGGAAACTCTGTAGCTGGCCGGCGGCGACTTGTAGCGCACCTGGGACGACGTAGGCGACGAGGCGTGTGTTGCCCGGCATGTCCTCCCATGCGAGGACGACGGCCGCGCGCACGTCCGGGTGCAGGCTGAGGGCGGTTTCGATCTCGCCTAGTTCGATGCGATGCCCGCGCACCTTGACCTGTTGATCCAGGCGGCCGAGAAATTCTATGTTGCCGTCGGGCAAGTAGCGCGCGAGGTCGCCGGTTCTGTAGAGGCGCGCGCCCGGCTCTTGGCTGAAGGGATCAGGGATGAACTTTTCCGCGGTCAGTGCGGGCCGGAAACGGTAGCTGCGCGCGAGGCCGTCGCCGCCGATGTGCAACTCGCCGGGTACACCCGTCGGGACAGGATGCAGGTGTTCGTTCAGCAGGTACACGCGCGTGTTGGCGATAGGTCGTCCGACGGGCGGCGGGGTTGTCGTCTCGGTCTCTTGCGCGATGGCGGCGCGCGTGGTGACAACCGTGTTCTCCGTCGGCCCGTAATGATTGACCAGGACGAAGGGGAGAGCTTGGCGCGGGTTTCTGTGCAGTACGTCGCCGCCGGTTAGCATGGCGCGCAAAGCGAGCGTAGGCGGCAGCGTTTCCTCGACCACGGCTTCGGCCAGCGGTGTCGGCAGGAAACAGATCGTGATGGCGTTATCCGTCAGCCACTGTAACAGCTTGAAGGCGGAGGCGCGGGTCTCGTCGTCAGGGATGTGCAGGCTGGCCCCAGCGGTCAGATACGGCCACAACTCCCAGACTGAGGCGTCGAAGGCCGTGCCCGCCAGTTGCGTGGCCCGGTCGCCGGCCGTGACGCCGTAGGCGCGCTGATGCCAGGTGATGAGATTGACCAGCCCCCGGTGCGCAATTTCGACCCCTTTTGGCTGCCCCGTCGAACCGGAAGTGTAGATGATGTAGGCGAGATTGTCGGCTGTCGTCGCGGCGTTGTCGTAGTTGGTCTCGTCCTCGCGCGCAATCTCCGGCCAGTCCGTGTCCAGACAGACGAGGCGTAGACGCTCTGTCTGCGAGAAGTCTGCGGCCAAAGAATGCTGAGTTAAGAGCACCTGTGCCTGCGCGTCGGCAAGCATGAACGAAAGGCGCGCTGGCGGATAGGCCCGGTCGAGCGGCAGATAAGCGCCGCCCGCTTTGAGAACGCCCAAGATGCTGACCACCAGCGCCACGGAACGTTCCAGCAGAATGCCGACGGGCGCTTCCGTGCTGACCCCTGCTGCGCGCAAGTAGCGGGCCAACTGATTGGCGCGCGCGTTCAACTCCTGATAAGTCACAGCCTCCGCGCCGCAGACGACCGCCAAGGCATCTGGTGCCTGCGCGGCCTGTGTCTCAAAGAGCCGATGCGCACAAGCTTCCGTCGCATACTCCCAGTGGGTATTGTTCCATTCGACCAACAGCCGTTGCAGTTCAGGCGCGGGCACGAGCGGCAGATTCGAGAGGCGCAGTTGCGCATCGGCGACGATGCCTTCCAACAAGGTCTGGAAGTGCGCCGCCATGCGCTCAATGGTCGGCGCGTCAAACAGGTCTGTGTTGTACTGTAAAGAGCCGGCCAGCCCGTCCGCCTCATGCGCCATCATCAACGTCAGATCAAACTGTGCGACACGTTCGTCGAGCGCCAGCGAGGTCAACGGCAATTCGCCCAGCGTGAGCCGCGTGCCCGTTTCACCTAGCGCCAAGAGCGCCAGGCTCTCGCCCGTCGGCAGGTGCGTCTTCTGCAAGGCGAACATGACTTGAAAGAGCGGCGAGCGGCTTGGGTCGCGCGTCGGCTGTAGTCGCTCCACCAACAACGGGAAGGGATATTCTTGATGCTCGAAGGCGGCGAGCACAGTCTGCCGCACGCGGGCCAGATATTCTTCAAAGGTGGGGTCTTGTGACAGGTCTGCGCACAGGACGATGGGATTGACGAAGTAACCCACGACGCCCGCCAACTCGGCCCGACCGCGCCCCACGGTCGGCGAACCGACCAGCATTTGTGCCTGACCCGTGTAGCGATGGAGCAGGACTTGGAACGAGGCCAACAGCGTCATGTAGAGCGTGGCCTCGTGCTGCCGACTCAACTCCTTCAGCTTGCGCGTCAACTCTGCGTTCAGCTTGAAGGCGCACGAACGGCCGCGGTAAGTTTGCACGGGCGGGCGCGGGCGATCCGTCGGCAAGTTCAAGACGGGCAATTCGCCGGCCAGTTGTTTCTGCCAGTAGGCCCAGAGCCGCTCGCCTTCGGGGCCGGCCAAGGTCTCCGCCTGCCAGCGCGCGTAATCCGTATAGCGCACGGCCGGCGCGGGCCGGTTAAGTTCCGTGCCGGCCCGCGCCGCGTCATACAACTCGCCCAACTCATGCAGCAGCACCGCCAGCGACCAGAAATCCGCGACGATGTGATGTACCGCCAGCAGTAGGACGTATTCCTGCGCCGCCCTGTGATAGAGCCGCACGCGCAGCAGCGGGCCGCACGTCAAATCAAAGGGCCGGTTGGCTTCGCACAGTAGTTGTTCGTGAAGTTGCTCCGCGCTCCGATCGGCCGCTTCCACCACTTGAAAGTGGAACGCGCCGTCTGCGTGTATCGTCTGCATGGGTTCGCCCTGCGCTGCGGCGAAGGTGGCCCGCAATGCAGCGTGGCGCGCAACGATCTGCGCGCAGGCCCGGTGCAGGGCCGCCACGTCCACCGCGGCCTCAATGCGCATGGCCGCAGAGATATTGTAAGCAGGACTTTCGGGGGCCAACTGGTGCAGAAACCAGAGCGCCTGTTGCCCGAGCGAAAGCGGGTAGAGAGTGGTCATCTGCGCCGCCTGCGCGAGGGCGGGCTGCGCCGGGGCCGCGGGCTGCGCTTGGCGCTCTGCAATCTGGGTCGCCAGTTCGTTAATGCTGAAGCTCTGGAGGAAGCTCGTCATCGGCAGGAGCACGCCCAGTTGCGTCTCGATGCCGTGCATCAACTCGATGGCTGCCAGCGAGTCCAAGCCATAACGGGCAATAGGTTGATTGACATCTATCTCGGCCGGGGCTACGCCCAGGTGCGCCGCAACCTGTGCGAGCAACCAAGCGGCGATGTCTGTGCTGGCCGGCTGCGGCGCGACCTCGTCAAGCGGTGCGGGCGCGGCGAGCGCGGCAGGGTCGGCACGCCACTCGCCGAGGGCCTCAAGGCTGCCCGCGAGGAAGGCCGCACGGCAAGCGCGGCGCTGAATTTTGCCGCTGGTTGTCTTCGGGATGCGGCCGGGCTTGATGAGTGTCACGGCGAACAACTGCAACTCGTGCTCGCGGGCGACCGCCTCGCGGATACGCGCCAGCACTACGCTTAAGTCAGGCTGCTGGCGCGCATCCAGTTCTTGCACCACGACGAGCCGCTCCTCATCTTCGACTTCGACGGAGAACGCGGCCCCGCAGCCGGGCCGCAGCGTTGGGTGGCTGCGCTCGACGGATAATTCTATGTCCTGCGGGTAATGGTTGAGACCGCGGATGATGATGAGGTCTTTGAGCCGGCCCGTGATGTACAACTCGCCGTCGTTGATAAAGCCGAGGTCGCCCGTGCGCAGGAAAGGGCCTTCGCCCGTGTCCAGCAGGTAGGCGTAAAAGGTCTGTTCGGTCTCTTCCAGTTTGCCCCAATAGCCTTGCGCGACGCTCGCCCCACAGACCCAGACCTCGCCGACCTCTTGCGCCTGACACCGAGTCAAGCTTTCGGGATTGACGATGCTCATCTTCTGATCCAACAGCGGGCGGCCGCAACCGACCAACGGCTTGCCCTCCGCGTCGTCGTCCGCATCGCCGGCCTCGATGACGAGATTGCTTTCGAGGGCGCGCGCGTGGAACGATTTGCTGGTGGGTGGGTTGTCCTTCACACTGCCGGTGACGATGAGGGTCGCCTCCGCCAGCCCGTAACAGGGGTAAAAGGACTCGCGCCGAAAGCCGCAGGGCGCGAACGTCTCGGCGAACCTGTCGAGCGTCTCGCGCCGGATCGGCTCAGCGCCGTTGAAGGCCACCGTCCAACTGCTGAGGTCGAGTTCGGCGCGCTGCTCCGGCGTGATCTTGCGCGCGCAGAGATCGTAAGCGAAATTCGGCCCGCCGCTCGTCGTCGCCTTGTAGCGCGAGATGGCTTGCAGCCACAGGAAGGGTCTTTGCAAAAAAGCCACGGGCGACATCGAGACCACGCTGATCCCCGCGTAGAGAGGTTGCAGTATCCCGGCCATGAAGCCCATGTCGTGGAAAACGGGCAGCCAAGAAACGTATTTATCCTGCGCGCCGTGCTCGACGCCGTGATAGACCAAGCTCGCATTGTGGAGCAAGTTTTCGTGCGTCAACATCACGCCTTTGGGCGTGCCGGTCGAGCCGGAGGTGTATTGCAGAAAGGTCAAGTCCGTGCTCACGCCACGGTTCTCGCGCCATGCTTCGTCCAACCCTGCCGGCAACTCGTCAAACGACAACCACTCCAGGGCTTCAAGCAACGGCGACTCGTCAAAGAGGAGCGTCGCCCGTGCCCGGATCGTCTCGGTCGTGAGCGCGACGATGGCCCCGGAATCGGCCGTCATGGTTTGCAGCCGTGGCAAGCTCCGGCTGAACTTGGAAGGGTCGGGTGGATAGGCCGGGACGGCGACCATCTGCGCGTACAGGCAACCGAAGAACGCGGCTACGTAGCCCAGCCCCGGCGGATACAGCAACAGCGCACGGTCGCCACGCCGGCCTGACTGTTGCAGCCGGGCGGCAATCGCGCGCGCCTGCTGATCCAACTCCCGATAGGTGAGGCTGACCTCGACCCGTTCGCCATCCGCCAAGAACGTATAGGCCACCTTGTCCGGCTGACGCAGAGCACGCCAGCGTAGCAAGTCCGTTAAGGTCGCGACTTGATAGAACTCTTCAGACAAGTTGCTGGAATAAACAGATGTGGGGCTGGACATGACTGTACACCTTACGTGGTTAGTGGCACTGAAACTGAACGGGCGATAAGGAGAAGGGCGATGGCGTTATTCACCGCGCGCACGCAAGCCGACTGCTTGCGGCTGCATCTTCAAAGCGTGTCGGCCGCCGGTACGCACGTGCGGCTGAAAGGCTCGGTCATGCCCACTAAGATTTCGCGCGGGCCGGCGTAAGGCGCGCGCCCGTGCGCGACGAGCATGTTGTCGAGCATGAGGATGTCGCCCTGCTGCCACGGAAAAGAGACCGTCTCTTCGTGGTACGCCTGGCGCAGTTCGTCTAGCACGGACGCCTCGATTGGCGAACCGTCGCCGTAGTAAGTATTGGTCGGCAGGTCGGCCTCTTTGAACGTGGCCAGAAAGACATCGCGGACTGTCGGCGCAAGCGTCGTGACGTGAAAGAAGGTGGCGTGATTAAACCAGAGTTGCTCGCCCGTGCGCGGATGCCGCACGACGGCCGCGCGGACGGCGCGCGTCTTCAGCCGGTCGCCGTCGCGCCACTCGACTTCAATCCCGTTACGGCGGCAATAATCGGCCACCTGGCTCTTGTCCGTTGTCTGGAAGACGGTCTGCCACGGCAGTCCGAACCGCTCATCGAAATTACGTACGTACATCCACTTCTTTTCGATGAAGCGTTGCTTGAGCCGAGGCGCAAGCCGCGCGAAGATGCGGCGCGTGTCGGCAATCGGCGTTGCGCCCCCCTGCTGCGGCGCGACGGCGCAGTAGAAGAAAATTTTCATCGGCCAAGTATGCTGATAAGAATTCTCGTTATGCAGGAAGATGCTCTGATCCGCCGGGTAGTCGGTCGAGGTGTAGATGTTGCCTGCGACGCGACTGCGCGGTGAAGAGCGTTCCTTATACGGCAGCAACTCGCCCGCCGAAGCCGCCCGCGCGAAGTGCTCGAACTCGGTCGCGCCCCAGACATTAAAGTTCCGAAACAGCAGCGCCCCATGCGTATCTAACTGCTGCCGAATGAAGTCGCCTTGACGGGCTATCCACTCGACCGGGTCGAGGCCGCGCACGGTGGGCTGAACGAGCAGCGGCAGCGTCTTATCAGGCCAGAGCGGCTCTGTCTTGACCCAGCCCTGCCCTGTCGGGCTGACTGCTTTCCTTTTGCCCAACTCCAACCGCTTGAGACTTGTCTCTCCAAATTTTGCACTCATCACATTGGCCTCTAAGCTCAAAAATCTTGGCCGCGCGTCTCGCCTGCGTGCGCGCACGCGCACTGTGTGTGTGTCAGGCCCTACCGGCGACCCACGGACTAGGCAGGAATGAGCTAATGGCTGAGCCGAAGCTCTCTTTCACGCCTAGGTCGCGGACGAATTTGCCGACCGCGAGGTCAAGAATGCCAAGGCCAAACGGGCTAAAGACGGTGAGGCTGTCGCGGTCGCGCCGCGCCGGGGCGTGACCCAACAGGATGTCGCCCAACGTACAGCGGACGAAGGCTCGGTCGCCGCCCAACTGTTCCGCGAGGTGGATTGAGGTCTGCGCGCGGCTCACATGATCCACGTCATCCACGACATTGTCGCAGCCGAGAATCACTTCCGGCGCAAGGTCGCGCAGAGACGTGTGTAAGATAACGCTGCCCGGCGCGCAGTCCGATAGATCGAAGACGTGCGGCCGCACGGCGGTGGTAGCAAATGAGACGAGCGCGTTGTCGCGCCAGAGCGCCCGCATATCTTCGGCCACGACGATCTCGTCAAACATCGCGCCGCAGAGGCGTTTGAATTGCTCGGCCCGCGCCCGGTCGAGATCAAAAACCGTCAGGCGCTTGATCTCCGGCCGGACAGCCAACAGGAAACGAGCCGTCTCAAAATTGATTAAGCCGCAGCCGATCATGCCGACGCTGTTGACTTCTCGCTCGCCTAGCAAAGTCTGGGCTGCGAGGGCCGCGCTGGCAGCCGTCCGCCGCGCGCTGATGATCGAGCCTTCGATAATTGCTTCGGGCCGGCCCGTCACCGTCGAGTTCAAAATCAGGACGGCCGAAGCTCTGTCCAGGCCCTTGCTCAGGTTGTCTGGGAAAGAGGAGACCCACTTGATGCCGGCGACGCCAAAGCCGTCACCGAGGTAGGCGGGCAAGGCGATGATGCGATTCTTCTCGCTATCGAGAAAGCGTAGGAAGGTGGAATGAGGTAAAGAACTCTTACCGGCGGCGTGGGCCATGTAAGCCACCCGCACGACCTCGATCACGTCGCGCTCGCGCCCGGTCAGCAGTTCGACTACTTCATTACCCTTCAGGATCAGAATATCGTCGCTATACATTTCGTCGCTATACATTAAAGCCACCTCGACCTTTATTGGACTGATTGGCATGGGCCGCAGCCGTGCCGTTTGCCGACTCTACGGCCCGCGCTCGCGCTCTTTAAGGTTTCGTCAAGTCGAGCGCGACGAGGCGCAACTCGGCGGTGTATTGTGCCCCCGCCCCGTCCGCCAACCACACCTCCTCCACCTCCGGCTTCATCTCCGTCACCTGCACCATGCCCTCCGCCGCGCTCGCCACCGTCCGCCGCACCAGCTTCGCCAACACGTTGACCAGCACGGGACTGCTGAAATCCACGTAGCAGGGTTTGGCTTCGACCGGCACTTTGACGAAGACGCGCGTGGGCAGCGCGTGTTGTTGCGCCCAGCGCCGGGCGGCGAGGAAGCGGGCGGCTTCCTCAGTGAGGTGTGCCCAAGCCAGTACAGGCGGCGGGAAGTGCCAGGCTTCGCGGGCGATGATTAACTTGTCTATCGTCACCCGCGGCGTGTGGCCTTGTGGGCGTAAGAGCTTGAAGTGATCCACCACCAAGTTGCTGAGTGCGTCCGCGAGGGCTTCGATAATGTTGAAGGCGAGGCGGTGGTCGCGCGTCCGCACGATGAGTTCCCCGCCCCGCTCTTCGACGACGAGTGAACCGATTGGTACTGCCTTCGTCGGCGGCACGCCGGCCGGATCATTGCCGAAGATGAGACGATAATCTTTGGGCGCGACCAGGGCCAAGCGCGTGCGCGTGGTCAGTGTCTCCCACTCCTTCGGCGGCACGGAGACGAGGCGCGTCTCCGGCAAGTCTGTTTCGAGTGCGTGAAAGAGTTGCTCAGGCGCGGGATGTTGTGCGACCTGCACGCCCGCGCTTAACGTGTTCAGGGCCAGATGCATCTCACCCAGCACGAATTGATATTCACCGCGTTGGACGGCCTCTGCGCTCGCGGCGGCGATCATCACGTCTGGGCTGTGATAGCGCGCGTATGGCCAACCCGCGTGCGGCGCGGCAAATGCGGCCGCCACTTTTTCGCGCAACTCTTCGCTGCGGTAATCTCGCTGGCGCTGACCCGGTTCAAGGTTCAGCACGTTGGCCCAGCGCCGTTGCAGTTGTTCGCTTAATTCATCCAGCGCGCGCACGTTCTTGCCGAACAAGATCGGCTGCGCCTGCATCCAGAAGCTGACGCCATCCACTACGCGGTTGCCGCTCTGGCTCGCCAGCCGGTTATAAATCTCCTTGAACGACCGGCGCATCACAGCCGCCAACTGGTAGGTTAGCCAGCGCGCGCTCTGCAACAACAAGGCGAGGGGCGGGCCTAACTCTTGCAGCACGTGTTGGCCGATCTCGACCTCCACATCACGCCGGCAATCTTCATAGACGAGCGTGCGCGCGGCATAAATTTTACCCGGCTCGCGCGTCGCGGCTTGCCCGGTCAGCCGCGTGAAGCGTGCTTCCAACTGCTCTATTGCTTGATCCAGTTCTGCGGCATTGCCAGTTGCGCGGGCGACCGCAGCCAGCGCCGTTGTCAACTCGTCCAACTGCTGCAACGCTTCACTGCGCAGCCCGTCGTCCTCAATGCGTTCTAACAACTGTCTCAGCCTGCGCTCCGGGTGTTCTTCCAACGGCACGCCCAGTTCCCATGCGATCAAACCCTGCGCCACGCAAGCTTCGAGGAGCGGGTACACTTCAGCCTCGTTGCGCAGCCCGTTTGCCGCAGACATGCGTAGCAACTCCCCGGCAATCTCCCGCGCGGTGCGCTCGCCGTCACAGGCCCGCAGCAAGGCCGCCTGTTGCGCTGGCAGACGCAACGGTTTTTTGAATGGCAGGTGAAGCACGTCGCTTTCCAAGTGCATGAACGGCAGCAGGCGTGGAGCTATCCAAGGGCGCAACGCGCGGTTTCGGTTCAGCCGCGCAATCAAGGCGTCTATGCACCACCCCTCAAAGTAGACCGTGCGCTGCGCCAACAACTCGACTCCGGGCTGCACACGCAAGCCCGCTGCGCGCTCATTGAGGCGTGCCCAACCGACTGGCCCGAAGAACCCTATTGTGTCGTTCTTCACGCAATATCGCTGCACGTAATTGGCCACTAACTCTTCGCGCTTGCGGCGTTCTGCGTCGCGTGTCGTCGCGGGCATACGCAGCAAGGCGTCAATGCTGCCATGTAAGGCATGACGGTTCTGCCAAGTGACTGCTTCGCGGAAGCGTTCGTCTTCGGCCAGTCCACGAATGATCTCTGACGTTTCGGTCAGACCGAGTTGGAACTTTTCGTCGTAGTTCCGCCGCGCCCGCTCGACGCGTTCCAGTGCGGCGCGCAAAGTTGTTAGGGCACGCACATTCTCCGGCTCGGATTCCACTGATGGCGCGGGCTTCTGCTTGGCCAACAGTTTGCCGGCCTTCACCAGACGCAACTGGCTTAGTAGCCATATCCGTTGCTGTTTTTTGCTCTCCCACTTCTGCTCGCTCTTTAGTTTGTCCAGTGCTTGGCCGAGCACTTCCAGCGCATCAGCCCGCGCCTGTTCCGCTTCAGTCTCGGCCGCCAGCAACTCGTCGGCGGCAGCGGCGGCCGCGGTGGCCGTCAAGCGCAAGACGCGGGCAGCGGGGAAGCCAGCACCGCGCAGCGCTGCGCAACGCCACAAGGCCCACTCGGCGCTGCCCGGCAGCGGTAGCAAGTGCTCCGGTAGTTGCGCTGGCCCTTGCAGGTTGGCCGCACTCTTCCAAGCTGGCGGCCTCATCTGGCTGCCGATGATTTGTTCTTGTTCACTCATTGAGAGTTAAAAACCTGTTCGAGTCTGAAACCGCTCACGCGCACACTTCGGCGCGCAAACTTAAGTAGCGGGTTTACCGGTCAAGTCGAGCGCGACGAGGCGCAACTCGGCGGTGTATTGTGCCCCCGCCCCGTCCGCCAACCACACCTCCTCCACCTCCGGCTTCATCTCCGTCACCTGCACCATGCCCTCCGCCGCGCTCGCCACCGTCCGCCGCACCAGCTTCGCCAACACGTTGACCAGCACAGGACTGCTGAAATCCACGTAGCAGGGTTTGGCTTCGACCGGCACTTTGACGAAGACGCGCGTGGGCAGCGCGTGTTGTTGCGCCCAGCGCCGGGCGGCGAGGAAGCGGGCGGCTTCCTCAGTGAGGTGTGCCCAAGCCAGTGCCGGCGGCGGGAAGTGCCAGGCTTCGCGGGCGATGATTAACTTGTCTATCGTCACCCGCGGCGTGTGCGATGCGGGCGTGAGTATCTTGAAGAAGTCAACGATCATGCCGGAGAGTGTGCCGCCGAAGACATCTATCAAGTCGAAGGCGAGGCGGTGGTCGCGCGTCCGCACAATGAGTTCCCCGCCCCGCTCTTCGACAACGAGATCAGCGATGGCGAGCGCCTTTGATCTATCCGGGACGAAGGATTCGCGCTCAAATTCGATCCGATGATCTTGCGGCGAGATGAGCACTACGTTAATGCGCGACGTGAGCCACTCCTTGGGCGACATGGGCACTGCCTTCGCTGTGGGCAGATCAAGCTCGATGCCACGCATCAACTCGTCGGCCGCCGGGTGTTGTGAGACGAAGAGCGAAGCGCCGAGCGTATTCTTCCCCACGTGTAACTCGCCCATCACGAGTTGAAAGTCGCCGCGCTGGATGTCCGCCAGGCTCTTGGCGGCGATCATGACATCCGGGCTGTGATGGCGTGCAAAGTTCCAGCCCGGCCCCGACGCGGCAAAAGCCTCCGCCACCTGCTGACGTAAGTCATCGCTCCTATAATTGACCTGCCGCTGGCCCGGCGGAATGGAGAGGATTTTGGCCCAGCGCGCTTGAAACTCGCCGATGAGGTGCGCGGCCAGGCCCGCGTTGTCGTTAAAGATTAGCGGCTGTGCTTGTACCCAGAACTGTAGCGCATCCACTGTGGCCGATCCGGTCTGACGTACCAGGCGTGCGTAAATTTGCTTGAATGCCTGCCGGTACGTCGCCGCCAGTTTAACGGTCAACCAACGGCTGGCAGTGAGGAGGAGTTGTAGCGGCGGCGCGAGTTGCTCAAGCACCTGCCGGCCGACAACGACCTCCACGTCGCGCCGGCAATCCTCATAAACGAGCGTGCGCGCCGCCAGCGTTTTGCCCGCAGACCTCGTCGCCGCCTCATCCGTCAGCCGGGTGAAGGTGGACTCCAGGTGGACGAATGCTTCTTCCAACTGCGCGAGATCGCCGTTCGCCTGCGCGAGCCGCGCGCGCGCCGCTTCAAGTACATCGAGCGGGGCGAGGGCCGCGCGCCGCAGACGGTCATCCGCTATCCGGTTGAGTTGGCGGCGCAGAGTCTGCTCCGGGTACAACTCAAAAGGCACTTCAAACTCCCAGAGGATGACGCCCTGACTGCGCATTGCTTCGAGCAGGCCGTACACCTGCGCCTCAGCCTTCAGACCGGAGAAGGGCAAGCCGATTAAATGACGCGCGAGTTCTTCGGCGGTTCGGCTGCCGTCGCAGAGTCGCAGCACGGCCGCCTGCGCCGCCGAGATTTGCTGCCCGCCCATGAGCGGGTGATAAAGCGTCGTACCTTCGACGCGCACCAGTGGCAGCCGCCGCGGGGCCATCCACGCGCACAGTTCGCGGTTTCGGTTAAGTTTCGTCAGTAAGGCGTCAAGCCCCCAACCCTCGAAGTAGACGCCGCGCTGGGCGAGAAAGCTCTGACCCGGCCGCGCGCTCAAGCCCTCTTCACGCTCATCGAGGCGTGCCCAACCGACCGGCCCGAAGAACCCAATCGTGTCGTTCTTCACGCAATACCGCTGCACGTAGTTGACCACTAACTCTTCGCGGCGACGACGTTCGGCGTCACGTATTGCGGCGGGCATACGCAGCAGTGCGTCAATGCTGCCGTGCAAGGCATGACGGTTCTGCCAAGTGACTGCTTCGCGGAAGCGTTCATCTTCGGCCATTTGCCTGATGACCTGCGATAGCTCCGCGAGGGCCGTCTTGAAAGTCTGCTCGTATGTTGCCCGCGCTGCGTCGGCGCGCAGGTGCGCGCGCCTGTGTGCCTCGATGGTCTCGGCGACAGGCCCCGCGTACTCAAGCGGCGCTGACAACTTGCCCTGCTTCAGTTTCCGCAATGCTTTGACTAGAGGCGCGTGGGCGCTCTCGTCTGTTGCCGACTGCGCGCGTGGCGTAGTGTTCAGTTGCGCGCGGATAGCATCGAGCGCCGTTTCGCGCGCCTGTTCCGCCACAGTCTCGGCCGCCAGCAACTCGTCGGCGGCAGCGGCGGCCGCGGTGGCCGTCAAGCGCAAGACGCGGGCGGCGGGGAAGCCAGCACCGCGCAGCGCTGCGCAACGCCACAAGGCCCACTCGGCGCTGCCCGGCAGCGGTAGCAGGTGTTGCGCGAGTTGTGCTTGCGTCTCTTCTCTGTTTTCGCAGAGGCTCTGTGCTTGCATCTGTATCGTGCGGCTGTGGCGCGCTTAGACTTAGAGGGGCGGGCCGGTGAACGCTGGCGTGTCGTTCACCGGCTCGCTGTTGTGGAACTGTAAATTAGGTCTGTCGGAAGTTGGTCGGTCTCGGCCCGGAGGTCTTCACTCGCTGCGGAGCGCGATTATCGGATCGACGCGCGTCGCGCGGCGCGCAGGCAGGAAGCTCGACAGCACCGCCACCAACAGGAGCAGCAGTGTGACGCCGACGAAGGTGAAAGGATCGGTCGCGCTCACGCCGTACAGCAGACTGGCGATGACGCGCGTCAGCAGGAACGACCCGATCAGGCTGATGGCAATGCCGATGAATGCCAGCTTCAACCCTTGCCCGACGATGAGGCGCAGGATGTCGCGCGCCCGCGCACCAAGCGCCAGCCGAATACCGATCTCATGCCGCCGCTGGTTGACGGCATAGGCCATAACGCCGTACAGCCCGACACAGGCCAGCAAGGCCGCGATGCCGGCGAAGATGCTCATCAGCAACATGCTGAACCGTTGACGGGCCATTGAAGTTGAGATGGTCTGCTCCATCGTCCCGGCGTTGTAGATCGGCAGGTCTTTATCAATCTCGCGGGCCGCCTGCGCCACCGCTGGGATCAGACTCAGCGGGGCGGACGTAGTGCGCACGGTGAGATAGGTCGAGAGGTATTCGTATTGATACTGCGGCACGTACATCTCCGGCTTCGGTTCGACATCCAAGCCGAAGTGTCTGATGTTGCTGGCCACGCCCACGATCTCGCGCGGCACACCCTGATCGTAGTCAATGAGCACACGCTTGCCGATGGGGTCTTCGTTGCCCCAGTAGAGGCGGGCCATGGCCTCGTTGATGATCACCACGGGCATAGTCGAATGCCCGTCCTGCGGGGTGAATTCACGCCCCTTGAGCAAGGGGATGCGCATGGTGCGGAAGTAGTCGGGGAAGATGCCGATGTGCTCGGCGAACAGGAACTCGCCCGGCGGCAAGGGCGGGCGACCAGGGATCGTAAAAGAGGTATAGCTGCTGCCCCCGCCCAGCGGCAGCGCCGTCGTCCCGCTCACGCTCTGGACGCCCGGCAGCGCCTTGATGCGCTCCTGTAGTTGCCGGTAGAAGTTGGACGACCGTGGGTCGTCCATGTACTGCGCTTGCGGCAGCGAGATTTGAACCTTCAAGATGTTCGCGGTATCAAAACCCGGATCGACGTGCTGCAAGCGGAAGAAACTCTTGACCATCAGGGCCGCGCCGATCATCAACACCCCGGACAGCGCAATCTCAGAGACGACCAGCAGGTTACGCATCCGCCCGCCCGTGCCGGCCGTGGTGCGACCACCCTCTTTCAGCGTTTCGTTCAAGTCCATCTTCGTCGCTTGAAACGCCGGGGCGAGGCCGAACAGGATGGCCGTCACAAACGAGGTGATGAGCGTGAAGATGATGACGCGGCTGTCCAGCCCAACGTCGCCTGAGAGCGGGATGTTACTAGGCGCTAAGGAGACTAGCAGATCGACCGCCCAGACGGCCAGCAGCAAGCCCAGCAGCCCGCCGCACAGGGCCAGCAGCACGCTCTCGGTCAACAGTTGCCGGATGACGCGTGCGCGGCTCGCGCCCACGGCGAGGCGGATGGCGATCTCCTTTTGCCGCGCCGCCGCCCGCGCCAGCAACAGGTTCGCTACGTTGGCACAGGCGATGAGCAGCACAAAGCCGACTGCGCCGAATAGGACAAGTAAGGCCAGTTTGATCGAACTGACCGCCTGTTCGTGCATGAGGATGACTTTGGCGTACCAGTCTTTATCTTGAATGTTCTGCTGCGCCAGCCGTTGCGCGATGAGCGCCAGATCGGACTGCGCCTGCTCGACCGTGACGCCGGGCTTGAGCCGCCCGACGGCAAACAGATAGCGCGAGCCGCGCGCTTGCCAATCGCTGGGGCTGAGCGTGAGCGGCACCCAAAGATCAACCGGCTTCGTCAAGGCCGCGTCCCCGCTGGGCATGACATCTTTGGTCGGGAAGCGGAAGTTCGGCGGCATGACGCCAACCACCCGGTAATAGTTGCCGCTGAGGTCTATGCTCTTATCGAGGATGTTCGGATCGGAGCCGAAGCGCCGCGCCCACAGGTCGTGGCCGAGAATGACGACGTTACCGCTGCCCGGTTTTTCTTCCTCCGCTTGGAAGTGGCGGCCGAGTTGTGGGCTAACGCCGAGGGTTGCAAAGAGATTGGCTGAGACCATCGCGCCGACGACGCGCTCGGGCTGCCCAACACCCGCCAGGTTAAAGCCGCTTCTGGCGTTGATGCGGTAGAGGGCCATGCTCTGAAAACTCTTGCTCTGGTCACGATAATCCGCGAAGTTGGCGGGCGCGATTGAGACCTGATTGATCTTGGCGTTCGGGTTGACCTCGCCCACGATCAGCAGCCGCGCCGGCTCTTCATAAGGCAGCGGGCGCAGCAGCACGGTGTTGACGACTGAAAAGATCGCCGTGTTGATGCCGATGCCAAGGGCCAGCGTGAGGATCACGATGGCCGTGAACGCCGGACTCTTGAGGAACATCCGTATGCCGTATTGAAGGTCTTGCAATAAGGTTTCCATCCTGATAACTCCATCCTGTTCGTATCAACTCTGTCCTGTCGTCTGCCTGAGCGACTGTGAGACTGGGGAGCGACCACAGCGCAAACAAAATTATTTCATAGCCACTACCCGATGGCAAAACGCCGCGCCGGGTGCAAGCTATGCGTGCCCGTCTCGGTCTGCTGGTGGCGCGGCGGCGCGCGCCGCGCGGCGTCGGCTTCTCACTTCGGCGCGTTGGCGGCGGGCGGCCGCGCGGCGCGCGTGCGCGTGCGCGTCGGGCGGCTCAACAGTAGCCGCCGTGTGCTGGCCATCGAGATAGTCGGCCAGTGCGCTCACGCTCGGATACAGGAACATGTCCATGATGGGTAACACGCGATTCAAGGCCGCTTGCAGTTTGCGATTAGCCTCCATCATGCGTATCGAGTGACCACCGAGATCGAAGAAGTTGTCGTGCAGCCCGACGCGCGCCACCCCCAACACTTCTTGCCAGATGGCCACAATCGTCTGTTCCAACTCCGTGCGCGGGGCCACATACGGCGTCTCCTCGCGGCCGCGCGGGTCGGCTTGCGGCTGTGCCGTCACTTGCCGGTGCGCCCGCAGGAGTTCTTCTTCAGTAGCCGAAAGAAACTGTTGCTGCGCGTGATCGGCCAGCGGGTTGTCCGCCATGACGCGCAACACATTCGCATAATGGTCTGCGACGGCCGCGATCTGTTCTTCGCTCAACGCAGTCGAGTTGTATTCAAGTTGCAACTCAACCTGAAGCGTGTCCAAGCCCAGCGAGAAATGTGCCTGTAGCGTCCAATTCGTCGCCTCGGACGTTTTGGCCGCGAGGACGGCGACCTCGCCTGAACGCAGCACGCGCTCGACCACGTGAAAGTGTATGAAGTTGAAAGCGGTCTCGTACAACTGCCGGCCCCAGCGATTCTGCAACGCCGCCATTGGGTAGCGCCGGTACGGCAACAACTCCCATTCGTGCGCAAACGTCGTGCGCACCAGTTCGTGCCACGTGCCCTGCGTTAGCTGCTGCCGGAAGGGCAGCGTGTTGAGGAATAGGCCGACGACCTGTTCGCCGCCAGCTTCTTCGAGCCGCCCATTACTGACCATGCCCGTCAAGACATCCGCCTGCCCCGTGAGCAGGCTCAGTACCTTCATGTGCGCGGCCAGCAACACGCTCTTGATCGGCACGGCCGCCTGCCGAGCCAACGCATTCAAACCTTCCGACACGGCCGGCTCGATCTCGACCGCGCGGAAGCGCACGCGTGGCGCGGTCGCGCCCGTTGCTTGGCCCGCCGCTGTCGCGGCCTGCTCCGCCTGCGCGTGAGTGGCCTCTGCCTGCTCCGACCCTGCGCCCGCAGTCCTGCCCCAACGCGGCAGCCGCGCGGCCGCGCGGCCGTCCGACAACTTCTGCTCCCAATAAGCAGCGCACTCCTGACTAGCCAGCGCCTCCCGCTCCAACTGCACGAAATCTCTATAACTGATGGTCAACGCCTCCGGCTGCGGCACGTCCTCGCCTTTCAGCCGGGCAACGTAGTAGCCGAAGATTTCCGCCAGCATCGTGTGCAAGCTCCACCCGTCCTGGATTGCGTGACACTCCGTCAGCGTGAACTGAAACTGCTCCTCGCTCCGCAGATGAAGATGAAAACGTAACAGCGGGGCTTCAGCCAACTCGAAGGGGCGGCGCTTCTCCGCAAGGATGAACTCGTCTATGCGCTGTTCCTGCGCCGCTTCGCTCAGCCCACGCAGGTCTTCCACCACGACGGGCAGCCGGGCTTGCTTGTGCACCAACTGTAAAGGTTCGCTATAGCTCGTGAGATTGAACGAAGTCCGCAGCATCGGGTGGCGCGCGACCGCCAACGCGCCGGCTTCTTCAAAGGCCGCGCGGTCAAAGCGCACACGCATCCGCATACTATCAATGTTGTGATAGAGCGGCTCGGCGGGCGTCATCTCCATGTGATAGAGCATCCCGGCTTGCAGCATCGCCAGCGGATAAGCATCCTCCACGTCCGGCGGCAGCTTCAAGCGATCCGCGGGCGCGACGAGGTCGAAAGGTTCAGTGCGGCGGCGCTCTTGGTCGCGGCCTGCGCCGTAGAGTGCGGCGGCCAACTCGGCCACCGTCTGATGCTGGAACAACTGCTGAAGACTGAAACTCAAGCCCCGCCCTTTGGCCAGTGCCAGCACTTGAATGCTGCGGATGGAATCGCCGCCCAGCGCGAAGAAGTTGTCGTGGATGCCGATCTGTTCGACGCCCAACACCTCAGCCCAGATGCTCGCCAGCACCCCTTCGACCGGCGTGCGCGGCGCGACGAACGCACGCTCCAAGTCTGGTCGCTGGCGGTCAGGCGCGGGCAGAGCCCGGCGATCCACTTTGCCGTTCGGCGTCAGCGGCAAGGCGGCAAGGCTGATGAACTGCGCCGGGATCATGTAGTCGGGCAACTGCTCTTTCAAAGCGTTGCGCAGTTCCGTATTGCTCGGCGACTGGCCTTCGTGTAACACCAGATAGGCCACCAGTCGCTTGTCGCCCGGCGTATCTTCGCGCGCCAGCACCACCGCCTCGCGCACGCCCGCATGGGCCGCCAGCACGGCCTCGATCTCGCCCAACTCGATGCGGAAACCGCGAATCTTCACCTGATGGTCTAGGCGGCCCAAGTACTCTATCTGGCCGTCGGGCAGGTAGCGGGCGAGGTCGCCCGTCCTGTAGAGCCGCGCGCCGGGCGTGCCGCCGAAAGGATTCGGGATGAACCGTTCGGCGCTGAGTTCGGCCCGCCGATGATAACCACGCGCCAACTGCACCCCGCCGATGTACAACTCGCCGGACACACCGACCGGCACTAGTCCATAATGCTCGTCGAGCAGATAGATTTGGGTGTTGGCGATGGGGCGGCCAATGGGGACGCTGGTGTGATTGTCAGTGGGTTCGCAGGCCCAAGCCGTGACATCCACGGCCGCTTCCGTCGGCCCGTACAGATTGTGCAGTTCAGGCCCGTTCAGGCGCGCGAAGAAACGCTCCTGCAACTCGCGCGGGAGCGCCTCGCCGCTGCAAATAACACGCCGCAGGCTGGTGCACGTTTCAACTCCTGCTTCGTCTAAAAAGACTTGCAGCATCGGCGGCACGAAATGGAGGGTCGTGATCTGCTCTCGCCGGATCAGTTCGACCAGATAAGCACTGTCGCGGTGGCCGCCCGGCCGCGCCAGCACGAGGCGCGCGCCCGTCGCCAGCGGCCAGAAGAACTCCCAGACCGAGACATCAAAGCTGAAGGGCGTCTTCTGCAAGACGTGATCGGCGGCCGTCAATTGATAAGCCTCCTGCATCCAGCAGAGGCGGTTATAGATGGCCGCGTGCGTGTTCATCGCCCCTTTGGGCTTGCCCGTCGAGCCGGACGTGTAGATGACGTAGGCGAGATTGTCGGCGCACACTTTGCACGCGGGCCTTGTCTTGCTCTGCCGCGCAATGTCAGGCCAGTCCTGATCCACGCAGACGACGTGCCGGGGCCTGATGGCCAAGCGTGGCAGTTGGTGTGAGTGCGTCAGCAAGACCGGCACTTCGGCGTCTGCCAGCATGAAGGCGAGGCGCTCCTGCGGATAGTCTGGATCGAGCGGGACATATGCGCCCCCGGCCTTGAGGATTGCCAGTAGCCCCGTCACCATCTCAAGCGAGCGTTCCAGCATGATGCCGACTCTGGTTTCGGCACAGACGCCGAGCGCGCGCAGGTGATGCGCCAACTGATTGGCCTGCTCGTCCAACTGGCGATAGGTGAGGTGGCGATCTTCAAACACAAGGGCCACCGCGTCAGGCGTGCGCTCCGCCTGCGCTTCAAACATCTGGTGCAGGGCCATGGGCGCGCCGTAGTCTCTGCGCGTCTCGTTCCAATCGCTCAGCAACCGCCGCTCGGCCGGCGTCAGCAGAGGCAAGGCCCAGATCGGTTGCGTGGGATCGGCCACGATGCCCGTCAGCAACTGCTCATAGTGGCCGAGCAGTCGTTGGATCGTGGCAGCGTCAAAGAGATCAGTGTTGTACTCGATGCCACAGATAAGCTCCGCCTCGCTCTCTTCGACGAGCAACAGGAGGTCGAACTTGGCTGTCTGCGTCTCGGCCTTCAGCGGCGTCATGGTTAGCGTCTGAAGGCGCGTGTCCTCTTTGGCAGCATGCTGTAGAACAAAGAGCACCTGGAAGAGCGGGGCATGACTCAAATCCCGTGCGGGCTGCAACTCCTCAACCAACTTCTCGAACGGCACGTC
>QHXQ01000102.1 GCA_003223935.1 Acidobacteriota bacterium | reverse complement strand
CGCGATCATTTTTGCATTCATCATTCTGCACTCTGCGTTCTGCACTCTCTTTTTCGGTTGCGGCCCGCGCCGCACGCCCGATCTGGCGCGCATCTTCATGGCGACAAAGGCGCGCACGGGCAAGCGGCCCGTGATCGTCGTGCCGGGCATACTCGGCTCGCGGCTCATCAATCGCAGAACAGGTGAAGTGGTCTGGCCGACGGCGTTCCGTTCGGAGACGGACGGGCTTGGTCTGCCGCTCTCACCCGACCTCGCGGCGAATCGTGATGACTTAGTGCCGGAGCGCATCGTCGAGACGGCGAAGCTGTTGAAGTACGGGCCTGAGGTTTACGTCTATCACGAACTGCTCAAGGCGCTGCGCACCTTCGGCGGCTACCGCGACGGCGATTGGGACAATCCCGGCCCCGACGGCGATCACGATACGCTCTACATCTTCGCTTACGATTGGCGGCGCGATAACGTCGAGTCGGCGCGCGAACTCATTCGTAAGATCGAAGCGTTGAAACAGAAACTCAACCGCCCCGACTTGCGCTTCAACATCGTCGCGCACTCGATGGGCGGACTGGTCGCGCGTTATGCCGCGCGTTATGGTGATGCTGACTTGCCCGCAGACGACGAAGCGCCGCAGCCTACTTGGGCGGGCGCGCGCGACATCAACAAGATTTTCATGTTCGGCACGCCGAACGAAGGTTCGATGGACGCGCTCGCCACGTTGCTCGACGGCTACTCGGTCAACGAAGGGTTGCGCCCGCACCTGCACCTGTTCAAAAAAATCTCGCGCGAAGACATCGTCACCACGCCCACAATCTTTCAACTGCTGCCGCACGGCGGCGCGGCGCGCTTCCTCGACGCGAACCTCGCGCCGCTCAACATAGACCTCTACGACCCGGCCACTTGGCAGCGTTATCATTGGTCTGCGCTCAACGAAGCGGACTATCGCGCGCGCTTCAAGGCCGGTCTCTTGCGCGACGAGAAAGTGCCGCGCCCGGCGGGTGACCCCGAAGTGATTGATGCTTATCTTGCGGCGGTGCTTGCGCGCGCGCGCCGTTTTCATCAGGCGCTCGACGTAGTGTCTGCGTCGCCTGAGCCGGTCGCGCTCTATGCTTTCGGCGGCGACTGCGAAGAGACTTTGGCCGCGCCCGTCATCCTGCGCGACGCAAAGACCGATGACTGGCAAACCCTGACCAAGCCGCGCGCCCTGCAAGGCGCAGACGGGCGCACGCACACGCGCGATGAAGTCTTGCACGCGATGTATGAACCGGGCGACGGGCGCGTCACGCGTAACTCTCTGCTCGGGACACACCTCTCAGAGATGCGCCGCAGCCCGCTCTTCGACACGGCGCTGCCGCTCGCCTACGCCCTCTTCATCTGCGACCTGCACAGCGACCTGCAAAACAACAAGATGCTGCAAGACAACGCGCTCACGCTGCTCATCAACGAACTGACGAATTAGCGCGGGGACTGTTTGCATGGAAAGCTTTGTGCTCTATCTCTTCCTCAGCACAGTCGCCGCAGTCTATCTGCTGGCGGCGCTCGCCCTCATCCGGCTCGTCTTGCGCCGCATGGGTTATCTCGCCGCGCCCGCGCGCTGGCAGGTCTGGTTGCAGCGCATCGTGCTCGCGCTCGCGTGCGTCGGGCTGTTGTGCTTCGCCTACGGTTACTTCATCGAGCCTTATCGCCTTGAAGTGACACACGTGCGGATCGAATCGGCGAAACTGCTAAAAGGCACGCGCCCGATTCGGCTTGTGCAAATCTCCGATCTGCACAGCGACCCGAAGGTGCGACTTGAAGAACGCCTGCCCGAAGTCGTCGCCGCCGAGCAGCCCGATCTGATCGTCTTCACGGGCGATGCGATCAACACGCCCGCCGGTCTGCCCATCTTCAAACGCTGTCTCACACGCCTCGCACAGATCGCACCGACCTTCGCCGTGCAAGGCAACTGGGATGTGTGGAACTGGACCGACCTTGATCGCTTCGCCGGCACAGGCGCGCGCGAGTTGAAAGGTGAAGCCGTCAAGTTCGACGTGGCCGGCACGTCCATCTGGCTCGCAGGCATGCCTGTGGGCGGCGACTGGATCAGTGGCGAGACGACGAGCGCGCATCATCAGTTCGACCACACACTCGGCGCAATCCCGCCCGACGCCTTCTCGATCTTTCTCTATCACTACCCCGACGAGATCGAGCCGGTCGCCGCGCGCCACATCGATCTCTACCTCGCCGGTCACACGCACGGCGGCCAAGTCGCCTTGCCCTTCTACGGCGCGCTCATCACACTCTCACGTTACGGCAAACGCTACGAGGCGGGCCTCTATTGCGTCAAGCAAACATGGCTCTACGTCAATCGCGGCATCGGCATGGAAGGCGGCCCCGCCCCGCGCGTCCGCTTCTGGGCCCGACCCGAAGTGACCGTGATCGAAATTGCTCCCGCGTCATAAACGCGCGAGAATTTTAATGCATTAGATTTTACCGACCGGCGAGCGCGAGTCCTTGCACACGGCGCACGACTTCATCAAGGCCTACGTCAGTTGATTGCTTCGTCGCTCGATCAAATAACTCGACCGCGCCCTCCGCAATCTTTTTGCCAACGGTGATGCGGTAGGGGATGCCGATCAAGTCGGCGTCTTTGAACTTGACGCCGGCGCGCTCGTCGCGGTCGTCCAAGAGCACGTCGAGACCGGCGCGTTGTAGCTCTGCGTAGAGCCGTTCGCCCGCGTCTTTCATCTCCGCTTGTTTGATGTTCGTGATCGTGATGACGACATCGAACGGCGCAATCGCGCGCGGCCAGATGATACCGTCGGCGTCGTGGTGCAATTCAATCGCCGCCGCCATGATGCGCTCGACGCCGATGCCGTAGCTGCCCATTACAATCGGCACTTCTTTGCCGTTTTGATCCAATATCGTCGCGCCCATCGAGACCGAATACTTCGTGCCGAGTTTGAAGATGTGCCCGACCTCCAAAGCCTTGAAGACTTCAAGTGTGCCAGCCTCGCAGTTCAGACAACGCTCGCCCGATGCGATTGTGCGCAGGTCGGCCCAACTGTCGGGCCGGATGTCGCGCTCGATCTCCACGCCGCGTAAGTGGTGTTCATCTTTGTTCGCGCCGGTCGTCATGTTGCGCCGGCCTTGCAACGCGCGGTCGGCGATGATGCGCACGTCTTGGCCCGCCCGCTTCGCTTGTTGCCGCGCGCCGACGCCGCCAAGACTGCCCGCGCTTGCGCCGAGCAGGTCGCGTATCTCTTCAGGGTGCGCGGGCCGCACTTGCGATGCGCCGAGCGCGTCCGCGAGTTTCGTCTCGTGCAACGGATGATCGCCGCGCAGGAGCGCGAGCACGAAAGACTGCTCGTTCGTGTTCGCGTCCGTTCCCACATAGACGAGCGTCTTGATCTGTCGTTCGGCACTCGCGCCGCCCGGAAAGGTCGTCAGGTCTTCAATCGTGCGCACGCCCGGCGTGGGAAACTCTTCCGGCGCGTTCGTCGTCGCCGGTTCATCATTGATCACAGGCAGACGCGACGTGGCCTTCTCAAGATTGGCCGCATAGCCGCAAGCTTCGCACGTTGCGATCAAGTCTTCGCCTGCGTCCGTCTTGACCATGAACTCGTTTGAGGCCGAGCCGCCCATCGCGCCCGAAGAGGCTTCGACGATTGCGAACTTCAAGCCGCAGCGCGTGAAAATTTTGATGTAAGCTTCGCGTTGATCCTTAAACGATTTATCAAGCCCCGCTTGATCCACGTCGAACGAGTAAGCGTCCTTCATGATGAACTGGCGCACGCGCAAGAGGCCCGACTTCGGGCGCGGTTCGTCGCGGAACTTGGTTTGAATTTGATACCAGACCTGCGGCAGTTGTTTGTAAGAGCGCAACTCATGGCGCGCAATCGCGGTGAAAATCTCTTCGTGCGTCATGCCGAGACAGAGGTCTGCGCCCTTGCGGTCTTTGAGGCGAAACATGTTGTCGCCCATGACCGTCCAGCGCCCCGATTCTTCCCAAATCTCGCGCGGGTTCAGAGCCGGCAAGAAAAATTCCTGTCCACCGATTGCGTCCATCTCTTCACGTAAGATTTGTTCAATCTTCAGACGGACGCGCTCGGCGAGCGGCAAATATGAATAGATGCCTGCGGCGAGTTGGCGCACGAAGCCTGCGCGCAAAAGTAATTTGTGCGAGACCACTTCGGCATCAGCCGGGTCTTCGCGCAGAGTGGGGATGAAAAATTGTGACCAGCGCATGAAAGTTATTGATAGTCTCCTTGTCGCAAAAATTGCTAACGGAATGAACGGGCATTGTCGCGCACGTGCGGCGCGCAAAGCAAACGCAGCCGCTCGTCGTGTTGTTTCTACTTCGTTGCGTCACGCTGAAAGCGTGCGGTAACATCGCTTGAACACGCAGACGTTGACCACGCAGACAACAAACCGGCAGGACTTGGAGGATGAAGCCATGACTGATCGCAGAAACGCGCCGCTTGCCGAAATTGATCCCATCATTAGCCAAGCGATTGATAACGAAGTTGCGCGACAGGCTGAGGGCCTAGAGTTGATCGCGTCGGAAAATTTTGTGAGCGAAGCTGTGCTCGAAGCGATGGGGTCGGTCTTTACGAACAAGTACGCCGAGGGTTATCCGAAGAAGCGTTACTACGGCGGCTGCGAGTGGACGGACGTGGTCGAACAGACGGCGATTGATCGCGCGAAAGAACTGTTCGGCGCAGACCACGCCAACGTCCAACCGCACAGCGGCGCGCAGGCGAACATGGCTGTTTACATGGCCGCGATCTCTTACGGCGATCAAATCCTCGGCATGAACCTCTCGCACGGCGGGCATCTGACGCACGGTCATCCGTTGAACTTTTCGGGCCTCAGTTACAAGGTCGCAGACTATGGCGTCTCGCGCGACACCGAACAGATTGACTACGACGAGTTGCAGCGCATCGCCGAAGAGCACAAACCAAAACTGATCGTCTGCGGCGCATCAGCCTACCCGCGCACGATCAACTTCGAGCGCATCGGCGAGATCGCACGCTCAATCGGCGCGCGCGTGATGGCCGACATCGCGCACATCGCCGGCCCCGTCGTCGCCGGCCTGCATCCGTCGCCCGTGCCGCATGCGGATTACGTGACGACAACGACGCACAAAACCTTGCGCGGCCCGCGCGGCGGTCTCATCCTCTGTCGTGAAGAGCACGCGGCGGAAGTCAACCGACGGCTCTTCCCCGGCGTGCAAGGCGGCCCGCTCGTCCACATCATCGCGGCGAAAGCGGTCGCGTTTGGCGAAGCGTTGCAGGCGGATTTCAAAGAGTATCAGCGCCAAACGTTGCAGAACGCGCGCACGCTCGCGGACGAGTTGCAGGCGCAAGGTTTGCGCATCGTCTCCGGCGGCACGGACAATCATCTCGTGCTCGTTGATGTGTTCCTGAACGGCAAAGGCGTCACGGGCAAAGACGCCGAGAAAGCACTCGAAGCCGCAGGCATCACGGTCAACAAGAACACGATCCCCTTCGACACCAACAAGCCCTTCGTCACCTCTGGCATACGTCTCGGCACACCCGCCTTGACCACGCGCGGCATGGGCGAGCAAGAGATGCAAACAATCGCCCGCCTCATCGCGGAAGTCTTACACGACCCGCAGTCGGAGTCTGTACGCGACAAGGTCAAACAATCCGTCCACGAGTTGACCGCACTCTTCCCGCTCTACCCGAAGCGGCTCAAGCGCCGAACGGAAGTCGAAGCGATGGGGGCAGACTAGCAAGGACGTTTTGCTGAACCAGAATCAGCGTCCATCTTGAGAAATGCGAACAAAACGTATTAAGAATGTTTCTCGCAAACGGGTTGCAGCTTTGTCTCTCGAAAGATTGCTGGAGCAACCAGACTCACCTATTGATGTTGCTGTCTGCTTGGAAGCCGAGTGTGAACTGCCTGTTGATGAAAGCCCCACATCATCTGTTGAGTGTTACCTTTGTGAAAATTCTAAGCTCGGATTGCATCATAATAATGTACCATCTTTGAATGAAATACCTGAGCAGGGAACAGGCACTTCAGGTTGGGTTTACTTAGTTCGTGTAAATGAAGTTTTCTATAAAATTGGTGTAGCAACAAACATACAACGGCGTATAGGGGAGTTGCAGATGGGTTGCCCTTTTGAAGTAGTCCTAGTTCACATGATAGCTAGCTCACACGCGCGCCCGTTAGAATCAGGCTTGCACAAAATCTTTGCTCACAAGAGGGTGCGGGGCGAATGGTTTAGACTGGATAATACGGACGTAGCATGGATATGCGCCCTCGGTGCTGTGATTTGAGATTAGTATGGAAGAAATCTTCGGGCGCGAGGGTTTGATCGCGCGCGCGCATCCTGAGTATGAGTATCGCCCCGGCCAGATTCAGATGGCCGAGGCGGTGATGCATGCGTTTGAGGACAGGCATCATTTGATCGTCGAAGCGGGCACGGGCACGGGCAAGACGCTCGCGTATCTTGTGCCGGCGGTGGCGGCGGCTTTGGGACGCGGCGCGCGCGTCGTTATCTCGACGGGCACGAAGAATCTGCAAGAGCAGTTGATGGAGAAGGACATTCCGTTCCTTCAGCGCGTGTTGCCGAAAAAATTTACGGCCGCGTACATGAAGGGGCGCGGGAATTACGCTTGCCTGCAACGCATCAAGCGCGCCGAGAATGCGCCCGTCTTGGAAGGCTTGGATGATGTTGATTACTTCGACGAGGTGCGGCAATGGGCGCGCGAGTCTCAGACGGGCGACCGCGCGGAGTTGACCGAACTGCCAGAGAAGCTATCGTTCTGGCGACACATTGACGCGCGCACAGAGACCTGTCTCGGCCAGAAGTGTCCCGACTTCGACCCTTGCTTCATCACGCGCATGCGCCAACGCGCGCAGGACGCAGACATCATCATCGTCAACCATCATCTCTTCTTCGCCGACCTAGCCCTGCGCGGCGGTGAGTACGGCCAAGTCATTCCAGACTACGGCGCGGTCATCTTCGACGAGGCGCATCAGATCGAGGACGTGGCGGCCGAGTATTTCGGTTTTCAAGTGTCGAACTATCAGATTGATGATCTGTTGCGCGACTTGCAACTGCTGCCGATTAATGATTCATCTGTGAACAAAGAACTGACGCGCGCCGCCGGCCGCGTCTCGCGCTTCGCAGATAATTTCTGGTTGGGCTTCAAAGAGGGGCGCGGCGAGGATGGACGTGCGCCGATTCTGCCGGGCACGTTCGCGCGGCGCAAACAGAACGACGAGATCGAAGCCACTGCGCTCGGCGATGCGTACCTCAGTCTCGACGGCGCGCTCGAACGGATGGAGACGACGCTCGATGCTTTGCGCGACAAGCCGCCCGAAGTTGATAACTTGATCCGGCGCGTGCGCGAGTTGCGCTTTGCGCTTGAGTTCATCGTCGCGGGCGACGACAAGCGTTACGTCTATTGGTTGGAGCGGCGCGGACGTGGGTTGTTTCTGCGCGCTTCGCCGATTGATGTGTCGGCGCTCCTGCAAGACAAATTATTTGATCGCGTCGAGACGGTCGTCTTAACTTCTGCGACGCTTGCGAGCGCCGGCCGTTTCGACTTCATCCGGCGCAGGCTCGGTCTCGCCGACATGGACGAACAGGGCGAACCAAACCCTCTGGCCGACAAGACCAACGAACTCGTCGCGCCGTCGAGTTTCGATTATCAAAAGCAAGCGGTGCTCTATCTTCCGTCGAAGATGCCTGACCCGCGTTCGCCGCAATGGACGGAAGCGGCAGCCGATGAAGTTATACGCATCTTGAATGTGACACGCGGGCGCGCGTTCGTCTTGTCAACGAGCGTGAGCGGCATGCGTGCTTTGTACGAGCGCGTGGCGGCGCGGGTTGATTATCCGTGCTTCGTGCAGGGCGACGCGTCGAAGTCTTGGTTGCTGGATCGTTTTCGCGCGACGCCGAACGCGGTGCTCTTTGCGACCGCGAGTTTTTGGCAGGGCGTGGACGTGCGCGGCGCACAACTGTCGTGCGTCATCATTGATAAGCTGCCGTTCGCCGTGCCGACCGATCCGGTCGTCGCCGCGCGCCAACGCTTCATCGAAGACGCGGGCGGATCGAGCTTTTACGAGTACAGCGTGCCGCAAGCGATCATCACACTCAAACAAGGTCTCGGTCGTTTGATTCGCAGCACCACAGATCGCGGCGTCCTCTCCGTCCTCGACCCGCGCCTGCGCACGCAAGCCTACGGGCGCATGTTTCTCAACAGCCTGCCGCCGTGCCGGATCACGAACAAGCTTGAAGACGTGGCTGAGATGTTTGCGGATGAGTTCAACGTTCAAAGTTCAAAGTTCAAGGTTAAGCGGGCGCGCAAAGATTCGGCGCTTGCATCACCCGACTTTGAACTTTAGACTTTGAACCTTGAACTTTTAACTTTGAACATTATGGCTGGACAGTTTGAAGTGATGATTGAGCGCAACTTTTCGAGCGCGCACCAGTTGCGTGGCTATAAGGGGAAGTGCGAGAACTTGCACGGGCATAATTATAAGATCGAGATTTATGCGCGCGGGCGTGAGTTGGATAACATTGGCTTGTTGGTTGATTTTGGCGAGTTGAAGACGGCGGCCGATGAGGTCGTGCGTTATCTCGATCATCGGAACATCAACGAGTTGCCGCCGTTTGATGAGGAGTTGAACCCGTCGGCGGAGAATCTCGCGCGCTACATCCTTGAGCGCGTTGCGGCGCAAGTCGGCGACGAGCGCGTCGAGGTCTATAAGGTGCGCTGCTTCGAGACGCCGACGAGCGTGGCCACTTATCAGGTGGATGAGTCGTAAGCCTGCCTACGTTTAACCGAAGAGACACAATAAGCTCGCATGTCTGCCATCGCAGCACAAGCTCGGCCCGTCAGTGCCGATCAAGTTGATGCCTTGAACATCGGCTTGATGCTGATGGCGTGCGCGCTCGCGTTCGTCATGCCGTTCGAGTTGTTTCTGTTCGCTTACGTCGTCTTGGGGCCGCTCCACTACTTGACGGAAATCTCTTGGCTGCACCGGCGCAACTACTTCGTCAGAGGTCGTTACGATTACCTCTGGCTCGTCGGCTTGTGCGCCGCCGTCGTCGGCTTGTCGCTCACGCACAGCGCGCTCATCTGGCGACCCGTGCTCGTCTGGTTGGCGTTTGGTTGTGCGTTGGCGTTGGTGCTGTTTGCGACGCGGCGCGCGCAGGTGTTATTCCTCGCGGGCGCGCTCGTCGTCGGTTGGCTGTGCCGGCATCTGTCGAGCTATCAAGTGCTGTTCTCGCTCTTTTTGCCGACCATCATTCACGTCTATCTCTTCACCGGCGCGTTCATCCTCTACGGCGCGCTCAAGCGCAGAAGCTTGTGGGGCTATGCTTCGCTACTGGTCTTCATCCTCTGCGGCGCGCTCTGTTTTCTGCCGGTCGCTGGCGGCGCGAGCGCGAACGCTTGGGTGCAGCAGACATATGAATCGTTCGCCGTGCTGAATTACGATCTGGCGCGCGTCTTTCGCTTCGCGGACATACGCGCCGTCAATGACATCTACACGGCGCAGTCGGGCCTGTGGCTGATGCGCGCCATCGCGTTCGCTTACACCTATCACTACCTGAACTGGTTCTCGAAGACCTCGATCATCAAGTGGCATCGCGTGAGCCGGCGACAATTGATCGGCATCTTGGCCCTCTGGCTCTTGTCAATCGGACTTTATCTTTACGACTATCGTACGGGCTTGTTGGCGCTACTGTTCCTCAGCCTGCTCCACGTCTTTCTTGAGTTCCCCTTAAACTATCGCACCCTCGCCGGCATCGGGCGCGAACTACGGCACGGCCTCGCGCGCCCCGCGCGCCTCACGGGCGCAGCCTGACTGAGTAGAGCATAAACGCACCCATGCGCTCGCCCGCGTCGCGCTCGTACCAGCGATCCAGATTCGACAGCTCAGGCGCGCCGGCCGCAGGCGTGATGACGTATGACAGTTCAGGTGGCGCGGCTCGCGTGCGATCAAACGTCGTGTAGAAATCCGTGTAGGCGCGCACCTGCGCTTGTATCTCTGCGGCCGTGATCGGCTGCCAGTTCACGTTGAGCCGCCGGTTGGCGCGCGCCCAACCGAATAGTTGATAGAGAAACGCGCGCTCACTCGCGGCGCGCGCGGCGAAGCGTTGCGGGTCAACGCCCGTGTAGTAAAGTTGGCGGAACAGGCGCTCTCTGTATTCGCCCGGCTGAAGTCCCGGAAACGAAGACATATGCGGGGCCCACAATACGCGCGCACGCGCGGCCACCATCGGCACATCGTCGGCTTGAAACGGGTCGGGACACAACACGACCGGATACTCTGCCACCTGCGGCGACGAGATTGTGCGCGTCAACCCGTCGAGCCGCAGCAACACGCGCCGCTCCTCGTCGCGCTTGAGATTCGTAGGCAGATAGCGTTTGGTCTCAACTAAAGTCTCCATCAGACCCACGCCGAAAGCGAGCAACGCAACAAGGACGAGTGCGCGCGTCTGTGTGCGCACACTTGTGCTGTGCGGGCCGCGCCAGATGAGCGTCGCCGCTAAGCATGCGGCCGTGAGCGCCGCGTAGTTGGCGATGAACTGCTCGTAGTGCATCGGTTGGAGCGAACGCCCCGTCACGATCTGTTGATTGAAGACTGCGAACGGAACTAATGCGAACGAGGCGGCGCAGAGTGTCGCCGGTTCGCGCCAAGCGATGCGCCCACGCCATGCGGCAAGTGCGAGCGCGAGCAGGATGACGAAGCCGAACAGTTCTGGCCGGCGCGTCAGGTCGGGCGCGTGCGAGCGCGCGAGTCCTTGCACTGCGTCTGTGGTCGTCGCTCGGCGCGCGAGCAAGAGTAAATAAGGTAACAGCGCGAGAGCCGCGAGCAGGCCCGTGCCGAGCAGTCGCCATAGACCCGTGCGCCAGTCGTCGGGTCGGGCCGCGAGCCACAACAACGTGAGGCAAGCAAGCCAAGCGGCGGCGGCCGTCCACAGGTAGAAGTACGAAAAGACGAGCAGCCAGAAGACGAGCGCAGCAAATGCGATTGACCACCAGACGGCGCGGCGGCGCGTGTGCGTGAGCACGCGCCACACGAGCGCGCAGAAGAGAAAAAAGAGCGGGAACGAAACGGCCGGCTCGTAGCGGCGCAGAAACGGCAGATAGACGTAGATCGGCGCTGGCAGATGAAGCAGCGTGCGCGCCGCGCCTTGCGCCGTCGCCAGTGCGCCCAGACAGAGCACTACGGGCACACAAGCCGCCGCCACACGATCATCTTTCGTTACAAGCGCGATGAGCCAGAAGAGCGCGAGCGCCGATGCGAACGCCGCAAGCGGCGCAAGCAGGATGAACATGGTCGCGGTTGAAAGACCAAAGAGGCGGGCGGGCAGCGCGACCGCGTAGGCGGGCACGAACTGAATCGAGAAGAGCGACTCTGTTCTCGTCGTCGCTAGTTCAGCGTCGCGGCCTGTGAACGGATCGTTGCGGCGCGGGCGACCGGCAACGAGCGCGTTGACGTAAGCCGCATAAGCCTCTTCGTCGCCGCCGGAGAAAGAGACGAACTCGCCTTGATAGTCAGCGCCGCGCTGGTGCCACAGACTCAGTTGCGGATAGAGCGCGAGCAGCGCCATGACGGCGGCTAAGGGAACGCCGATGCGCCAACGAGGTCGTGTGTTCATTAGGCGAGTCGCACACATCTGAGCGAAAGGCGACGACGCAAGTTATATCTTTGCGTCGCCGCTTCGCTCATGTCTGCTGCGCGGTGAGCGCGCTGATGTCTATATTGTACTTGCGGATTTTGCTGTAGAGGCGCGGGCGATAGATGCCCAAGAGATTCGCCGCCGCCTGTTTGTTGCCGCCGGTGCGTTGCAAGGTCTTCTCGATGACGAGCTTTTCGATCTCTTCAAGCGTCATGTTAGGCGGCACGTCCCAAGCCACGCCGCCGCCAACCTTCTCCGGCAGCGAGCCGTTGTCGAACGGCAGATCAACCGGCTCGATCTTGCTGCCTTTGGCGAGCAGCACCGCGCGCTCGATCACGTTCTGCAACTCGCGGACGTTGCCCGGCCACGTGTGCGCGAACAGTCGTTGATAAGCCGCCTGTGAGATGCTCGTGATCGGGCGTTGGTATTTGCGCGCGTACATCTTCAAGAAATGTTCGGCGAGCAACTGTATGTCTTCGGCGCGCTCGCGCAAAGGTGGCACGTGGATCGTGATGGTCGAGATGCGATAGAAGAGATCGTCGCGCAACATGCCGTCGCGAATCGCGTCGGCGGGCGGGCGGTTGGTCGAGCAGATCAGGCGAAAGTCAACCGCGTGTGTCTTCTCCGAGCCGATCTTGCGGTAGCTGCGCTCCTGCAACACGCGCAGCAGCTTCGGCTGCAACTCGACCGGCATCTCCGCGATCTCGTCCAGCATGAGCGAACCGCCGGCCGCGTGTTGGATCAAGCCGTCTTTGTCCGCGTGCGCGCCGGTGAACGCGCCTTTGGTGTGGCCGAATAGCTCCGACTCGATCAACTCTTTGGGCAGCGCGGCGCAGTTGACTTTAATGAACGGCTTTTTGGCGCGCAGCGAGTTGTAATGGATGGCATTCGCGATCAACTCCTTGCCCGTGCCCGACTCGCCGACGATCAAGACGTTCGCATCGGCTTTGGCGACCGACTCGATGGTCTCGTAGATCGTCTGCATCTGTTTCGAGCCGCCGATGATGTTGAAGTATTCGGTGCGCGTGGTGAGACGCTGGCGCATCGTGTCGGTCTCGGCGATCAACTCTTGCCGTTCGAGCGCCTTCTCGACCAACTTTTGCAGCACCTCGTACTCAAACGGCTTTTCAAGAAACCAGAACGCGCCCGCCTTCGTCGCCACGATGGCGCGATCAACCGTGCCGTAGCCCGTGACGACGATCACTTCTGTCGCCGGATGCGTGTCCTTCATGTGGCGCAGGACTTCGATGCCGTCCATATCGGGTAACTGTATGTCGCAGATGGCGAGGTGATGCCCGGCGGTGTCGAACAATTCGATGGCCTCCGCGCCACTTGAGGCCGTGTCCACACGATAACCCTCTTCGCTCAAATTCTGCTTGAGCGAATCCGCCATTATCGGCTCATCGTCAATCACCAGAATGCGTATATCTTTCCGATCCACCTTGATGTCTCCTCCGACAACAGACTGTTATTTGATATTAGTTATTAGTTATTTGTTCGTGTGAACTGTGATGTCGAGCGCAAATAACAAATAACCAATAACAAATAACCACTGACCCTTTACGTCGTCAGTGGTAAGCACACACGGATCGTGTGCGCCTCGTGTTCTATTTGGCCACCGTGGGCGCGAATGATCTTGGCGGCGAGCGCGAGGCGTAGGCCCGCGCTGCCGACGAAAGAGTTGAACGGATCGCACGCGTCGTTGTTGTTCGACGGCAGTGCACCGCGCCATTCGATCACGGCAGACGGCGCACCGTCCTGTTCCTCGCGCCGCAGGTGCACTTCAAGTTGCGCAGCTTGTTGGCCATGCGCGCGTAGGCCCACGTCAATATCGCGCAGCGCCTCGGTCAAGGCCGCGTGATCAAATTCGCCGAGGCACGCCTCACAATTTATCTCCGGCTCGCGCCCAAGTGCGGCGACGAGCAGGCGTCTGAGGTCAACGTGCGGCACACGGCGCAAGGCCAAAGGGCGACCGTAGCGCACGAGCGTGGTCATGTCGGCGGCGGCACGTTCTAGGCCCGCGATCAGTTTGGCCACGGTGTCTAATTCGTCCGTGCGCCCGTCCGTTTTCTCCAGACGCTTGCGCAGGAACGTGGCATAGAGTTTGAGACCATTGATCTGATTTTTGAGGTCGTGGACGATCTGCACAGAGGCGCGGCCCAATTCCTGTAGGGCCTCTGCGTCGTGCGTTTCCGACAAAAACGGCTTCATTTTCGGCTCACGAACCTCTGCAACGCGGGTCTTCGTACATCTCGCAGCGCATGGCAACTTTGACGCGCGGGCTGTACGGATTAAACCCGATAGATGTGTTCTCTGTGTCGCGTTTCGATGCGGCATCTTAACAAAAATGATGAGTGTTTGCTAGCGATACGGTGTGCGGTGGGCTGCGCGCCGATTTAAGGGCTGCGAGTGTCTGGAGGTAATCCGCAAATGGCGGCGGAACACAATGGCTTTGAGCAGACCGTCCTCGTCGTCGAGGACTTTGAGGACAACCGTTTCATGATGCGGCGCTTGCTTGAGTTGAACGGTTATCGCGTGATCGAAGCGATCAACGGGCAGGAGGCGGTCTTGATCGCCGCGCAGGAGCGCCCGCATCTGATCCTGATGGATTTGAGTCTGCCGCAGATTGACGGCCTCGCCGCTACGCGCAGCATCCGCCAACTCGACGGCATGCGCGCCGTGCCCATCATCGCCATCTCCGCCCACGACACCAGCGACTTTCGCACCGAAGCCCTCGCCGCCGGTTGCAACGAATACCTGACCAAGCCGGTGGACTTCGACCAGTTGGAAGATTTGTTGAAGAAGTTGTTGGCAGGATAGGTTCAAAGTTCCAGGTTCCAGGTTTAAGTTCAATCCAACTTTGAACCTTGAACCTGGAACTTTGAACTGTCAGTGACCTCTAACCTCTGACCACTCTTAAAAGTGGCACGCGAGTTGATGATTTTACGCGGAGTCTTGAACAAATTTCTGTGGCGCGAGAGGCCGCCCGGAACGTGAAGAGGGATTATGACGCGCGCCACACGCAAGCAGTTTCATCTCGATGTCCGCACCAAACTGCTAGCGCTCTTGGCGCTCCTGTCTCTGCCGCTCTTGATCGTCAGTTTCTTGCAACTCAACAGCTATCGCGACAGCCTTGTCGAACAATCAACTGCGCTCGCGCGCATCGAGACGAACGCCGCCGAAGGCGCGCTCGACTCTTGGCTCGAAGCGCATCCGCAAGCCGTGCGCGCCGGCGCAGCACTCGCGCCCGGCGCAGCCGCAGACCTCTACGCGAAGCTGCGCCAACAAGCGACGCCCGGCGCGGACGCTGCGCTCGTCGTGCGCGACGGACACGGCGAGGTTGTGCCGAACCCGGCCGCGCCCGCGCCGACCGCGAGCGTCGTCAATGCTTCAACACAAGTCGGCGAGCAGCAATGGAGCGACGGCGAGACGCGCATCACGGCCGCGCGCACGCTCAGTCATTACGGTTGGAGCGTCGCAGTCGGCGTGCCGCTTCCCAAACACACGCCCGCTTGGCGTTCGTTCCTGACCCTCGCGACCACTTGGTTGTTCGCGCTGGCAGCCTCAGGCTTCATCGCCGTCTGGGCCGTCGGGCGCTTCACCAAACCCTTGCGCCAACTCGCCGCCAAAGCTTCCAAACTCGGCAGCGGCCAATTGCACGAACGCGCGCCCGTCGAGACGGACGACGAGATCGGCACGCTCGCCGAAGGCTTCAACTCGATGGCATCAAGCCTCGAAAATAAGTTCAACGAACTGAGCACGCAGACCGCTTTCATCGCCGAAGTGCTCGACAGTCTGCCGCTCGGCGTCGCCGTCTTGGACGCGAACCTGATCGTGCGCAAGGTCAACGCGAGCTTCGCACGCTTCGTCGGCAGCGACGCGCACACGCTCACGGGACGCGGGCTATACGAGGCTGCGGCTGGGCTGGCCGTGATGAGCGAAATGGTCGAAGATGTGCGCCGCACGCGCCGCGCTTTCGTCAACTACGGTCTGCCGATTGAGTTGGTCGCGCGCGAAACGGACGAGCGCGCCGAAGCGGAAAAATTCTGGGACGTGATCTTGTGGCCGACAACGACGCATGCAAATGGAAGCGGCGAGCTGATCTTGATCTTGTCGGAAGTCTCAAAGCGCGTGCGCGCGGAGAAGTTGGCCACGGCCGCTTTCGCATCCGAGAAGGCGCGCGCGGCCGAGCTTGAAAGCGTGATCAATCAGATGGACGAGGGCGTGATCATCGTGGACGAGCGCGGGCATTATCGCGTCAATCCGGCGGCGGCGCGCATACTCGGTCGCCAGCCCGGCGAATTCCGCGACGGCGTGGACGCGCTCATCGCCGACATTGCCTTGCGCGATCTGCAAGGCAACGTCTTGCCCGCCGCAGAGACGCCGCTCGGTCGTGCATTGGAACAAGGCGAGCACGTCTCCGGCGAACACGTGCAGATCATTCGCGGCGACAGAGAAGAGGGCGTGCTGGCGATGAGCGCGACGCCGCTCACGGGCGAAGGCGAGCGTAGAGTCGGTGTGGTCGTGGTCTTCCGCGACATCACAAACGAAGTGCAGCAGTATCGCGAGTTGATGGCCGCTTACGACCGCTTGCGCGAGCATGATCGTTTGAAGTCTGCGTTCGTCGCCAACGTTTCGCATGAACTGCGCACGCCTCTGAACGTCATCATCGGGCTGTCGCAGTTGCTCAGGCGCGACCCGCAACAGCCCCTTGCGCCGTTGCAAGAAGAGGTCGTCACGCGCATGGAGCGCAACGCACGTTCGCTTCTTGAACTGGTCAACGACCTGCTCGACTACTCGCGCCTCGAAGCCGGCCGCACCGCCTTGCAACTCGAAGCGGTGGACATCGGCGAAGTCACAACCGAGGTCATCCAACACTATCGGCACATGGCCGCAGAGAAGCACGTCGAGTTGCATGCAGAGATCGCGCCGGGGCTGCACGACATCGTGACCGACCGGCGCAAGTTTGCGCAGGTGTTGGCGAATCTGATCAGCAACGCCATCAAGTTCACCGCCGGCGGCACGGTCACGATCAAGGCCGCGTCGCTTGATGATGCGCGTTGGACGCTCGAAGTGCGCGACACAGGCATCGGCATCTCGCGCGAGGCGCTTGAGTTCATCTTCGACGAGTTTCGCCAAGTGGATGATCAGCTAACACGCTCTTACAGTGGCGTCGGCTTGGGCCTCGCGCTCACGCGCAAACTCGCCGAACTGCTCGAAGGCGAGATCACGGTCGAGAGCGAACCGAACGCGGGCAGTTGCTTCCGCATCGTCTGGCCGAAGCGCGCGCGCCTGCGCACCGGCACCGGCTCGCTCGTCAAAGAGACACGCCCGCTGCTCCGCCTCGTCGAGCCAAGCGCGCGCGCAGGCTGAGCGAAAGCAGTGATGAGTGACAAGTGACGAGCGACAAGCTAAAATCCTGCTCGTCACTCGTCGCTGTTCTTTTATGGTTACGCCAAAGCAAGAGATCGAAGCGGGGGCCGCGACGCGGCGCAAAGTCTTCATCGCCGTCGGCTTGATGACGGCGCTCCTTGTCGCCGGGATGATCTATTGGGCGTTGCGTCCGCACACGCCGAACAACAGCAATGTGCAGCCACACCTTGCAGGCGCTCTGCGCGTCGGCTCGCCTCAGTTCGAGCAGTTGCGCCAGAGCATCAAAGTTGAGTTCATCCCTGATGAAGATGCGTATGAAGCGGCGCGCCCGCTCGGCGATATAGTGATGGAGCTACATCCAAAGGTGCGCAACTTCACCGGGCACACGATCACGGGCCTCGAACTGCAAGCGACCGTCGTTGATCTGGAGAACAAACCCGTGCAGACGCGCACGTTCGTCTTTCCACACCCGCCGCAGACAGAGTTCGCGCTAGAGAACAACAAGGTGCTTGAGCCTGCGCTCGTGTTGGAAGGCTTCAAAAAGTCCGACCTACGCGCCAACGTCCGCATTGACGTGACGGGCGTGATCGTTCAATAGCTCTCAATTCTGATTCGCCACAAATAAATCTTCAAGCGGATTGCCGACCGGCTGGACGGAGACGAGGCGCGCGCCGCAGTCGCGCAGGGCGGCGAGCGCGGCATCAACGTCGCGCTCGGAGGGCACTTCGATGCGTGCGCCGCCGGGCGTCTGTGTGAGTTGGGCGGCGGGCAATGGTTGAAGGGCGGCGCGAAGTTGTTCGGCGGTTGCCCCGGCGACGACGAGTTCCATCGCGCGTGTGCCGGCACGCCCGCGCAAGTCTTCGAGGCGACCGGCGTGGGCGAGCCGGCCCTTCTGCAAGATGGCGGCGCGGTCGCAGAGCACTTCGATGTCGGCGAGGATGTGCGAGCAGAAGAAGACGGTCGTCTCCTTGTGCCGGAGGCTCGCGATCAGATCGCGTATCTCGCGGCGACCGACCGGATCAAGCCCGCTCATCGGTTCATCCAGAAAGACGATCTCAGGGTCGTTCACGAGCGCCTGCGCTAGCCCCACGCGCTGCAACATGCCTTTGGAGAACTTGCGCAGTTGTTTGTCCCAACTCTTGTCATCAAGGTGGACGAGCGCGAGTAAAGCTGCGGCGCGTTGGCGACAGTCTGTGCGCGTGTAGCCGAATAGCTCGGCGCAGTATTCGAGAAACTCGCGGGCGGTGAGGTAGTCGTAGAAGTACGGGTGTTCGGGCAGGTAGCCGATGCGGGCGTGCATCGCGATGTCGTTGATGTCGCAGCCTAAGATGCTGGCGCGGCCGGCGGTCGGGTAGATGAGGCGCATCAAGAGTTTCATCGTCGTTGATTTGCCTGCGCCGTTTGCGCCGAGGAAGCCGAAGATTTCGCCGCGCTCAACCGTGAGCGTCAATCCATCGAGCGCGCGGACGCGCCGCTTGCGCGCAAAACCGACCTCGTAATCCTTCGTCAGATTCTCGATCTCAAGTGCGACTGTCATCCGAACTTCAACCTCACTTGCGTAAGATTTCTGATTGCGCGCTAAGCTCAACATCACATCCATCACCTGCGAGCGCGTAAGGCGCGCGCGAAGGGTCGAGCGGTGCGCCGCTCATGTCCAGCGGTGCCCTGGCGGCGCGCAAGATGGGCGCGACTTCACGCCAACTCGCGGGACAATGACCCGCGCGCGCGCGATAGGTTGCGAGCACACGACGGAGCGTATCGCGCTCGTCCCACGATTGCAGTTGCAAGAGCCGACGTGCGGCGAGCACGCGCATCTGTGCGTCGTCGGTCTGTTCGTACATGCGCCGGTAGATTTCGCGCGCGGTGGCGCGACTGCCGCCACGCGCGGCCATCTGCGCGGCCATCGCGTTCATCCAAGCGGGTGCGCCCGCGAGTTGTGCGCCTTGCCGGTAGCTTTCGGCCGCTTCTGGAAAACGGCCGCGCTGCCAGTAGATGTAACCGAGTTGATGATAGAGCCGCCAAGCCTGCGGGTTTGCCGCGATGCCTTTGCGGACGAGTTTGATCGCCGCATCAACATCAAACGCAGGCAGCACGACCGCGCCGTATTCGTAAGCCGGAATGAACTGCGGATCGAGCGTCGTTGCACTGTCCAAGAGCGGCGCGAGTTGCGTCAACCCGACGGGACTCAGATCGTCTATTTGTAGTTGCCCTCGATAAGCGAGCACCTTGCGCCCGACGTATTGCAGCGCACGCATCCAGTACCAATCGGCGACCAGCCCGTTGAAGCTGAGGCTCATGTGCCGCGCCGTTTCGGGCTTGACGTAAAGCTCCTCGCTCGCTTGCGCGACCGTCGCGGACGGCTGCGCCTCAAGCCAATGCGACAGCACGGCGGACAAAGTAAGACCCAGCGCAATGATGACAAGCAGCAACAACTCACGGCGCGTCGTGCGTCGGTGCGCTGGCGCTTCTTTCGTCTGCTTCGTTGCGTTGCTCATCTTCGTCTAACCTCCGACTCTTATTTGAAGTTACGACGGTTGAAGATGAAGGTTGCGGCGGCGAGCAGGACGGCAATGTAGATGAGCGCGTAAGCGAGCGCAACGATGAACGCAGAGGGCGCGGGCATGAGGCCGTGGCCGGCGTCTGTGAGTTTTGTGTAGTGCGACAGATTCGGCAGCAGATAGAAGAGCAGACCGAAGAAGATGCGTGCGGCGGTCGTACCGGTTGCGGCGGCGAGCGTCTTGAGGTCGGCGCTGAAGTGGCCAATGACGAAGACGGCGAAGGTCAGGAGCGCCGCGAGCGCAGGCGTGGAGAATGAAGAGAAGAGGAGCGCGACCGCGACGACGATCATCAGTTCGATGTAGATCAGAGCGACCGCAGGCCAGATGCGCAACGCGAGCGGATCGTAACCGCGCTTCACAAAGAGCAACGCGAGCGAGATGCCGACGCCCATCACAGAGACGTTGACCGCGAGCGTCAGGCACAAGCCCAGATACTTGCCGAGCAGAAATTCACCGCGCCCGACCGGCTTCGCGAGAATCGCGTAGAGCGTGCGCCGCTCAATCTCTTTATAGACCAGACCTGTGCCGACGAAGATCGCGATGAACGTGCCGAAGAGCAGCATCGCGGAGAGGCCCAAGTCAACGATGATCTTCGCTTCTTGCGCGGCCGATAGTTCGCCCAAAAAGATCGCGCTCGCGGTGAGCAGCAGGACGAAGAGGACGAGGTTGTAGAGCACGCGGTCGCGCACGGCTTCGCGGAAGGCGTTGCGCGCAATCGTGAGTATGCGGCGCACGCCCGTGCCGCGCGGCATAGTCGCGCCGGCTGGCGTTGAGGTCGCTTCGCGGTGTGTGTCCGTGACTCTGTTCAAGCGTTCCGCAATAACGATTGAGTTAGGCATGTCGCAAGAGCAGCAAGGCCGAACCGTCGGCAGATGGTAGCGACACGAGCGCAGGGTAACATACGGACGGTCGGGCTTGCATGGCAGTGATAAAAAATGCAGGAGCGGCAACTCGCCCGCTCCTGCGTTGGTTTAAGGTTGACCGCTAGTGCGGGTTTACTGAATCGGCGTGCTGGCGACGGTCGCTGCTGCGGCCGCGTCGTAACGAATGACGCCCGACTCGTCGTTGAAGAAGTGGCGTGTGCCGGTCGAAGCCGAAACCGGATCGGCAGTGGCGGTGAACTGCGTGTTGGTTGCACCGATAGCGACGGCGAAGGTGTAGCCGGTCTTGGTGCCAGCACCAAGCACGCTGTCAACTAAGCTTTGACCTTGCAAGGCGGCGAGGTTGGCGGCGTAGGTCGTGTTATTGCCAGCGGTGGACAGGTAGGTTGCTTGCGCGGTACCGATGGTGCGCATAGAGGCGATAGCGGAAGCTTCGTTTGACGCGCGGCGCGAGGCGAGCAGGTTGGGAATCGCGATGGCGGCGATGATGCCGATGATCGCGACGACGATCAAGAGTTCGATCAGCGAGAAGCCCTTCTGGCCTTTCTTCTGTTGCATGATGTTTAAGTCTCCGAGTGCTAGTATGGTTGATTAGCCGTTTACTGAATCGGGTTGCTACCCACAACCGCAGCCGCCGCCGCGTTATAGCGAATGACGCCTGACTCATCAGTAAAGAAGTGACGTGTGCCGGTCGAAGCCGAAACCGGATCGGCGTTAGCGGTGAACTGCGTGTTGGTTGCACCGATAGCGACGGCAAAGGTGTAGCCGGTCTTGGTGCCAGCACCAAGCACGCTGTCAACCAAGCTTTGACCTTGCAAGGCGGCGAGGTTGGCGGCGTAGGTCGTGTTATTGCCAGTGGTGGACAGGTAGGTCGCCTGTGCCGTGCCGATGGTGCGCAGCGAAGCGATGGCGGAAGCTTCGTTTGTGGCGCGGCGCGAGGCGAGCAGGTTGGGAATCGCGATGGCGGCGATGATGCCGATGATCGCGACGACGATCAAGAGTTCGATCAGCGAGAAGCCCTTCTGGCCTTTCTTCTGTTGCATTTCTTTGAGTTGCTCCTTAGTAGCAGGTTTGAAGTTGGTTCGCGTCGTCGGGCGTCCTCAGGTCACGCGCCGCTTGCGCGACATTGCGCTCAACAGCATGACAAGCCGCATGCCAAGCGTGGGCGGCGCTGCGCTCACAGATGAAAATGCGCTGTAGTCAAGCTATTTCGCGCTTTAAGCTGCGACTGCCCGGCAGACATGGACAGGGTACGAAGGCAGAGATTGACAAAAAACGGCAGCCCAAAGCTGCCGTGTTTTGTCAGAAGGTTTGAGGTGGTGAGGTTCAAGTCGAATGTGGTTTGAGTGATCAATTGATGGGTGGGCTGGAGGCGTCGGCGGGCGCGCCGTCGTTGGTGCGAATGATGCCGGTGACATCAATGAAGAAATAACGCCACGGCGCAACATCGGGTGCGGCCGTCACTTCAAAAGTGTCGGGCGCTACTGTGGGCAGCGCGTAGGTGTAATTGCTGCGATGGCCTGTGGCCAGCAGCGGATCACCCATACACCCTGATGTGCTCAGCGCATTCAAATCGCCGTACTGCGGATGCGAGGCGCGATAACAGGTTTCCGCAGAGAAGATGAGCCGCAGAGAGGCCAACGTGGTGGCGTTGTAGGCGGCCTTCTTCGACTCCATATAATTGGGAATGGCGATCGCTGCCACTATCCCAATGATGAGGACCACAATGAGCAGTTCGATTAGCGAGAAGCCGCGTTCATGTCTGGAGGAGCCGGGTGCGCGCATCGCGTCGGTTTGTTCCTAGCAAAGTCAATCTGACAGACCAACAGGTCATGCCACATGAGCCTTGTGCAATGTGCATGCCAGAAACAGAGTGGTCAGTGGTCGGTGGTCAGTGGTCAGTTAAAAACTGTCTTCACTGACCACTGACCACTGACCACCGACCACTGATCACTGTTTCCCTGCGGCGTCGCTGCGGAGTTGCGCGGTCAGGCTGCGGATGCCGTGCTTGTCGAGCAGGTGGCGGAGCGAGCGGACGGAGAGATGCAACAGTTCGGCGGCGCGCGTCTGATTGCCGCCGGTGCGTTGCAGGGCTTCGAGCAGATAGGTCTTCTCAAGTTGATCTAGGTGCGCCGTGAGGTTCAAGCCTTCGTCGGGTAGATCGAGCGCGGCGGCGACGCGCGCAGGGTTGTACTGCGTCACGTGTTCGGGCAGCCGCTCAGGTTGAATCTCGTTCGTGCGCTCAAGCGCGACCGCGCGTTCGATGGTGTGCTCAAGCTCGCGCACGTTGCCCGGCCACGAATAGCGTTCAAGCAGCTCCATCGCTTTGGGCGAGATGGTCAGTGGCCGGCCCGTCTGCGCACAGAATTTTTGCGTGAAGTGCGCGACCAACTCTTGTATGTCTTCGCGCTTCTCGCGCAACGGCGGCAGTTCAATCGGGATCACGGAGATGCGATAGTAGAGGTCTTCGCGGAACGTCCCTGCTTTCGTCATCGCCGCCAAGTCGCGATTCGTCGCCGCAATCACGCGCGCGTCAATCGCCAACTCTTCATGCCCGCCGACGGGACGCACCTTCTTCTCTTGCAATACGCGCAAAAGTTTGACCTGCATTGCGGGCGACATCTCGCCGATCTCGTCCAAGAAGATCGTGCCTTTGTCTGCGGCCTCGAAGAGTCCTTTGCGATTCGCGGTCGCGCCGGTGAACGCGCCCTTCACATAACCGAATAACTCAGACTCCAACAGCGTCTCGGTGAACGCGCCGCAGTTGATCGAAACGAAAGGCTTATCGGCGCGCGGGGAGAGATTGTGAATCGCCCGCGCGACGAGTTCTTTGCCCGTGCCCGACTCGCCCATGATGAGCACGGTTGACTGCACGCCCGCGACCGTCTCGATCATCTGATAGAGCGCCTGCATGCGCGGCGAGCGGCCGATAATGTTGTCCAGACTGCCGCGCGCGCGCTGCACTTTAATCAGCGCCTCGTTCTCAATCTTGAGACTCTCGTTCTCTTTTCTGAGCGCGAGTTTTTCGAGCGCACGTTCGACGATCAGTTTCAACTCGTCAACGTCAAACGGCTTCTGGATGAAATCATCCGCGCCGAGCTTGAACGCCTCGCGCGCCGTCTCGACGGTCGCAAACGCCGTCATCAACACGACCGCCACATCTGGCAACAGCCCGCGCACAGCCCGCAGCAACTCGATGCCCGACATGTCCGGCATCTTCACGTCCGAGACGATCAGATCGGCCGCTTGCTCGCGCAATAGATCGAGTGCGCGCCGGCCATTCTCCGCCGTGCGCACCTGATGGCCAGCCCGCGCGAAGACGAGCGTCAACAGTTGACGCATGCCTTGTTCGTCGTCAACGACTAAAAGATTAGCCATAACTAATTTTGCTTTTCCGGCAGTTCGATGATGATTGTCGTCCCGTGTCCTTCGCGGCTGCGGACGTTTATTGTACCACCATGATCGCGGATGATCTGATAGACGATTGAAAGACCGAGACCTGTGCCGCCCGTAGTCGAAGATGAGAACGGTTCGAAGAGGCGTTCGACCTGTTCGGGCGACATGCCGCGCCCCGTGTCTGTGAAGATGATGCGAAAACGATTGGGCGGCACATGACGCAACTCGACGCGCAAGCGTCCGCCTTCGGGCATCGCGCTCAAGGCGTTGCGCGCGAGATTCCAGAAGACCTGTCGGAGCGCCGCACCGTCGGCAAGCCCGCGCACAGGTTCTTCCGGGTAATCTTCTTCGATGACGTGCTCGGCGCGCGTCTCAGGGCTGTGGCGCAGGAGCGTGAAAGTCTCGCGCAAGGGTTCGCGCACGTCCGTCTCTGTGAGTTCACCGCGACGCGGGCGCGCGTAAGTGAGAAAATCTGTGATGATGCGATTCAAGCGATCCGATTCGCGCAGGATAATCTCCATCAACTCGGCCTGCGCCGAATCACCATCAACGTCGGAGCGCAAGACTTGAATCGCGCCGCGCATCGCGGCGAGCGGATTGCGCACCTCATGCGCGATGCCGGCGGCGACGCGCCCGACGGCAGCGAGTCTGTCTTGCCGGCGCGAAGTCTCTTCGAGCGCGCGCACGTGCGTCAGGTCTTGAAAGGTGATGACAAGGCCGCTCGTCTTGTTGCCGCGTTCGCCCGCGAGCGGCGAGATGGTGTAGCCGAGGCGTATGCGCAAGCCATCGGGCGTCAAGCAATCGGCCTCGTAGCGCGGGCTGAGTTGATCCTCTTCGGCGGCGCGCAGCGATTCCTCGATCCGGCCGGCGAGTGGGCCGAAGAGGATCGAAGCCTCTTGCCCGCGCAAGGCATCGGCCGTATAGCTCGTGATCTCTTCGGCGGCAGCGTTGCAAGTGTAGATGCGCCCTTGCAGGTCGGTCGTGACCACGCCGGAGCGGATCGATTCGACGATCCGTTCATGCAGCGCACGCAAGTTGGTGAGCGCGTGTGTGGCTTCGATCAGTTGCACGTCGGCGCGCGATTGGCGCACGGCCAACTGCGCTGCGAGCAGGCCGACGAAGAGAAAGGCCACGTCGTAGAGTCCGGTCGTGCTGGCGAGCGTCGTCGTCAGTCCAGCGCCGGCCTCGCCGCCCGTGTTGAACCAACCGAAGCCGATGCCGAGCATGACTGCGGTGTAACCGGTCGCGCAGCCGACCGAACTGACGAGCGCGCCGCGCACGCCGAGGAAGATGCTGGCGAGCGCGATGATGACGATGTAGAGCGCGACGAAAGGCGAGTGCAAGTCGCCGCCGACGGCAACGAGCCAAGAGACGAGCAAGATGTCTGCGCACAACTGCACGCCGGCCTGCACCGCGAGACCCACGCGCGTGAAGCGCAGCACGAGCGCGTAGAGCACAGAGGCTGCGAGCGCGGTCAGGCCGACGGCGAGCGGGCGGTGCAACCAGTGTGCGTCTGCTTGGCCGCCGAGTCGCAGGTAGAGCAGCAGCAGCACAGCGACGCCGACGAAGCGGCCGCAGATGAGCCACCAGAGTCGCCGCCGCAAAGAGGGCGCGCCGTCCGCCTGTATGCCGTCCGCTTGCATCAGTCCAAGCGTAACACAAAAATTGATGCGATTAGATCGCTTGGTGCTTGAGTGGACAGAATAAAACTATAACGACATTCATTACGTCTCTGGCAGGATACGAACCACAACGGCATCTCCGAGCCAGAGGAGTTGCACACGCTGCCAGCGCTTGGCGTGTGGCGTATTGATCTTGATTACAAGGAATCGCGGCGCGTGGACAGGTATGGCAATCAGTTTCGCTATCGGGCGAAGGCTAGGGATGCTCGTGGGGCGCAGGTAGGTAGATGGGCTTGGGATGTGTTCCTCGTTCCTGATCATTGAGTAGTGGTAACGCCCGTAAATAAGAGCCGCTCGGCGGTCTGCGATGACTGCCGGGCGGCTCATTTTTATCTTTGGTCTCTTGCCCTCACTTTGCTTTATCAGCCGATGGATTCTTGTTCATGCGCGAGGTCATATTGCGATAGAAATAGACCGGGTCTTGCACGCGCGCGAAGCGTGTGACGAACTGGCTCATGCGCACATAGACATCATCGCCGTCCTGCAACTCGACATAGACGAGGCCATCTGCGTTGAGCATCGCTTGATGTTCGGTGCGGACGTGAATCTGCAAGGTCGCGCCCTGCGCCAGCACAATCGCGCGGTCGAGACAGAGATGCGGCGAGACGGGAATGATCAAAATGTTCTTCAACTCGGGCGGCAAGATCGGGCCGCCGACCGCAAGCGCATAAGCGGTCGAGCCGGTTGCGGTCGCCACGATCAGACCGTCTGCGACGAAGGTCGTCAGTTCGTTGCCGTCAATGAGTGTCTTCAGACGGACGGGGCGCGCGACGCCGCCGCGATTGACGACCGCTTCGTTGAGCACCTCGTATGAGCCGAGCAACTCGTTGCCGCGTTGGTGCTCCGTGTGCAGCATCATGCGTTCTTCAAGCCAGTAGTCGCCGACGAGCACACGCGCGAGCGCGCCCTTCCAATCGTCCAAGTCAACTTCGGGCAAAAAGCCGAGCCGGCCCAAGTTGATGCCGAGCACGGGCACGCCATGTTGCGCGGCCATGTTGCCGCTCCGCAGCATCGTGCCATCGCCGCCGCTCACGATGATCATGTCCTGTTCGGCGAGTCGCGCCTGCGCGAGTTCGTCGCCGAAGATCACGGCTTCTGCGTCTGCGCCCAGCTTGCGCAAGTGGCGCGTGATCTCTTCGGCGAGATGCTCCGATCTTTCGACGCGCGGATGATGATAGACCTGTATGCGCTTGGGCGGTTTAACCGTCGGGCGCGAGGCGGACGATGTGTCTGTGATCTCCATTCGTGACTCCGTGATTTGATAGTAATGACGACTGACGTTCGAGCAGCAGCAAAGCAGTCAACTACATTTCCGACATTATAGCAACAGACGACGCGCGCCAACAGCAGGTCGTTGGTGTGAAGGTTGATGACTGTTGTATAACTAAAGCACCTCGGCTCATGTAGCAGCAAACGATCTGGACGGAGACCCGGATGGATTACAAAGAGAACATACTTGAGCTTGTCGGGCACACGCCGCTCGTCAAGTTGAACCGTTTGACGCAAGGCATCAAAGCCACTGTGCTCGCCAAGATGGAGAGCTTGAATCCCGGTTACTCGGTCAAGGATCGCATCGGGCGCGCGATGATCGAAGCGGCCGAGCGCGAAGGCTCGCTCAAGCCCGGCGGCACGATCATCGAAGCGACATCGGGCAACACAGGCATCGGCCTTGCGCTCACAGCGGCCGTCAAAGGTTATCGCTGCATCTTTGTGATGACCGACAAGGCTTCGATTGAGAAGGTGCGTTATTTGAAGGCGCTCGGCGCAGACGTGGTCGTCGTACCCGCCTCCGCCAAACCCGGCACGCCCGATCATTACGTCTCGACCGCGCAGCGCATCGCACGCGAGACGCCCAATTCGTTCTATCCGAATCAGTACGCGCATCCCGCCAACCCCGAAGCGCACTATCGCACGACCGGCCCTGAAATCTGGGAACAGACCGAAGGGCGCATCACACACTTCGTCGCAGGCATCGGCACGGGCGGTACGATCTCCGGCACGGGGAGATTTTTGAAAGAGCAGAACGCGAACATCCGCATCATCGGCGCAGACCCCTACGGCTCTGTCTTCAAGACCTACAAGGAGACGGGCAAGACGCACGAGGTGACGCCGTACTTGGTCGAAGGCATCGGGCAAGAGGTCATCCCGGAGAATGCGCAACTCAAATACGTGGATGAGATCATCAACATCACCGACCGCGAATCATTCGAGATGTCGCGCCAGCTTGGTCGCGTCGAAGGCATCTTCTGCGGCGGCTCGACCGGCACGAACCTCGCGGCAGCTTTGAAGGTCGCGCGCACGCTCGACGCAAACGGTCTCGTCGTCTTCATCGTCTGTGACACAGGCGAGCACTATCTAAGCAAGCATCACTCGGACGAATGGCTGAAGGAGAAGCGCCTGCTTGAACCGCAGAGGATAACAGCCGAGTTGATCAGCACGACGAAAGGCGCGACCGCACCGCACGCGCTCGTCACCGCCGCGCCGACAGACCGCGTGGCCGACATCCTCGCGCGCATGGACGAACTCGGCATCTCCTACGTGCCCGTGCTCGAAGAAGGGCGCTCGGTCGGCTCTCTGCGCGAGAATCACGTGCTCACGAAAGTCTTGCGCAAACGCGAACTCTTGGAAGCGCCCGTCAGCGAAGTGATGGACGCAAGCTTCCCCGTCGTCGAAGAGGACGCGAGCGCCGCCGATGTCACGCGCCAACTGCAAGCCGCCCCGGCCGTCCTCGTCCAAACCTACGGCCGCATCACCGGCATCATCACACGCCACGACGTGCTCGACATGCCAACAAGATGATATTTGTTAGATAGCTTCTTATCCTGAGGCATAGCAATATGGATGAATCATGCTATTGGCGCACAGGTCTTCTAGGGGCCTTCAACGCTCTCGCTTACAGTGGTGTTTTGCACTTGGCTGAGAAGCTCTCTGATTATCAAGGTTGGCCGCGGCATTGGTGGTCTATCATTACTATTACGATTACACTGGTGGTGTTCTTCACACTCGCCAGTTATTTAGTCCATCGCCTGTGGCTTAATCGTATTAAATCGCTGTTTCCCCTCTGGCTAAGCATTGGTGTTATGGCGGTCGCTGGTTGGAATACCCTTGGCCTCGTCCTAGCCTACTATGAAAAGTACACATCAGGATTTACCGTCGTTTATAACGAGGTGACTGCTCTTAGAAATCCGATGTTTGGTCTCTTTAGTCTCGTGCTGTTAATTGGCACTAATCTAATTTTCGCGGCTGTTGTGTCATTGGCTGCAAAGAGCTATACCGGAGGAAGCCTACGTTGATTGATGTAAGCAAGGTGCTGTCTAACGACCGTTTACAGCCGACGATAAGATGAGACTGATCGTTACCGAGAAACCTTCGATGGGGCGCGACGTGGCGGCGGCGTTGGGGGCGACGCGGCGGGGCGAGGGTTTCATCGAGGGGCGTGAAGATATTGTGACGTGGTGCGTCGGGCATCTGGTGGAGTTGGATGAGCCGGATGCTTACGACGCGCGTTTGAAGCATTGGCGCATTGAAGACCTGCCGATCATTCCCGACAAGTTCAAATATCATCCGGCGGAGCGGACGCGCGATCAGTTCAAGGTGATCAAGCAACTGATGGCGCGCGCAGATGTCGCGTCAGTAGTCAACGCGGCGGACGCGGGGCGCGAGGGCGAGTTGATCTTCGATCTCGTCTATACGCTCGCGGGTTGTCGCAAGCCGGTCGCGCGGCTGTGGATTTCGTCTCTGACGCGCGATGCGATCAGCGCAGGTTTTGCGCAACTGAAACCCGCGAGCGAATACACAGGCTTGCGCGATTCGGCGCGGGCGCGGCAGCAGTCGGACTGGCTCGTCGGTCTCAACGCGACGCGCGCGCAGACGATCATGGCGCGTAAGGCGGGGCATGAGGGCGTTTATTCGCTGGGGCGCGTGCAGACGCCGACGCTCGCGCTCATCGTCGCGCGCGACGATGAGATCGCGCACTTCGTCCCCGTCACTTATTACGAAGTCGTCGCCGAGTTCAAAGCAGATGCAGGCACGTATCGCGGCACGTGGTTCGATAAGAAGGGCACGCGCTTTGATAAGCGGGAAGCGGCCGAAGCGGTCGCCGCCAAAGTCAAAGGGCAACAGGGCGCGGTTGAAAAAGTTGAGAAGAAGGCCAGCAAAGAGCGCGCGCCTTTGCTCTATGATCTGACCACGTTGCAGCGCACGGCCAACGTG
>QHXQ01000101.1 GCA_003223935.1 Acidobacteriota bacterium | reverse complement strand
TGTCGCCTGCTTTCGTCGCTATGCTCATAAAGACCTCTTAGCTGTTAGCCATTAGCTTTTAGCTATTAGCTTTAGTTACAGACCCAGAGCTAACAGCTTCTTTTCACATTGTTGCCAAACGTTGCTGCCGTCTGAGCAGCCAAAGAAAGACGGGGCCGCCGGCGAGCGCGGTGATTGCGCCGACGGGTAGTTCGGCTGTGCCGAGCGCGGTGCGCGCGACGAGGTCTGCGAGCATCAGGAAGGCTGCGCCGAGCAGGAATGAACAAGGCAACAGCAAACGCACGTCCTCGCCAAAGAGCAGACGGATCGCGTGTGGGATGATGAGACCCACAAAACCAATCGTGCCCGCGACCGCGACCGTCACGCCGACGATGAGCGAACTCGCCGCGTAAGTAAGTCGCTCGCTGCGTCGCACGTTCACGCCCAGACTCGCCGCCGTCTCTTCGTCCACAGAGATCAAGTGCAGGTCGCGCGCCATCAACAGGAGCACGAGCCAACCGGGCACGAGGAAGAGCAACATGCGCCAGATCATACCAAAGCCGATCACGTCGAGACTGCCGATGGTCCAACGCAGGATTTGCAACGCGCGCGAGTAGTCTGCGAAGTATTGGATGAGCACGACGCCAGACGCGGCGACGAAATTCAACACGACGCCCGCGAGCAGGAGCGCGCCCGGCATCACGACCGCGCCCGTGCGCGCCAGCCGATAGACGACCGCAACCGCCACGGCCGCCCCTGCAAACGCCGCGAGAAACACAAACGGCACGCCCGCTAAGCGCGCGCCCGCGCCGAACGCAATTGCCACGCTCGCGCCCAACGCGCCGCCGCCTGAGACGCCGAGTGTCAGCGGCTCAGCCAACGGATTGCGAAACAGCGCCTGCAACGCTGCGCCGACCATCGCCAACGAGCCGCCGACGATGCCCGCCAACAACACGCGCGGCAGGCGCAGTTGGAAAAAGAGCACGCGCGCTGTCTCATCTGTCCTCAGCGTCGTCCAATCAATCGGCGCATAACCGAACCACAACGCGACGAACGTCGCAACGATCAGCACGAGCGTCAACAACACGAATGCGCGCCGCAAACGTCCGCCTGCAACGCTGGTGCGTGCATGCGCAGATGCCGCACGCACGGGCGTGTGATCGAGTTCAGTGGAAACAGCGTTGCGTCTCAACATAGATGATTTGAAATCTCAAATTTGAAATTTGAGATCAATTCACTCCGACCAGACGAACGTGCGCCCGAAGGCGCGGCGTGCGTGGATGTGCTCGTCGGCATAGACATCCGTGAGCACTTCATCGCGGAGCACGTCGGTCGGCGCGCCTGCGGCGACGACCGCGCCGTCGCGCATGGCAAACACTTCATCGAACGTTGGGTCGAGCAGTTGCAGATCGTGTGTGACCATGAGCGCCGTTAAGTTTCGTTCGTCGCGCAGACGGCGCAGGTGGCGCATCAAACCGGCGCGATGCTTTAGATCGAGCGCGGACGAAGGCTCGTCGAGCAACAAACAATCAGGCTCTTGCGCGAGCGCGCGCGCAAGCGCGACGAGTTGTCGTTCGCCGCCCGATAATTCCATCACGCTGCGCGCGGCCAAATGTGTTGCATCAACGGCCGCGAGCGCGGCGTGTGCGACAGCGAGATCGCGCTCGTTCTCGAAGCGAAAGCGCGGCGTGTAAGGGCTGCGACCCGTTAAGACAACTTCGAGCGCGGTCAGTGGAAACACCGTCGTGGTCGTCTGCGGCACGTAGGCGATGCGCCGCGCACGCTCGCGCGGGTTGATCTGCGCGAGCGAGATGCCATCGAATAAAACTTCGCCGCGCGTCGGCGCAAACAGTCCGCAGAGCAGACGAATGAGCGACGACTTGCCCGAGCCATTCGCGCCGATCAGAGCCGCCATCGTGCCGCGCCGCAAAGCGAGCGCCGCGCCGCAAACCACTTCCGGCAACGTGGCCGCATAACTGAAATAGAGCGCGCGTGCTTCGAGCAAGACCGCGCCCGCGTCGGCAGTCGAGCGTGTGTGCGGCGTGCGTTGCGCCGATAGAGTGTCGTGCGCTTGGTCGCTCGCGTCTGTCTGCGCGCTCACCTCTTTGCTGTGGCTAATGGCCACTGTCTTTGAACACCTCCGGGTGCAAGAGCACTGCGAACTTGCGGGCCGAGTCGCCGACGAACTGCGATGGATGCAGCACAGACGTGTCGTGCATGGCATAGACGCGCCCGTCGCGCACGGCTTTCACTTGCGCGAGTTCTTGCCAGACCGCTTTCGGGTCTTCGGCCAACGTGCCGTTCGTCGTGTTCTGTTCGAGGTCGATGATCACTTCGGGGTTCAAGGTGACCACAGCCTCTTTGCTGATCTGCCCGAAACCGGAAGCGGCGGGCGGCGCGATTGAGTCGCCGCCCGCCGTCTCGATCAGTTGGACGATGAAACTGCCGCGTGTGGCCGCGTAGAGATCGCGCAGCGTGCCCGGCACGCGATCCACGATGCAGAGCACACGCGGGCGCGGTAGCTCGCGCGTGCGCGTGCGCACGTCTTCGAGTTTGGCGCGCGTCTCATTGATCAGTTTTTGTGCCTCTTGTGCGCGGCCGGTCTCGCGGCCGAGTTGTTCGATGCCTGCGAGCACGTCCTCTAAAGTGTAGCTCGGCACGACGATGGTTTTGACGCCGAGCGCGTCGAACTTGTCTTTGATGAGCGGCGCTTGCGACTCAGTCATCACGATCAGATCGGGATGCAATGCGGTCACTTGTTCGAGGCTAGTATTGCTCCAACCGCCGATGCGCGGCAACTGCTTCACTTCGGGCGGAAACTCGTCGTAATCCGACACAGCAATGACGCGCGGGAACAGTCCCAAGCCGTACAGCACCTCGGTTGTGCTCGGACTAAGCGAGATGATGCGTGTGTATTGCGGCGCGTTCGGCGCACTCGCACTTTGCGGCGACGCGGCGTGCCGACATGATGCGCCGCACGCGAGCGCGATGAGTAGCAGACAGATCAAACATCGCTCAATTCGATTCATGCGTTTCATCTTTGCTCTGCTCCTCGTCGCTCTGCGCCTCACGATACGGACAATGACGACAGCCGCTCTCGCAGCAGTAACCGCGCCGCAGATGGTAGCGCGCGGTGAAGACCAGTGCCGCGCCTTCCCAATAAAAGTCCTCGCCTTCGACGAGCGGAAGTTGCGCTGGTTTCTCTTCCATAATTCGCTACAACTCAGAAGCTAAACTGCGCGCCCGCGCGCCCCGTCCGTCCCGGCGTGCGAAAGCCGTTCTCGAAATACTCGCGCCCCGTCAGATTGTCCACGTAACCGAAGAAACGTAAGGAACGCGATTCGGCGAGCGGTAAGGTGTAGCTCGCACCCACATCAGCTTTTCGTATGCCCGCGAAGCGATAGACGTTTGTGCCGAACGTCTGCGGATTGAAGAGCGGCGCGAGATAGTCGCTCGACGCGGAGAGATCGAAGTTGAACAACCAACGTCGCCCGACACGCTCTGTGGCGACGAGCGAGAACTGATGATCTGGAATGACGAACGAGCGCAAGACGCTATCAACGCGCGGCACGCGCTCGTCTGCGTTCGTGAAAGTGTAAGCTGCGAAGAGATCGAGCGTGCGCACGGGCGTCGCGTCCAGACTCAACTCGACGCCGCGCGCCAATCCGCCGCGCGTGTTCAAGAAGCCACCGAAGAAGCGACCGAACGGATCGCTTGCGCCGCCCACGTCGCCAAAGCCGATCACCTCTTGCAAGCGCGTGTAGAAGTAAGTGGCGGAGGCACGCACGCGATTGGCGGCGAAGGTTTGATCGAGTCCGGCATCAAAGGCGATGGAGCGTTCAGGGCGTAGGCGCGGATCGCCCAACGCGCCGAAACTGCCAGCGAAGAACGACGTACCAAAGCGTTCAAACAGCGACGGCGCGCGATAGCCGTTGCCTATGTGCCCGCGCAGTTTTGTGCCGGTCGAACGGAAGAGATAAGCGATTGAGCCGTCGCCGGTGTAAGCGTTGGGCGGCGCGTTGAAGTTAAAGTTTTGATAAGGCGATGAGCCGGCGGGCGTAAAACGTGGCGCGTCGAGCATGAAGTGTTGCGCGCGAAACGCGGCCGAGAGTTGCAGGCGACCGTCGAGCAGACGGATTTGATCCTGCGCGAAGAGAGAATGGCTGCGCTCGGTCACGTCAACGAATGAGTTGTCAGACGCTGTGGCGGCGAACGAGTTGTTGATGAATCGCTCGCGCTCGAACTCATAACCGGCGGTGATGAAGTTGGCGCGGCCGAGTTGGAAATCCGTGCGCGCGTTCAAGGTCTGCGTGCGTCCTTTGAGTTCGTTGCGCGTGTTGCCGAAGGGGCGAAAGTCGGATGTGCCGCCGGGGCCGTCGCTGAACGCGCCGTTGGTCAGGTTGCCTTGATAGGAGATCGTGTAACTGAACTTGTCGGTCGGGCGTTGGGTGAAAACGAGCGCACCGCTAAAGAAGCGTGTGGCGCGCGAGAAGTCTGGATCGTTTGTCGCAGGGATGAACGTGGCCGCGCCGTTCGTCAGTTGCGCGGCGGGCGTGCCCGCTTCAAAGCGTCGGAGTTCGGCGCGTGAGAGCGGCACGGCGTTGATGATGCCTGCGGGGAGCGGGCCGGCGATGGGGCGCGGATCGCTGTTGAGTTGGGTGAACGCATCGGCGGCGTAGATGCGTGCGCTGAGCGTGGTCTTGGGCGTCAGGCGAAAGAGCACGCGCCCTTGCCCGCTCGTGTTGCGCGCGGCATCGTCGCCGTCTATGCCGCGCGTGATGTTGAGATGCGCGAGCGCCGCGCTATAAACAAAACGGTTTGACTTTGAGCCACCTGCGAGTTGTGCGCGCCCGCGAAAGAGACCGAGACCGCCGCCTTCTGCGAGCAGTTGGCCGTGCGTCGGTGCGCCGCCTTCGTCGGTCACGATGTTGATGACGCCGCCGATGGCGTTCGTGCCGTAGAGCGATGAGCCTGAGCCGCGCAAGACTTCGACGCGACTCGTACCTGTCACGAGCAGATCGCTCAAGTAACCTTCTGCGTCGCCTTGCGGCGCGGACGGATCGCGAAAGCGCAGACCGTCAACAAGGACGGCCGTATCTTGATTACGCAAGCCCCGCGTCTTGATCGTGGTGAGTGCGCCGGGGCCGCCGAGTTGTTGCACGCGCAGGCCCGGCACTGTGCGCAGAGCTTCTGGAATCGAGAACTCGTCGCGCTCGTCAATCTCGCGGCGCGTGACGACGTTGATGGCCTTTGAGACTTCATCAACCGTCTGCGGTGCATCCGCCGCAGTCACGACGACCTCTTCGTGCAGACCTGCGACTTCGAGCGCGAGATCGAGCGTGGCTGTTTGACCGCGCGTGAGTTGGATGGGGCGCGCGGGCGCGGGCGCGAACGTGCGCGCGTCTGCTTCGACGAGGTATTCGCCGGGTGCGAGTTGGGCGAAGTGGTAAGCGCCGGTTGAGTCGGTTCTCGTGGTCAAGCGCAGACGCGGAGCACGCGCATAGATGGTCACGACTGCGCCCGCGACGCCTGCGCCCTGCGGATCAACGACGCGCCCCGTGAGCGCGCTCTGTTCGGTTTGCGCTGATGCAAGACCAAAGCACAAGCAAACAAACGCGAGGTTCAAAGCGATCTGACGAAACGTTATGCGGCTCATGTTGTTCATCCTTTCCCGAAGGGACGGCTGACGCGGACGCCGACACCTTGCGCGCAAGCCGTGAGCGGAAAGGGACGCGCTATCCAGTCCTGCAAACAAAAAACGCCCTCGATCTTCCGCGCGGAAGATCGAGGGCGTAACTCGTTAGCGGGTGTTTGCGGCCAAAAGACGCGCGCCACAAAAATTTTGTGCGGCTGCGTTCGACCGTCCAGAGCGCCCGACGCCACTCGCTCTTGCCCGGAGCGTTAGCGGTCGCCTCCGTCGAAAATCAGTGGACAGTGGTCAGTGATCAGTTAAAGACATTTTCTTTAACTGATCACTGACCACTGACCACTGCTCATGCAGGCAAGGTTTCCTGACTTCCGGCTCAGGCGCGTCGCCGCACGGCCTTCCCCGTCCTCGTGGACGAGTGACCATTTAATGACGGCAGCGACACAATCGCCGGTACACAGTGGCGGGAACCGTGCGGGCTTTGCACCCGACTTCCCTTGTCGCCCTTCACTAGAGGGCACACCTGCGACGGTCGAATCCGCCCCGCAAGTGTGCGCGACGGATCGAAGTAGCGATTCAATTCGTTAACAAAGAACGACTGACAGCCAAGCACGCTTGCGCTATCAATGCGAGCCGACACGCTAACACCGGCCGCGGCCGCCGTCAAGTTCGCGTGCTGCGAGGTGCGGCAAACAAATTCCTGTAGAATGCGCGTGGTTCTAACTCGTGATGAAAGAAAAGCAGCCATCTGATCAATTGAAGCGACCCGTTTATGATCAACTGGCTGAACGCTACGACCGCGCGATGCAGCCGCTCGAACGGCTATGTTTAGCGCGCTGGCGCGCGGCAGCGCTCAGAGAGTTGCCCGCCGTCGGTCGCCTGCTCGAAGTCGGCGCGGGCACAGGGTTGAACTTTCGCCATTACCCGCCAAACGCGCGCGGCGCGGCCGTCGAGTTGAGTTTCGAGATGTTGCGACGAGCGCATTGGAAGACCGAGCGGCCGGCTGATGTCGCGCTCGTGCAGGCGCGCGCCGAAAGTTTGCCGTTTGCAGATGATTCATTCGATGCAGCATTGGCGACGCTCGTCTTCTGTTCGGTCGCGTCGCCGCCGATGGCGTTCGCGGAGTTGCGTCGCGTCGTGCGCGCGGGCGGGCGCATCGTGCTGCTCGAACACGTGCGCCCCGATAATCTGCTCGCGCCGCTGTTCGACTGTCTCAACTTCTTCACTGCGCGCCTCTTTGAAGATCACTTCAATCGGCGCACCGCGCTCGAAGCGACGACGGCGGGCTTGCGCGTGCTGCGCGTCGAGCGGCATCTGCTCGGCTGTGTGCAGTTGATCGTGTGCGAGGTCTGATAGAATCAGACGCATGACGACCTGCGCGCACATCGGCTGTCAGGGTTGGAACTACGACGATTGGGTGACGCCGCCGGCCGCGCTCGCGCCCGTCTTTTATCCGCACGGCACACGCGCAGCCGACATGCTCGGAACTTACGCGCGCGCGTTCGAGACCGTCGAAGTTGATTCGACCTTTTATGCCGTGCCCGCCGCTTCGACGATTGATCTGTGGGCACAGCGCACGCCGCAAGATTTCATCTTCTCGTTGAAACTACCGCAAGCGATCACGCACGAAGCCGGGTTGCGCGCGGGTGGCGATGAAATCTTAAATGAGTTTTGCACGACGGCGCGACGGCTTGGCGAGAGACTCGGCGCGGTGCTCGTGCAACTGCCGCCACAGTTCGAGGCGACAACCGAAACGGTCGCCGCGCTCAAGCGATTCTTGCCGCGCCTGCCGCGTGATCTGCGCTTCGCCGTCGAATTTCGGCACGGTAGTTGGGCGGCAAACGAGATCGCCGAGTTGTTGGCGCAACACAACGTCGCGGTCGCGCTCGTCGAAGGTCAATGGCTCGCGCGGCGCGCGTTGTGGCAGATGGTCGCGGCGGCTGCGCCTCAGTTCGCTTACGTGCGTTGGATGGGCGCGCGCGATCTCACGCGCTTCGACGTGGAGCAACGACCGCGCGACGAGAATCTTGCGCTGTGGCGCGAAGCGATCACGCGGCTGTGTGCGCGCGTCTCGACGGTCTATGCCTATTTCAGCAATTACTACGAAGGGCATGCGCCCGCGAGCGCGAACAAGTTGAAGCGTCTGCTCAGTCAACGCGTCGTCATGCCGGCAGAATTGGCCGATCAGCCCTCTCTTTTTTAAGCATTCCGCCTCGTCCTGAGTTAAACTAGCGCGCGTGTATTGTCTTTGAATCTTTGAAAGGCGATAGCGTATGAACAGCCCCTTTGAACAGACCTCGCAAGTGGAACAGCCTCGACGCATCAAGACCGCGCTCTTTGTGGACTTTGACAACATCTACGTCGGCTTAGACAAGATCGACCCGGAAGCCGCGCAGAGTTTTGCCACGTATCCGGCCCGTTGGCTCGCATGGATCGAGCAGGGCATGCCCAGCCGCGAAAACGGTGCAAGCGCACAACAGCAACAGCGCGCGATCCTGATCCGTCGTTGCTATCTAAACCCGAAACTCTTTTACAACTTTCGGCCCTACTTCACGCGCTCGGCCTTCTCGGTCGTGGACTGTCCGCCCATCACGCAACGCGGCAAGAACAGCACAGACATACAGATGGTCATGGACATACTCGACCTGATGAACCACCCGACGCGCTTCGACGAGTTCATCATCCTGTCGGGCGATTCCGATTTCACGCCCGTCCTCTTGCGTCTGCGCGCGCACGACCGGCGCACGGCCATACTCACCATCGGCCCTATCGCGCCCGCCTATCGCGCCGCCTCTGATCTCGTCGTCAGCAGCGATTCGTTCATCGAAGACGGTCTCGGCATGTTGCCCATCGTGCTCAACGAAGCGAGCGCGCCTGCGCCGCCTGAGCCGACGCCGTCACCTTATGAGCCTGTGCTTGAAGTGATGGCGCAGAAGGTTTACGACGGTGTGCTCGCCGAAGGCGAACTGCCCGCGACGAGTCTCGTCTTCATCTTCAAGACCTTTCCCGAATTCACCGCGAGCGACAACTGGCTCGGTTTCTCTTCGCTACGCTATCTCACGCTTGAGTTAATTCGTCGTCGGCCCGCGCTGCGCATGGTTGACGGCGATCCTTGGCGCGTCGTCTTGGCTGCGACGGCCGATGAGTTAGCGCCAACAACTGATGCGCCGGTTGAAGTGCCAGCGCTTGAGACTGACGAGACTGAGCCGCCGCCGGTCGAGCCGCAAGCGGAGGCGAATGCGAGCGACGCACAGCTACGCGAACAGATCATCGAGCGCGTCCGGCAGTTTGTGTCCAACTCGCTTGAGCCAGTGGACATGGCGCGCGCGGCCTTCGACGTGATCCGCACGTTCGGCCCGCAGGTAACTGAGACCGAGTGGGCGGGCACAGGCTCGTTCAAACAACTACTGCAAGGCGCTGCGCCGCTCGACTTCGAGATCGTGACCGCGCCGAATCAACCCGGCTATCTCTACGACCCCGCGCGCCACGCGCCGCCGTTCGCGGCCGACGCGACCGTCACGCCTCTGCCCGACAAACTCGACCGCCTCGCGCCTGCGCTCGCAGATTTCGTCCGCCGCGTCAGTCAAGTGTCCGGCGCGCCGCGCCTCACACCCGAAGAGTACGCGCTCGTCTTCACGGCCATCACCAATGATTTGTCTGAGCGGCCGTTCAATCTCACCTACACCTCGAAGGCCGTGCGCGATTATTGCTTGGAGCGCGGCGCGGCCATCCCGCGCAAGAGCGTCTGGTTCATTCTGCAAGGCATCACCTTCACCGGGCATCGCTTTGGCAAAGACCCCGAACAAGATGAGTCGGCACACCTCGCCCAAGTTTTTCGGGACGACGTGCTCAAGCTCTGCGAAGACGCCGGCCTCGAACTCTCGACGGACGAACGCCAACTGCTCGACGACTGGCTCATGCGCGGCTGGACCGGCGCACCACAGACGCGCGGTCTCTTGCGCGTCAACGACGAACCGCTCGAACTCCCGACGCCACTCACCGCCGAGAGCGTCGAAGCGCCAGAGCCGATCACAACGCCCTTAGATTAAGCGCGCCCCGTCGCCGCACGGCTGTAACGGCGCGTTAGACACCAGCATTGTGCTAAGCGAGCGCAATGCGCTATCAAACATATAGAGGAGCGATGATGCGAGCCGCAAAGATCATGCTCTGCCTCTTCAGCCTTCTTGGCATCTGCGCCCCGGCGCAACAAATTTCTTCTCAGACAGCTATGCAGAACAAACGCATCGTGATCGCCGCGCGCACTGTGCTCGACGGCCGTGGCCGCGTGCTCCACGACACGCGCATCGTGATCGAAGGCACGAAGATCATCGCTATTGATCCGAAGGCCGCGCCCGTAACTTACGACCTGCGTGGTCTAACGGTGCTGCCGGGCTGGATTGACTCTCACGTGCACATCACTTGGAGCTTCGGCAAGGACGGACGGAACGCGGGCGCGGACGAGACGACGCAGGACGCCGCATATCGAGCGGCGTCGAACGCATGGCTGACGCTGATGGCGGGCTTCACCACAGTGCAAAGCGTCGGCTCGCCAACGGACGTTCCCTTGCGCGACGCAATCGCGAAAGGAATGCTTCCCGGTCCACGCATTCTCACTGCTATTGAACCGCTCTTCGGGCAGGGCGAAAAGACCGGCACGCCCGACGAAATCCGCGCCTTCGTGCGGAAGCAGAAGGCGGCGGGCGCAGACCTCATCAAAATCTTCGCATCGCAGAGCATCCGCCAAGGCGGCGGCATGACGCTTTCACAGGAGCAGTTGAACGCCGCCTGCGATGAAGCGAAGAAGCAAGGCTTACGCACACTCGTGCACGCTTATAAAGCGGCTGTGCGGGCCGCGACGCTCGCGGGCTGCACGGAGATCGAGCACGGCACGATGGCGACGGACGACGATCTGAAATTGATGGCGCAGAGGGGCACCTATCTCGACCCGCAGGCCGGGCTTGTGATCGAGAACTATCTAGCGAACAAGGAAAGGTATCTCGGCACGCCCGGCTATACCGAAGAGGGTTTTGCGGCGATGCAGCGTGTGCTGTCGCTCAATCATGAGCTAGTGCGACGCGCGTTGAAGACGCCGGGGCTGAAAGTTGTTTTCGGCACGGACGCCGTGGCGGGCGCGCACGGACGCAACGCCGAAGAGTTCATTGACCGCGTGCGCGACGGCGGCGTGGAGCCGATGGCGGTGCTGGTCTCGGCCAACTCACTCGGAGCAGAAGCACTCGGCATGAGTGATCAGATCGGCTTGATTGCGCCGGGTCTTGAGGCGGACATCATCGCGCTCGACGGCGACCCGCTCAAAGACATCACGGCCGTGCGGCGCGTCGTCTTTGTGATGAAGGGCGGCATCGTTTATAAGAACGTCCCGCGCAACGCGATTCCTGTTTACGCAGGCGTCCAACCTTGATCCGTTTGCGTTGCGATTGAGCGTCACGTCATTAAAGGATGGAGGACATATCATGGCGATGGAGCCGAGTATGCAACGCGGTGTTAAAGACCGCCGCTTGTACATCTGGGCTGCGGTGGTTGTGCCTATTATTGTGCTGGCGGGGTTCGCCCGGACTTACTATCTGAAAGGCTTGTTCGGCACGCCCGCACTGCCCGGACTGCTCGTGCATCTGCACGGCCTTGTGATGACATCGTGGGTGGTGCTGTTTGTCGCGCAGGTTTGGCTCGTTGCCGCCCGCCGGACACGTGTGCATCAACGACTCGGCGTCTTTGGCGCGGTGTTGGCCGCACTGATCATCTTGGTCGGCGTGACGACGGCCATCGTTGCGGCCGCACGCGGCGCTTCACCGGGGCCGCCGGCGCTTCAATTCCTCGTCGTCCCTATGGGCGACATGCTGGTCTTCGCTATCCTCGTCGGCACGGCCCTCTACTATCGTCGCCGCATGCAGATGCACAAGCGTCTGATGCTCCTCGCCGCCGTGAATCTGCTGACTCCGGCCATCGCACGCATCCCGCTGCACTTCATTGAGGCCGGCGGCCCCTTAGCCTTCTTCGGCTTGATCGACCTGTGCCTGCTCGCCTGTGTTGCGTTCGACACCGTCAAGCATCGCCGCCTTCATCCGGCATTCTTATGGGGCACGCTGTTCATCGTTGCGTCGCAACCGTTGCGTCTGATGCTGGCCGGGACGGATGCTTGGCTGCGCTTCGCAACTTGGCTGGTGCGGTGAGCGCCAAAGGCTTTCAGTCTGCGGAGTCATCACTGAGTCGCTGCATGATCTCTGTGAACTGCTCCACATCTGCGCGTGTGCGTTCGAGAGCGCGGCGGCTGTCGAGGTAGGCGGCCCAGTGCGGCGTGTTGGTGAGGGCTTTGACGGTGTCGGGGTCGAGCGCCTGTGCCATGAGCGCGATGAGGTCGCTGACGATGCGCGTGTGCTCCAAGAGCGTTTGAATGATCGAGTAGGCGAGGCGCGCTTGCGCGAAATCGAGATCGCGCGCGGCACTGGTCGGCTCGTCCGGTTGAGGCTCGTCGCTCATCTTCACATGGCCGCGTCCGCCCACCAACTGCCGCGCACCAGAGGCAACTCTGCGACATGCGCTGTGCGTTCGTCGTCGCCGACGCGCAACGATGTGTCCGGCGCAAGGAAATCATATTTGACGTAAGCGAGCGCCACTGTGCGCTTGAGGTGCGGCGAGCGGACGGCGGACGTGATGCGTCCGATCTCGCGCCCATCCGTGCTCATCACTTTCGTGTCGGGCGCAACCGCACGTTCGTCGTCGAATAACAGGCCCGTCAACTTTTTCGCCACGTGCCCGCGCCAGTGTATGCGCGCGATGATCTCTTGCCCGACGTAGCAGCCTTTGGTGAAACTGACCGCATCGTCCGGCACAGACTCAAGCACAACGTTCGTCTCCGTCATGTCCACGCCGTAGCGCGCGACACCCGCCTCGACGCGCAACACTTCGAGCGCCTTTGCGCCACACGCAAGCGCGCCCGCCGCGACGAGTGCCGGCCGCAGTTCAGCGATCAAACTCGCGCCGCCGATCAGATCGAAGCCATCCTCGCTCGTGTGTGTGGCGCACATGATCGTCAAAGGCTGTCCATGCCAACTGACAACGCGCCCGCGCATGCGTTCGACTTGCGCAGCCTCTTGTCCCAAAACACGTTCGATGATCGCGCGCGACTGCGCGCCTTGCAGCGACAGTTGCGCCGTCTCTTCGGTCAGGTCTGTGACGTGGAAATCACCTGCGAGCGTGAAGCGCGCGAACGCTTGCAGGACGCGCTCGCGGGTCGCGGCTTCTGTGTCGAAGAGAAAGACATCTGCATCGCTCGCACGCAGCACGCGCGTGAACGCAAGCAGACGCCCCTGCACGTTCGGCAGCGCCGCGTATATCCATGCGCCGGGCGCGAGCGTCTTCACATCGTTCGTGATGAGGCCATTGAGGAACTGCACAGCCTCCGCGCCGCGTACCTCGATGCGCCCGCGCGCCGACAGATCAAACAGCCCCGCGCCGCCGCCGCGCACAGCTTCGTACTCGGCCGCTGCGACCGCTTGTGGCTCTAACGCTTCACTCATCGCTCGAAGCGCGCTCACTTGGTCACAGTGATCTCGCGCGTGGTTGTGTTGTAGCCGCCGTTGTCAACCGGATTGCCATTCTTATCCAAGAGTTCGAGTTTGACTGTGTGCTTGCCGCTCGCCCAACCGGTCAGCCAGATCGGTTGCCACTTGTCTAACGTCTGCGCCGCGCCGCCGTCCACCGAATAGCGCACGGAGTAGTCGCCGCCGTCGCCTTTGAGTTTCGCGTTCGCCAGCCAGAAGTCGATCATGATCGCGTCCGTGTCCGGCCCCTTGTACTCGCCTTTCGGCCGGCTGTAGGTCAAGAGCGGCTTCTTTGGATCGACCGCGCCGGCCGTGCTCGCCGCCATGTCCTTGCCTTCGCGTGGCGCAGCATTGGCATTTGCGTTAGCCGCGTTCGCGTTCGCGGCATTCTTATTCGCCGTGTTCGCCGCGCTCGCGTTCTTATTGTCGGCCATCTTCTCGCCCGTGCCCGTCGTCGTCGGCTGCGACGCATTGCCGCCGCCTTTGACGGTGAACGTGACCATCTGAAACGCGCCCGCGTTCTTGTAGCTCTCATGCCAAGGGCGCGAAGGGAAGACGCGCAAGGTGTGTTTGCCTTCGGTCACGTTGCGTAGCTCGAACGGCTCGTCGAGATTGTAATAAGCCTCGTAGGGTTGATTGTCGAGGATGACGTGGATGTGATTGCCCATGCCGGTCGCAGGGTCTTTCATCGGCTTGTAGCCTTTGAGGTCGCCGCTCAAAGCGAGTTTGACGTTGACGGTTGAGCCGTTGATGGTTGCGCCTTCGGTCGGCGCGAGAAAACGGAGCGTCGGTGTCGCCTGATCCTGCTCGCCGCGCTGCGCCATCATGTCTTTGATCTTCTGCGGGCGTTCGACGACGGACAGGTTCTGCGGCTCGTTCGTCGGCGATGCGGCGGGCGGCGTAACGGTCGTCGTCGCGGTCGTGTTGGCGTTCGAGTTATCGGCCGTCTGACAGGCGGACAGCACGGCGAACGCAGAGCAGGCGACGCACACTAAGAGGATGCGTGACACGAGTTTCATAACTGGCCTCCGAATGGATTCGAGATTTGCTGCAAGTATAAACGAGGTGGAAGCAAAGGGGAAAGGCGAAAGTAAGGACAGCACCCGCGCGCTGATCTGAAGAACAGATTCACGCCGTAGGCATGTCCGCACTTTCGCCTTTCCCCTTTGCTTCAGAACCGCACGTGCTCAACCGGCGCGTCCTGTCTGCACTCGACGCACTGCGCGCCTTCGTCGTAGAACTTGGCGTCGAACTCGACGAGCGATTTGATCTCGATGCCGTCAATCTCTGCGGGTGCGTTATGGAAGCGGACGATTGCGCCGCAGCCGATGATCTGCGCGCCAAGCTCGCGCACGAGCGTGGCCGTCTCGCGGATCGCTTCGCCGCTGCGAATGATGTCGTCCACGATGACGCAAGGGTTGATCTCGCCCGTCGTCACGTACTGGCGAAACATGCGCTTGCCATCTTCGCGCTCGGCCCAGTAAATCTGCTCGGCGCTCAACGCCTCGCGCACGCCGAAGGCGACGGGGATGCCGCCCGGCCCCGGCGCAACAACGGCGACCTTCGGCAGCACGCTCGAAATCTCTTTTTCGATCCGGAATTTGCGCGAGAGCGCGACCGCTAGCACGCGCGCCGTGTCGTAGTAACGAAAAGCGAGCGGCATTTGAAAGTAGTGCGGCGTATGCTTGCCCGACGGATAGATGAAGTGCCCTTCGCGGAACGCGCCCGTGCGCTTCAAGATGTTCATCACTTCATCCGACGACGGAATGAGTTGCACCATAGGTCAGAATCTCCACAAGCGAAATGATGAACCAAAGACTGTTGGTTGTTATTTGATATTTGTTATTGATTATTTGCATAGGACTGCCTAGCTTGAGCAAAGACCAAATAACCAATAACAAATATCAAATAATAACGGCCACTCTTTCATTCACCGTTCTGGAAAGCCGGGCAAGCATATCATCAAACGGGCGGGGTTGCGCTAGTCTGGAGCGCGCGGGCGATGAGGCGGCGTTGATCTGGTGAAAGTTCTGCGGGCAGCGCGTCTGTGCCGAACCACTCGGCGCGTTCGATCTCGCCGCTCTGCGGGCGCGCCTCGCCAGATGCGCGACAACAGAACATGATCTCGATCTGCTGCGGGCGCTTGAGCGTCCGCACGAAGGCGAGGCGCGCCGACGCAAGCTCTAAGCCAACCTCTTCTCTTAATTCACGCCTGAGCGCAGCCTCCGGCTGCTCGCCCTTCTCGATGAAGCCGCCGGGGATGCCCCAGCCGCTGCCCGAACGAAAGGCGTGCTTGAGTAAGAGCACGCGCCCCTGTGCGTCGAGCACACACGCGCCCGCCGTCACAGTGAAGCGCGGCTCAACCAGCCACACGCCCCAACGGCGCACCTGTCGCGGCGTGCGTCGCCACAACGTTGCCGATAACTGTCGCCACATGCAACAGGATGATAACTGACAAGCGACAGCTTTTCATGTAAGATGAGCGCCAAGCTTCACGGCAGCACTGAAGACGACCCACGAAGCTGCAAAAGGATCATAGTAAGAGCTTATGGCCACGAACGAGACTGTCGCGCAGACCGTCGCCAAAGAAGCGCCGACCGAGCAGCAACGCTCGCAAACGGGCGTGCCCAAACGGTTCGTTGAAGGGCAGACGGTCTGCAACGAAAAGAACGAGAAGGGCAAGCTGTGCAACGGGCATCTGAAACAGGTCAGCCCCATGCACGAATCTGCGCGCAAGCATCTGCGCGGCGATGATCTGCTGTACAAGTGTCAGACCTGCGGCACGCTCTACATGGGGCCGCCCTTGGGTCACGTGCGCGACCCGCGCCAGCGTCGTTACGTCGAGTTTGAACAGAACTTGATCCTGCAAGCGGCGGGCGGGACGCTACCCACGATTGTCAAAAACGAGCGCGGCGTCTATGTCATCGCCGAAGGCGCTGCCGGGCATGGTCACGCGCCCGCGCCGCCTGCTGCCGCCGCGCCGAAATCGGCCGCACCGAAGCCTGCGGCTGAAGCGAAGCAGGTTGACGCGACAGCGCCGAAGCCCGCGCCACCTAAGCCAGCAGCAGCGAAGCCGCAGGCTGCACCAACCGTGGCTGCAACTTCAAATGAGTTGCCCGCGCCTGATCCCGCAACCGGATTCATTCCTTACGTGCCGCCGCCTGCGCCGGGGCCTGTGCCCGGCGAGACGCATGAACAGAAACTCGCGCGGCTGCGCGCCATCGTCGCTGAAGCGAAAAGGCGTAAGGAGTTGGCCGGCGGCGTGATCGACAAACACGCCTTGAGCGCGCGCACGACGCCGACAGCGGCGACCACTTCGGGCACAGACTCTTCGCCCGCAGCCGACGCGCATCGTCCGGCCGCCGAAGCGCAAGCCGCGACGGGTCAGGCTTCGGCCGCGCCTTTGAGTCCGGCGGCGGCGACCGCTTCGCCTGCTGCCGGCGCAGAGACGCCCGCAGACCTCGCGCCCGAAGCTTCAACCGAACTGACGCCGGGCGCGCCGAAGGACGAACGACCTCAAGCGCCCACGACAAACGAAGCTGCGCCCGCGGCCGGCGCGAAACCAAAAGCGCGCACCGCCACCGGCACAGTCAAGCGGATGGACTACGACGCGGGGCCGCAGCCCGGCGAGACGCACGAACAGAAGCTCGCACGCCTGCGCGCCGTCGTCGCCGAAGCCAAACGGCGCGCGGGCAAAGAGTGACCGATTTGAAGCGCGAGACTAAAGACGCGGCGCATGAGTCAGCTTGTACACTTGTGCGCCGCGTAGTGCGCTTGCTGCAACTATGAGTGAACAGTCGCTCCAGTTGATCCTTCGGAGTTTGGATCGCATCTCCGAAGAGTTTCACGACCTGCGCGACGGCGTGCAGAAGGCCATCCGCATCTCAGGCGACGACCCGGAGATGGCGCTCACGCGCGCGCGCAAGGTGCTGGAGTATGTCGTCCGCGATGTCTTCGAGCGTCGTTGTCAAGAAGACCCAGGCACACGTCCCTTAGAGAACCTGCTGCAACGTCTCGTCAAAGACGGACATCTGCCGAAGCGACTCGGCGCTTACGCCAATCACATACGCGAACTCGGCAACGTCGGCACGCACGCTTACGGCGAGAGCGTGACGACCGAAGACGTGCGTCGCTCGCTCGAAGATTTGATGACCATCCTCGAATGGTATTTTGAAGCGGTGCGACCGGAGGGCGTCAAAGACCCCACCGCAGTGGACAAACAACAACCGCCGACAGGCGAGCAACGGAATCCGAAGTTGGCGCTCAAGCATTGCAATCGGGGCATCGAGTTGCGGCTGAACAAACAGTATGCGGAGGCGGAAGCTGAGTTCCGCGAAGCGATCCGTTTGAACCCTGACGACCCGGACTTTCACAACCACTTGGGTCTGGCCCTGATCCCGCAGAGACGCTTTGAGGAGGCCGAAGTCTGTCATCGCACGGCCGCGCGTTTGAATCCCGCGAACCCGATCTATCATTACAACTTGGGCTGTAGTTTAGAGTTTCAACAGCGCAACGCTGAAGCCGAGATCAAGTACCGGGAAGCGATCCGTTTGAATCCGAAAGACGCCGATTTTCATAACAATCTCGGTCATGTGTTAAGCGCGCAGAAGCGTTATACGGAAGCGGAGTTGAGTTATCGAGAGGCGCTCAGCCTAACCCCTGAGAACGCCGTGCTGCATCGCAACGTGGGGTTTAGTCTGCAAAGGCAGAGGCGTTATGCGGAAGCCGCGAACGAGTACAGGGAAGCGAGCCGGCTGAACCCGAACGATCCCGAATTCCATAACTTGCTGGGCGTCACGCTCGACGCGCAGAAGAAACACGCCGAAGCAGAAGCCTGTTACAAGGAAGCGATCCGTTTGAAGCCGGCCGATTCCGTGTTGCACTTCAATCTGAGCATCTGCTTGCGCCGGCAGGCGAGATACGTGGAAGCCGAAGCCGCGATCAGAGAAGCGCTCCGGCTGAATGCGAACGACGCAGATTTTCATATTGAGTTGGCGAAGGCGCTCAAAGGGCAAGGCAAGGACGCCGAAGCCGAAGCGGCGGAACAAGAGGCGAAGCGCGTTAAAGGGCAATAAGCGATCACAGATTCAGCGCCCCACTTACGCCCCGCGCAAGTCAGATGTAGGATTCGGTTCGTGTCGGTTCGCATGCGTTTGTGGTAAATTTTTCTTTCCTCTCATTTCAAATCCAACATCCAGATGTTGCCGTTCGTCTCGGCGTACTCGTAAGCGATCTGATTGCCAAGTGGCGACCACGCCGGATAGCGCACGAATGAATTGAGCTTCGTGTAGTTCGTCAACTGTTTCTCTTGTCTGGTTGTGCGCGAGACCCACCAGACGTTCCACGCGCCGTTGCGCTCTCCGGCGAAAACGACCTTGTCTCCGGCGGGCGAGAAACTGAAAGGCCAACTGCGGCCATGCTCAAGAGTCAGTTGGATCGCTTCGCCGCCATCGCTCGGCATCAACATCACGTAAGCGTCATCGCCACGTTTCATCTGGTAGGCGATGAACTTGCCGTCGGGCGACCAACAGGGAAAGCCCGCCAACTCTTGATCGAAGGTCAACTGTTTCGGTTGCCCGCCGGCAACCGGCACAGTCCAGATGTTAATGATGCCATTATCTGTTAAGTTGAAAGCGAGTTGACGACCATCGGGCGACAAGCGCGCGTATTGTATGTCGCGCCCGATGTCGAAGAGGAGACGGTCGCGCCGGCTTGCGAGCGAAGTGGCCCACACGCTCCGGTGATTATCTCGATAGGAAGTAAAGGCGATCTGATCTCCGTCGGGAAACCAGTTCGGCGTCAGGTCTCTTGTGTTAGTCGTCACCTGCACAGGGTTCTTCCCGTCGGCATCCGCCACCCAGATATCTGCGCCGCTGCCACGCAAGTATTCCATGAAAGCGAGCTTGCGCCCGTCCGGCGAGAAGGCGGGTTGGTTATTGCGCGTGCCCGTCTGATTGGTGAGCGGCTGCGGCGGCCCCGTCGCTTCGTTCGTCTTGGGCGAAACGGGTACAGACCAGATGTTGCTCGTGAGCGTCTGCACACTATAGGCCAATCTCTTCCCGGCGGCGGAAACTGTCAGATTGTTAATGACCGACGCGCCGGCATCTGTGATTTTTACCGGTGCGCCCGTCGGCTCGCCGTTTTCAACTGAGATTGGCATCCGCCATATGGTCGGGCCGGTTACAAAGTAGAGACTACGGCCATTAGGGGCGTAGAGTGGATAGCCAGCCTTGCCTACCGTGTCCACCGTAGTCAACCGCCTTAGCTCGTCGCCGGCAAGAGAGACAGACCAGACCTCCTGACCAGCGAAATTAAGCGCAACGAATGCGAGCCGCTGATTATCGGGCGACCATGTCGGCCCGACATGCCCGCCGACTGGACGGCCGACCCGCGTAATCTGCTTCGGCGCGCCATTTGCCGCCGCCACAATCCAGATGGTTGACGAGCCGATCGAGCTTGCTCCCAGATCGGGATTAGAATCTGAGTGAAACGCGATCATCGTGCCATCGTGCGACCACGCAGGGCCAGCGCCGAACTCTGTTAACTGTCGCGGCGGGCCGCCCGATGTGGGCACAACCCAGATGCCGCCGCGCCGCTTCGAGTAGTAAGCGATGCGTTGCCCGTCGGGCGACCATGCGGGCTGAAAATTCTCTTGCCCGTCAGAGGTCAACTGAATTTCACGACCGCCCGGCGTGAGTTGCTTGACGTAAATCTCAAAACTGCCGTTGTGATTAGAACTGTAAGCCACAGAGTTGCCGTCGGGCGCGAGCGTCGGTTGCGTGTCGAGGCCAGACCAGACTGTGAGGCGTGAGATGTTTTCAGTTCTGGGCGCTTCCGTGGCCGCGTCACTGCCGGAAGAAGTTGTAATACCGAATTGCAAAAATAACTAAGGTCGAGTAAGAATTCGTCATGCGGAGACGAATCGAACTCAAAGCTCATTTGACAACCGAAGAACTCAAGCGCCGTTATCTGGCTTGCCAAAAGGCACAAGAGAAAACCCGTTGGCGCGCCCTCTACCTGATC
>QHXQ01000100.1 GCA_003223935.1 Acidobacteriota bacterium | reverse complement strand
GATCGGTTCGCTCTTTGCGGGCACGGAGGAATCGCCGGGCGAAATGATCTTGTTTCAAGGGCGCTCGTTCAAAGCCTATCGCGGCATGGGTTCAATCGGCGCGATGCGCGAAGGCTCGCGCGACCGCTACGCGCAAGAGATGACCGACATCGAAGCTAAGCTCGTGCCCGAAGGCATCGAGGGGCGCGTCCCCTACAAAGGCACACTGGCCGACATGGTCACGCAACTCGTCGGCGGCTTGCGCGCCGGCATGGGCTACACGGGCTGCCGCACCATCCGCGAATTTCAAGAGCACACGCGCTTCGTCCGCATCAGCGCCGCCGGCCTGCGCGAGTCGCACGTGCATGATGTTATCATCACGAAGGAAGCACCGAACTATCGGTTGGAGTAGTGCGCTGTCGGGCGCGCGAAATAGTTGTTGACAGCCCGCGCGTGCCCGACATATAAGCTCTGGGCGGCTTGCGGTGGGTTGTTCGTCGCTGCAAGTTCAACGACTTGTTCGTGTCGTCGCTTCGTTCGTTAACGGAGTCTCACGTTACCGAATCAAAGTTTCCTCGCGCGTCTTAACAAGCTCTTTGCGATCTGCGCACGATGCCCTTCCCTTGTGTGTTGTGAAGATCATTAAGCGTCAACGCGCGCTGCGGCTGCCCGCCGGAGTACGCTCATGACAACACCGTAAACTCACATTCCGACGAAGGAGGAGATGCTCATGCCCAGTCTGGTTAACGTGCCCGGAATTGAAAACACCACTGACGAGTTTCGCCAAAAGGTGATACAGATCGCGGCCAATCTCGAAATCGATCCCAACTTCTTGCTGGCGATTATGAGTTTCGAGTCGGGCGCGTCGTTCTCGCCAGCGAAGAAGAACGCGGCCGGGAGCGGCGCGGTCGGCTTGATCCAGTTCATGCCGAGCACCGCGCGCGGCTTAGGCACGACGACCGCCGCGCTGGCCGCGATGACCGCCGTGCGCCAACTCGATTTCGTCGAAAAGTATTTCATGCCTTTCAAGGGGCGGCTGAAGACCATCGAAGACGCATACATGGCTGTGCTCTTTCCCAAAGCCATCGGCAAAGGCAGCGGCTTCGTGCTCTTCACCCGACCGAGCAAGCAGTACACGCAGAACAGAGGGCTTGATCTCGACGGCGACGGCCGTATCACGGTCGCGGAAGCCGCCTCGCGCGTCAAGCAACGACTCGGCGCGCCGCCGAGCGTGCAAGTGCCGCCCGACCGGACGCCCGTTAACGTCGTCCCGCCCAACGTCACTGTGCTCTCCAAAGGCATGAGCGGCCCCGAAGTCGAAGCCTTGCAGGACGAGTTGATCGATCTCGGCTACATGACGCTCGCCGAGAAGAAGACCGGCCCCGGCACGTTCGGCCAAAAGACCGAAGCGGCCGTCACGGCTTTTCAGCACGACAACCTGCTCGCAGAGAACGGCACTTATGATGCCGCCACGCAAGCGGCCGTCAAACAGTTGCAGAATGGCGTGCAACTCGGCAGCGAAGGTGGCGTCGTGCTGCCGATGCAGAACCGGCTGGTCGCAGCCAAGCTCTTAACGCCACAGCAACTCGCCACCGGCCCCGGCACGTTCGGCCAGAAGACGCAGAAGGCGCTGATGCAGTTTCAACTCGACCACAACATACACCCGACCGGCGTGCTGACCGCCGAGACGTATCAAGCTCTGTACAAGACCGTGCCCGTCATCCCGCCCACCAAAGTGCAAGGCACGAACGAAGCGATTGACACGATCCTGCCGCCGAGCGGCCCCGGCTACACGGTCTATAATCGCGAGCCGGGCGGCACGGATCAGTTCGGCACGCAGACCGCCATCCACGCGCTGCAAGACTTGGCGCAGGCTTGGGCGCAGACCCAGCGCGTGCTCATCCAATACGGCGACATCAGCCGGCGCGGTGGCGGCCCCTTCTTCAACGCGCAGAATCCGAAGAAGGTTGACCATGCCGATCACAAAGAAGGGCGCGCCGTTGACATACGCCCGATGGCCAAAGGCGGCGCGTTCGTCCCCGTCACTTTCAACTCCTCGAACTACGACGCCGCGCTGACCAAACAACTCTGCGTGCTCATCAAACAGAAGTTTCCAAACTCGGTCATCCTCTTCAACGATCCGAAGCTGATCGCAGCAGGCTTGACCAAACAGCACGCAGGCCACAACAACCATCTACACTGGCTGATCAAATAAACGGACGCGCAGCAAACGCCCGCCAGGTGTCCGACGAAAGATGCGTTCGAGGAGTGGACCTCACACAAAGCCGCAGAGGAAAGACGTAAAGAGGACGATGCAACTTCTTTGCGTTCTTCTTTGCGGCTTTGCGCCTTTGCGTGAGACTTAACTTATCCGCTCGTGCTCGTGTAGTCTGAATCCGTGGCCGGCACTTTGCTTGCTGCCGCATTACTCGATGACGCACGCGCGGACAGTCCAACTAATCTCGAACCCGAACGCAGGGCGCGGCGGCCGGCAACGCGCCGCAGAGGTCGCGCGCTTCTGTGCGCTGCTTGCGGCGCGCGGCGTCGCCGTCGAAGTGCTGAACACGACCGCGCCGCATGATGCGACGCGCTTGGCGCGTGAAGCGGCCAGCGCAGGCGCGCGTGAGATCGTCGTCGCAGGCGGCGACGGGACGATCAACGAGGCACTGCAAGGTCTCGTCGGCACAGGCGTGCGGCTCGGCGTCTGGCCCGCAGGCACGGCGAACGTGCTGGCGCGTGAGCTTGGTCTGCCGTTTGATCTGCGCGGCGTCGTTGAGGTGATCGCGCGCGGGCAGACGCGGCGCATCTACACGGGCTGCGCGACGGACGAGCAGACGGGCGCGCGTCGTTATTTTTGTTTGATGGCGGGGATCGGTCTGGACGCTTCGATTGTGGCGCAGGTGCGGACGCCGCTGAAACGGCGCGTCGGCAAGGGCGCGTTCTGGGTCGCAGGCTTGAGCCTGCTGGCCCGTTGGCGGCCCGCATCGTTCAACGTCGAAGTTGGCGGCGAGACATACACTGCCACGTTCGCCGCCATCGGCAAGACCGCACACTACGGCGGCGGCTTTGCCGTCACCCCGCGCGCCCGGCTCGACAAGGCGGAGTTTGAACTCTGCCTCGTCTCCTTCTACGGCCGCCTGCGCTACCTGCGCCTGCTCGCCCACACCAAGCGCCCGCAAGGCGTCACGCGCCCGCTTGACCGCGTGCGCTTCATCCGCGCCACTCAAGTCCGCGCCTCCGGCGATGCACCTGTGCAAGTTGACGGCGAACTGATCGGCCGACTGCCGATGACCTTCGAGATCGTGCCGGAGCCGATTGAGGTGCTCGCACCGTAAGTTTCAACGTGTCCCATGTTGCTCGGTTGCTTCACTGTGCGGCGGCGCAGTGCCTTGCAACCAAGCGCGACGCAACTCTTGCGCCTGCGTTGAGACGTTCGGCAGTTCTTCGATGCGATAATCGTTGCGCCCTGACCTGACGAGGCGCAGGCCCACTTGCGCGAACGCTTCGTCGTAAGGCAGCGGCTCTGTGCCGCGCACGTAGCGCGTGAAGAAGTCTGTCAGATCAAAGCCGGCCGCGTCTGTGGCGACGCGCTCGAAATCTTCGTCCGTGTAGCCACGCCCGCGCAAATAATAAGTCGCGTTCGGACTCTCAAGATAGAACTCTTTGTAAGCGCGGCGCAGCACGTCGTCGAGCGAGACGCGCCCTTGCGTGCGCCCGCGAATCAACAGGTCGAGCACGATGGCGATGTCTTCGCCTTTGTCGTAATAACTGATCGAAGTCTGATCGAGGTTGACGTGTTGGACGTGGCACGCGAGATCGAGAAACGGCGCGGACAGAGAAGCCTCTTCCGCGCTCATCAGATGACTGCCCGGCGCGTTGTCAATCGTGCTGATCTCGTCGGCGAGTTCGGCGTAGAGCCGTGCGTCGTTCCACAGCCCGGCGCGCCTCTGCATCAAGTGGCCGTAGTAGTTCGTGAACCCTTCGGCGATCCACAGCCCGCGCGTCGCCAGAGGTCTGGTGAAATCCCAAGGCCCCAGTTCTACAGGGCGCAGCCGCTTCACATTCCAGACGTGAAAGAACTCGTGCGCGGCGGTCGAGAGTACGCCTTCGTATGCGCCCGGCTCGCTCAAAGCGCGCCGTTGAATGATCTGCGTCGAGGTCAGATGCTCCATGCCGTCGCCGCGCTCCTGTGCGCCGGTGTGGATCAGAAAAGTGTAATCTGTGAACTCCGGCGCGCCCCACATCGCGGTCTCCGCACGGACGATCTTTTCGAGGTCGCGCACGAGTTGTTTGCGCCGGCCCGCTTCGCCGCCGAAGGCGTGCAGCACGACGTGATAAGTGCGGCCGTCTAGTTTGAACTCGTCCGATGTCCAATCCGGGCCGATCTCGGTCGGCGTGTCAATCAACAGATCGTAGTTGTCGAAGCGCCACTCGCGTTGGTCTGCGCTCGACATGCGCCCGTTGACGCTGCGCCAATTACCATAAGGCTCGATGCGTAAACTGACCGCGTCGGGCTTGTGCCCGACGACGTACATGAAGAGCGCGCCGCCGTTGAAGTTCGCGTGCCGGTCGTCGAGTTGCGAGAACGTTCCCGACAGATCATTGGCGAAGACTTTGTAGCTGAGCTTAATGGCGTTCGCGCCGTGCGTCGGCACGCGCCACGTCTGCGTGTCCAAGCGCAAAGGCTTGAAGCCGGCCGCATCGCAACGCTCATCGGGCGGGCAGTTCGTCTGGGCATAAACTTCCTGCACGTTCTTGGCAAAATCGAAGACCGCGTAGCGACCCGGCGACCAACGCGGCATCTGAAAATCAAGCGCCTCCTGCGGCGTCTGTGTCTCGACCGTCACGCGCACCTCGAACGAGTGCGTCGCCGGGTGCGTCATACGCAGTTCATAGCTGATGCGATACTGGTCTGCGGGCGCGTTCGGCTGTTGCGCGAACGCGGCAGCGCAACAGATGAACGGCAGAATGAAGATGAAGACACGGCGGCCGAGCGCCCGTGCATTGAGAGCTTGACGCATTGCTGACTCCGCACTGAAGGATGTTGAAAGCACGCTTGCCGAAGCGACGTGGAACGCTCGGATTATTGGCGTGCCGGCGCGCACCTGTCAAAAGCCGGAAGCTACGCTACTGGAATGGAAGAAAGTTTTAACCACGAAACGACACGAAGAGACAAGAATAATTTCAGCCATCTACTTCGCGTCGTTTCGTGTGCTTTCGTGGTCTATTTTCGCTCGCGTCAGAGCTAGTTCAGCTTGCCACTTGCTCTTTTAATCTAACCGGCTACACTTTCAGACATGAGCACGACCGAGCGCCTTTATTATCAAGACTCGCACTTGACCGAGTTCACTGCGCGCGTGACGCGCGTCGAAGAGTTTGCGCCCGGCCGCTTCGGCGTCATGCTCGACCGCACGGCTTTCTATCCGACGGGCGGCGGGCAACCAACCGACACAGGCACGCTTGACGGCGCGCGTGTTGTTGAATGCGTGGATCAAGAAGAGGCGGGCGTGCTGCATGTGCTCGAGGGCGAGCCGCCGGCAGTTGATGCCGAGATCGTGGGGCGCGTTGATTGGTTGCGCCGACTCGATCATATTCAACAACACACAGGCCAGCACATACTCTCGCAGGCGCTCGTCACGCTGTTTGCCGCGCCCACGCGCGCCTTTCGCATGTTGGAGCGCATCTCGGAGATTGATGTTGAATTAAATGATCCCACGCGCGAGCGGATCGAGCAGGCGGTTGATCTCGCCAACCGCGTGGTCTGGGAAGACAGGCCCGTGCGGATTTACCACGTCACGACAGACGAAGCTGCGCAATTACCATTGCGCAGAGACTCGGCGCGCGAAGGGAGTCTGCGCGTCATCGAGATCGAGAACTTTGATCTGAGTCCATGCGGCGGCACGCATGCACAACGCACGGGCGAGGTCGGTCTCATCGCCGTGCGCGCATGGGAGCGCGCCAAAGGCATGACGCGCCTCGAATTCGTCGCGGGTGCGCGCGCGCTCGCAGACTATCGCCGCGCCAACGAGACCGCACGCCAAGTCGCCGCACACTTCAGCGCCGGGCGCGACGACGCGCCCGCCTCGGTCGCGCGTCTGCTCGCAGACCATAAAGAACTCACGCGCCGCGTCCGCGAACTCGAAGAGACGACAGCGCGCGTCGAAGCAGACGAACTGCGCGCCGCCACCGCGCCCGACGCGCACGGCACGCGCATCGTCGCGCGCACCTTCGCGGGCCGCGACGCAGATTCATTGAAGCGCCTCGCGCTCGCGCTTATCGCCCAGCCCAACACCATCGCCCTGCTCGGCTCGTCTGACGCCGACAACGCGCGCCTCATCTTCGCCCGTTCAGCCGACGCACGCGGCGACATGAACACGCTCATGCGCGCGGCTTGCACGCTCGTCGCAGGACGCGGCGGCGGGCGCGCAGACATGGCGCAAGGCGGCGGGCGCAACATCGCGCAACTCGCCAACGCGATTGAAACGGCAGCGCGTAGCCTGGCGTAGTCTTCGCCCGCCGCTCACGCGGCCAAACATAGGTCGCGCTTGACAGCGCCCGCGCGCCCTCTCTAATATCATCCACGTCCGCATGGGGCAGTAGCTCAGTTTGGCAGAGCGCCGCGTTCGCAATGCGGAGGTCAGGGGTTCGATCCCCCTCTGCTCCACTTTCAATGTCAATTACCTACGGCAAGTCATCCGGCTTGCCGTTTTTCTTTGCGCACATTTTTCAGCCGATGATGGATTGTGATTCGTGAAACGGCGAGCTTAACCCACATAACAAGATCGCTAGCAAGTGAAGATCGGGAGCTACGCTGGCGCTTTTCTATGTCTTAATGTTAGGCGCGGGGCTTGATAAGGCTGCCCGGCTAGCGGTTATGAAGTTTTCGGCGGCGTCTGCGCGACAGTCGCGCCCACGTCCCCAAATACTTTCCCAATGTCTTTGAAGGACTGCGCGGGGTTACCACCGACGAGGCTTATGCTTAAGTCTTGAGCACCGCCCTTGATCTTCTTTTGCCCCTCTTTGCTCAGGGCCTTCTCTTTCTTCGGCAAGTCTTTGACCTGTGTGCGACGCTTGGCTGCTTTCTTCTTCACCATGGCAATGCTCCTTTAGCTTCTGATACTGACAGTTACAGCCGCACGGATTGACTAACGAAGCGGGTTTTATCCTTGTCTCTGTAGTGATGTCAAGAGTGAGACAGCAAAGGCGGCGGTGATGACTAAGATTGACCCCGCTACCAACTTAGGTGTAAAAGCCGCCTTGCAATCCGTCCGTCTATGGCGCCCGTATCAGGACTGAAAGGAGCAATCATGACCGACGAAAAGCAAGAGAGCAGGATTAAGGTCGAAGCTTTGCCGCCGACAGAGAGAGAGTTAACGGCTGAAGAGCAGCGGCAGATAACAGGGGGCCAAACAGCAAGCGGGACTGTTCATGTATTCAACGTGGATGTCTTCGACGGCGACCCAGATGCCACTCAGAGTACTGCTCCGCCGCCAAAGAAGTAATCAGACTGAGAGGCCTAGAGCAACGCAGCGGCGGGCGCGCTCGACGAGGGCCTTGGTGAGTTGCTGGAGCAGGCCGTCCTGACCGAGCAGGTCATCCAGCTTCTTGTAATCCTTCAGCAACTCGTCGAGCAGTTCGGGTCTGATCGGTGGCATAATCTGGTCTCCTTTCGAGACTGTACGGTTGATTATCGCCGCTTACACAGAACCTAGAAACCTTGCGGTCCTATTATGACGTTGGTAGCACGGTCACATATATATGGGCTTGCGGAAACAGTTCTAAGGCCACAGCCATTTGTGCCGCCCCCTTTGATGTCCTTCGCGTCAGCGTCAGTCAAGTCTTTGACCGTCTCCTTATTGAGCTTCAGCTTGCCGACTTTGACTTTGCCCTTTTTCTCTTCACCTGTTCTCTTTTTACTGACCATTGATGCGCTCCTTTAGTCTCTGATACGGACAGTTACAGCCGAACGGATTGGCTAACAACGCGGCTTTTATCCTTGTCTCTGTAGTGGTGTCAAGAGCTAGAGAGCAAAAGCGGCGGGACTCGTCGGATCGCCCTCCGCGAAGAGAGACGCCCAAAGACTCATCCCGCCTGCTCCCCTTCTAAGGAAGCTCGGGGACTCTACCAAGGGCAAAATGCTTTGTCTATGTAAGAGATTTAGCAAGCCGAAGCGATCATCGGCCGCATCGCTAAGCTGTCGTTCTTGACAACTCTGCCCCGCTCGCAAATTTACCCGCCACTTAAACCTCCTCAGCCGGGTAGCAACCGACCGCCGTGCCGCGCGTGCGAAGTTGACAGTAGCTGCGCGCCTGCTCCGAGCTAACAATTCTCTGCGATGTGTTCGCCGCGCCTGCGCCACTAGCTAACAGAGAGACAGATAATCGCGCTGCCTGATTTAAAGATCGCCGGCACACCAGTTCATCAAGGAGTTTCCAATGACCGCAACCACTCGCTTGCTTACGTGTCTCTGCCTATCGCTTTGCTATGGCATCTTTGCCGTGGCCCAGACACCTGAGGCGAAAGCACCACCGGCAAAAGCCGCTCAGTCTGGCCCCCTCGTCACGCTCAGCCCAACAGTGGGCGGCGTGCGGGTCGTGGCGCAAGGGGCGGTCAGCCATGTGCGCTTAGAGGTCTATCCCTTGACCGGTGATGAGACGGCCGCGCCCGACGCACTCTTGAGCACCAGCTTTGCGCGGGGCAATCTGCATGACTGGGCGCTCGTTGACGGGCAAGGACAGCCCTTACCCGATGGCAAATATCTATTCGTCGTCACGGCCCGCGACATGGACGCGCAACTGTGGTTCAAGAAGGTGACGCTAACGGTGCAAGGCGGGTAAGCAAGCATTGAACTGGCAGATGCCGGCGCGCTCACCGGCGATAAGCAGCCGACCGCAGAGCAAGCGTTGATCACCTTGCCAAAGGATGACGCACCCGCCCTGACCGTGACGGCACCCACCGGGCACGAGAGTCAGATCGTCTCAACTCGTGGGGCCTTCTCCTTCCGCATCGGCAATCTCTTTGCCGGACAGGATAGGGAAGTCATGCGTGTAAGCACGGACGGCAACCTCAGTGTGCCGGGCACATTCAAAGCGACAAAGGGCATCGAGTTCGCAGACGGCACAGTCCAGACCACCGGCTTGTCAGGGCGTAAAGACAAAGGCGGTAACATCGTGCCCAATGCTTCGGGCAGCGGCACACAAGGGCGACTAGCCAAGTGGACAGACAATGCCGGCACACTGGGCGACTCTGTGGCCATAGATACCGGTACAGAACTGCAACTGACCGCCGCACCCAGCAATCAAGTTGATACTAATGTCCTGTTCACCAGTGGCAATGACCGCACGGCTGGCATCATCGCTTCTGCGACGCCCAGCTTCGTGGCACAGAATGGGCCGTACTTTGCGCTCAGAGGTAATCAATACACGACCTTTGCCAATCAGCGTGGCATCTTCGCTATCTCGGCTGGCAATGTCTCTAGTCCGGGGCCGCTGGAAGGATCAATCAAATTCTTGACGGGTAATGATCAGTTGCGCATGTTCATTAACAATGCGGGCAATGTCGGCATTGGCAACGCTGGGCCTACGTTCAGGCTGCACATCGTGGACACGGCGAACACGGGGCTGCGCGTGACGACCAACACGAGCGGCGGCACCGTCGCATCATTCGGCGGCAATGGCGATTTCCAGATTGATGCGGTGAACGTGCCGGGCGGCAGGTTGACGGTGAAAGAGGGCGGCAACGTCGGCATCGGCCTCCCTGCTAATGGCACGCCGCAAGCCAAGTTGGATGTCAGAGGCGATGTCAAGCTGGGCAGCACGGGGCAGTTGTTTGCGCCGGGTGGCGAAGAGAATCTACGGATCATTCGGGGCTTCTTCGATGATGGAGGAAACATTAACGCAGGGCAAGGGTTCACTGTCTCAACATCACCTAGTCTCCTAGGAACTTACTTCGTCACATTCAATACGCCCTTTTCTGGCGTCCCGGCTGTCACGGCAACTTGTGAGGATGTTGGCGGTAGTTCAGGTAGCGCTTGCATCGCATCAATATTCGGTGTCGGAGCAAATAGTATGACTATTGATGTGTTTGATGATGCTGGCAATTCCGTTGATTCCCAAGTTCTCTTCATCGCCATCGGGCCGCGCTGAGGCGGACAGAGTGCGCGCTTTCTCCGCAGGGGATACTGAGGAAGGTTGGCGGGTGCAGGGGATGTGTTGGCCAAAGCTCGCACGGCGTTGCGCGCTGGCATGCAGCCAAACAACTCATGCAACTCGATGCCTCAATAGCTTCTCGCTTCTGTAGTCCCGCTATCGCTGCGCACTGATAGCCTGCGCGGTGCGTAGCTTGCCGCTGGCTGTGCGGGAGCTTTACGCGTCGGCCTCAGCCGAAGCGCGGCGTAGATAGCTCCCGATCCGATAGTACGAGCTTATGAAGCTTTAATTGCTTGACGCCGTCCGTATCTTGCCAGCAATTTCGGCCAAAAGAACTGCCGCGACAACTTGTCGCGGCAGTTCAGGAAGGTTAGTTGTTAGTCTGTTCGTTGCCGATTAAGGCCGGCCGAAGATGCCGCCAAAGATGCCACCTGTTCGGCTGCGCGGGTAGTTCCTGCCGTTGCCATAGCCTGAGTATTGGCGATAGCCTTGGTTATACCCCTGCACGAAGCCCTCGCGAAAAGCCTGTGACGAGGCGTTGCGGTAGAAATGCGACCGTTGCGGATCATAGTTCTGTCCGCGTTGGGCATCGCTCGCGCCTGTGTTCAAGCCGTCCTGATAGCCTTGACTCTGCTCATACTGGTAGGTGTTGTTGCGATACCCACCATTGTTGCCATAGCCGCCGTAATTGCCATAGCCACCGTTGCGGTTATAGACGCCGGTGTTGCCATAACCATTATTACGACGGTAGCGCTCATCACGCCGGTAGCGCTCATCACGATCACGGTTATCGCGATCACGATCACGGCGGTCGCGCCGGTACTGCCTATCACGACTATCTGGATATTGCTGGTACTGCGCCTGAGCAGTGGCACTTGTCGCCACAGTTGCGCCAGCCACCAACAACAACGTTAAGATTGCCCCACCGATTCCCTTGCGCAAGCAATTGTTCATTTGTGCTTCCCCCTCGCGTTAATCTAAGGGCAATCTCAATGCCATGCTGTGATAGACGTGAAGTTGTTGATTATAAAGACCAGTAACATTTAGCCGACGCAGGAATTGTCACCTTTTCGTGCAGTCATGGCGCAGAGCGGTTAAGCTTGGCGGGTGCTTCTGTGTTCTACCACAGCCCCCAACTCGAAGCGCACGCCGCCGCGCAAACATCAGGCAAGAGCGCGAGTAAAGAAGGCTCGAAACTCAAGGCCGCCGCCCGCGTTGCCCTGCAAGACGACCTTGAAGCCATCAGCCGCACGGCCCGCGCCATGGCCATCACCACACCCGGTCTCGAAGATAAGTTTCGCCTGCCACGCAACATCGGCGATCAGGCGTTGCTTGCTGCCGCGCGCTCGTTCGCGCAGGATGCCGTGCCGCTCAAAGCCGAATTCATACGACGGGGCTTGAGCGCAAGTTTCTTAGACGACTTGAACGCCGGGATAGCGGCGTTGGAAGCGTCCATAGATCATAAGGCGCAGAAGCGTGGCACGCACGTCGCTGCGACCGCCGCCCTTGACCAGACCACCGAAGACGGCATCAATGTCGTGCGCGAGCTTGACGCCATCGTGCGCAACATCTTTCGCCACGACCCGACCGTCTTAGCCGAGTGGACGAGCGCCAGCCACACAGAAAGCGTGGCGCACCACGCCAAAGCCGCACCGCCACACACTCAACCGACGCCGCCTAAAGGCTAAGAAGCTACTCTGTGCAGCCGCGTCGCCGTAGCTCAAGCTACGGCCGGCTGCACAAAACGTGGCGCGCACAAATAAAGAGATGCCCGGTCGTGCTCTCCCCTTCACGACCGGGCATCCCTTTCAGCAGTCACTCAAACGTCGAGCGACCGATCTTGACAACGAACGCGCAAGCCAAATAGCGCGCCCGACACACTTCATTTATGCGGCGAGTTTCAGCCCGACACTAACGCGCTCCGGCTGCTCGCCTTGTGCTTCGATAAATGGCTCTAACTCTTCGATGGCCGCACGCAACTGCCGCACTTGCTCGCGCGTCAACAACACCGTCGCCGCGCACTCGCCGTTATAGCTCGCGCTCAAGGACAGACGCCCCGGCGTGTGTGCCGTGAGTTGCACCGTCCCGCGCTGCGATTCGCTGCCGACTTTAAGCGTGCGCTCTTTCTCTCTTCTCATAACCTGTTCCCTTCTAAGCGCCGCCCGCGTCTGCTCGCTTCGGCGCGGCGCGACGGCGCACGCTCATGTAATGGCAACGGGTGTGCCAACCGACGCGAGCGCGTCCCTAGCCTCAGCGCGGCTGTTTTAGCGCCTATCGAAAGGTGTTTGAGACGTAGCGCGCGCCAAGCGCACTGAGACTTGCCGCAAAGCGTCGAGCGAACGTGCCGAAACGTGCATGCGTGTGGCGTTTCGGCGTGGCATTTATCTACTCGAACTTATGCGCTAAGACGGGTGACGTTCGAGGTTGTAGCAGATGAGTGCCGGTAAGACAGAGAAAGCGTTTTGTTGGCGTCTAGTTTCAGCGACTAGAGCAGCAGCGTCTCCACACGATGCGCGTGCACCATCTCTTCGCAGGGCGACCACGCGAAGACCGTGAAGCGGCCGTCTTGTGAAGCGACGAGCGCAACCGCGTCGCGTTGATCCTGCACGAACTGCGCCGCAGACATGTGGCGTGTGCCGCCGAGTTGGACGGGATGAACGACCGAAGCCGTGCCGCCCACGATTGGCTCTGTCACGATCACTTGCTCGACCTGTCCGCCACCGTCCCGGCGCACGATCTTCGCGCCGAACGCGAGCAGTTCGTACTGCTCTGTCATGAGCGCCGCGCCGTCAACGGCCGTCAGCCCGCCGATGACATCAACCGCTTGGCGAAAAGCCTCCTGCCATTCCTGCTCGCCACGTGCGTCCGCGTCCTGCCGCATCAGTGCGGCTAACTCTGTGTACGCCGGTGCAACCGAATACGAAACAGGCCGCACGATTGATTCGCGCCAAGCATCTGAGCCGTGCGGTACGACGAGCAACGCGCCGCCGCGCCCGTGCGCGCGCATCGAGACGGCCAGTTGCACGAGCACGTTCAACTCATCCACAGGTGTGGCGGGCGCGCCGAAGCCGAGCAGCGATTCTAGGAGCGCAGGACAGTCGGGCAAACTCGTGCCCGCTTCATCCACCACCTTGATCTGATCGCCCTTGAGCACAGCAACGTTGACGAACTTGCCGGACTCTTGCCCGCGCCGATACTTGACGACCAGCAAGCCCGGTTCGATCACTTCCAACACGAAGCAGTAGAGCGGGATCGCATCTGTCATGCCCCACACGCACAGCTCTCCATTCGCGTCGTGCCAGACGCCTAGATGTACGCTGGGGCGTTCGACTGCGGGCGCGAGCCGCGAGAGCGCATGCGGCGTGAGCGGGAGATGATGTTCAAACATCAACGGTTGACCGGCCTGCGCGGGCGACAAGAAGGCGAGCGAAATCTTCGGCGCGTAGCCTTCCTCGCGCCGCAGACTCGCCCAGAACGCAGCATCTATGATCACTTCGATTGTCTGCGCGTCGGGCGCGGGCGCTAACTCATGCTGACCCTGTCGCTGCGCCGCCGCAAGCTGCCGGGCGAAGTGTGCCTGCACAGTGTCAGCCACCGCGCGTGCGGCCGGATAGGCCGGTTTGGTCATAACTCAATTACCTTTGATCATTTCAACTCAACAATGCTTCAGCCGGTTTGCATACTATATTGCGATGAACTATCCAGCTTGCGTCAAGTAGCTGTGACTGAATTTTAGCTCATGAGATGAACTATGGCGCGCGCCGCCTCATGCGGCTACAATTACGCGGCCCGAACCGACGGACAAACTTTTCCATGCGGCCCAACGCACGACAAGGAGAATCATGACTTTGAGCTTCAAAGCGTCTTTACGTTTGCTCCTCATCTGCAACCTGTTTGCGCTGCTTTCAGTCACAACCGCAGCGCATACGAACTCGGCGATGGCGAGCGTGCAGACTGCGAGCGCACCAGCGACGCTCATAGTTGATGCGCGCGAAGCATCGCGCAACATCTTTCACGCGCACTTGACGCTGCCGGTTGCGCCGGGGCCGCTGACGCTCGTCTATCCGAAGTGGATTCCGGGCGAGCACGGGCCGACGGGGCCGCTCGTGCAAGTCGCAGGCTTGGAACTCAAAGCGGCGGGCCAGACAATCGCTTGGCAGCGCGACGGCGTTGACATGTACGCCATTCATTGCGAGATTCCGGCGGGTGCGCGCACGCTCGAAGTCGCGCTCGATTATCTCTCGCCCGTCACGACCTTCGCCGGCAACGGCTATGGCTTCACGCCCAATGCGACTGCGCGGCTCGCCATCGTCCTCTGGAATCAACTCCTGCTCTACCCACAAGGCAAACCGACCGACGAACTCGTCTATCACGCGCGCGTGCGCCTGCCCGCAGGTTGGCGCTACGGCACGGCCTTGCCGGTCATCAGCGATAAAGCAGAGACGATTGATTTCGCGCCGGTCTCTCTAACGACGCTCGTTGATTCGCCGCTCATCGCTGGTCAGTATTTTCGCGCCGTGCCGCTCGCTTCAGAGCAAAACACGTCGGCTGAGATTGACATGGTGGCTGACAGTGCCGCCGCGCTTGAGATGAGTCCTGAACTTATCGAGCATTACAAAAAATTGATCGTGGAAGCGGGCGCACTCTTCGGCGCGTATCACTATCGGCATTATCACTTCCTGCTCACCTTGAGCGATCAGATGGATTTCAACGGCCTTGAGCATCACGAGTCGAGCGATGATCGCGTGCCGGAGCAGATGCTCTTAGTGCCGTCTCTGCGCGCGCAGTACGCGACGCTCTTGCCGCATGAGTACACGCATTCTTGGAACGGCAAGTATCGCCGCCCCGCCGGTCTCGCCACGCCCGACTATCAACAGCCGATGCAGGGCGAACTCCTGTGGGTCTATGAAGGCATGACGCAGTACATCGGCAACGTCTTGTTGACGAGCCGCAGTGGTTTGCGCAGCTTCGACGACTCGCTCGACTATCTCGCTTACGTCGCGGCGAATCTCGACAACAGCCGGCCCGGTCGTCGTTGGCGACCACTCGTTGATACGGCGATTGCCGCGCAGGTGCTCTACGGCGGCCCGACTGAATGGACTGCTTGGCGACGCGGCGCGGATTACTACGATGAGGGTTTACTCATCTGGCTCGAAGCCGATGCGCTCATCCGCCAACAAACTAACGGTCAGCGTTCGCTCAACGATTTCTGTCGCAGCTTTCACGGCGGCCAGACCGGCCCGCCGCGCGTCGTGCCTTACACGTTCGATGATGTGGTGGCCGCGTTCAATCAAGTTACGCCCTACGATTGGCGCAGCTTTCTCAAGACGCGCATCTATCAACTCAGACCGCGCGCGCCGCTCGGCGGCATCGAAGCGAGCGGCTGGCGACTCGTGTACACCGATGCGCCGAACACATACCTGCGTGCGCGCGAGCAGAACAGCAAGGTCTATAATTTCAGCTTCTCCGTCGGCTTGTGGCTGCGCGAGGACGGCACGGTCACAGACATCGTGCAAGGCTTAGCCGCAGATCAGGCCGAACTGAGTCCCGGCATGAAGGTGGTCGGCGTGAACGGCAGCAAGTGGTCTGTGGATGCAATGCGCGAAGCTCTGCGCGCAACGAAAGGGACAAACGCACCGCTTGAGCTAGTTGTCGAACAGGGCAACCGGCTCGTCAACTTCCATCTGAACTATCACGATGGCGAGCATTACCCGCATCTCGTGCGCGACCCGACGCGCCCCGATCTGTTGGCGCAGATATTGAAGCCGCTCACGTGAGATGAGATGAGTTATCGGCCTTACATCTGGTCTGTCACTGGCATCGCCGTTGTGACGGCGGCGCTTGCGCCCTTTCATGAGCGGATCAATTCGACGACCGTCGCGCTGGCGCTCCTGCTCGTCGTGCTCTTCGTCGCCACGCTGTGGGGCAGCCGGCCGGCGCTCTTAGCTTCCGTGCTCGGCATGCTCTGTTTCAACTTCTTCTTCCTGCCGCCCGTCCACACCTTCACCATCGCGGCCCCGCAGAACTGGGTCGCGCTCACAGCCTTCTTCATCACCGCCATCACGGCCGGGCAACTCTCTGCGCGCGCACGCCGCCGCGCCAAAGAAGCGGAAGCGGGCCGGCGCGAGATCGAGCGGCTGTATCAGGAGTTGCGTGAAGCGTTCGCGCGCGCAAGCCACGCCGAAGCGCTCAGGCAGAGCGAGCGATTGAAGTCTGCGCTGCTCGATGCCGTGACGCATGATCTGCGCACGCCTTTGACTTCAATCAAGGCTTCCGTGACGACGCTCTTGGCGACGAGTGACGAGCCGGAAGAGACAGTCGCGCTCGACGCGGAAGGGCGACAGGAACTGCTTGAAGTGATCAACGAAGAGGCTGATCGCTTGAATCATTTCGTCGAAGGACTCGTCGAACTCGCGCGGATCGAAGCGGGCGCGATGACTTTGCGGCGGCGTTGGGGCGCGGTCGAAGAGATCATCGCGGCGGCGCTCAAACGGGCCGAAGCGTTGACGCGCGCGCATCACGTAGCGATAGAGACTGAACGGGAACTCCCGTCGGTGCGCGTTGATGCGCGCGCGCTGACCGAAGTCATCTACACGCTCGTTGACAATGCCGCGAAGTATGCGCCGGCAAACACGCGCATCCGCATCGCCGCCCGCCGCGCCGCTGACGAGACGGTGCAAGTCTCTATCGAAGATGAAGGGCGCGGAATTCCAGTCGCATTGCGCGAGCGTGTGTTCGATAAATTCTTTCGCGCGACACAAGACGCAAGCAGCGTTGCTGTGAATCCGACGGGAACGGGGATGGGCTTGGCTATCGCGCGCGGCATCGTCGAAGCGCACGGCGGGCGCATCTGGATCGAAGCGGGAAGCGACGGACGTGGCGCGCGCGTCGTGTTCACTGTGCCCGTCGGCGATGAGGAAGTTAGCGAACCGCAGAGTGTTGATGACGAGCGCGACGCGGGCGCATACTAATGAACAGAGGTCAGAGGTCAGAGGTTAGAGGTCAGTTAGAACTGATTTCACTAACCTCTGACCTCTGACCTCTGACCTCTGCTTTATGAATGAGCACCGGCGCATACTCGTCGTGGACGATGAGCCGCAGATCACGCGCGTGCTGCGGCGCAGTCTGACCTCGCATCGTTACGACGTGCGCGTCGCCGCCGACGGCGAAGCGGCACTCGAACTCTTCGCAGACTGGTCGCCCGACCTAGTCATCACAGACCTCTCGATGCCCAACATGAGTGGACTTGAACTCTGCCGCCGCTTGCGCGCGCGCTCAGACGTGCCGGTCATCGTGCTCTCGGTTAAAGGCGAGGAGCGCACGAAGGTCGAAGCGCTGGACGCGGGCGCGGACGATTACGTGACCAAGCCGTTCGGCATGGACGAACTGTTGGCGCGCGTGCGCGCGACCTTGCGCCGCGCTCCGGCGCAGACCGACGATGAAGAGACAGTTTTAGCAGTTGGAGATTTTCGCATCGATCTCGCAGCACACAGCGTCACAGTGCGCGGGCGCGAGGTGCATCTGACGCCGAAGGAATTTGATCTACTCGTGCATCTCGTCCGGCAGCACGGCAAAGTGCTCACGCATCGCGCGCTGCTTGCGGCCATCTGGGGCGGCAACTACGTCGAGCAGACCGAATACCTGCGCGTCTTCATCGGCCAACTGCGCAAAAAGATCGAGCCTGATCCGGCCAGAGCGAAGTACATTCTGACAGAGCCTTGGGTCGGTTATCGCTTCAACCCAGACGGCACATGAAGCGCATGAGCGCCAATGAGAGGAGAGAATCATGAGCGAATCCGCACCGGCCACAGTGCTTGAGATTTTAGTCCGGCTCGTCGCGGCCGCAGTGATCGGCGGCCTCATTGGTTACGAGCGGCGCGTGCATCACAAAGCGATTGGCATCGCCGGCATGATGCTGGTCGCCATCGGCAGCGCGACCTACATGCTGTTGGCGAAGCATTTGGCGCAGACCGATCCGGCCGCCATCAGTCGCACGCTGCAAGGTTTGCTCGGCGGCATCGGTTTCTTGGGCGGCGCAGTCATCTTCAAGAGTGGCATGGACGTGAAAGGCATCAAGGCGGCGGCGGCCGTCTGGATCACCGGCGCAATCGGTCTCGCCATCGGCACGTCTTATTGGTGGTTGGGCTTGACCGTCGGCGCGGTCACGATGGTCGTCCTGTTTGTCGCCGATCTATTCCCCGATCCTGTGCGCGAGATCAAACAAGAAGCTGTGCCGACGACGGACGCAGCCGTCGGCTACTGGAAGACTGGGAAGCAGGACAAGAAATGATCAGCCGACTGCTACCAAATGGCGGCGCGCACTTCTTTATCAAGTGCGCGCGCTTCTTTATAAACTTTTTATAAACCCCTTACGCCTTCCTTATACAAAAGCTCATAACATTTAGTTGTTGACAAGCGATCTGCCGAAGTCGCGCGCGGGCTAATTAGTCGAGATGTGCGGCGCGGGGGAACCAAATGTCTCGTTCAATTGAGCGAGACACGGGGCGCATCGTGAAGTTGTCATCGTCGCTTCACGAAGGACACTTCCAAGTCCTAGCCCGACAGCTAACCTCGCAGGCTGAAGTGGAAGGGCGTGGGGCTGCGACCCGATCTTTTACGACAGGGCGCGGGAGCATGAGCGCTTCCGCGCCCTGTTGCTGTCTGTAGCCGCAGAGGCAGATGAGAACTGTTTGAGGCAACACAATGTTTGACTTCATCGCGACGGCCAACAAAAAAGCGCGGGCTTGGCTGACGAAGACAGCGCGCAGTGCGCAGCGAACGCTCACGGTCATCGGGCGCGACCTTGAGTTGCTCGCTTCGGTGTATCTCGCGCGCTTGATTGTCTGGCGCGAGTTGCGTCGGCGACGTGCGGCAGGGCGAAGCGCCGACGATTGCAGGTGAGTCTTTCATTGCCTGATGCTCTAACAACTTCTGGTTAAGGGCAAAAGCAAAGTGGCGACGCAAGTGGGACAGCAGACAAGCGGCGGGCGCACGACGCGCGTGGTTGTGGCTACGTCTGTGATGCTCTCGTTCATCTCGTTCTGGCGCGCGGCCGCCATCGTCTTAAACGATCTCGGCTCGTCTGCTTACTACGTCGGCGGGATCGCGGAGCAAGCGGTCGGGCGGGCTGCGCCCTGGTTCATTCTCGGCGTGATGTTGTTCTCGTATGCGGTGCGCGCCGTCTATGTCGAGTCGTGCGCGATGTTCACGCGCGGCGGCGTCTATCGTGTGGTCAAAGAGTCAATGGGCGGGACGCTGGCGAAGCTGTCGGTCTCGGCCTTGATGTTCGATTACATCTTGACTGGACCGATCAGTGGCGTCTCGGCCGGCCAATACATCGTCGGTCTCATCGCGCAGACCGTCACATACTTCGGTCATCCTTGGTCGCCGTCAAAAGAGACGATCAACCTGATCGCCGCCGGCATCGCCGTCGCCATCACGGTCTATTTCTGGTGGCGCAACACGAAGGGCATACACGAATCTTCGGACGATGCGCTGAAGATCATGTACGTCACGACCGCGATGGTCGTGCTCTTGATCGCTTGGTGCGGGCTGACGATCCTGACGAAGCCTGAGACGCACAGACTCCCGCCGTCGCCCGTGCCCGCGCATCTCGCGTTCAATCGCGATGCGGTCGGCTGGTTGCCCGACATCGCGCCCCACGCCTTGCGCGAGTTGCCGGCGGAAGCGCCGCCCGCCACTGCACCCGCGCCCGCAGAAGCGCCGCCTGAGCCGCGCTATGGATTGCCAATGAACGCTGGCCTGTTGCTCGGCCTCGTCGGCATACTGATGGCCTTCGGCCACTCGTTTCTCGCCATGAGCGGCGAGGAGTCTCTGGCGCAGGTCAACCGCGAGCTTGAATATCCGAAGCACAAGAATCTGATGAAAGCGGGGCTGGTGATCTTCCTCTACTCGCTGCTCTTCACTTCGCTCGTCTCGTTCTTCGCTTACGCGATCATTCCCGACAACATCCGCCCGCAATACTTCGACAATCTGATCAGCGGCATCTCGATCTACTTGATCGGCCCGACGCCTTTGAAGTTGCTGTTTCAAGCCTTCATCGTCGTCGTCGGTTTTCTAATGCTCGCGGGCGCGGTCAATACGGCCATCATCGGCTCGAACGGCGTGCTCAATCGCGTCTCCGAAGATGGCGTGCTGACCGATTGGTTTCGCGCGCCGCACAAACGCTTCGGCACGACCTTCAGGATGATCAATCTGATCGTCTTGCTGCAACTCTTAACGATCATCGGCTCGCGCGGCAACGTCTATGTGCTGGGCGAGGCTTATGCGTTCGGCGTCATCTGGTCGTTTGCGTTCAAGGCGCTGGCGGTACTCATCCTGCGCTTCAAAGACCGCAGCCCGCGCGAATGGAAAGTGCCCCTGAACATCTATCTCGACAACAAAGAGATTCCCATCGGACTGGGCATCATCACCGCGCTCTTGTTCTCCGTAGCCGGTATCAACTTGATCACGAAGCAGGTCGCAACCGTCAGCGGCATCGCCTTCACGCTCATCTTCTTCACCATCTTTCTCGTCTCGGAGCGGATTAACGAACGCAAGCGTGGGCGCGCGGCGCACGTCGAAGTGGATCAGTTTCGTTTGCAGCCGCAGGAGATTATCTCGAACGAGACGGTCGAAGTGCGACCGGGCGGCGCGCTCTGTCTGGTGCGCGATTACAACACGCTCGACCACGTGAAGAAGGCTCTGGAGTTGACGCACACGGGCAAACGCGATCTGGTTGTGCTGACCGTGCAGGTGATGAAGGGGCCCGACACAGGCTACGAGCACATCGGCGAGCAACATCTCTTCACCAACTACGAGCAGCTACTCTTCAGTCGCGTCACGGCGCTCGCCGAAAAGGCTGGCAAGCATGTTGATCTGCTCGTCGTGCCCGGCGCGCACATCTTCGATGTCATCGCGCAGACGGCGGCGCATTTGGACGCAGCCGACATCTGGGCCGGGCGCTCCTCCGTGATGCAGCCGGAGGAGCAAGCCAAACGCATGGGCGAGGCTTGGGAGCGGCTCGCCAACAAACCCAAACGACAAGTTGCTTTTCACGTCGTCGCGCCCGACGGCACGGTGCAAGAGTTTTATCTCGGCGCGCACGCCCCGCGTCTGACCGATGAGGATGTCGATCTCATACACAAGTTGTGGCTCGAAGTGACGCACGAGCACGGCATGGAGGACTTTCATCACAGAGAGATCGTTACGGTCGCGCTGGCCCGACTCGCCGCAGAGATGCGCGGGGCCGGGCGCACAGAGATGCTCGCGCGGCTGCGCGCCTTGTTGGTAGCGCGCAGCCGCAAGGAAGAGGCAGAGGGCGACAATGGCGACGAATAAGGCCGCGTCTGCGTCGCAGTCTGATGGCCGCAAGCGCGCCCTCATCGAGCTAGTGACGGAGAATAGATTTCACATTATCCGGGCCTGCGAGCTTGCGTCTGCGCCGACAAGCGTGCCGGGTGTGCATCGCTTTATCGTGCGCGATCCGTTCGGACGCGAGCATGAGGTCGTCGTTGAGTTTGCGCCGGCCGCGCGAGCGCAGATCGCACGCAGCAGCCGACGCAGGCTCGCGCCAGACTGTTCATATTGGCTCGCATGTGCTGAACGCGCGCTCGCCGCATATCTGTGGACGCAGGATGCGTGCCCGCCCGACGCAAGGCTCGTGTTGCAAGAGGTCTGTCTGCATGAGCTTGAGTTAGCGAGATGCTGGCAGCGCCAGCCGATGATGTGCGTGGCAGACACAACCGCTTGGCCTGAAGCGAGACGGCAGACCATTGGCAAGGGCTTCTACCTCCAGAGCATCATCGCGATTCTAATTCTATATCTGCTCGCCACCTTCGCGCCGCGCACGCTCGCGCCGGATTTGATCTATCTGCGTGCCCCACTCTCAAGCTCGATCCTTTATGCGGCGATCTTTCTGAGCGGCACGCTGTGCGGGCTGGCATTCACAGACATGACCTCTATCAACGCCGCGCGCAGGCAGCACGGGGGCGGCGCGGCGAAAGTCGAAGATAGCCTCGTCCCGCCTTCTTTTGATCAGCGCGGACTGACACCCGTCGAGCGCGTGATTCACGGCTGCTAGTTGGCAAGCATGAGCAGAGTTAGTTACATGCGGCTGTTCTTCCCGATGCTCCTGTGTCTGTGTGGTAGCGCACCGACGGCTCACGCACAGCAAACCGTCTTCAACGTGCCGACGACAGACGTGCTCACGCGCGGCAAGGTCTATTTCGAGTTGGACCTGAGCGTGAAGCCGAACGATACGGATGCGCTCGGCCACTTCTCGTCGTTTGTGCCGCGCCTCGTTGTCGGCGCTGGTCATCGCGTCGAAGTCGGCTTGAACCTGCTTGGCAATGTGCAACCGGGGCCGGACATGACGACGCTTGCGCCTGCCGTCAAGTGGCAAGTTTACGATGGCGGCGCTAACGGTTGGGCCATCGTCGTGGGCGACAATCTGCTGCTTCCCGTCCGCAACAAGACTTACAACGCAGGCACATACGCCTACACGATGGTGCAGAAGAGTTTCAAGCCGGGCACGCGCTTGGGCTTCGGTAGTTATTTCTTCAGCAAGAACGTGGTTGCGCCGAACGCTAATCGCGCTGGCGGGCAGTTCACCTTTGAGCAGCCGGTGACGAAGAAGTTGAACCTCAACGCGGACTGGTTCACTGGTCGGATAGCAAGCGGCTATTTGACGACGGGCGCGGCCTACAAGCTGACGCCGAAGTTGACCGGCGTGGCCGCCTACTCGCTCGGCAACAGTCAGGTGCGCCACGGGAATCACTTCTTCTATTTCGAGTTGGGCTACAACTTCAACTGAGACTGGAGACCGGAGATGCTCGATCTGATCTATGTTGCGATCACAATCAGCTTCTTTCTGCTCGCGCTCGCCTATGTGCGCGGCTGCGAGAAGTTGCAATGAGGAGCGCGTGATGAATCTCGAATCAATTTTAGGCTTGGCGGTCTCGGCGCTGCTGCTCGTCTATCTGGCATACGCACTGCTGCGCCCGGAGAAGTTCTGACATGACTGCAAACGGCTGGCTGCAAATTCTACTCTTCTTCGCGATCACCTTTGCGCTCACGAAGCCGCTCGGCGTCTTCATGACCCGCGTCTTTGGCGGCGAGCGCACGTTTCTTCATCCGGTCCTGCGGCCCGTCGAGCGTCTGCTCTATCGCCTGACGGGCGTGGACGAGACGCGCGAGATGCGTTGGACAGAATACGCCACAGCGATGCTCCTGTTCAGCCTCGTCTCGCTGCTCTTGCTCTATCTGATCCAACGCTTGCAAGGCGTGCTGCCGCTCAACCCGCAGAAGCTGCCGGGCGTGGACGCGGCAAGTTCGAGCACAGGGTTCGCCGCTTCGGCCTTCAACACGGCCGTCTCATTTACGACGAACACGAACTGGCAATCCTACGTGCCCGAGACGACGATGAGCTATCTGACGCAGATGGCGGGCCTCGCTTATCACAACTTCACCTCGGCCGCCGTCGGCATCGCGCTCGCCATCGCCTTCATTCGCGGCATCGCACGGCGCGAGTCCGCGACCATCGGCAACTTCTGGGTGGACTTCGTGCGCTGCAATCTCTACGTGCTGCTGCCCATCTGCTTGGTCGGCGCGCTCGTGCTCGTCTCGCAGGGCGTCGTGCAGAACTTCCGCCCCTACGACACGGCGAAGCTGGTTGACCCGCAGACCGTCGAAGTGGACAAGAAGGACGCGGCGGGCAACGTCATCACCAACGCGGACGGCACGACGCAGAAGGAGCGGCAGACCGTCACCGAGCAGACAATCGCGCAGGGGCCGGTCGCCTCGCAGGAGATCATCAAAGAATTCGGCACGAATGGCGGCGGCTTCTTCAACGCCAACTCGGCGCACCCCTTTGAGAATCCGACGCCCTTCTCGAACTTCTTTGAGCTGCTCTGCATCTTCGCCATCTCGGCCGGGCTGACTTACACGTTGGGGCGTATGACCGGATCGCAACGGCACGGCTGGGCCGTGTTCGCGGCGATGACCGTGCTCTTCTTCGTCGGCATCGCCGTCTCATACTGGGCTGAAGCGCGGGGCAATCCTCTGCTCGCTGGCACAGATCAGACCGCGAGCGCACTGCAACCGGGCGGCAACATGGAGGGCAAAGAGGTGCGCTTCGGCGTCGCCAACTCCGCGCTCTGGGCCACCGTCACGACCGACACATCCTGCGGCGCGGTCAACTCGATGCACGACAGCTTCACGCCGCTCGGCGGCCTCGTGCCGCTCACAAACATCATGCTCAGCGAAGTGGTCTTCGGCGGCGTGGGCAGTGGGTTGTACGGCGTCTTGATCTACGTCGTGCTCTCGGTCTTCATCGCCGGGCTGATGGTCGGGCGCACGCCCGAATACTTAGGCAAGAAGATTGAGGCTTACGACGTGAAGATGGCCATGCTCAACGTGCTCATCTTCCCCCTCTTGATTCTGGTCTTGGCGGCCATCTCGTCGGTCGCGCCCAGCTTCGGCACGTCGCAACTCAATAATGCCGGGCCGCACGGACTCTCGGAGATTCTCTACGCCTTCACGTCGGGCGCGGGCAACAACGGCTCGGCCTTCGCCGGCATCTCCGCGAACACATACTGGTACAACACGACCACGGGTCTCGACATGCTCTTCGGGCGCTTCTTCATGATCATCCCGATGCTGGCGCTGGCCGGCAATCTCGCGCGCAAGAAGACTGTGCCGCCATCCTTGGGCACATTCCCGGTCACGTCGCCACTGTTTACGACGCTTTTGGTGAGCGTCATCGTGATCGTTGGCGCGTTGACATTCTTCCCGGCCTTGAGTCTCGGGCCTGTAGTTGAGCACCTGCTGATGCGTGCGTGCCAAACTTTCTGAGGTTGAATAGATGGCTGAAAAGTCAAAGCAGATTTCGATCTGGGACGCGAAGATCATCAAGCGGGCGACGATTGATGCGTTTATCAAGCTGAACCCGCGCACGATGCTGCGCAACCCCGTGATGTTCGTCGTCGAGGTCGGCAGCGTCTTGACCACGCTCGAACTCGTGCGCGGTCTCATCGCGCCTGTCGCGGGCGTGACCAACACGCTCTTCGAGTTGCAGATCACGCTCTGGCTCTGGTTCACAGTGCTCTTTGCGAACTTCGCCGAGGCGATGGCCGAAGGGCGCGGCAAAGCGCAGGCCGACAACCTGCGCAAAGCGCGGACGGAGACGACTGCGCGGCGGCTACTGCCTAATGGTAAGACGGAGATGGTCAACGCGCCACAACTGCGCAAAGACGACGTTGTCATCGTCGTGGCCGGCGAGTTCATCCCCGGCGACGGCGAGATCATCGAAGGCGTCGCATCAGTTGACGAGTCTGCGATCACGGGCGAGAGCGCACCCGTCATACGCGAAGCGGGCGGCGACCGCTCGGCCGTCACAGGCGGCACGCGCGTGCTCTCGGATCAGATCAAGATTCGCATTACGTCGAACCCCGGCGAGACTTTTCTTGATCGCATGATCGCGCTCGTCGAAGGCGCAGAACGGCAGAAGACGCCAAACGAGATCGCCTTGGCGATCCTGCTCGCGGGCCTCACGATCATCTTTCTGCTCGCGGTCGTCACGCTGCAACCCTTCGCCATCTATTCGAGCGCGCCACAGACGATCTTCGTGCTCGTCTCTCTGCTCGTCTGTCTGATCCCGACAACCATCGGCGGGCTGCTCTCAGCCATCGGCATCGCTGGCATGGACCGGCTCGTGCAGCATAACGTGCTGGCGATGTCGGGGCGCGCGGTTGAGGCGGCGGGCGATGTCAACACTCTGCTCTTGGACAAGACCGGCACGATCACGCTCGGCAATCGGCAAGCGACCGAGTTCATTCCGCTCAATGGCATTGAAGAGACAGAGTTGGCCGATGCCGCGCAACTCTCTTCGTTCGCAGACGAGACGCCCGAAGGTCGTTCGATCATCGTGCTGGCGAAAGCGCGTTACAACTTGCGCGGGCGCGAGCTTGCGCCGCACGAAGCGCACTTTATTCCCTTCACCGCGCAGACGCGCATGTCCGGCGTCAACTACGACGGGCGCGAGATACGCAAAGGGGCGGTTGATGCTGTCGAACGCTACATCGTTGCGAGCGGTGGGAGCACCGTGCCGGAATTGCGCGGCATCGTCGAACGCATCGCGCGCGAGGGCGGCACGCCGCTCGTCGTCGCTGAAGGCCGACGCCCGCTCGGCGTCATCTATCTGAAAGACATCGTCAAGGGCGGCATGCGTGAGCGGTTCAATCAACTACGCCAGATGGGCATCAAGACCGTGATGATCACGGGCGACAATCCCTTGACCGCCGCAACCATCGCGCGCGAAGCGGGCGTGGACGATTTCCTCGCCGAAGCCAAGCCCGAAGACAAGATGGCGCTCATCAAACGCGAGCAGGCGGAAGGCAAACTCGTCGCCATGACCGGCGATGGCACGAACGACGCGCCCGCGCTGGCGCAAGCAGATGTGGGCGTGGCGATGAACACCGGCACGCAGGCCGCGAAAGAGGCCGGCAACATGGTTGACCTCGACTCGAACCCGACGAAGCTGATCGAAGTCGTGGAGATCGGCAAGCAACTCTTGATGACGCGCGGCTCGCTCACTACGTTCTCGATTGCCAACGACGTGGCGAAATATTTCGCCATCATCCCGGCGATGTTCGCCGCCGCTTTTCCGGTGCTGAACGCTTTGAACATCATGGGCCTGCGCACGCCGCAGTCGGCCATTCTCTCGGCCGTCATCTTCAACGCGCTCGTCATCATCGCGCTCATCCCGCTTGCTTTGAAAGGCGTGAAGTATCGCCCGATGAGCGCGGCGTCGCTCTTGCGCCGAAATCTTTTGCTCTACGGTTTGGGCGGGATCATCGTGCCGTTCATCGGCATCAAGCTCATTGACGTGCTCATTCATACTATTGGGTTAGCATGAAAACTTTTATGAAGAATCTAATCACAGCCGTTTTGATGACCATCGTTACGACGATCCTGTTGGGGCTGGTCTATCCGCTCGCCGTGACTGGCCTCGCGCAAGTCATCTTCCGCGACAAGGCCAACGGGCAACTGATCCGGCGCGCTGACGGCACGATCACGGGGTCGCGCATTATCGGTCAGCCGTTCTCGTCGCCCGGTTATTTTCACTCGCGCCCGTCGGCGGCGGGCACGACCGGCTACGACGCGAGCGCGTCGTCCGGCTCGAACTACGGGCCGACTAACAAGAAGTTGATCGAACGGATCAAAGCCGACGTGGCGCAAGCGCAGGTTGATAATCCGGGCCGGCTTGTGCCGGTTGATCTGGTGACGACTTCGGCTTCAGGCCTTGATCCAGACAGCACGCCTGCGGCGGCCGAGTTTCAAGTGGCGCGCGTGGCGGGCGAGCGCGGCTTGAGTGAAGACGAGGTGCGGTGCATCGCGGCCGCGCACACGAGCGGGCGCACGTTTGGTCTGTTGGGCGAACCGCGCGTCAATGTCCTGCTACTTAATCTAGCGCTCGATGAGCGCAAGCCGATGCCCAAACCGTAAACGATGAGCGATGGTAATCATCGTCCGACGCCGGAGACGCTGCTCGCCAAACTGACGGAGGGCGAGCGGGTGCGTCTGCGTGTCTATATCGGCGCAGCGCCGGGCGTCGGCAAGACGTATCAGATGCTCGAAGACGCGCACGCGCTCAAGCGGCAAGGCGTGGACATCGTGATCGGCGTCATCGAAGCGCATGGGCGCGCGGAGACGTCTGCACTCATCGGCGAGCTTGAGCGCGTGCCGTTGCGCCGGATCGAATATCGCGGCGTGACGCTCGAAGAGATGGATGTTGATGCTGTGCTTGAACGCAGGCCGACTATCGTCGTCGTTGACGAACTAGCGCACACGAACGTGCCCGGCGCGAAGCATCGCAAGCGTTATGAGGATGTGCTTGAGCTTTTGAACGCGGGCATCTCGGTCATCACGGCCGTCAACATTCAGCACCTCGAATCGCTGAACGATGCGGTTGCACGCACGACGGGTGTGCGCGTGCGCGCGACCGTGCCCGACCATTTTTTGCGGCGCGCGGATGAAGTGGTCAACGTGGACGTGTCGGTTGACACGCTGCGCACGCGCTTGCGCCAAGGCAAGATTTACGGCGTCGAGAAGATCGAGCAGTCGCTCAACAACTTCTTTCGCAAAGGCAACCTCTCCGCGCTCAGAGAACTCGCGCTCCGGCAAGCGGCGGAAGATCAAGCGGTGAAGGCGCACGACTATCGCACGCGCGAAGGTTTGGAGCAGGCAGTCATCCCTGAGAAAGTGATGGTCGCGATGGCTTCGCGCGGCAGTGCGAAGAAGTTGCTGCGCACAGGTTCGCGCATCGCCGGCCGACTCGCGTCCGATTGGTATGCCGTCTATGTCGAGACGCCGCGCGAAGAACCGGGGCGGATCAAGCCTGAAGACTACGCCGCTTTGCAGGAGAATATACGCTTCGCGGAAGAACTCGGTGCGAAGGTTGTGCGGCTCAAGTCGCGCCATGTCGCCGACGCGCTGATTGAGTTTGCGCGCCGTGAAGGGATCACGCACATCGTCTTCGGGCAATCGTCCCGCTCGCGCTTGGACATACTCCTGCACGGCTCAGTCATCAACCGTTTTCTATCAGAGGTGCGTGACGCGAACGTCCAAGTTGTGCCATTAACTGCCGTGACAGGTGCCAAGTGACAGGTGCCAAGAAAAACGTTCTGTCCTGTCACCTGTCACGGCTTTTCTTCCTCTCCATCTCTCTGGTCGTCTATTGCGCCCTCTAGCGCGCGCGGGCAAGAGCGGTTAATATCTCTCCACATCCTTCAGTGCCCGGAGACTTCAGATGCGAAAAAGAAACTATAGCCTCGTCTTCTTTCTCTGCTTGCAGGTATGCTGGCTGAACATGCTGCCGGTTGACGCGCAAAATAGAAACTCGAATCGAACTGCCGAAGAGGGCGCGTCGGCGCGGACTGGGCCGGCCGCACGGCCGCAATTCATGTTCGCCATACACGGCGGCGCGGGCGCGATTGAGCGCAGCAAGATGACGCCGGCACTAGAGAAAGAGTATCGCGCCAAACTCACCGAAGCGCTCGAAGCTGGCTATCGCATCCTTAATAACAACGGCAGCGCGCTCGACGCGGTCGAAGCGGCGCTCCGCATCATGGAAGACTCACCGCTCTTTAACGCGGGTAAGGGCGCGGTCTTCACGAGCGCAGGCACGAATGAACTCGACGCTTCGATCATGGACGGGCGCACGCTCATGGCCGGCTCGGTCGCCGGCCTCAAACACATCAAGAACCCGATCAGCCTCGCGCGCATGGTGATGGAAAAATCGCCACACGTGATGATGGCCGGCGATGGCGCGGAGACTTTCGCCAAACAACAGGGCGTCGCGCTTGTGCCGCAGAGTTATTTTTACACCGAGCGGCGTTGGAAAGAGTGGCGCGCTAAGGTTGAAGAGGAACGCAGCAAGCCGCCGAAGAAGACGAGCCGCTTAGTTGCTCCTTTAATGGCTGACGAAGACCAACATGGCACAGTCGGCGCGGTCGCGCTCGACAAAGCGGGCAACCTCGCGGCCGGCACTTCGACGGGCGGCATCACCAACAAGAAGTTCGGGCGCATCGGCGACTCGCCCATCATCGGCGCGGGCACGTATGCCAACAATCAGACCTGCGCCGTCTCTGCCACCGGCGACGGCGAGTTCTTCATCCGTTCGGTCGTGGCGCATGACATCTCGGCGCTGGTCGGTTACAAAGGCATGTCGGTCAAGGACGCGGCCGATGCGGTGCTCGATAAGGTCAAACAGTTGGGCGGCACGGGCGGCGTCATCGTGCTTGATCATGAGGGCCATGTCGCCATGTCCTTCAACACCGCCGGCATGTATCGCGGCTTTATCGGGCCGGACGGAAAAGCTGTGATTGAGATTTACAGAGATTAAGTTGCGCCAATCAGATCGGATGAACTTCTATTCCGATTCGGTAGTCTCCTCTTCGCGGAGAGAAAGCTGATGAAAAAGATCGTCTGCTTGTCGGGCACGACACTCTTTGTCGCGTTGCTGTTCGTCACGACTTGGGCGCAAAGGCCGGAGACGAAGCGCGGCATTACGCCGGAAGATTATTTTGCGTTCGAGTTCTTAAGCGATCCGAATCTTTCGCCCGACGGCAAATGGGTCGTTTATGTCGTGACCACGATTGATCAGAGACAGAACCGACGCCAGTCGAATATCTGGCTCGTCGCAACAGACGGCAGCCAACCGCCGCGCCAGTTGACCAACAGCCCGCAGTCGTCCAATTCGCCGCGCTGGTCGCCCGATGGACAATACCTCGCCTTCCTCTCGTCGCGCCCCGCAGGCGCAGAGAGCAACACGGCACAGACAAACCCACAGACAAACCCACAGCCCAACGCGAGTCCTACGCCCGCATCAAGCCCGATGCAAGCGCCCACACCTGAGCCGACGCCGACCACGCCAAGCACGCCCGGCGTTTCAAGTGCCTTGAGCACGACGAGCGCCGCCGAGACGCCGCGCACGCAGGTCTATCTGCTGCCGATGCAGGGCGGCGAGCCGCGCCGCTTGACCAATCTCAAAAACGGCGCGAGCAACGTGCAGTGGTCGCCCGATGGCACGCGCATCGTCTTGCTCAGTCGCACAGGCCCGAGCGATGAACATCCATCGCGCAGCGACGTGCGCCATTACTTTCATCCTTCGTACAAGTTCAACGACACGGGTTGGTTCGACGACAAACGCAGCCACATCTTCGTCGTTGACGTAAAGACCGGCGCATCGAAGCGGATCACTTCGGGCGAAGATTGGAACGACACAGACCCGCAATGGTCACCCGACGGCACGCGGATCGCCTTCGTCTCTGATCGCACCGGCAAGGCTTTCGACGAGAGCCGCAATTCGGACGTGTGGGTCATCAGCGCAGCGGGCGGCGCGCTCACAAAGATTTCCGATCACGAAGAGGAAGACAACAACCCGCGTTGGTCACCCGACGGCCGGACGATTGCGTTCATCGGTGCGGTGCACGAACGCGACCATCCGAAAATCTGGCTCGCGCCAAGCATGGGCGGCGCGCCTTCGACATTAGCAGCGAAAGACCTCGATCTGATCCCAAGCGCTCTCGCTTGGGTCGAACACGGGCGCGCGCTCTATTTCGGCACGGGCGTTAAAGGCGAGTATCACATCTTTCGCATAGACGTTGGCGCAAAGACCATCCAGCAAGTCACACACGGCGCGCGGGCCGTGCGCGGCGCAGACATCAACGATCAGACGGGTCGCATGGTTTACACCGTCAATGACTTCAAACACCTAGACGATCTCTATGTCGCTGATCTCAACGGTCAGCACGAGCGGCAGTTGACGCACCTCAACGAAAGACTCTGGCACCAACTGCAACTGCAAGATGTCGAACGCTTCACCTACAAGGGCGCGGACGGTTGGGACATAGACGGCTTTCTCGTCAAGCCCGTCGGCTGGCAAGCGGGTAAGAAGTATCCGTTGATCTTGAGCGTGCATGGCGGGCCGGCCGGGCAATACGGCGTTGATTGGTTTCATGAGTTTCAAGTCTATGCGGCGCGCGGTTGGGCCGTGCTCTACACGAACCCGCGCGGCTCGACCGGTTACGGGCAACGTTTCGAGCGCGGCATCGAAGGTGAATGGGGCCGCAAGGATTACACGGACATCATGAACGGCGTCGAGACGGCGCTCAATAAATATTCGTGGCTTGATCGCGATAGACTCGGCGTGACCGGCGGCAGCTACGGCGGTTATATGACCAACTGGATCGTCGGGCATACGAACATGTTCAAGGCGGCCGTTACACTGCGCAGCGTCGTTGATTTCATCAGCGACGAAGGCACGCGCGACGGTGCCTACGGCCACCGGCTAGATTTCGGCGGCGATCTATTTGAGAAGTTCGATCTTTACTGGGAACGCTCGCCTTTGAAATATGCGATGAACGTGAAGACGCCGATCTTGATCCTGCATTCAGACAACGACTATCGCGTGCCGCTTGAACAGGGCGAACAATGGTTTCGCGCGTTGCAGCACTTCGGCGTGCCATCGGAGATCGTTATCTTCCCGCGCGAGAACCACAATCTCACGCGCACGGGCGAGCCGAAGCATCTGGTCGAGAGTCTCAATTGGCAGGTCTATTGGTTCGACCGTTATCTCAACGGCAACACGGCGGCCGTCGCGCCTGATCGGTAAAACTAATTTCGTTCACAAGGGTCATCTCGATGCTACTCATCAAACGAACGGCATATTGCCTCTTCATCTTGTTTGCATTGTTCGCGCTGCCTTATGCCACACGCCCAACGGCTGCGGACGTGCCGCCGAACATGTATGCCGCCATGCGTTGGCGCATGATCGGCCCGCATCGCGGCGGGCGCGTGCTGGCGGTGAGCGGCGTGCGCGGGCAGCCTGAGACGTTCTACTTCGGCGCTGTTGCCGGCGGCGTGTGGAAGACGACCGACGCGGGGCAGACTTGGACGCCGATCTTCGATGGTCAACCCATCGCTTCGATTGGCGCGCTCGCCGTTGCGCCCTCCGATCCGAACATCATCTACGTCGGCAGCGGCGAAGCAGACATGCGCTCCGACATCTCGTTCGGCGACGGCATGTATAAATCCACGGACGCCGGCCAGACTTGGACGCACCTTGGCCTCACAGACACACAACAGATCGGCCGCGTGCTCGTCGATCCACACGATCCGAACGCCGTGCTCGTTGCCGCGCTTGGTCACGGCTTCGGCCCGAACGCGGAGCGCGGCGTGTTTCGTTCAACCGACGGCGGCAAGACTTGGACAAAGACGCTCTACAAGGACGAGAACACGGGCGCGGCTGATCTCGCTTACGATCCAGACAACGCGCGGACGGTTTATGCCGCGATGTGGAACGCGCGCCGGCCGGCGTGGAGCACGTATGCGCCGGTCAATGGGCCGGGCGGCGGATTGTATAAATCAACCGATGGCGGCGTGACGTGGAGGGAGCTTCGCGGGCATGGGCTGCCGGAGAAACAGATCGGGCGGATCGGCCTCGCCGTCGTCGCAGGTGGGCGGCGTGTCTATGCTTCGATTGATGCCGACCCGCGCGGGCTTTATCGCTCGGATGACGCGGGCGAAAGTTGGCAGTTGGTCGGCACTGATCCGCGCATCATTGGGCGCGCATGGTATTTCAGTGGCGTGACGGTTGATCCGCGCAATCCTGATGTCGTCTATATCTCGAATGTCTCGATCTATCGTTCAACTGACGGCGGGCACACCTTTCAAGCGTTCAGAGGCGCGCCCGGCGGCGATGACTATCACGCGCTCTGGATCGATCCAGACGATCCGCAGCGCATGATCTCAGGCGTGGACCAAGGCACGATCATCACAGTCAACGGCGGGCGCACTTGGAGCAGTTGGTACAACCAACCGACCGCGCAGTTCTATCACGTCGCGGTTGATAATCAATTCCCTTATTACGTCTATGGCGCGCAGCAGGACAGCGGCACAGCGGCCGTAGCGAGTCGCAGCGACTTCGGGCTGATCACTTTTCGCGATTGGTATCCGATTGGCGCAGGCGAGAGCGGCTACATCTTGCCTGATCCGGTGAACCCGAACGTCGTCTGGGGCGGCTCGACCGGCGGCGAACTCTATCGCTTCGACAAACGCACGCATCAAGTGCAAGACATCACGCCGACGCCCGCAGCCTTCGGCGCTGAGGCGCGCAATCGTTATCCTTGGAC
>QHXQ01000099.1 GCA_003223935.1 Acidobacteriota bacterium | reverse complement strand
GTGCGCCACCGGCAACGGGCGCAACAGCACCGTATCAACCAGACTGAAGATGGCCGTGTTCGCGCCGATGCCCAAAGCCAACGACAGGATCGCCAACGCCGTAAAGCCCGGACTCTGCCGCAAGCGGCGAAAACCATAACGAATATCTTGCCAAAGGTTGGTCATTGAAAACCTCCGGTTTTCTGAAATGATGAACGATGAATGATGAATGATGAATTAGAAGCAACTTGTCTGTCATTCATCATTCCACTTTCATCGTTCATAACGTAGCGCGATCATCGGATCAACTTTGGTCGCTCTGCGCGCCGGCAGGTAGCTGGCCAACACGGCGACGCACGCGAGCAGCAACGCGCCGCACGCGAAGACGAATGGATCGTGCGCGCTGACGCCGTACAGCAAGCTCGCCAGCACGCGCGTTAAAGCAAGGGCGCACAAGAGACCGAGCGCGACGCCGACGAGCGTCAAGCGCAAGCCTTGGCCGACGATCAAGCGCAGCACGTCCTTGCTTTGCGCGCCCAAGGCCATGCGGACACCGATCTCTTGCGTGCGTTGCGCCACCGCATAACTCATCAAGCCGTAGATGCCGACCGCCGCGAGCAGCAAGGCCAGCGCCGCAAATAGACCCAACAGGATCACGTTGAACGTGCGCGGCGCGGCTTCATGCCTCAAAATCTGCGTCATTGTTTCGACATCCGTAAGCGGCAGGTCTTTGTCCAGCGCATGTGCTTCACGCGCGATGGCCGCCGCCATCCCTTGCGCATCCGGCGTCCGCATGCGCACGCTCAGCGTGCTGAGTTGCAGGTTTGCGCGTCCTGCCGGCGTGTAGATGCGTATGCGCCCCGCCGCTTCTTGCCCGAAGTTTTTCACGTTGCCGGCGATGCCAATGATCTCATGCGGCGTGGGGCTGTCGTACTTGATGTGTTTGCCCAAGGCGTCGCCATCGGGCCAGAAACGGCGCGCGAGCGTCTCGTCCACGACGACGACGGGCCGCCCCTCGCGCGCTTCTTCGGGCGTGAACGTGCGCCCGCGCAACAGGGGAATCCGCATCACGTCGAAGTAGCGCTCGCTCACGATGCTCCAATCAACGTTGATCTCTTCGCCGGGCTTGACGGGTGCGTGCCCTTCGACGGCAATGTCGTTCTGCCAACTGTCGAGACCCGGCAGACTGTTTGACAAGCACGCGGCCTCGACGCCCGGCAGTTGCGCGACGCGACTTAACAACTCCTGATGAAAGCGATTGACCTGCTCGCCCTTCGGGTAGCTTGTCTTCGGCAGCGAGAAGGATATGGTTAAGACGTTGTGCGGATCAAAACCGGAGTTAGTTGTGAGCAACCGCGCGAGGCTGCGCGTCAGTAGGCCAGCGCCGACAAGCAGCACCAGCGTGAGCGCGATCTCCGTGACGACCAAAGCGGCGCGCAGACGCCGGCCCGCGCCGCCGGCAAACGTCTGTGTGCCCTCTTTCAAAGCCTCCGAGAGATTCGTCTTGGCCGATTGCCACGCTGGTGCGAGGCCGAAGACGACCCCGGTCGCCAGCGAGAGCGCGCACGTGAACCACAGCACCAGCCGGTCAATCCCGATGGTCTCAACGCGCGGGATCGCGGCCGGCTCGGCCGCGCGCAACAGGTCAACGCCCCAGAGCGCCAACAACAATCCGAGCGCGCCGCCCAATGCCGAGAGCAACATGCTCTCGACGAGCAGTTGCCGCATCAGCCGCCAGCGCGATGCGCCGAGGGCCGCGCGGATAGCGAACTCGCGTCGTCGCGTCGTCGCTCGCGCGAGCAGTAGATTGGCGACATTCGCGCACGCGATCAGCAGTACGAAGCCGACCGCGCCGAACAGCAACCACAGAGATTTGCTCGACTCGCCGACCGTGTGTTCGTAGAGCGACGTGATGCGTATGTTGTGCCCCGCGTTCGTCCAAGCATACTCGCGCGTCAAGTCGGCTTTGATCGCGTCCATGTCGGCCTGCGCTTGCTGGATCGTGACGCCCGGTTTAAGCCGGCCAATCACGTAGCCGGCCACGCGCACGTCGCGCTGTAACCAGCCGCCCTCGCCGGCCCATTGGCCGATCAAGACCCAAAGGGGTGGCGGCCCTTGATATTGAAAGTCGCGCGGCATGACGCCGACGACCATGAACGGCCGATTGTCGAGCGTGACGTTACGGCCGACGATATTCTGATCGCCGCCGAAGCGTCGTTGCCAAAAACCGTAACTCAATACCGTTACGGCTTGCGCGCCGTACTTATCCTCTTCGGGCAGGAAGGCGCGGCCCAAGAAGGGGCGGACGCGCATCACGTCGAAGTACTGGGCCGAGATCATGCGCGCGTTGAGGCTTTCCGGCTCGCCGTCACCCGTGAGCGTCAACGTCCAACCGCGCGTGACGGACAGCGCGGCGAAGCTATGATTGCGCGCGCGCCAATCAACGAAGTTTGGATAAGAGACCCAACGGTTCTGCACATCGCCCGCATCCTCTTGCATCCAGACCAACTGCTCCGGCTGCGAGTAAGGCAAAGGGCGCAACAGCACCGCGCGCACGACCGAGAAGATGGCCGTGTTCGCGCCAATGCCCAGCGCCAGCGTCAACACCGCGACCAGCGCGAAGCCCGGACTCTGCCACAACACGCGCACGCCATAACGCAGGTCTTGCCAGATTGTGCTCATAACATGAACCTTCGGTTCTGTCCGTAGTCAGTTGTCTGTTGTCCGTTGTTCTTCTTTCGGCAGTTGCCGTCTCATCTTCAGCCTGCAACTCGCGTTACAAAACAACGGACAACTGACTACGGACAACGGCCAGCTTTTATTCGTATCTCAGCGCGACCATCGGATCGACCTTCATCGCACGCCGCGCCGGGAGATAACAAGCGATGAGTGCGACCAGCGTTAAGAACAACGTGATCGCGCCGAAGGTTAGCGGATCGGTCGGCGCGACGCCGTACAACATGCGCGTGACGCTCGCCAGATATTTGAGCAACACATAGGTGCTCACGAGGCCCAAGCCGATGCCGAGCACGACGAGCGTCAGTCCTTGCCGCAACACCATCTTCAACACATCGCCACGACTCGCGCCCAAGGCCATGCGGATGCCGATCTCGTGCGTGCGTTGCGCGACCGACCACGCCAGCACGCCGTAGATGCCGACGGCGGCGAGCGTCTGCGCCAGCAGCCCAAAGAAGCTGAGCAACTTGGCAAACAGACGCTCCATCGCCAGCGTCTCATCGCCCTGTTCGATCTGCGTCTTGATCTCTTTAAGCGGCAGGTTGCCCTCAACTTCGCGCACCGCTTGCCGAATGGCGGCGACGCTCGTGCTCGGCTCATTCATGCTGCGCACCTCGAAGGTCGCCACGCCCATGCTGCCCAGTTCCTGCAACCATGACAGATAGACTGTCGGCGGAAACTCGGCGCGTTGCCTCGTGTACTTGGCGTCCTTGACGATGCCCACGATCTCGACCTCGTCGAAGTGGTCAGGATCGAAACTGAAGCGTTTGCCGATCGGGTTTTCGCCTGCGAAGAAACGGCGCGCGAAGGTCTCGTTGACGACGACGACGCGCGGCGCATGCGTGTCATCTTGCGCCGTGAGGCTGCGCCCGGCGAGGAGCGAAATCTCCATCGTCGCCAGAAAGTTTTCGCGCACCTGATGGATGTATGTCTCGCCCTCCGGTTTTACTCTATCGTCGGCCGAGGCAGACGCGCCCGGCAGAAATACACTGCGGTCGCTCTCGCCCCCTGCCAGCAATGTCTTGCGCGAGAAGGTGACAGCGCGCACGCCGGGCACAGCCTCGATGCGCTCGGACATCTGTTGATAAAGATTCGCCAGCCGCTCATCCTTGTAACCGATCAGGTTCGGCTCGACGGTGAAGAGCAGCAGGTTGCGCTTGTTAAAGCCGGTCTCGACTCGTTCGAGATTGATGAGCGTGCGCAGGAACAGACCCGCCCCGACGAGCAGCAACAGAGACAGCGCCACTTGCGCCACAACCAAAGACTTGGTGAGCCACGAACGCGAGGCATGACTTGAACTCCGGCCGCTGTCCTTGAGCGCGGGCGTCAGATCAACTCGCGTCGCGCGCCACGCGGGCGCGATGCCGAAGAGTAGGCCCGTCAATAAGGAGAGCGCGAAGGTAAAGCCGAGCACGCGCAGATCAAGTTGGGGATTGAGCGCGTCCATGCCCGGGCCGCCCCAATCGCTCACCGCGAGCAGACCGTCTTTAATCCAGAAGGCGAGCAAGACGCCGAGCGTGCCACCCAGCCCAGCGAGCAGCACGCTCTCGATCAGCAGTTGCCGGATCAAGCGCCCGCGACTCGCGCCCAAAGCGAGCCGCACCGCGATCTCCTGTTGCCGCGCGGCGGCGCGCGCCAACAGCAGATTGGCGACGTTGGCGCACGCAATCAGCAGCACGAGCGCGACCACGCCCAATAACAAGTAGAGCGGGCGCTGATAAGACTCGCGCGTGTTCGTCTCGCCCTGACTGCCGGAGGCGGCGATCAGTTGCGGATAATCATGCGGGTCGAGCGGCGGCAGAGCTTTCTGTCCTTGCGTCTGCGCCTGCGCCTCACGCGCCGCATGATGTTCGACGACCGATTGCTGAAAGACGCCGGCCAACTGTCCTTGCGCCTGCGCCAACGTCGCGCCCGGTTTCAAGCGCCCCATCAACGTCAACCACCAAGCTTCGCTCGCCATGCGCGAACGCTCGCCGATCACCTGCGCCTCCCAAGCGCAGGTGATCGAAACGTCGGGTGATGTGCCGACTTGCATCGCGCCGTTGAAACCCGGCGGCGTGACGCCGACGACTGTGAAGGCGTTGTTGTTGAGATTGATCTGCTTGCCGACAATCGTCGGCTCGCCGTTGAAGCGGCGCTGCCAGTAACGGTAGCTGATGACGGCGACAGGCGCGGCCGAAGCTTTGTCGTCTTCATCGGTGAACGTGCGCCCAATGAGCGCGGGCACGCCTAAGCCCGCGTAGTAGTTGCCGGACACGGCCTGCCCGTTAGCCACGTCCGCTTGCCCGTTCGCGTTCACATTCAGACTGACACTGCCGAAGGCGAACACGTCTGCGAGGACATCGGACTGTTGCTCACGGAAACGTTTGTAGGTTTGATAAGCGAAAGAGGTTTTGACTAAGCGGCCGGACTCGTCCCGGCTGGAGTTTCCCTGATAGTGATTGAGGCGGAACTTTTCGCCCGCCACCCATTTGAAGAGCACCAAACGCTCTGGCTCTTTCACCGGCAGCCGCTTCAGCAGCACCGCATCAATCACGCTGAACAACGCCGTGTTGGCACCGATCCCCAACGCCAACGACAACACGGCGATGGCCGTGAAACTCGGCGCTTTCGCTAACATCCGCGTGCCGTAACGCAGGTCTTGCATGATTGTGCTCATCACAACTCTCCGGTTTATCCGCAGTCAGTCGTAACGAACGTGCCTTTCATTCATATCTGAGCGCGATCATCGGATCGACTTTCGCGGCGCGGCGCGCAGGCAGATAGCACGCGGCGAGCGCGACGAGCGCAAGCAGCAGCGAGATGCCGGCGAAGGTCACAAAGTCGGTGGCGCTGACGCCGTAAAGGATGCGGACCATGACGCGCGTCAGCGCGAACGCGCCGACGAGCCCAATGGCGACGCCGATGGCGATCAGCTTTAGTCCTTGCCCGATGACAAGCCGGAACACGTCGCCGGCTTGAGCGCCGAGCGCCATGCGGATGCCGATCTCGTGCGTGCGCTGCGCGACCGAATAAGAGATGACGGCGTAGAGACCGACCGCCGCCAAGAGCAGCGCGACGAGCGCGAAGCCTGCGAACATGAACGCGGTCAGGCGCTGCGGGGCCATGCCCTCGACGAAGACCTGCGGCAACGTCCGCACGTTGTAGATGGGCTGATCCTTGTCAAGCGCCTGCACCTCTGTGCGCACTGCTGCGGTCAGGGCGGCCGGATCGCCTGCGGCGCGCACGACGACCGACAGCCCACGATATGAGCCAAGCTGCGCGTGTGGCACGTAGATGGCCGGACGCAGCCGTTCGTCGCGCGGCTCGTCTATGAAATTCTTGTAGCGCACGTCGCCGACGCCGCCGACGATCTCGCAAGCGTTGTCGCCGAAGCGTAGGCGCTGCCCCAGAGGGTTCTGGCCTGCGAAGAAACGGCGTGCCATCTTGGCGCTGATGATCGCGACGCGCGGCGCGTTCGGAGTGTCGTGGTCGTTGAAGGCGCGTCCCTGCAACAGGGGGATGTCGAGCGCGTTGAAGTAGTCGGGCGTGATGACGCGGAAGTCTGCGAACGGCTCTGAGCCGGGCGCGAAGGGCGCGCGCCCTTCGATCTGGAAGTGCGTGCTGTCGTCATTAAACTCGAACGGGATCACATTGACCGCCGCCGCGTGTTGGACGCCGGGCAAACCTCGGACGCGCGCCAGCAGTTGCGCGTAGAAGTCCGCGCTCTGTTCCGGCTTCGTGTACTTGCGGAAGGGGAGCGAGATGCTCATCGTGACCACGTTCTGCCCGTTGAAGCCGGGCTGCACCTTGAGCAGACTGATGAAGCTACGCACCATCAACCCCGCGCCGACGAGCAAGACGAGCGACAGCGCCACTTCGGAGATCATCAACAGCGCACGCAAGCGTCCGCGCCCGCCGACTGTCGTGCCTGTGCGTCCACCCTCTTTGAGCGCCTCGTTGAGATTCGTGCGCGTGGCAAGGACGGCCGGCGCGAGGCCGAACACGATGCCTGTCACGAGCGAGATGAGCAGCGTGAAACCGAAGACGCGCCAGTCAATCCTTAACTTCTCCCAACCGCTAACGAGCTGTGCGACGTGCGCTGGCACGCCGTGCGCAATCGCATCCACCGCCCACACAGAGAGCAGCAGACCAAGTAGCCCACCCGCGAGCGCGAGCAACACACTCTCGGTCAGCAGTTGCTGGATGATGCGCCAACGCGACGCGCCAAGCGCGAGCCGCACGGCGATCTCACGTTGGCGCGCGGTGGCGCGCATCAGTTGTAAGTTGGCGACGTTGGCGCAAGCGATCAAGAGCACGAACAGCACCGCGCCCAGAGAGATCAGCATATAAGGACGGGGGCCGCGCCCGACTGAATCGAGCAGGCTCTCGACCACGAATGAGCGGTTCGCGTTTGTTGCCGGATACTGCTCGGCGAGACTGCGCGCGAGCGCATCAAGCTCGCTCTGCGCACCCGCGAGCGCCGCGCCGGGTTTGAGGCGCGCGATGACTTGCAGATAATGCGCGCCGCGATCCGTCACGTCCTCTTTTTCCGCGATGAGCGGCGTCCATAGTTCGATGTTGGGGCGCGGAAACAGGAATTTCTGCGGCATCACGCCGACAACTATGAAGGCCCGCTCGTTGATGCGGACGTTGCGCCCGACGATTGATGGGTCAGCACCGAAGCGCCGCCGCCACAAGCCATCGCTAATGATGACGGTTGGATCATGTCCGGGCTGCTCCTCTTCAGGCAGAAACGCGCGCCCGGCGGCGGGTTGGACTGCAAGGACAGAGAAGAACTGCGGCGAGACGGCCGCGCCTTCAATCCGCTCTGGCTGATCGCCTTCGGTTAAGTTCGCGTTCCAACCCGACCACGCCGCTGTTGACTCGAACGACTGAGTTTGATTTCTGATGTCGAGATAGTTGGCGAACGCGCCGCCATCGTGCTCATCCGCATTACGGTCGCGCGTCTCCCAGATGGCGACGATTCGATCCACATCGCGGAAGTTGAAAGGATGTAGCAGGAGCGCGTTGATCGTGCTGAAGATGGTCGTGTTCGCGCCGATGCCCAAAGCGAGCGCGAGCACTGCGATGGCCGTGAAGCCCGGCTGCTTGCGCAACGCGCGCAAGCCATAACGTATGTCTTGTAAGAGCGTGTTCATTACTTCATCTCAAATCTGAGTCTTATTCATGTCTCAATGCGATCATCGGATCGACTTTTGTGGCGCGGCGCGCGGGGAGATAGCACGCGACGAGCGCGACCAGTGTGAGCAGCAGCGCCACACACGCGAAGACGAACGGGTCGGTCGCTGTCACACCGAACAGCAGACTCGAGAGCACGCGCGTCAGTGCGTGCGCGCCGGCGAGACCAGTGCCGACGCCGACGAGCGTGAGCGTCATGCCCTGCCGGATGACGAGGCGCAGTACGTCCGAGACTTGCGCGCCGAGCGCGAGACGGATGCCGATCTCATGTGTGCGCTGTGCGACCGCGTAAGCCATCACGCCGTAGATGCCGACCGTCGCAAGGCAGAGCGCGAGCAGCGCGAAGCCGCCGAGCAAGAGCATGTTGAACCGGCGCGGCGCGACCGAGGCGGCGAGCCACTCGTTCATCGGCTTGACGTCGGTGAGCGGCAAATCCTGGTCGAGTTGCGCTACGCTCGCGCGCGCGCCCGCGACGAGCGCAGTTGGGTTGCCGTTCGTGCCGCGTATGACGAGCGACATGAAAGGGAGCGTCGCTTGTTGGTATGGCAGGTAATAGGCGGCTTCAGCCTCCGCATCAAGACCGGCGTGCTTTACGTCGCCGACGACGCCGACGATCTCGCACGTCGCAGGTTTATCTAGATCGGCGAAGGACGAAAGGATCAGGTGTCGCCCAATGGGGTCTTCACCGACGAAGAAGCGGCGCGCAAGCGTCTCACTGATGAGCACGACGCGCGGCGCTTCCGTTGTGTCGCGCTCATTGAAGGCGCGGCCTTTCACGAGCGGGATACTCAGCGCGCGTAAGTAGTCGGGGCTGATGATGTATGAGAGCGCGCTTGGCGATTCGCCCGCGCCTTCGCTTTGTTGGCCTTCGATCTCGAAGTTCGCGTGCGCATCGTCGCCGGAGAATGGGAGCGGTAAGACTGCGGCGCTCGCGGCGACGCCGGGCATGTCGGCAGTGCGCGCGAGCAGTTGTTGAAAGAAGCGTGCACGCTCCGCCTGTGTCTCATACTTCGCTTCGGGCAGTGCAACGCTGAGCGTCAAGACGTGGTCGGGGTTGAATCCCGGATTGGTCGCGCGCAGGCGCACGAAACTCTTCGCCAGCAGTCCCGCACCGACGAGCAAGACAAGCGAGAGCGCAATCTCTGTGACGACCAACAGGCTGCGCACGCGATTGCGTCGCCAGCCGCCGCCCGTGCCGCGCCCGCTCTCTTTCAAAGCTTCGTTCACGTCGAGCCTTGAAGCGGCGAGCGCAGGCGCGAGACCAAAGACGAGGCCCGTGAGCACTGCGACGCCGAGCGTGAAGGCGAGCACGCGACCATCGAGTGCGATCTCGCGCCCGCGCGGCATGTCATCTGGCAGCGCGCCCGCGAGCGCATCCACGCCCCACAGTGCGAGCAACAGACCTGCGCCGCCGCCCGCGAGCGAAAGCAGCAGGCTTTCAGTCAACAATTGCCGCACGACGCGCCAGCGCGTTGCGCCGAGTGTAGTGCGGACGGCGATCTCGCGTCGTCGTCTAGTCGCGCGTGCCAGCAAGAGATTCGCGACGTTGGCGCACGCGATCAGCAGCACGAAGCCGACCGCGCCGAGCAGCACAAGCAACGCCGGGCGGACATCGCCGACTGTGTCTTCGTAGGTCGAAGCGAGATGGATGCCGCGCCCCGTGTTGTTCTCTGGATATTGTTCGGCGAGTCGGCGCGCGATTATGTCCATCTCGGACTGCGCCTGTTGCAGCGTAACGCCGTCCTTGAGCCGCGCGAGCACGGCGAGATGGCCGACGCCGCGCTTCGCGTTCATCTCATCGGCGGGATCGAGCGGTAGCCAGAAATCTCTATTACCGCTGTCATCGATTGGGAACTTAAAATGCGCCGGCAGCACGCCGATGATCGTGCGCGGTTTGCCGTCGAGCGTGAGTGCTTGCCCGACGATGTCTGCACGCGCACCGAAGCGCCGCTGCCAAAGCTCATAACTGATGACGATGGCTGCGCCGCCCGTCTGTTCATCCTGCGCGATGAAGGCGCGGCCCAAGACGGGCTGCACGTCGAGTAGCGGAAACAGTTCGGGTGAGACGTTGAGACCGTCGAGGGCTTCGGGCGCGTCGTTGCCTGTGAGCGTGGCGAACGCATTGCCGTAAGCCGCGACGTTTGTGAAGACGTGGTTCTGCGCGCGCACGTCTTTGAAGTTGAGGAACGAGACGGCGTCGCTCGTCGCCCCCGTCTGCGGGTCTGTGCCCCAGACATCAACGAGCGTCGCGGGTTGTTGGAGCGGCAGCGGGCGCAAGAGCACCGCGTTGACGACCGAGAAGAGCGCCGTGTTTGCGCCGATGCCGAGCGCGATGGTCAAGAGCGCGATGAGCGTGAAGCCGGGCGACTTCCAGAGCATGCGCCAGCCGTAGCGTATGTCTTGCCAGAGGGTCGTCATCGCTCGTCTCGTTGCTAGCTTCAGGCGACTTCGGCCGGTTCTTCTGTGCCGATGATGCTGCCGATCTCTTCTTTGACGACACGCCCGTCGAAGAGATGAATCGCGCGGTCGGCGTAGCGCGCATAACGCGGGTCGTGTGTGACCATGCAGATGGTCGCGCCGCCTTGATGCAGTTCGCGCAACAAGTCCATCACCGCCTCGCCGTTTTTGGAGTCGAGGTTGCCGGTCGGCTCGTCTGCGAGCAGGATCAAAGGTTGACCAGCGACAGCGCGGGCGACGGCGACGCGCTGTTGCTGACCGCCGGAGAGTTGGCTCGGCAGATGCTTAGCGCGATGCGCCATGCCGACGCGCTCAAGCGCATCGGTCACGCGCTCTTTGCGTTCGGCGCTCGACAAGCCGCGATAGGTGAGCGGCAGTTCGACGTTCTCATAGACGTTCAAGTCGCCGATCAGATTGAAGCTCTGAAAGATGAAGCCGACTTCGCGGTTGCGTATGCGCGCGCGCTCCGACGGCGACAGCTCTGCGACGGGCCGGTTGTTGAGCCAATAATTGCCATCGGTCGGCGTATCCAAGAGACCGAGGATCGAGAGCAGCGTTGATTTGCCGCAGCCCGAAGGGCCTGTGATCGAGACGTACTCGCCGGGCGCGATGCTCAAGTGTGTGCCCGCGAGCGCGTGCGTCTCGACCTCGTCCGTGTAAAAAACTTTCTTCACGTCTTCGAGCCGGATAAGTGGTTGGGGTGATGTGGTCATAAAGTATCTCCTCGTGACAGGTAACAAGCGACAGGTGACAGGAAGTTAGCGACGGGCAACAGGAAGAAAAGTTTTCACTTGTCACCTGTCACCCGTCACCTATCACGGTTTTTTCAGTTCAATCGAATCCGTTGGAAGGCGTCCCATTGCGAGGTATCCGAGAGGATCACCGTGTCGCCTTCCTTCAAGCCGTCTAAAATCTCGATGTTGTTGACGGAACTGCGGCCGAGTTTGACTTGCACGCGCGCGGCTTCGTGCCCGTCGGGTTCGAGTTTGAACATGCCGATGGTGCTGTTGGCTTGACCGAACGCGGGCCGGCCGACATAGAGCACGTTATCCAGCCGCGCCAGTTCAATCGTGCCGTCCACACTCAACTGCGGGCGCGCACCTTGCGGCAGCGCGCCGTCGAGCGCCACGTCAACTGTGACTGTGCCGTTCTGCGCGGCCGGATCAATGCGGCTGACGTGACCGGGGATGACGCCGTTGCGCGTGTCTATGTCTGCGTGTTGGCCGAGCGCGATGTCTTTGACCTGCGTCTCGGCGATCTTGAGTTGCGCCTTGAGGTGCTGTTGCTCGGCGACGCGCGCGAGCACCGTGCCGGGCGTGACCTCTTGTCCGACTTCGACAAGCCGCTCTTGCAAGACGCCGTCTGTGCCTGCGCGCACGGCGAGCGTGTTAACTTGATCGTGTTTGAGTTTGAGCAAGGCTTGGAGTTGCGAGATGCGCGCTTGCTGCGAAGCGACTTGCGCTTGGTCGGATTTTACGCGCCCGTCGAGGCGCTTCTGTTCGATGGCGTAGCGGTTGGCCAACTCTTCGGCGCGCACGCGCGAGAGTTTCAGATTGAGCGCGGGGATCAAGCCTTCTTTGGCCAACGCCTCGTCCGTGTCGGCTTGCAGTCTGGCCTGTTGATATTCGGCGTGCACCTGCGCGGTCGCAGACTGTTGCGTCATGCGCTCGCTCTCCAGCCGCGCGTGCAAGTTGTTTAGATCAGCTTCGGCTGCGCGCAACTGGTATTCGGCGTCAACAGCCGACTGTTGCAACTCTGCGTTGCTCAACTCATAGAGCACCGTGCCCGCAGAGACCGGCGTGCCCGGTTCGGCCAGCACGCGCTCGACGCGCCCTTGGGTCGCCGCCGCGATGACGCGAATCTCTTCCGGCTCAAGCGTGCCGTTGCCGTGCACCTGCAAGACCATCGGCCCGCGCTTGACCGTGTCCTTCCAGAGCGTGCCGCCCTCGACGCTCGGCGCGGCCGGCTTCAAGCGCGCCACACCGAACGTGATCAACGACACCGCGCCGACCAACACAACCGCATACAACGCCATCCGTACTTGGCGCTTGCGCGCAGATTTTTTGCGGGGAATATCAACCATGATCTAAAACAACTTCCCTTCCCGAACACCTTGAGCGAATCACGTGCCAACCAATTTTCCCGCCATTTTCGCGACTTTTTCACCCTTCCTTGCTCCATCCGGTCGCACTCGCGGGACAAGCCGATTGCGGATTTGGGACAAAGCGGATTGAGTCATTGAGCCATTTATTCAATGACTCAATGAAACAATGAATCAATCGGCTTCAATCCATCCGTCCGCCAACTTGATAACGCGGCGGCCGTAAGCGGCGTTCTGTTCGGAGTGCGTGACTTGAATGATGGTCGTGCCTTCGTCGTTGAGGCGTTTGAAGAGTTCCATGATCTCTCTGCCCTGTGTTGAATGCAGATTGCCGGTCGGCTCATCGGCGAGGATGAGCTTCGGGTTGGTGATGACGGCGCGGGCGACGGCGACGAGTTGCTGCTGTCCGCCCGATAGTTGACTTGGAAAGAGGTCTTTCTTGCCGACGATGCGAAAACGATCCAGCACGTCGGCGACAATGGCTTGGCGCTCGCTCTTTTTGATGTCTTTGTACGAGAGGGGAATTTCGAGGTTCTCGTACACGGTCAGATGATCGAGCAAGTGATAGCTCTGAAAGACGAAACCGATGTGCTGCTTGTGCAGTTCGTTCCGCCGCTTCTTGTCGAGCTTATGCACGGGTTGCTCATCAAAGTAATACTCGCCCGTCCACGCGCTGTCGAACATGCCGAGGATCGCAAGGAGCGTTGACTTGCCCGCGCCCGAAGGCCCCATGATCGAGATGAACTCGCCCGGCTGTACGTCCATGCTGATCCGGCGCAAGACGTAAGTCTTCGTCGGCCCTTGTTCAAAAAACTTTTCGACGTTGCGTAAGCTGATCATGCCTGGTCTCGCGCTCAAGAATGTGCGCTCCTTTATTTAAGCTTCGACGTGGTCGGTGACTTTGCGCTTGCGTGTTGCGCGGTCTGGCCCGCGACGCTTGTGTCGCCAATAGCAAGCAGCCGATGATCATGAGAACGAGCGCAGTGACGCCCATCGTTTTCCCTGACCTTTGATCGCTTTGGCTTAATCTGCTGCGGCAGCAATCACACGCACCAAAGAAATCTCCGTGCCAAGTGGCGAACACGAAAAAGGCTTGAACTCTGTTCAGTTTTTGTAGGTCGAGGCTGTTGATTTCCCGATCTTGGGACGAGGCGGGCGCGGAAATGGACAATTCACAATTGGCTGTCGCTTGTACGCGGCACTATCTGAGGCGCAGCCGCTCTCTGCTCTGTTTACCGCTTGTCACCGCCAGCGTGCCGCTCAACACTTCGCCGCTCACGCGCGTTCCCGGTCGGTGTTAAGATAAATCGTTATGCTAACGGCGCAGCGTTGGCTCAAGTGGTTCGCCGTCTTCGGCAGCTTCACGCTGGTCGGCTTGATGTTCGCCGGCCAGTGGTACGTCGGCTACACGGCGAACGGCTATCCGGTGACGTGGACGCAGGTGCTCACTTGGGCTTTGACCGAGTGGGAAATCTGGGCGCTCCTGTCGCCGTTTATCCTTGTGCTCGCGCGCCGCTTCTACATTGATCGGCAGAACTGGCGCAAGACGGTCGCCGTCCACCTCTTACTCGGCATCGGCTTCTCGTTCATTCAACTTGTCATGCACGCGGCGGCCGAACAGTGGATGACTTGGGCTTGGGAGCCGGGCGAACAGATGACGTTCAGCAGTTCGTTCTATCACCTGCTGACCAAGAAACTGCACCTCAACCTGCTCACCTATTTCGTCATCATCGGCGTCAGCAGTGCCATCGAGTACTACCGACGCTACCAAGAGCGCGAGCGGCTGACCGCGCAACTCGAAGCGCAGTTGAGCCGCGCGCAGTTGCAAGCTTTGAAGATGCAACTGCACCCGCACTTTCTCTTCAACACACTCAACACGATCTCCGCGCTCATTCACCGCGACCCGCGCGCCGCCGATCAGATGGTCGCGCGCCTCGGCGATCTGCTCCGGCTCACGCTTGATCATCACGGCATCGAAGAAGTGCCGCTCAAAGAAGAGTTGGAGTTTCTCGAAAAGTATCTTGAGATCGAACAGACGCGCTTTCATGATCGGCTCAGTGTGCGGATGGAGATCGATCCCGCGAGTCTCGATGCGCTGCTGCCCAGTCTGCTCTTACAACCGCTCGTTGAGAACGCCATCCGGCACGGCATCAGCGCGCGCCCCGGCGCAGGTCAGATCGAAATCAGCGCGCGGCGCGAGAACGGCACGTTGCAACTCGCCGTGCGCGACAACGGCACGGGGCTGCCCGCCGACTGGGAGACCTGCGGCCAACTCGGCGTGGGCCTTGCGAACACACGCGCGCGCCTCGCGCAACTCTACGGCGCGCGCCACACTTTCGAACTCGCTAACATGCCCGGCGGCGGGCTTGAAGTAGCGATTGCGATCCCTTTCAGCACAAGCGACGACGCGGCTCATGCAAGCGATGCGGCCCGCGGGCCGCTGTTCGGGGAGCGATGAGAAAACTCTGCGCTTTGATCGTCGATGATGAGCCGTTGGCGCGCGAGCGCGTGCGGCGACTACTTGCGGACGACGAAGAGATCGAGATCGTCGGCGAGTGTGCCGACGCCTTCGCCGCGATTAAGACGATCAACGAGCACGCACCCGATCTACTGTTTCTCGACGTGCAGATGCCCGGCAAAGATGGCTTCGCCGTGCTCGACGAGATCAAGAACGCGCGCGCGCCGGTCGTCATCTTTCTCACGGCTTACGATCAATATGCTGTGCGCGCGTTTGAAGCGTGCGCGCTCGACTATCTGTTGAAGCCGTTTGATGAAGAGCGTTTCACGAAGGCGCTCGCGCGCGCCAAAGCGCAACTGCGACGCGCCGAAGAGACGGGTGAGACGACGGCCGCGCTGCTCGGCGCGCAAGAGACGCGCGGCTGTGGGCCGCTCGAACGGGTCGTCGTCAAAACCGGCGGGCGCATCTTCTTTCTCAAAACTTCTGAAGTTGATTGGATCGAAGCTTACGGCAACTACGTCCGCTTGCACGTCGGCCAGACGGCTTACCTTTTGCGCGAACCGATCAGCAGTCTCGAAGCGCAGGTTGACTCCAATCGCTTCCTGCGCATACACCGTTCTGCGCTCGTCAACATCGAACGCATACGCGAGATGCAACCGATGTTTCACGGTCAATACGTCGTCATCCTACACGACGGCACGCGCCTCACTTTAAGCCGCCGCTATCGTAGCAAACTCCAAAAGTCGCTCGGCAAAGCGTTCTAAAGCAGTGACAAGTGACGAGTGACAAGTGACGAGCAAGACAAAACTTTTAACTTGTCACCCGTCACTTGTCACTCATCACTGTTTTTCTCCCTGCCGCTCGTCACCGTCTGCGTGCCGCTTGTCATCGTGAACCGTGCCTCATCACATATAGATTTGCCCGCGCTCGCCCGTCGCTTAAATTAAGCTTGGTCAATCAGGCAAGCCTGAGCATTTAACCGAAACAAATCGCAGACACGACCCGTCAGCCCATTGCGTCCCGGACTTTCGCAGTCATAGTCGAACCACAGCTTATGAAAATTATCATTCTCCTCTTCATCATGTTCTGTCTCGGTTGGCTGGGGCTGCAAGCGCGCGGGCAGAGTGCGCCGCCTTTGGTCGCGCCGACCGTCGCCCTAGACGCTCCGGCGAACGATCCCAAAGTGAACTCCACACCGACACCTGACGACAAACCAAAGAACGACGACAAGACGAAGACCGACGACGCACCTAAAGTTGATGCGGCAACAAAGAGCGACCCGCCGGCTAAAAGCGATCCGCCCGCGAAGTCGGATGCGCCCCTGCCGCGTGGCGTGTTGGCGCTCGCGCCGGAGAAGGCGCGCCCCGTCCGCATCACACGCTTCGAGACCGCGCCCACTATTGACGGCAAGCTCGATGATGCCGTCTGGAAGACTGCTGCTGTCTTCAAAAATTTCTTTCAGATCGGGCCGGGCGACAACACCAAGCCGTCTGAGCCGACCGAAGTCTTCATGGGCTACGACGCGCACACGCTCTACATCGGCTTCCATGCTTACGACGAGCCGGGCAAGGTGCGCGCTACGGTCGCCAAACGCGACGACGTACTCAACACTGAAGACAGCGTGCGCGTGCTCTTGGATACCTTCAACGATCAACGCAAAGCTTATGTGCTCTGCTTCAATCCGCTCGGCGTGCAACAGGATGGCATCCGCACCGAAGGCATGGGCGTTGATTTCAGCGTGGACATCGTGATGGAGTCGAAGGGCATGCTGACGGACGACGGCTATACGGTCGAGGTGGCGATCCCCTTCAAGTCGCTGCGCTATGAGGCGGGCAAAGATAAGCAGTGGGGTCTGCAAATCTTTCGCATCATTCAACGCTTGAACGGTGAGCAGGAATCATGGATGCCGATCTCGCGCGACGTGAACGGCTTGCTCAATCAGGCCGGCCACATCATCGGTCTTGAGGGCATCTCAACCGAGCGCACGCTCGAATTGATTCCAAGTCTGACCGTCTCTGAAACCGCCAAACTCCTGCCCCATTACAATCCGATCCCAAACGATCCCGGCCGCATCGTCAATCAACCCGTCAAACTCGATCTCGGTCTCACAGCCAAGTACACGCTGACGCCAACCTCAACCGTCAACCTCGCCATCAACCCGGACTTCGCGCAGGTCGAAGCGGACGCGACGGTTGTGACGACGAACCAGCGTTTTCCCATTTTCTTCCAAGAGAAGCGCCCGTTCTTTCTCGAAGGCATTGATATTTTTCAGTTGCCCTTGAACGTCGTGCACACACGCACGATCATCAACCCGGAGATCGCCGTGAAGTTCGTCGGCAAGACGGGGCGCAACTCTTACGGCCTCATGCTCGCCGCCGATAAAGGCCCCGGCAACTTCACCGGCGACGAACGGCTTGATCCCTTCAATCAACCCTTGCTCGACAAGAAGGCGCTCGTCGGCGTGCTTCGGCTCAAGCGCGACCTAGGGCGCGAAAACAGCATCGGTCTCATCTTTACCAACTACAACTTCATCGAGAAGCACAACAGCATCGGCGGCCTTGACGGGCGCTTCAAGCTCGATCCACAAACCACCTTCACGTTCCATCTCGTCGGCACAACCTCGCGCCGTTTCTTCCGCGACCCCACGCTTGACCTCCCGCCCGCCTCCGTCTGCGCGCAGCCGACCACGCGCGAGCTGACGTTTCGCTGCCGCCGGCAGGTCTATCGCACCGGCAACGGTCTCGGCTATTACGCGCAATATCAAAAAGCCGGTCGCCATCTCTTCCTGCAAGGTACGGCCTTCGGACGCACGCGCGACTTCCGCGCCGACGTGGGCTTCACGCGCCGCACCAACACCAACAGCGATCAGTTCTACGTCGAGTACGATTCGACGCCCAAACAGAAGGCGCGGCTCGTCTCTTGGAACGTCGAGAGCTTTAACCAGATGTTGTACGACTGGCAGGGACGCATACAAGGTTGGAGTTCCGGCGTCCACGCCTTCTTCAACTTTCAACGCCAGTCGTTCTTCGGCGGCGGCTTCGACAACAACTACGAGAAGGATTACGAAGAAGAGTTCGGCACCAAACGCACGGCCACACACGGCGGCTCATTCTTCGATCTGCCGACGCGCGCGACCAACAATAAGGTGCTCTTCTTCGGCGGCGGCACGACGCCCTCAAAGAAGTATTCGGCGCAGGTCTTCGTCAACATAAGCTACGGCGAGATGGATTTCGATTTCGGCGGCGGCCCGCGCTTTCCCCGCGTCAGCCCCGCCGCGCTCGCCTTCGGGCAGGGCGTGGCGCTCGACCCCGGCCCTGGGCGCGGTCTCGACCTCAATGGCACGTTCACCTATCAACCAACGAACGCCCTGCGCATGCAGCTTGATTACACCAAGTCGCGCCTGCGCCGCTACGACACCGGTCTCGTCGCCTTCGACGACAACATCTTCGCCTTGCGCACGACGTATCAGTTCACGCGCTTCACGTTCGCCCGCGCCCGCATTGATTACGACACGCTGGCCGCCAACATCCGCGCCCAGTTCCTCGTGGGCTACACGCCCAATCCGGGCACAGCCTTTTACGTCGGCTACAACGACGACCTCAATCGCAACGGCTTCAATCCCTTCACCGGCCAACTCGAACCCGGCTTCCGGCGCAACGGGCGCACCTTCTTCATCAAAATGTCTTATCTATTCCGGCGCAGCTTCGGCGGTTAAATCTCCCTGACGGCCACTATCCGACAGTTGACAAGCGCAGCTTTGTAACTATAATAGTTACGAATGCAAACCCTGAGCCGAATGGGAACATAGCTTATGCCGACGAGCAGTCGCTTCGCCGTCGCGGTGCATGTGCTGGCGCTGTTGGCGCGGGCCGGCGACGAGCCGGTCAAGTCCGACAGCGTGGCGGTGAGCGTCAACACCAACCCGGTCGTGATCCGGCGCATCCTATGCGCGCTGGGACGCGCGCGCCTGATCACTTCGCAAACGGGCGCGACGGGCGGCTCACGACTGGCTCGCGCACCTGAGCGGATCACGCTGCGCGAAGTGTATCGGGCGGTCGAGGGCGGCGACACGTTCCTGCTGCACCGGCAGCCGCCGAGCCGGCGCTGCATTGTCGGCGCAAATATCGGCGCGGTCTTGGGTGGCGTGCTGCGCGAGACGAACGCGGCGGTCGAACAGGCGCTCGCAGGCACGACCATGGCCGACATCGTCGCGCGCATACGCCCTTGCCCGCCGATGCGCAAGAGCAGGCGCGTTGCAGGCCGTTGAAGTGAGCGAGATTTGTAACAGAGACGGTGACAGATAATGAACGTACAGACGAATGCAGAATTTGAGTTGCTCGCGGGCGCGGTGTTTGATGAGTTGAACGGCGCGCAGTCGGAAACCACTTCAGCCGTGTCGGACGACAAGTTGCTCGATGCTTACTCGCGCGCGGTCATCGGCGTGGCGGAGCGGGTCAGCCCGTCGGTCGTGAACATCGAAGTCGTACATCAGATGCGCGGGCGGCGCGGGGAGCGCGAGGCGCATGGCAACGGTTCGGGTTTCGTCTTTACGCCTGACGGTTTCATCTTGACGAACAGCCACGTGGTGCACGGGGCGACGCGCCTTGAAGCGAGCCTCGCAGACGGGCGGCGTTGTCAGGCGCAACTGATCGGCGACGATCCAGACACAGACTTGGCCGTCATACGCATCAACGCGCAGAACCTTTTGCCCGCGCAGTTGGGTAGTGCGCAGGGCGTGCGCGTCGGCCAACTCGTCGTCGCCATCGGCAACCCTTACGGTTTCCAATGCACTGTGACTGCGGGTGTCGTGAGCGCGTTGGGGCGCTCCTTGCGCGCGCAGTCGGGGCGCTTGATGGACGACGTGATTCAGACCGACGCGGCTTTGAATCCGGGCAATTCGGGCGGCCCGCTCGTCACGTCGCAAGGGTTGGTGATCGGCGTCAACACAGCCGTCATCCGCCCGGCGCAGGGCATCTGCTTTGCGACTTCGATTGACACGGCCAAGTTCGTCGCCGGTCGTTTGATCCGCGACGGGCGCGTGCGCCGCAGTTACATCGGCCTTGCAGGGCAGAACGTGCCGCTGCCGCGCAGGCTCGTGCGTTATTACGAACTGCCCGTCGAGAGCGGCATCCTCGTCATCTCGTTTGAGCCGAACAGCCCGGCACGGCGCGCGGGGCTTGAAGAGGGCGACATCATCGTCGGCTTCGACGGTCAGCCGATTGCGGGCATAGACGAGCTGCACCGACTCTTGACCGACGAGCGCGTTGGACGCACAGTCCAACTCACGGTCATCCGGCGCACCGAGCGGCTGACCCTCGAAGTCGTGCCGCAGGAGAAGGCGGAGTAACAATTAACTTTGCGCTCTTGCTTTGCGCCTTTGCGTCTTGGCGTGAGGCTAACCAATGACCTCACGCAAAGACGTAAAGGCGCAAAGATAAGGACGCAATAAATCAAACTGAAGGAGACAGCAATCATGAGTGAGCACGTGACGGAAGTGAGCGACAGCAGTTTTGAGCAGGACGTTTTGAGTGCGGCGCAGCCCGTGTTAGTTGATTTCTGGGCCGAATGGTGTGCGCCTTGTCGCATGCTTGCGCCGACCGTGGATGCCGTCGCGGAGAAGTATGCCGGCACAGCCCGCGTCGTGAAGTTGAATGTGGATGATAATCCGACCGTGTCGCAGAAGTACGGCATCAAGGGCATCCCGACTTTGATCTTGTTCAAGGGCGGGAAAGAGGAAGAGCGGATTGTGGGCGCGACCTCGAAGGAAGCCATCTCCCGCCTCCTTGATAAGCACGTCAACGGCGCGCGGGGCTAAAGCCGGCGAAGGAGCGTTAAGCGATGAAGACTGAAGAGGCGATGAACGATCAAGCCTTGCGCGAGCACTTGCTCTATTTATTGCGCGGCGGCGGGGCGCACATTGACTTTGAAAAGTTGATCGCGGACTTTCCGCTCGCCGCGATCAACCGCAAGGTCGCGCCCGTGCCGTACACGCCTTGGCACGTGCTTGAGCACATGCGCATCGCGCAGTCGGACATACTTGAGTTCAGTCGCAACGCCGCGCACGTCTCGCCCGCGTGGCCCGAAGGCTATTGGCCCGCGCCCGAGGCGGAAGCGGACGAGGCCGCGTGGCTAGGCAGCATCGCTGCCTTTCGCGCAGACCTTGCGGCGATGATCCAGTTGCTCGAAGACCCCGCGACCGATCTCTTCGCGCGCATCCCGCACGGCACGGGGCAGACCGTCTTGCGCGAAGCATTGCTCGTCGCCGATCACAATGCCTATCATCTCGGCGTGCTGGCGACGCTCAAGCGTTTATTGACGGAGACAGATAGTTAATCAGTCGCAGCCCACCGCAGGACGCGCACGGTACAGAGTTGTCGCGCAGCTTTTGCTTACTCCGCGCCGGGCGCGCTTGCGGCGGTGTGGCAGCGCGACCGGCGTGCGTAAAAAGATTCGGTCGCACGATCATTAGTCCGTCCTCACGTTCACTTCGTCAGCACTTCGCGGAAGAACTCGACGGCACGCGGATCGCCCGACTCGCCGAGCGCGCGAATGGCTTGCCGGCGCACGAGTTGATTCGGGTGCGTCTTAGCGATCTTGATCAGGATCGGCACAGCTTCATCCGCCGGTCGTTCGCTGATAGCGCGCACCGCTTGCATCTGCACCTCCGCGTTGCCGTCTGCGCTCTGCGCGGTGGTGCTCAAGAAGTTGAGACTGCGCGCGCCCGCGCGTTCGCCGAGCACGTTGATCGCTTGGCGGCGCAAGTCTGTGCTGGCATCTGTGCGCGCGATCTCGAAGAGCTTATCTTCGGCGCGCTGCCCGTTGATCTCCGCGAGCGCGTGCAGGACTGTGCGGCGCACCTCTGTGTTCTGTTCTGTGTCGTAGAGCTTGATCAAATCCTCCACGACCGACTCGCCGCGCTCGCCTAACATATGGATCGCATCGCGGCGCAATTCAGGACTCGCGTCTGTGCGCGCGACTTCGAGCAGGCGCGTTTGCGCGCGCGGACTCCGCGTCTCGGCCAAAGCGTGCAAGACCGCGCGCTTGACTTCGATGTCCGCATCGCTCGCGTAAATCTTCATCAACTCGTCAACGACCCTATCGCCCTCGAACTCACCGAGTTGATGCACAGCCGTGCGCCGGTTCTCGCGGTCTGCGTCCGTTTTGGCGACCTTCAACACGAAGGCGAGCGCGGCGTCTCGCTCCTCATTCTCGCCGGCCGCGTGGACGATGCTGCGGCGCACTTCGCGGTCGGACACGGTGTCGTAGAGAGTTTGCAAAGTGGCGAGCGCGCTGTGGTCGCGGCTCTCGCCGATGGCGTAGGCGGCTCGTTTGCGCAAGCTCTGATCTTCCGTGTCGTTGCGCACGAGGTCTGCGAGGAATGCTTGCTCGCCGCCGACTTGGCCGAGCCAATAGACGGCGGACGAGCGTATGCGCTGGTTCGCCGATGAACGAATGAAAGTTTTGAGCATTGAGCCGACGCGCGCGTCGTCGTGCAAAGAGATGGCGAGCACGGCACGCTCTGCCAGCAGACTCGCGGGCGCGGCATCGGCTAAGCCCCGCAGGTAGCTCAAGCTCTCCTCATTGCTCGCGCGGTCGAGCCAGTAAATCGGATAGCCGCCGTACTCGCGTTTGCGCTCAAGATTGTAAATCTCCATGCGCACGATCTGATTGCTTGCCGGTTGACGCAACAGAAAAACTGCGAGGTTGCGCGTCTCGACCGTCAGGCCGTTGGCGGTCGTGCCCGTGAAGACGGTCGTCTCGCCATAGGTGTTCATCGAACCATTGAACTGATGGATGTTCGGATCGACGGCGACGCCGGGGCGCACGTCGAAGGCGTAGGCCGACCAGTAAGGCGTCTGCTTGCTGCGCGCGCGTTGGCTCGCCGCCTCAAGCCGCGCGTTCAAGTCTGCGCCCTCGACGGTGGTAAAACTCTGGATCGTCGGCGCGGGCGCTTGGCCTTGTTCGACGTTCGTCGTCGCAGCCGACACAGTTGTCGTCGCAGTCATGCGCTCACCGCGCGCGCACGCGGTCGTCGCAAGCGCGATGGTCAGCACAAGGGAATGAAATAATGTTGCTTGCCGCATGTTGGCGTTTCCTTTCGAGGACAGATGAGTGCCCTGCTACTTCAACAAGTCTTCCAAAAATTTCAGCGCCTCAGGGTCTTTGCTCTCGCCCAAGAGGCGGACGGCGAGTTTGCGCAACTCAATTGACGGATCGCTGCGCGCGATCTGGATCAACTTGCGCACGGCCGCCTTCTGCTGCGACTCGCCGAAGGCGCGGATGAGCGTGGCTTTAACTTGCACGTTCGACTCGCCGTCGTAGAGACTGATCAACTCTTGCGTCGTCTGCTCGTCGTTGTGCTCGCCGAGTTGTTTGATCGCGTAGAGGCGCAGGTTGAGCGCCTCCGCGCCGCGCGCGACATCGTAGAGTTTGGCGCGGGCGCGCGGGTCTTCCATCTCGGAGTAGGCGCGCAGCAAGCCCAACTTGATCGCCTCGTTGTTCTCGGTCGAATAAAGCTGCAACAGATCATCCGCCAACGCGCCATGACTGTTTTCGCCGAGCCGGCGGATCGCTTCGACGCGCAGTTCCGGCGTCTCGCCGTGGCGCGCGATGTCGAGCAGTTTGGCGTGCGCGCGCGGATCGTTGCGCTCGGCGAGGGCACGCAGGATTTGCGCGCGGATTTGGGGCGTGCGCTCGGCATCGAAGAGTCGGATCAGTTCGTCGAGCGAGGCGCTGCCGTCGTGTTCGCCTAGGTAGCGGATCGCCGTGGCGCGCAACTCCAACGAATCGCCGCTGCGCGCAAGCTCGATCAACTTCGCTTCGGCGCGCTGGCTGTGCATCTCGGCGAAGGCGCGCAGCAGTTGCGCGCGGATTTCAGGCGTGCGGTCTGTGTCGTAGAGGCGCGTGAGTTCGTCCACCACTGCCTCACTGTTCTCATCGCCGAGATGCCGGATCGCCGTCTGGCGTAGTTTTAGATCAAGCGACTGGTTACGCGCGATCTCAAGCAGGAGCGGCCCGGCGCGCGGGCCGCCGTGCGAGCCGAGCAGTTGCACGGCGGCGCTCTTCAGTCCGGGACACTCTTGCGAATTCGATTTCAAAACGTCGGCGACGAAATTGACGGCGCGATCCTCGTCCGCATCAAAGAGACTTTGCAGCGCGATGACCTTGATCTCGCAGTTATCTTGTCTGATCGCCTGTTCGACGGTGGGCTGATCGCCGAGTTCGGTCAGCAGTGCGATAGCATCTTGCCGCCAAGTCGAGCGCGGAAAATCTTGCAGCAAGCGTGCGGCAACCTTGCGCGCGTCTTGCGTGTTGCCCTGTTTTTTGAGCGCGTAGGCGAGCCAATAGAGCGCGGCGTCAACGTCTCTGTCTTTCGGATAGTTATTGACGAAGTCGCTGAACTTCTGCGCGGCTTCTTTGTAATCGCCCGCCTCGATCAGATCGCGCCCTTCGCGGAACATCTTCGCCGCAGGCGTGTCGGTCTTCGAGGTTTGCACGAAGCGATTGAGTTTTCGGATGTCTGGATCGTCTGTGCGCGCGCTCTGCGGACGGACAAAGCAAAGCGCAACAACGCAGACGAGCAGGAGCAAGAGGCCGCAACGCGCGACCCAACGATTAAGTAATGGCATCATGGCTGTCATGTTCGTTTGACCTGTTTCGTTATTAGATTCACCCGCAGGTGTCTGACTGTAAGCACGCAGACTGTGCCGATAGTGTTCATTCGTAAGCGCGCGCCAGCGCAGTCGAGTTGACTTCGAGCAATGCGACGAGGTTCTTGCGCCCGATGCGCTCACGAATCGCGCGCACGTCGTCGGCGTGCGGTTGGTCGGGCAGGTTGGCGATGTCAATCAGGATCGGCTCAAGGCTGTCCAAGAGCGACGCCAACTGCACGTTGCCTTCGTTGGCGGCTTCGCGCCGGAGCACGATGTTCTGATAGAGCAACTGCCGCGCGCGTCGTTTCTCATAACTGAGATCGGCGGCTGCATCTTGTTCAACCGTCCGCGCGTTGCGGAAAGCGCGCAGGAGCAAGCCCGCTTGTTCGACGTGGCGCGCCGCCAACGTCCCCGCATCAACTGGCCGCACGGGCGCAGCAACGGGCGCAGTCGCATTGATCGTGATGTAGCGCGGCGCACTCGCTTCGTGTGGCGGCAACAACTCTGGCACGTGCAGATCAAGCGGCGCATTGATGCCTGCATTCCGCGCCAGCGCAGTGCCAGATGAGGCCGGCCGTTTGCTTCGCACACGTCTGGCATTAGCGGCGAACGTCTGCCGATTCTCTGATTCGGAGTTCACCGGGCCGCGCGCACGCTGTTGCTGGCTTTGGTCAACACTCTGTTTGCCGTTAGCTGCCTCATCGCTCGCGCCGAACGTGTTTGCTTTGCTGTTGTCGTTGTTCGTATTGGGCGGTTGATTAACCGTTGCGGTTTGCTCGCGTGAACTGTTTGCTTGCGTGTTGGTGGCTTGCTGCCTATCGCGTTCTGCTTGTTGAAAGACGATGTAAAAGACGAAAGACGTGACGATGAGCGCGACGGCGGCGGTGATGAGCATGCCGATGGCGAACGGCATGGCGGGCACGCCGAAGATGCGCGCGGGCCGGCGCCCGGCTTCGGGCGTTGCGGCTTGTGCCGATGCGCGTGTCGCCGCGCGTCCTTGTTTTGCGAGCACCGACGCGAGCGCGCGTTGTTGGACCTGCGTGTTGAGCGCGGGCGTGTAGGCGCTGATCTGTTGGCGCAGGTTCAGGAAGTCCGCGCGCGCTTGTTGACATTCGATGCAAGTCAACAAGTGGCGCTCGATGGCGCGCGTCTCGACGGGCGACAACTCGCCATCAACCAGCAAAGAAACTTTCTCGGTTAAATTACAACTCATAAAACTCTCTCGACCACTCAACGCACGCTCGCACCGATGGCGCGCACGCGCTGCGCCCAACGTTCGCGTAGGGCCGTGCGCGCGCGAAAGATGTCTGTCTTGACTTTGCTCTCCGACACGTCCAAGACCTCTGCGATCTCGCGGTAGCTCAACTGCTCTTGCTCGCGCAACAAAAGGGCCGTGCGCTGGTCTTCCGGCAAACCCTTCAACATACTGAGCACCAACTCCTGTCGCTCCTGGGTCTCATACTCTTCTTCGGGCGTCTGCGTGCGCGGGCGCAGGGCTTCAACGACGCGATCAAAAAGCCGGTGGCGCGTCTCGCCGCGCCGAAACTCATTGAGCGCCAGATTGCGCGCGACGCGATAGAGCCAGAAGCGCGCTTCACCGACGGGGATCGTGCCCCAGACGGTGCGATGCAGTTGCAGAAAACTCTCCTGCGCCAAATCCTGCGCGACGCTTGCCCGCCCGCCCAGCAGGCATTCGAGAAACCGGCAGAGGCTCGGATAAAATTCCTGAAACAGCATGGTGAACTCTGCGTCTTCGCTCGCCATAAGCTGCGCTACACTAGCTAAAACACACGGGCACGGCAAAAGTTACAGAGAAATTTTAAAAGCAGTGACAAGAAGCGATCAGCGATCAGCTTTCAACAGTCAGCTTTTGTTCTTAGCTGATCGCTGAGTGCTGATCGCTGACAGCTTCCTTGTTACTTGTCACCTGTCACGGCTCTTTCGTGTATATTTTCCGCGCATGACCTTCGTCTATCTGCTGCTGCTCATCCCCGTCTCGCTGGCGCTCTATTATTTTCACGCGCCGCCGCTCGCAGTCTTCGCCTCAGCCGCCCTCGCCATCGTGCCGCTCGCTGAATGGATGAGACGCGCGACCGAACAGATCGCTCTGCGCGCCGGCTCGGTCATTGGCGGACTGCTCAACGTCACGTTCGGCAACATGGCCGAACTGATCCTCGCCATCATCGTTCTGCGCACAGGCAATCTGCACGTCGTCAAAGCGACCATCACCGGCTCGATCATCGGCAACAGTCTGCTCGGTCTTGGTCTCGCCATCATCGTCGGCAGTTGGGGGCGCAAGAAACAAAAATTCGGCTGCGAGCACGCGGGGCTGTTGACGAGTCTCTTACTGCTCTCACTCATCGCGCTCTTCATCCCTGCGCTCTTCGATTACACAGAGCGCGGCTTCTACGGCGCGACCCGCGCGAACACAGACCTACTCGACGAACGCTTGAGTCTCGGCGTCGCCGTCGTCCTGATCCTCGTCTATATCGGCAATCTCATCTATACGTTGGTCACACACAGCGACGTGTTCGCCAGCGATGAGGACGCACATAACGGCGAGCAGCCGTCGTGGTCTTTGGGGCGTGCGTTGGCTGTGCTGCTCGGTGCGACCATCGCGGTGGCACTTGAAGCGGAGTTAGTTTCAGGCGCGCTTGAAGCGTCGGCGACGACTTTAGGTTTGACGACCTTCTTCTTGGGCATCATCGTGCTGCCGATTGTCGGCAACGCCGCAGAGTATTTTTCGGCCGTCTATTTCGCACGCAAGGACAGGATGGGCTTAGTCGTCGGCATCGCCGTCGGCGCAAGCATTCAAGTAGCGCTCTTGACCGCACCGCTCCTCGTGCTCATCTCCTACGCGATGGGCCACCCGATGAATCTAGTCTTCAGCAACCCGCTCGAACTGATCGCACTCGCGGGCGTCGCCTTTGCCGTCAACTCAATCGCCCAAGACGGCGAGACCACTTGGTTCGAGGGCCTACTACTGCTCGCCGTCTATGCCCTGCTCGCGCTCGCCTTCTTCTTCGCCACGCCGAACATACCAACAGCACACGCGATGCCATGAGCGAAGCTAAACAGCCAACAAGATGCGCAGGTCGCGCACGTTCGTGCCGGTCGGGCCGGTCTCGATTGCATCGCCGAGCGCGCGAAAGAAATTGTAAGCGTCGCTGCGCGCGAGAAAGTCGGCCGCATCAAGGCCAAGCGCGCGCGCACGTCTGATTGTCGTCTCGTCTGCGACCGCGCCGGCCGCGGGGCTGTTGCCATCAATACCGTCCGTGCCTGCGTGCAACGCCGCCACGCGCCAGCCTGCACGCGCGATCTCATCTGCGTGCGTTGCGAATTCAATGGCGCAACGCAGCGCCGCTTCCGCATTGCGTCCGCCTGTGCCGTCGCCGCGCACAGGACAGACGAACTCGCCGCCGGAGATGAGGCAGACCGCGCCCGCATCTTGCGCCTTCAGATGCAGCAACCGTGCAACCAACTCACGACAACCAACCTCAACCCGTGCTTCGATCAGATCATCGCATAACTCAACCACGTAGCCGCGCGCCCGCGCCGCCTCTGCCGCAAGCGTCTTCGCGCGTTCGTTATCAAGCAACAGATAGTGTCGCCGCAATGCGCTGGTGTGTTGCGTGGCACTGTCGTTCATCGCATCCGCGCACGCCTCGTCGAGCGAGCGCAGCACGGACGTGGGCAGTTGTTGGCCCAATTGATAACGTTCGAGTATATTGGCGTTCTCTTGCGTTGCGTTATCAGCTTGCGCGAAGGTCGGTCCTGATGCGACTTGTGCGAGCGCGCCGGGGTTCGTATCCGAGACGATGAGCGAGACTTGCGCCGCGTGCGGCGCAAGCGCACTCAGGGCCCCACCTTTGATCGCAGAGAGTGCGCGGCGCACCGCATTGACTTCGGCAATCGGCGCGCCGCACGTGATGAGCACGCGATTGGTTGCGCGCAGTTCGTCGAGCGTGATGCGCTCATCGCGCGGCCATTCCAACATGGCCGAGCCGCCGCCGGAGATCAGAAAGATGATGAGCGTATCGGGCGAGTCTGCGGCGGCGAGCAATGCACGCGCGGCCCATCCTGCGGCCAAGCTTGCCTCGTTTGGCAACGGATGCCCGCCCGCGAAGACTTGCCACTGTGACGGCAAAGGCGCGCTCCTCTGCGGCGCGGAGATGACGCCGCGTGTGAAGCGCGCGCTGAGTACCTCGCTCAATGCTGACGCCATCGCGCGCGCCGCTTTGCCGATGGCAATTGAATAGATGTTCGAGAATGAATTCAGATCGAAATCGTGGTCAACGACTCTGAGCCGCGCGTGGTCGAGTCGCACAGCTTCGTGCACAGCCCGACCGGCGTCTAGGCCGCGCAGTGCTGCGGCGAAAATCTCGCGGGCGCTCTGTTTGAGATTATGCGCTGCCACGATTTGTCGCGCGCCTCATCAGAAACCACGAAACGGCAATGAAGCCGAGCGTTGCAGCCAGTTGTCGGATGGATAGATGCGCTGCGCATCAGCAACGTGCAGCGTGTAGGCGTGGCGCGAGCGCGATGAACGGTTGGCGCGGCTCAGGTGCGGCAACAATCCATTAAGCACGATCAATGTGCCGGTCTTAACTTCGAGTGGCACGAGCCGTTCAAGCGGCCAAGGCGTCTCGTCAAAGATGTCGAAGCGCGTGCCGCCGTTCGCGCGGACGAAGCGCGATTTGAGGCCGAGCTTGTGTCCGCCGGGAATCGCCCACAGGCAACCGTTCTCCGTCGTCGCATCTTCGAGCGCGAACCATAAACCGACGACGCTCGGCGGCGACGTGTAGAGAAAC
>QHXQ01000039.1 GCA_003223935.1 Acidobacteriota bacterium | reverse complement strand
CTCCAGTCAGATTCCAGCGGAGTTTTTCTGATCGGTGTGTACGACGCCAACACTGTGCAGCCGATCAACGCTTGCCGCTTTTTCACCGTCACGAATCCCGATGGTACTAAATCAAGCGCCGTGACGCTCTGTCGTGGATAGGAGCACGATAGTTATCGTTCAACGGACGGGCCGGAGCTTCCATCGTGAGAAGCATTCTGAAACACATCGCAGTCCAACTGCTCGCGTTAATAGCGGGCATCACTTCAGAGTTGAAAGGAGACAAACCATGAAAGGACAACTAACCGGCATGAGTAATCTTCAACCCCGCGCAATGAAAGCTATGCAACGTAGAATCGCCCGCAGGGTCTTCTGGGTAGTGGCTGCTGCCGCTTTGTTGGTCGGAATCGCTCTGGCGCAACCCGGCGCGGACGTTAAGCAAGAAAAGTCACAAGACTTAACGGGTGCTTGGAAGACCACTATCACTCCGCCACCTGAATCAGGCGTGCCGCCGTTCAAACTGCTCTTCACCTTCACCGAAGATGGCAATCTCTTGGCGACGGGCACCGGGGGCGACTTCCCCGCCTTGGGGAATCCATGTCACGGCGTCTGGACCAAAACAGGCGAGCGCACGTTTGCCTTGACATATCTGTGCTTCGATTTCGATTCGAGTCTGCAATTCACAGGCACAGATAAAATTCGAGGCACTGTGACCATCAATCGCACCACAGGCCAGTTAAGCGCAGGCTTGATTTGACGCATTTCGACACCAGCGACAATCTGCTCTTCAACAGCTGCTGTGCTACAGTTAAAGGGACCCGGCTTCAAATAGAGCAACTACCTTGACGCTGTAAGGCGTAGCACAATACGTGGCGCGAGAGATGAACAATACGACGGAGTGCTACTGACCAGAGCGAGACAAATGGTCGGGTAAGTTACCCGTAGAGCCGCCCGTACCCTACTCACAGCGGGCGGCTCTCATACCGTGAAGCAGCGCGTTCAGTGAAATATGTGAAAACAGTCAGTGGAATATCTGAAGCTGTACAATGGGGCAGCGAGTTTACCACCTTAGCGGCTGGTCTAAATTTCGTAACCCAAATCCTGCCTTCACGGCACACATTTTCACCCTTGGATGGTAAAGATGTGTGCCGCTATCCTTCTCTCGGTGATTATCTACTTGACCCTATAGATAGTTTATCTCAGGATGCCGCTTCAACTGGCCAAAGCTTTACCGAGCTGACGATTAGCCACCTGCGTCAGGTAGATAATTACCTTTAGTTTGAACTGCGCCGCAAGTGCGGACGCGCGGGCGGCTGTGGCGGTGCGGGCGGTTCAGGCGGCGCGGGCAGTTCGGCCGGCGTCCACACGAACGTGCCTGTGCGGTTGAAGTCATGACCGGCGCAGGGCGCGAGCGTTTGCGGCTCGGCGATGAGTCGGGTGGTGACGATCACGTGACGCACCTCAGGCTGCGGCGCGCGGGCACTCGGCCAGAAGTAGTTGAACAGCAAAGTGCTCGTGATGCCGATGATAAAGGCGATGAGTGCAACGGCGAGACGAACGGACAGACGCGGCTTGTCTTGCATAATGCTTTCCTCCTGTTTTAACTACAGATGCCGGCGTGCGGCTCTTGCGTTGGCTGCTGCGCGCCGCAACCTTATACGGCGCGCTCGGCGCGCTTGTTTCTGCAACCTGCTATGACTTTCAAGCCGTTAGAGTTTATCCGACTTTAGCCCGCTCAACGGTTGAAACAATCCTTCCGTTCCACGAATGTCGCATCGTCCAAAGCGGCATTGTGTCGCACCTCTGTGAGCTTGATGCTCGTGTCGGCAGTGCGGATGGTGAAAGGGAGTTTGAGACCGTCCACCTCTCTGTAGTCCTCGAAATAGATATTGTCCTTGCGCAGCAGCAGCCCCGTTTGCATATCGAAATAGAGCGTCGTGGGGAGACCGCGCGTGGGCGTCGCTTCGACGACATAGGCTTCTGCGTCGCCGAGCTTCTCTTGGCCCTTCAGCGTCATCTTCGGATAAAGCTGTCTGAGCTTGATGCTCCAATGCAAGTCAGACGCGAGCCTGATGTCGGCCAGTTCGACGCCTTTCAGTTCTCTGAACCCGATCAGAGGGATCTGCTCATAGCCGTATGCGCCCGTAAACCCGCGCCGCATGAAGCCGACGCCCGGAATGTTGATCAGCGTCACAGACTTGTCGGGTGCTTTCTCGTTGATCACTACGTCGGTGTTGATTGACATACCTGCGTATGCGCCGCTAAACGTGCCCCTCGACACGCGACTCGAAATCTTTTCGACCGCCGCTTGGCCGCCGATGGCTTGCACGTAACGATCAATGATCGGCTCGACTTGCGGATCAATGGCATTCGTGGTCGCCATCGCGCGCAGCCGCGCGCGCGCTTCGTCGAGCGCCTTGTCCTCGTCCGTGTCGGGTTCGCTGACGAATTGAGGCGTCGGCACTTGCGGTTGGATCACGTTGATGGCGGTCGCAAGTTGCGAGTCGTGCCCCGCAAGCAGCGCGTGACGGTTGAGTTTGACGGCGATGTCCGGGTTGACGCCGTGCCCTTCGATCAGATTGCCGCGCGGCGTGCGGAAGTCGGCGAAGGCGTACTGCAAGATCGCGCCCGTCGGCAACTCCTTCGCAATCGAGGGCAGCGTCGCGCCCGCGCTCCGCTCGCCGACGACAATTGCGCGCGCTGTCTCTTGCAAACCGCTCGCAAACATCTCGCCGGCGGACACAGTCTCTCCATCAATTAGCACGACGAGTTGGCCCGCGTACGGATGTTTCTGCGGGATGACCTGAAAGCTCAACAGACCGCCGCGCGTGTGCATCGTGCCGAGCGAGACCTGAGATGTTTCGAGCAAGCCGCCCATGCCGTAGAGCACGCCGAGGATGCCGCCGCGATTGCCGCGCAAGTCAATGATGATGCCCGGCGCGTCGCTCATCGCGCGCAAGGCAGCGCAGAACTTAGCCAAGACCGGAATGGCAAAAAGATTAAAGCGTATGTAACCGATGTTCTGTCGCAGTCGCCGCGCTTCAAACTCGACAAAGAGCGGCGGGAGCGACTGCACGGGCGGCGACATCTCGCCTTTGAGTCGCTCGCGTCTGATGCTCACGCGATGCACACGGTTGAGCGCGTCGAGATAAGAGATGCGCGCGTAAGTGCCGGGCGGGCCGTTGAAGTAACTGATGATGATCTCGGCCGGCAGTTGGTGTTTGACGATTGGTTGATAGACCGAAGCGCGCGACATCTGCCGCAGAATCGTGCTCAGCAAACGCCCGTCAACGCTGCGCACGACAAAACCGGGACGCAAGCCTGCGCGCGCCGCCGGAGACATCGGCTCGACGCGCGTGATGACCGCCGCGCCGCCAATGATGTGCAGGGCGATGCCGATGCCGTTGGTCAGACGTTCTGTGAGGTTGAGACCGTCGAGCGTCGGCGGCAAGCTTTTCTTTTCACGTATCTCATTCGGCGCTGCATCGTCCGGCTCGTCTGGTTCATCCGGCACGGCGGCCGGGATGCTCTCCGGCGGGATGATGACGAAGTGCGAGCGCCCCAAGCGATTCAACATCTCCTGCAACAACAGGTGCAACTCTCTATCGCTCTGCGTCCGCTCGACGCGCGGCGCAAACTCCGCATGCACCGCCTCCCAATCCACGCCGCCGAACGTCGGATCGAAATGGTAATTCTTCACCGTCTGCCAGACGATCTCAAATGCCTCCTTACGTCGTGCATGGGCGGCTTCAGCTTCAGCCTTCTCAGCTCGCACCGGCACACTGCCTGCGGCCGTTGTCGGCACTTGCCGGCCCCAAACGATGATGTTTGACGCAAGACTCAAGAGGGCGAGGCAGACGAGCACCACGCAGAGAGAGAGACAGCCGCCTACAAATAATCGCAGGCGGCCCATCAATGAATGCTTAGACGTGCGCAACGTTCGGCGCACTGCTGCCGCGGCCCTCTGTTCGACTCCGTTGTCCACGAACATCAGCGTGCGCGTTACGCCTCAACTGCGGCCGGCAATAGTCCCTTGATCTCGCGTACGATGCGATGCACGTCCTGCTGGTCTTTCAGCGCAATCATGAAGAACTTGTAACCTTGCTGGAAGCAGATGACGCCGTTCGAGAAGAGCCAGATGCCACTGAGCAAGGGATTGCCGCCGATGAGCCAGTCAATGGGTGCGCCGACGATGGTGCCGGGTTGGAAAATCTGCGCCCACATCATGAGACCGGCCGCGCAACTGAATGCGCCCAAGAGCGGCGCGCCGACGTAGCGCACGATCTCGCGCTCAAATTCGACGCGCTTGCGTTCGGCTTCGGTCAGACGCCCTTCTGTGAGCAGCAATTCGCGCGTGCGCAAGTAGTCGTCGAACTTCGCGCCGGTCTTTCTGAGCGCCCAGACGGGCAGCGCAGAGTGTGTGAGCCAGTGCGGGTGCGCGCCCAAGAGCACCGCGTCGAGACCGGGAAAGATTGCGCCCGCGCCTGCGCCTGCGGCGAGCGAGAGCGAGACTATGACCGCGTGCTTCGGATTGGCGCGCGCCCAATCGTAAGCTTTGAACAGACCGGCGGTGGTCGCGGTCGTGAGTCGCGTCACGCGCGCGCCCGTGCCGACAACCTTCGAGGCGCGCGTGTATTGCTTCTTCGCTTCGTTGAAGACCTCGCCGGCTTTTTCACCGGCCGCGCGCCCAGCACCGCGTATGGTCTCGCCGGCCGCACGGGCCGCGCGCTGCGCCTCTTCGCCGGCCCGACGCGCCCCTTCGCGCATTTCGTCCGTGCGCTCGCGCACTTCAAACTCTTCACCAAGTCGCTCGGCCTCTGCGCGCGCGCGCTCCGCCTCGCTCGCCATGCGCGATGCGCCCCGACGAGCCGCGTCCTGGGCCACGCGCGCGCCCTCTTCGACGCGATCCTTGATCTTGTACTTCTCGTCCAACTCACGCGCCTTGCGCCGCGCCGCCTCGCGCCACTCGTCCAACTTGTCTCGATAATCAGTCATGCGATGCTCCAAAATGCGATTGGTTATTTGTTATTGGTTATTTGCTCTTGCTCGCTTAGGTCGCAGGCTCAGGTGTAGCTTGCGCGACGGACTAAGTACAAAGAATAAATATCAAATAACCAATAACGGCTTCTCTTTTTATGTTACGCCGAGCGCGCGCGCAGGGTTCGCAGCCGGCGTGTCGGGCGCGCATAGGACGCGGTCGCGGCCCAAGCGTTTGGCTTCATAGAGCGCGGCGTCGGCGGCGTTGAATAGTTCGCGCGCGTCGTTATAAGCATCGGTGCATTCGGCCAAGCCGATGCTGACCGTGATGTAGCCGGCTTCGGGAATCTCCGTCTCTTTGATCTCTTGCCGCAGCCGTTCGGCCACTTCGAGGCCGCGCGTGGAATCTGTCTCCGGCAAGACGAGCGCGAACTCTTCGCCGCCGATGCGCGCCACAGTATCTATGCCGCGCGTGCCGGCCTGCAGGGCGATAGCCAGCCGCCTGAGCGCCTCGTCGCCCGCTTCGTGCCCGTGCGTGTCGTTGACCTGCTTAAAGTGATCTATATCGAGCATGAGCAGACAGAACGGGCGCCCGTAGCGGCGTGTGCGCGCCACCTCGCGCTCCAACTGCCGCTCGAAGCGCCGCCGATTGGCGAGACCCGTTAAATGATCGGTGAACGCAGCCTCTTCGCACGAGTCGAGATAGTTTTTGAAATCGAGCAGCGTGCGCGCGCGGGCGAGCAAGAGGCCGAGGTCGGTCGGGTCAGTGATGTAGCCGAGCGCGCCGACCTCTGCGCCGCGCCGCGCATCTTCGGCCCCATTGCGTGCAGAGGTTTGAATGATGATCGGGATGAAGCGCGTCGCGGGATTGGCGCGTACGCGCCGTGCCATCTCGTAGCCGTCCATGTTCGGCATCATCACGTCCGTGATGATCAGATCAGGTTGCAGCGACTCGACCGCCGCCAGCCCTTCGACGCCGTCCGTCGCCGTCTGCACACTGTAGCCGGCCGCCGCCAACGCGAAGCTCAACAACTGCCGCTTGTCCGGGTTGTCATCCACCAACAGGACTTTGAATTTACTCAACATAAAAAGCAGTGCCAAGTGATAAGTGACGAGTGACGAGCAAGAACAAAGTTTTCAACTTATCACTCGTCACTTGTCACTGTATTAAAGGTCTTGCGCGTCGTGCGTGCCTCATGCTAGAGTGCGCTTTATCAAGGACGGTTACCGTTCGCTCGCGTTCGGCTAACAGCACGCCTGAATCCTTTCGAACGTGTTCGAATAATCAAGCTAAAAAGTCGGCGCGGTTGAATCTGTGCATATCTCCTCGCACGCTGATCTCTTTTAGCGAACCACCTTGCTGGTGCTGTGCGCCGCGCGCTTTTTAGGCGCGCACGCCGAATAACTAACGCGCTTGCCCCGGATGCTCGCAGCGCCGAGGACAAATTCTCATGCTACAGCCACGCGCTTGCGATCTGACCGAAGCAGATCGCGCTGACATTATACGCCATTCCGAGATCGGCCCGCGCCTGACCGAGCCGTTGCTCACACGCCTTGCCGACGCCGCCACCGCGCTCGACGTGCGCCGCCGCCGCTTCATCTATCGCGCGGGCGATGCGCCCGATTGGCTCTACTTAATCGCGCGCGGGCGCGTGAAACTCTGCTACTTCGAGGCGGACACAGACCGCGAAGCCGTTATAGACATTCTGCCCGTCGGCTCGCTCTTCGGCGAGTTCGCGCTCTACGGCACAGGCTTGCGTCAGATGTGCGCCGTCGCCTACGAGCAGGTGCGTCTGCTGCGCGTGCCGGTTGGGGAGTTCAGACAAGCGATGGGGGAAAGCCGCGAGCTTTATGATTACACCTTCCGGCTGGTCGGTCAACGCTTGTCTCGCCGGGAGCGGCGCATCGCCGATTTTGCCCTCGATCCGATCCCGGCGCGGCTCGAAAAGCTACTGCTTGATCTTTCAGAGCGTTACGGCCGGCCCGCAGCCGAAGGCGTCTTGATCGATCTCACGCTGCCGCACCGCGAGATCGCCTCCATCGTCGGCTCGACCCGCGAGAGCGTGACCATGCGCTTGAACGACATGCGCCGTGCCGGTATGATCGAGTTCGTTGATCGCAAGATTCTGCTCAAGTATCTGCCGGCCCCTGCGCCGGCCTGATTCGAGTCAAGGAGGGCGCAAAAATGTTCGAGGCAAAAGCGACGCGATTGAATCGTTGCTTTTGCCTCTTCGTTTTGCCGTTGCAATGATGAAGAGATGTCCGACCTGTAACCAACCCGTCGAGCGGCCCGACAATCCGCACCGCCCGTTCTGCTCCGAGCGCTGCAAGCTCATAGACTTCGGCCACTGGGCCGACGAAGACTATCGCATGCCTTCGCAAGAAGAACGCCCCTCCGCCGAAGAGGTCGGCCAACAGCGCGCCGGCACGGACGAAGGGGATTGAATCATCGGCTCATTCGTTCATTGCTTCAATGACAAAACGAACCGCTCGGCAGTCGTCATAGTCCGCCGGGCGGTTCATGTTTTTTGCTTCGGGTTAAAGGCTATCGGCCGTTGACAAGGAACACATCCCATGCCCAACGCCCAAGCTGCGCGTCATGCGTATCCTTGACCTTCGCCCGATAACGGAATTGATTGCCGTACTGATCTGTCCGCTTCGACTCTTTGTAGTCAAGCGCAATGGACTTCAGCCCAAGCGCAGCCAACGGATGTAACTCCTTAGGCTCAGAGATGCCGTTATGATTCGCGTCCTGCCAGAGACGTAAGCTGGAGAAGATGGCGTCCTGTGGCGTGATCAGTCCGTCGCCGTTACCGCCTTTCGCCGGCTTGTCATATTCAGCCAAGGCAAGGAAACCGTTGGGCGTAGCTGAGGCGGGCTGCGGCGTGAAGTTGCCGAACAACTCCGCGCCGTTGTTGATCACGCCGTCGCCGTTGCGGTCGAGCGCCAGCCATGCGTCGTCTGCCCCTGCCGCTGTCCACGAGAGTCTTTCCGCGCTGCCGTCGCCATCGAGGTCGAAGTTGACGCCGCCTGCTGCGTCCGTCAGCGCGAAGCCGTTTCCCGCTACGTCAATGAGGATGGGCGAGGCGGAACAGACGCATTCGCACCAAGCCCCGCTCCAAGTCGAGCCATAGGGACACGCCGCCCCTTCAAAACATTCGACGTTCTGCGGCGGGGTTTCGCCGAAGTGGTCGGCACAGGTCTCCCCATCGCCGCTGTCAGCAGTTCCACAGCTATGTCTTTGATAATGGTGATTGTTTTCATCAGTATACACACCACATTGAGGAGTAATGGAAAATGAGGCAAAATAATAAGCTCCTTTCGTTACTTGATCCCACTCACCTTCTTCGGAGTTATTTATACTCCAGTATGGTGTATCAAATTCAGGATAGCATCCAGCCGCATACGTTCCTTTACATTGACCAAGTTCCTCAACTTTCGTACCGGCACGTTCGTACCCATCAACCCAGAAGATTCTCCAGTATTCTGTTTTCTTAAATGTGGGTTGAGAACCATCAGGGCAAGTAATGCTAAAGGTGTCTGCTCCATCCGACTGCCATGTATCGCCGCAGTTAAAGGCAAACACACACAATGCACCTATTGACCCTAAACAGATAGTTATTATTACTGTGAGGCTTGTGCGCTTCATGGTTAAGAACAACCTCCTTTTCTCTCACAACCTTTAGCCTTATCATGCTCTCTCTGTCGGTGCATCGTGCCTAGTGTTATTGTGTCGCCCTCTTCAGTCTCGTCGGCATATATCACACCGCCAATTTTAAGCGGTTTGTTGGACAACAACTCACTTAAGGGAAATTCAAATCTTCTAGTCCCATGTGGCGCGATGATTGTTGACGGCGGTTCATCGGCCGCGCCGAAACCACTAATATTTATGCCTGAAGCATCTTTCTCGTCACCTGACTCAATTGCGATAGCGATGACCGCTTTATCTGAGTTGTTCCGAACCTCGACAACAATTGTTGCTGTTTGTTCTGTGTCTCCAATGATAGTTGTGGTGAGCACTTCCAAACTTTTAGCTTTGGAGATAACTTTCGGCGGGCGAATCTGCTGCTGTCCTTTGATTATTACAAAACTTATGACGCAAACGATTAGTATCAAGGGCACAAATAGAGATAGTGTTCTTCGGATATTTAGATAATTGGCCATCTTGAAACTCCTTAGTGAGAAGATTTGTGGTTCATTGAAGTGTCAACGCATCCTCGAATTAATTCCGAGAGTTTGAGGACTAAGGCAACGAGCGGCTTATATACCCCTTATATTTTGATGTCAAGAAAATTTTTATGCGTACTGCAAGTATTTTCGCAATCTGTAAGTTTATGCCCAGTTCAGCATTGAACCGATGTAGTTGAAGGATATAGGCCATAGATCAATTCCTTCATCTGCTATCCCTCATCCTTCGTCCTTTGTTGTAGAATGCGCCCATCTCCCACGCACAGGAGTTTCGCGTCCATGAGATTATTGCCGATTGCGCCGCGCCAGCGCGTGCGTCTGCTCAGCGCGTTGCTAGGCGCGTTAGGTCTAGCATTCATCGTCGCCTGCAACAGCAACAGTTCTGCGCCGACGAATTCGACGGCGAGCGAGACGCCGCACGGCTCGACGCAGCCGCGCACGTCGCCGCCTTTGCCGCCCATCGCGTCGGCACACGGTCCCGGCGGCACAGCAACGACAGATGCGACGCGCACGAGCGCGCAGAGTTGGACGATGTTGGACGGCCGGCGCGTGCAGGCTGCGGACTACAAGGGCAAGGTGCTGGTGCTCGACTTCTGGGCTACTTACTGCCCGCCGTGCCGCGATGAAGTGCCGCATCTGGTCGCGCTGCAAAAGCGTTATGGCACGCAGGGCTTGAACGTCGTGGGCCTCAACGTCGGCGGCGACGAAGACCGGCCGAAAGTGTCCGCCTTTGTCCGCGAGTTCGGCATACAGTATCCGCTCGGTTATCCAGATGAAGCGATGACGTCCGTCGTCTTCGCTAACGACGACAGGATTCCGCAAACTTATGTCTTCGACCGCAACGGCCACCTCGTCAAACGCTTCATCGGCTTCGACGATGAAGCGGCCGACGGACTTGAAGCCGCCGTGCAGTCGGCACTGGCGACAAACTGAGAGGTCAGAGGTTAGAGGTTAGAGGTTAGTGAAAGAGTTTTGACTAACCTCTAACCTCTGATCTCTGGGAGTCACATGTGAGGAAAGCCAAGATACTTGCCACCTTGGGGCCGGCTTCGCGCGAACCGGCGACGCTTGAAGCGTTGTTGGCGGCGGGCGCAAACGCTGTGCGCATCAACATGTCGCACGGCATGCAGGAGGAACACGCCGAGACGATCAAACGCGCCCGCGCCGCCGCCGAACGCATGCGCCGGCCGCTCGCCGTGCTCGTCGATCTATCAGGGCCGAAGATCAGAACCGGCGTGCTTAAGGGCGGTCAACCCGTCGCGCTCGAAGAGGGTGCGCTCTTCACGCTCACGACCCGTTCGGTCGCGGGCGACGCGCACGAAGTCTCGACCAACTACGCCGGTCTCGCGCGCGACGTGCGCCCCGGCGCACGGATACTTTTAGACGACGGCGCGATTGAGTTGCACGTCGAGCGCACGACCGAGACTGATGTCGTCTGCCGCGTCGTCAACGGCGGCGTGCTGAACGAGCGCAAAGGGATCAACTTGCCGGGCATTGCGCTGCCGATCCCTTCGATGACCGACAAGGACAGACGCGACTTGCAATGGGCCGTCAGGCAGAACGTGGATTACATCGCGCTCTCGTTTGTGCGCCGCGCGGAGGATTGCACTGAGGCGAAGGCGGCGATCAAAGCGGCGGGCGGCCGTGCGCCGCTCGTGGCGAAGATCGAGAAGTCGGAGGCGATTGATAACTTGGACGAGATCATCGCGGCGACGGATGGCGTGATGGTCGCGCGCGGTGATCTTGGTGTGGAGACGAGCGTCGAGCTTGTGCCCGTCTATCAGAAGCGCATCATCGAAGAGGCGAACCACGCGGACAAGTTCGTCATCACGGCGACGCAGATGCTCCAATCAATGATCACTGAGCCGCGCCCGACGCGCGCCGAAGCATCGGACGTGGCGAACGCCGTCTGGGACGGCACGGATGCAGTGATGCTCTCGGCCGAGACGGCATCGGGACAGTATCCGGTCGCGGCTGTGGCGACGATGGCGCGCATCATCGAGTCGGCGGAGACGGGCCGGCCGACAGGTGCGAGCGCGATTGAGAAATGGATCGGCAAGCAGACGGGGCGTGTCAGTCGCGCGCTCTGCGAAGCGGCGGCGTTTGCCGCCAACGAGATGGACGCGAGCGTGATCGCGGTCTTCACCGAATCGGGTTTGATGGCGCGCCGGCTGTCTGCCTTGAGACCCGAACAGCGCATCGTCGCCATGACGCACGCGCGCGAGGTGCAGAACGAACTCGCGCTCATCTGGGCCATCGAACCGCTCATCTGTCCGCACGCCGAGACGACCGAGGACATGATCCGCGTGGGCGACCGCACACTACGCGAAGCCGGTATTACGCAACAGGGCGAGATGATCGTGTTGATGGCGGGTCGTATGTCGGGCTTAGGTCTGTCAAGTTCGATGACGCTGCACCGCGTCGGCTCGGACGTCACACGCCAGATATGAAGCTGGTCACACCGCGCAAACAAACGTGAGCCTGCGTTGGCACATCTCCGTCGGTCAGTTGTTCGACGTGCTGCTGCCGACTTTCGTTGCACTCGCTATCATCTGCTCGACGTGGGTGCTTGCAAACGCGCGCCGGTGCCGATTGACATCTTCCGCGATCATTATCTGGACGCTCGGCACGTTCGCTCTGCCCTTCACCGTCTTACCTCTTTACTTACTCGTGCGGCTGCGCCGACGCGAACAGACCCAAGCTCAATCGCGCTCATTCTGGGCGCGCCACGCGCCGCCGCTTGTTTACGCTTGTGTTGTGACAACGCTCGCCGCTCTGTACTTCGTTCACGACTATCGCAGCCTCGACGCACATCTCGCCCGCGCCAGCAACGCCCGCCTCAACAATCAACACGAACGCGCTGCCCGCGAATATCGCGCCGCCCTCACGCTCGCAGATGATCCGCACACACACAAACTGCTCGGTCTTGAACTCACCGCGCTCCAACAATGGCCGGAAGCGCTCGCCGAACTCCGCACCGCCGAACATGGCGGCGAACCCGACGCTGTGCTGCCTTATCACATCGCCAGCACGCTCGACGCGCTCGGTCGCCACGACGAAGCGGTCAATGAGTATCGAAAATTTTTGGCTGGAGATTTATGCACGCAGACTGCGCCGGACGCACGTTGCGCTGAGGCTCGCGCAAGGGCAGCGCGTAGCTAGTGTCAAGTCTAATTAAGCCGTCGGTGTTAGGCGCGACGCATGAGCTTATGGTGCAGCAACTGGCGAAAGATAGCCGTTGCGGCTGTGGACGATTAAGCTCTTTTTGAATGGCGGAGGTAGCGTGGCCTTGATTTTGATCGGCGTCCATTTACCGTCCCCTTTGCGGTTGCCGGGTGTAAAGCCGATGAGATACTGATGCTGAAGTTCAATGGCAATACGTTCGGCGACCTCCTCCACTTCCGTCCTGTCCCGTGGAAAGAAAGCGCGCCCACCTGTCACGGCGCTCATTTCATCGACAATTGCTTGGCCGGCAATATCCAATTCGGACGGCCCTCGCCTGCCTATTGCCAAAATCGTATAAAGCAAGACGCCAGATGCGCGTAGCCTCTGCCTTAGCTCACTGAAAGTGGTCGCTGAATGATTGTCTTCCCCATCGGTGATAAGCAGCAAGACTTGTTTGCGATGTGTGGCGTGCGCGAGGATGTCGAGCGCGGACATGCAGCCGTCATACAATGCTGTCTGACCTATTTTCAGTTTTTGCTGCTGCCCATCATTTTTACCGGCGCTCTTGACCGCAGCTAAGATGACCTGCGACTTGTCAGTCCAATCGGTGATGAGCCGGAAGTTGTTGCTAAAGTCAGCGACGAAGACTTGCGACGCCGGATGACAATGGCCGATTAAATGCAGCACGGCCAATTTGACTTGGTCATATTCTCCCCGGTCTATGCCTGTCATGGAGTCTGACATATCAAAGAGCACACCGATACTGATCGGCTCGTTCTGCTCACTAAAGAACGAGATTTCTCGTGTGGTCTTATCTTCTGTAATCGTGAAGTTATCTTTGGTCAACCCTGACACGTAATTATAATCGCTATCGGTTACGGACACGATTAATGTCACGATGCCAGCGGGTGGCTGCGCAAGGGGCGCACCAGTTTTTGTATCTGCGCTTTGCTGCTGGGCACGATTGCTGACGCTAAAGGCGGTTAAAAGGACGACGTAGGCAACAGACCAAGCAAGCAAGGTGCGTGGGGCTGCGTAGTGACGGAGCGCGTTCATAGCGACACATTCCTTTCCCTTTGAGGTAGGTAAGCTTCGTGAACGTCAGCATCTCGATTGACCCGCGCACGCTACTCCGCGCTCAAGACCTGAGGTACGGCGTCGGGTTTGACGACATCGTGCGATTTGACGGGCGCGACGTGTGTAGGCGCGGGCGCAGGCGCGACGACGGGCAAAGGTTGTCCGCCGCTCTTATCCTTCACCCACTGGCGGAGCGAATCGCCGTAGAGACGAATCAGGTTGCGCGGGTCGTCAAGCAGCGCGGTCTTCTGGGCGCAGGCGACGGTGCAGTAGGGCGCGCACCACTTTTCGGTTTTGTATTCGCGGTCGAGATCGGCTTGCGTGTAGTCTGCGAGCGGGACGCCGGGCGTGCCGCGTTGCTGCGAGCAGTAGTGGACGAGGCCGTCTTCGCAGATGTAGAGATAGCGCGCACCCGCGCGACAACTCCAGTTGTTCGGCCGCCCCTGCGCCAGATTCTCTTGAAACCAGTCGAGGCGCGCATACTCTTGCCGGCTCATCTGCTTGAACTCGCGATAGACGCGCTGCTCGCGTTCAGCCAAAGGCTTCAACTCGCCTTGCCCGTCGTGGATGACGCCGACGGTGGCGGAGAAACCGAGTTCGAGCGCACGGCGACCGACGGTGATCGCGTCTTCAGGTTGCTTGATGCCGCCGCCGATGACCGAGTTGATGTTGACTTGAAAGTCTGCGTGCTCGGCGAGCCACTGCAAGCGTTTGTCGAGCAGGCGCAGGCTCTTCTTCGAGACTTCATCCGGCTCGACGTTATCAATGCTGATCTGCAAGTATTCGAGGCCGGCGGCGTTGAACCGTCTGATCTTTTCCGGCGTGAGATAAAAACCGTTGGTGATGAGACCGGCGATCATGCCGCGCCGACGGATGTGCGCGACGATCTCGAAAATCTGCGGGTGCATCATCGGCTCGCCGCCCGAAATGGTGATGATGGCCGTGCCGAGGTCTGCAAGTTTGTCGAGCCGGCGTTGCATTTCGGCGAAGGGCACAGGCTTGGAGTAGTTGTCGTACTCATTGCAGTAGGCGCAGGCGAGATTGCAACGACGCATCGGGATGACGTGCGCCAGCACGGGATGACGCTGCGACAAAAACCCGCGCGAGATCATCGCGGCCTCGCGCAGTTTGAGTTTGAGGAAACTACTCTTCTTCTTCATCTGATCGTGCTTGCGTTTGACTGCCGGTCGCTTGCAGACCGGACGGTATGGCGATTATCTGCCGGCGGACTTCCAACCTTAGATTCAGCCACGAGAAGATACGCAAAATGCGCGCCCGAAGCAAGCGCATATTCGCGCACTCATTCTCCGAAACGGCGAAAGGGTTCTGGTCTTTTTGGCGGGCCAGAACCCTTTCACTTGTCGTCTTTTTACTGCGCTGCAAAATTAGCCGCGCACGCGCTTGATGTCCGCGCCGAGGTCGAGTTTGAAATCGTTCTTCGAGAGTTGGACGTTGCGCTGCACGTCCATCAGGCGCACGGTCGTCGCGTCGCCGTTCTTCTCAATGACTTTGGCCTGCACGGTCATGCCCGAATAGTCCACCCAGATTTCGGCGTAACTGTAGTTGGCTCTGCCCTTCGGCACGAGTTTCAAGTGCCATGTCTGGACGCCGCCCCACAATGTCTCGTCGCCGAGATATTGCACCGGCTCGAACGAGGTCTTGAGTTGCGATTGCGAGACGTTCAAGCCGAAGCCGAGCACGCTGTTGACCTTGGTGTTGCTCTTGCTCGAACTGACATCGCCGACATAAGCCATCTTTAGACGCGGGCGATAGAGCGTGTATTTGCCGTCTTGAACGGCGAGTATCTCCTGCGGCGAGCGCCAATCAATGCGGACTGATTGAGTGCTGCCCGCGCCCGGAATGTAGAGCAAAGTGCCGACGCGCTTGTCTGTGTCTCTGATCTGCGAGTCGTATTTTTCCATGCTGATGGTGGAACGCAGGGTACGCAGTTCGCGCCGGTTGCGCTCCATCTTATTTATGATCGAGGTGATCAGACCGGCGCTCTGCGCGCTGGCATCCGAAGGTGTCGCGGCGGTCGCCACCAGCATTATGATCACGGCGAGGCCAAGCGTTAAATATTTCTTCATGCTCACTCCTTTTAAGTACAAGGGGGAACTGCGCTCCGCCCGGTCGAACAAAAACTTCGGGCGATTATAATTAACCACTAATCTATGTCAACCTGATAGGCAATCACCGTGCCGTCTTTGTCCCTCACGGGCCGCACTTCATGCACCCGCACATCCGTCCGACCCGTCACTTGCCGGGCGCGCCGCTCAAGTTCTTGTGTGTCGGGTGGTGCGGTCGTCGTTTGCTCCGGCCAAGTGATCAGCAGGGTGTTTGCCGCAGGACTGTTTTGATGCATGACGGGACGCGACAGTTCGCTTGCGAACCAGCTTTTCGGCGTGAGAAAGATGAAGGCCAAGATGAGCGCGCAGAGCACGTCGTACTGCCAAGTGCTGCGGCCGTAATTCCAGAAGATGATCTTTTTAAGGAAAGCTGACATCGCCGTTCGCAAAACGTCTGCCTCAAAAGCAACAGGTGACATAGGTGAAAGCCAAAGCTTTCGTCTCTGCCACCTGTGAGCCGAATGTGATTATAGCTGGATACCGCCGCCCGGCGCAACGATCTGGCCGTCACGCATCTGCACGATGCGCCGACACATCGCCGCCGCTTCCGGGTTGTGCGTGATCATGATGATGGTCTGATTGAAGCGATAGTTCATCTCTTGAAACATGTTCAGGACGATGGCGGAGTTTTCGGAGTCGAGGTTGCCGGTCGGCTCATCTGCGAGCACGAGCGCGGGGCGCGTGACGACGGCACGGGCGAGCGCGACGCGCTGCTGCTCGCCGCCCGACAGTTCCGAAGGCTTATGGTGCATCTTGCTTTCGATCTGCAATAGGCGCAGGACTTCGCGCCGCCGTTCGGCATCGCCGCTGCCACTATTGCCCGCGTGAATCCGTTCGGCGAGCCGCAGGTTGCCTTCGGCGGTCAAGGTGGGAAAGAGGTTGAAGCGTTGAAAGACGAAGCCGATCTTGCGCCGGCGCATGTCCGTGCGTTTCGCATCGGAAGCGGCCGTCAAATCTTCGCCGTCAATCACGATGCGCCCGCGCGTCGGCGTCAACAGTCCGCCGAGCAAGTGCAGCAGCGTTGACTTGCCGCAACCCGATGGCCCCATGATCGCCAGAAACTCGCCCTCCGCCACATCGAGCGACACGCCCCTCAACGCCGGCACATCCACGCTGCCCACGTGATAAATCTTCTCTAAATCTTCAGCTTGTAGAATCGTTTTCATAAAAAAAGCAGCGACAAGTGACAAGTGACGAGCAAGATAAAGTTTTTAACTTGTCACTTGTCACTCATCACTCGTCACTCATATGAAAGCGCATTGACCGGATCGAGATTCGCGGCGCGCATCGCCGGATAGAGCGCGCCGACCGTGCCGCCGCCGATGCCGATGAGCACCGCCGCCAAGCCCCACGTCCAACTATATTCAAAAGATAGGCCGGCGGCGCGATGGATCAGAAAGCCTGCGCCGAAAGAGATGACGAAGCCGGCGGCGAGTCCGAGTACGCTAATCACTAACGCCTCTTTCTCGATCACAGAGACGATGTAACCGCGCGACGCGCCGAGCGCCTTGAGCATGCCGATCTCGCGCGTCCGCTCGGTGATGGTCGTGTACATCGCCAGCATCACGACGAACGCGCTGACAATCGCCGCCAAGACGACGAGCGAGCGCAGGAAGACGCCGAGGAATGGAATCTGCTTTTCGATGTTCGTCATCACATCGCGCGTCAGTTGAATCGTGTTGCCGGGCAGTGCCGTGTTGATGCGCTGCGCCATTGCGAGCGGGTCTTCGCCGTCGCGCACTTTGACGAGGATGTAAGAACACTTGCTCGGCGCTTCGAGCGCGTCCTGCATCGCCGCGAGCGACATCTTGACGCGCGCTTCCGCCTCAGGCGCATAGACGCCCACGATCTTGTAGGGCTGCCCGCCGAATAACCCCATCGTGTCGCCGACCGTGCGCTGGCTCTCGCGCACCTTCGTCTCGTCCATCACTATTTCATCGTTCGCCTGCGGCGCGCGCCCTTCGATGATGCGCAGGCCGTTCATCTCTGCGTAAGGCTGCCAGTCCACGCCCTCGACCTGCTCGAAGCCGAAGCCTTTGTTGCCCTGAAACACGTAACGGATCGCGGGCACGGCTTGTACGACGCCGTCAATCTTCAACAACTCGGCCACGTACTTCGTGCTCAGATTCGCCGTCGAAGAGGTCAAGCCCAACGCGCCGGGCCGCGTGAAGAGAATCTCCGCGCGCAGGTTCGATGAGCGCCGTTGCAAATCGTGCGCCTGACCGCGCGCCAACCCCGTGAACAGCATCACCAGACACACGCCCAACGCCACGCCCGCCATGCTCACCAGCGCGCGCAAGGGTCGTTGCCGGATATTGTTGGTGACTAGACTCTCCATTGAAAAGCAGTGGTCAATAGTCAATGGTCAGGTAAAAATTTGTTCTTACTGTCCACTGATCACCGACCACTGATCACTTTTCTTTCTTGTCCAGATCGACTTCGGGCAGACCCGATTTGTTTTGCAGCACGAAGATGTCCGGGTCGTAGGGCTGATCGACCTTGACCTCTTCAGGCGCTTGATAGGTGATGCGGATCGAGTAGCGATCGCGCGGGCGCGTCAGTTCGATGTTGGCGGGCAATATGTACTTGCCCTCTGGGCCGAACGGGCGCGGATTCTTATAGACCACGTCGGTCGTCAACTGCCCGTGCTCGTCGTAAGTCTGCACGCGGGCGAGGCGCAACTGTTCCGAGCGATCGAACCAGAAGCGCCGGAGCAGACGCATGCGCCCGGCGCTCTCAGGCGCGAGTTCTTCGAGCGCGTAATAGCTGCGCACGACGCGCGCGCCCTTCTTCGCCAACGGTCTATCGTCCGGCTCTTCATTGAAGGCTTCGCTCTGCACGTACACGAGATTGCTCTGCGGGCCGTCAATCGGATTGACGAGAAACGCATCGGTCAAATGCTGCGGGCGCAGACCCGTGAACGCGCTGACCGCGCGCTTCTGCATCGCCTCGGTCTTCTTCTGTTTACCGTCGTCGTTGCAATCGGGCGTGCTCGCATCGTCGCCCGTCACCTGTTCATACACGGCATTGTTCGTGCCGCGCAGTAAGCGGCGGTATTTCTGATCGCCCTGAAAGATGGCCACCTCGAAGTGTGTGCCGTCTGATGCCATCTCCGCGACCTTGATGCTCAGCAGCGCTTGAATGGCGAGATAAATCTGCCCCTGCCGTTGCAGGATCAAGTTGCCTTCCGCCGTGCTGTACTTCTCCACGATGCCGCATTTGGCAAACGAGTTATCGAGAAACTGCAAGTCAACTTTGCCCTTCAGCGAGCGCACGGCCGCCAAACGGTTGACCTCTGCGATCAGTTGCGCCGTGTCGGCCTGTTTGACCTTCGGCTCGATGAAGGGCGCGACGCTGACCTTGTTTTTGATCACACGGCTGCACCCGCCCGCACCGAGCGCAGAGAGCACGACCAGCAAAATGAGTATTAGATGTTTGCCCGACACTTGATGCGGCGCATGTAGCTCGTTCATTCAACAATCCACAGCGCCGGCTGCAAGTAAACACAGCGAACAAGCCCGAAGCTCCGGCGCAAATTAATAAGGGAAGCTAACAAACGCGCTTCGCCCTTGTCAACGCAAGAAGAAAATTGCACGTGGCAGGCCGTTGACAATACTCAACGCCGACGCTTGATCCCTTCATGTTTCTTCGCGCTTGGCAATTTGTCTGGCAAATCTAGCTCATCGTCAATCAATACGTCCGTCCACACATTCGCCACGCGCGCATATCTAAGCAGCACCTTGAGCGGCGGTTCATTCTTGCCTAACTCAAACTCAGAAATTCGGGCAGCCACCATCTCTTCTTCAAACTCTAAGCGTCGCAACATCTCGCTTTGAGACAGACCAAGCGTGTTCCGAATCTGCGACAGCTTTTCGGCTAGGCGCTCTTGCTTCGGTCGCGCTTTCTTGCCCATCAGGAGCAACCTCCTAACAGACAATCGGCGCGCACCTTGCGCTCACACATATTTATGTGTAGAATGCCTTTGCGCAACCTTGTCGCCGTGAGTCTGAACCTTTCATCTCGAACGGCGACGCTCATCACTCTACTTGAAGTTGAGGCGAGCTACGCATGCGACCGTTGCAAGTTTTCAAAGACAGAACGTAGGGATGATACCAAACGTCCTGCTTGCTTGACACCTCATGTGTGATGATCTGACTGACTTACGCTGTCTCTTACGCGGCTGCCATCGCGCGCCCACCTATCAATACAAAGTCCTCTACGTCGGCACGAATCCAACCTTACGCCAATTCCTCGCCACCACCGCCCACCAACTCGACTGCTATCTTGACGCCTGCTCCGGCATCTTCCACGCCCGTCTCCTCTTACAGAGTCCCATCCACTACGCGCTCCTCCTCCTCGACGACCTCCCCGACACGCCCGCCACCGACCTAGCCGCCTTCGCCCACACCCTCCCACCGCCAACACACGCCCATCATCTTCGTCACTGAGACAAAGAATTGATTTTCTGTGTGTGGCTGAAAAGTTTTTTTTGCGCGCCCTTATGGATGATGATATTATGCACAAGCATTTCGGCTGAGACACCACACAAGTAAAAGAACGTTTGGGAGAGATGAGCATCAATAGGTCTGAGATCATCGGTTAGATCTGTCCTTGGATGCCATGTTTTTGCCGCGCAAGTACTCGACGCATTGAAACCTCTGCGCCTGAAGAAAAAGCTCAAGCATCAAAGGTCTTGAACTCAGACAGAAACACTTGGTCGTAGTTAATCCGGCTCTGCTTTTGCCCTGATACGCGGGTTTTGGTGTCTGCCCGCGTGCCGGGCGAAAGCAGTCATCCTATCACCTGCCTCATCGGCAGCACCTTGGAAAGGAGACCTTACGTTCGACGTAACGCTAACAGTAAAGTGCGATCTTGGAGTTTTCATTGATGGCGGCAACCGAATCTTCGGGGCGCAGAAAGAGCCATATCAGTTTCCCATTGGAGCGGTCTTCACTTCATCCATGTGCAGGGGATGGGCGACATCCTCTTTTTTGACCTCGGCGAAAAAAAGCTCGCCCCTTATACGCATCCGAAAATCGCGTGGACTGGGAAGAAGTGGGGCGGGCTGATTCGCTACCGGGGGCTTGACGCTTACTTTCGCTATGAAGGCACGGGTCATGTCGCCATCGTCATAGACGAGTACGGCTCAATCCATCTGCACTTTGATCAAGGGGGCATGATCATCAATTTGGATGATCTGGCGGTCGGCTAATTTCGCGGCCCGCGCAGCATGATGAATGATGAATGACTGTGTTCAGTTCATCATTCATCATGCCGCTCAGTCAAGTTCGAGTGGCGGCTTGTGGTAGCGGGCGCGGATGCGGTTGATCGTGCGGAGCACTTTCGGTCGGCTGACGATCTTGATTTCGAGTTTGCGCTTGCCCGGAATGTCCAGCAGCATGACGCCGAGCAGGATGGTCAGTATCCCCTGTCCCGGCACGCCCGGCAGCGACATGACGACGCCAAGCACGAAGAGGATCGCGCCCAGCAGATTTTTTATGATCGTACCGGCGACGCGCACAGTCTGTGAGCGACCGGAGAAGAAGTCGTGCGGGTGTGTGCGGCTGAAATAATCGGCGGGCAGTTTGACGAGCACTACTACGGTCACGACGATGCTCGCCACGAACGTGAACACCGACAGCCCGACGCCCCACGCCACGCCGCGCCCGGACACATGCGAAGTCACACGCGAAGTCAACGACTGAAGCCAGCCGCTCGCCAACCCAAGCGCATACGCGCGCAAAAGTAGATTCATCAATTTATGATCGCGTCTGCCATTTCAATTTGCGCGCTACCCCTGCGCTTGTCCGTTCAACGCGGCCCGCGCCGCGACGAGCGCACGAATCGTTTCGCTCACAACTTCGGCGGCCACACCATCAAGGCCAAACTCGCGCGCCTCAACATCCGCCCAAAACTCGCCCAACTCACGCGCGCCCGCACGCTCAAACACGAACGCCTGCGCCAACAGATCGATCACATCCGCCGCCTTCACCAGCCGCGCCTCCACGCTCGCCCTCGTCTCATACTCTTCATGCCACGCGCTGTACTCGCGCCCCAACTCCGCGCCTAAGTCAGCCACCATATCATCAAACGCCGCGCGCTCGGCCCGCTGCCGCGCCGCCGCGCCAAAATAGTCCGACGCCGTGCGCGGCAGATCGCCCATCCGCGTCTCCGCCCAATCATGCACGAGTGCCAGACGCAAGACACGCTCGACATTAATCGCACCGCCGCGCCTGCGCACCTCGTCCGCCAACAGCATCGCCGCCAACGCCACGCCATACGTGTGCGCGCCCACAGACTCCGCCCCCGGCGCAAGCCCACGCAACACCCAACCCGTGCGGTCGAGCCGTTTCAAGCGTTGCAGTTCGAGAAGGACAGAGAGCATGCCTGTTATTGGTTATTTGTTCTCGGGTTAGATTCTGCTCTATTGGGCAGGGCCGAGCTTCATTTTATGAGTGCCCTCAACTCGGCTAAGCTATGAATGTAATGCGCCGCATTATTGCCGCGCGGCACGCCCGCTCTTAAGATTTGCACCGTCGGCATCCCCAGCCGATTCCCGGCCTCAATCTCTGAGTCCGGGTTATCGCCAACTATCAACACTTCCTCAGGCGAAAGATGATAGGTCTTCAGAATCTCATTGAAGAGTCCTTCCTTACCTTTTCGGTCGGCCTCGTCAATCGCGTCAACGTAGATCGCCTCGAACAACGACGCGAACTGAAGCGCCTTGATCTTACTGTCTTGCAGGCGACGAAACCCGGAAGTTACAAGGAACAGCATGGCCGGAAGTTCCGCCAACGCGCCGAGGTCAGGATAGCCCTGCATTGGGGCTTCGACCTCTGTGCGTGCGGCTACTTCCCAACCGGCGGCCAGCATCTCATCAGAAAAGCCATACTCGCGTGCAACCCAATCCAACGGATGACGCCAGCAAGCTTCAAACGCTTGTGCAAGCGCCTCGTCGGAGAGTTTGCCCTTGTTCGTCCATCTGATTGCATCGAACACAGGTTCGAGTAGCCCGCGCCCCACTTCGTCAGCCGCACTCAAGCAGTTGTCTAGATCAAAAATGATGGCTCTGATCATCTGAATTACACAAACATCTTGCCCGGATTCAGAATGCCGTTCGGATCGAGCGCGTGCTTGATGCGCTTCATGGCTGCGATGGTGGCGGCGTCGAGCGCCATGTCAATGTAGGGGGCTTTAACGTAGCCGATGCCGTGCTCGCCGCTGATCGTGCCGCCAAGCGCGACGGCGATGGCGAAGGTAGCGCGCACGGCGGCGCGGGCGCGCTGCATCGCGTCTCGGTCGTCGCGGTCGCACATGAAGTTGACGTGGATGTTGCCGTCGCCCGCGTGACCGAAGTTGACGACGAAGGTGTCGAACTCGCGGCCGATCTCTTCGACGCGCTCGATGAGTTCCGGCACGCGCGAACGCGGCACGACCACGTCCTCGTTGAACTTCATCGTGCCGAAGCGTTTGATCGCGGGCGAGAGCGCGCGGCGCACGTCCCAGAGTTTCTCTTCATCCTCGCGCGTCGCGGCGCGCAGCACGTCGTAGCCGCCGCCCTCGCGCACAACCTGTTCAACGATCTGCGCCGCGCGTTCGACCTCTGCCACGTGCCCGTCAACAGCGACAAGCAAGAGCGCGCCCGCATCTGCGTCTAAGCCGAAGGCGTATTCGGTTTCGACGGCGCGGATCGAGTTGCGATCTAAAACTTCAATCGCAACGGGCACGACGCGCGCGCGATTGAAGCGCGGCACGCAGGCGCAAGCCTCCGTCATCGTCTTGAAGGTCGCGCGCACGGTGCGCGTCGCTTCCGGCAAAGGCAGGAGTTTGAGCGTCGCTTCGGTGATGATGCCGAGCATGCCTTCGCTGCCGCAGATGAGACCTGTGAGATCGAAGCCGACGACGTTCTTGCTCACACGCCCGCCCGTGCGCATGATCTCGCCGGTCGGGGTGACGACTTCGAGACCGAGCACGTAGTGCTTCGTCACGCCGTACTTCGCGGAGCGCATGCCGCCCGCGTTCTCTGCGATGTTGCCGCCGATGTAAGAGTTTTTGTAAGACGCAGGATCGGGCGGATAGAAAAGTCCGTGCTCTTCGACCGCTTGTTGCAGCGCGTAAGTCGTCACGCCCGGCTCGGTCACGACGTAAGAGTCGTTCACGTTGATCTCGCGTATCTGGTTCATGCGATCCGTGCCAATGACGATGCCGCCGTCAACCGGCACAGCGCCGCCACTGTAACCAACGCCGCCGCCGCGCGCCGTGACCGGAAACAGACGCTCGTTGGCGAGCCGCATGATCGCAGCGATCTCTTCCGCCGTCTGTGGCAGCACGACCGCTTCGGGCGGAAATTTTTCTTTGACCGCATCCTGCGCGTAAGGTTCAACCTTGTCCGCGTCAACCAAAACATTCTCTGCGCCGACGATCTCGCGCACACGCGCGAGCACATCCGGCGCGGACGCAGTCGTCGTCGTGCGGCCCGTGCGCATCGGTCTGTCGTGATGCAGGCTCATGATCTAAGACACCAAACAGGCGTGCTCTACTTTAACGCGCGCCTCCGTATCGCAGCAACACAGAGTCTTATCTCCGCACAAAAAACGCAGGCGACGAGATGAACTTGCGCTCACCTCGTCGCCTGCGCGCGGGCCTTCCGCCCGACTTATCTGTTACGGCTCTCTGTCATCGCGCTCGTGCCCGACTGCGGCCGATTCGTTGAGCGTGAGATTGAACGTCGTGTTCTTCTCAAGCCGCAGGTTGCCGCCCGTCAGCGAGAGCGTCGAGCCGCCTTCGGCTGAGGCGCTGCCCGATTGCGAGATGTGCAGCCCGCCGACCGTGCGCCCGACCGCACTTGTCGTGCCTGAGACGACTTGACCGGTCGCCTGCGTCGTCGTGTTGACCACGCCGCCCACAGTGTTCATCACACCGCCGACCGTGTTGCCGACGCCGCCGAGCAGACCGCCACCGCTTGATGAACCGGCGCTAGTGCTCGTCGTCGTTGTGCTTGACGCGCTCGTATCGTTCGTGAAGTCGTCGTTCGATGCGCTCGTGTGTGTCGTGGCTTGCGTGATCGAAGTGATCGTGGCCGAGATGGGCGTCGTGAGCGAGCCGCTCTCCAAGCGATCAAAGACGAGACCGATGCGCGATTCCGCGTTGCCCTGCGCGCGTTGCTGCACTTCGGTTACGTGTCCGATGAGCCGCGCGCCCTTGTTGACCATCGTATGCCCGTTCTGCTTGATGGCCTCGGTGGTCTTGAGCACGACTTGATCGCCGACGTGTGCGCGGCGCACGTCGAGCGTGTTCTGCAACTGCGCCGCGAGGCGCGTCCCCGAAACGATCTCGACATTGCGCTGGCCTCCTTGGGCGGAAGCGTGCGCGCTCGTGTCGCTGCTGGCCGAAGTCGAGGTCTGCGCCTTATGCGTCTGCGCCAGCGCGCTCGCAGCACAGCCGAGCGCGAGCGTTACGATCAAAAATGTTCTCTTCATTTTATCCCCCATTAAGCGCCGACGTTTGCCGGCGCGTTGTAGATAAGTTATCAGGGCTTCATGACAGACCGGCGCGTCGGGGTCGCGCGCTCGCAGTTTGTCTGACCAAAGCTTCCGGCTTTTTGATGATGATGATAAGGAAAGTTGCGCCCAATGCGGTATTGCAATTTGATAATAATTTGGCAGTTCCGAGCAAAGCCGCGACAGCGCGCAGCAGAGGCGAGTGGCATAAGCGGCACACGTCCATCGCATGCGCGGCCGGCTAGCGCGGCGCGGCAGACTGTTAGCGCTGAGGGTGTCTGTTACAAGTGGGTTTCAGCCAACCTCTATGCGCTTAAAGTTGCGCCCCATCAGATTGTCGCTTTGCGTCAGATTAAGCATGTAATGAGGCGGCTCGAATTTGCCGGCCGTGGAAACGTGCAACTCATATTTGCCGGTGTTCAGATTTGTGATCTGGTAGTTGCCGTTGCGGCCGGTGGTGGCGTGCCCTTCAGTGCCGCCACTGTCATCCGTAGGCGAGGCGTGCACTTCGATCCCTTCAAGACCTGCGCCTGTCACAACATCAGTTACTTTACCCGTGACCGTCGCCGCCACGAGGTTCGCGGCTGCGTTATGTGTGCTTGCCATACGACTCAGCTCTCCTTTTGCGTCGGTCTAAACTTAGAACGAATATTTTAGCGCTAACTGGACACGCCGCCCCGGCGTGACGGTGTTGGTCGCTTGCCCGAAGCCGGGCGCTTCGAGATAGCGGACGGGGATGCCGTAGTTGGCGCGGTTGATGAAATTAAAAATGTCCATGCGCAGGGTCAAGCTTTGCCGGTCGGAGATGGCGAAACGCTTCAGCACGGTCATATCGAGTTCGAGCACATTGCCCGCGCGGAACGTGTTGCGCCCGACGTTGCCATCCCGGCCAATCGGAGCCAACAGTGTGAGCGGATCAACGGCCAGACGCAAGGGTTGGCGGCGGTTGCCCGTGACCACGATGCCGTTCGTCGTGTTCAAGCGATCAGTCAGATTGCCGTCGAGGTTCACGTCGAAGATCGAGTTGACCGTGAAGGGTTGCCCCGTTTGAAAACGACCCGTGCCTGCGATCTGCCAACCGTCGCGCAGCAGACCTGAAGCGCCATCGTGTCGGGCCGGGCGCGGCAGGTCGTAGATGAACTGATATGTGAAACGATGGCGCGCGTCGAAGTTGGCGGGGCCGCGCTCGCCCGCGAGCGTCAAACTGTCTTGCGGCAAAGCCGCAGCGCCGGCCAGATCGAACACGTCCGACACGTCGTCGGTCGCTTTCGAGAGCGTGTAGCTCATTTGATATTGCAGCGTGCGGCGAAAGCGCCCGCGCATCTGCAACTGCAAGGCGTCATAACGCGAACTCGCGCTCGTCTCGAAGCGATTGATCGCGCCGACGCCGCTCACGGGGCGCGTCGGCGACAGCACCCGGCCGTTCACTTCGGGGATGATGAAGTCGCGCGTCAACACGTGTAGGTCAACGGGCACGAGCGTCGAGCCGGGGCCGAGGTTGGGCGTCGTGAAGCGCAGCAGTTGACGACCTTGCGTACCGACGTATGCGGCGCTGAAGAACAGGTTGCGACTGAGTTGCTGCTCGAAGGTCAACGTGTAGTGATGCGCGAGGGGCGTGACGAGGCGGCGGGCGGGCAGCGTCGCGCCGAGAGCACTGGGAAAGTTATCCGAGATGAGGTCGATCAGATCACCCAGCGTAAGCCGCGGGTTGAAGCTGTTGAGCGTGCCGGGCCGCACGAGCGGAATATCTTCGCCCTGCGCGAACACCTTAACCGTCGCCGGATTGAAGAAGGTCAGCGAGGTCGTCTGATCTTGGGCGTTCAGCCCGCCGAAGTTGAGCGTGATAAAGGTGGGGAAGACGTTGCGCGATTGGCTCACGACCGCGCCGAGAATCTGATCGTAGAAGACGCCGTAACCGCCGCGCACGACCGTCAACCGATCTTTGCCGAACGGACTGATCGAATAGGCGAAGCCGACGCGCGGCGCGAAGTTGTTGCGATCAGGCTCGAAGATGCGCGTGCGCCCTTCGATGAATTGGCGCAAGCCCGGCGCGAGCTTCAACTTGGGATCGGTGAAGGTCTGTTCGATGCGCCGATTCAGTTCGCGCACCGGCGTGTTGTATTCGTAGCGCAGTCCATAAGAGAGCGAGAGGTTCGGGCGAACGCGCCAAGCGTCTTGGCCGTAGAAGTTCAGTTGATAATAACGCAGGCTGTTGCGCGCATCTTGCGTCGTGTTGAGCGTCAGATAGAAATTGCTGGCCGCGCCGAGCGCCGCGAGGTCTTCCGGGCGGATGAAGCGGTTGAGGTCGCTGCTCGTGGGCAAGCGAAACGCATCGTTCTCAAAGATCAGGCGCGGGCCGCCGTTGAACGTGGCGAGCGGGCGCGAGTTGCGCGGCAGATCGCTGTTGAGTTCGCTGCGGCGTATGTCCGCACCAAAGCCCAAGCTGTGCGCGCCGACGCGCCACGTCAACTCGTCGGCCACCTGATAAGTATTGTTCACACGCTGCTGCGGAAAGTTATAGACATCAACGCCGATGGGACTGAAGCCCGCCACGATGACTTGGCCTAGCGGGCCGATCTCTTGCTCGACTGTGGGGACGGACGGGTCGCGGACGAAGGTGACGGGGCCGGTGTTGGGTTGCCCCGGCGCGGGCGGCGTGGTCGCGTTCAGCAGGAGCGGCGCATTCAACAGAAACGGTGCGTTCGGCAGGCGTGCGCTGGGCACTAAGAAATTGCGGTCGCGTATCTCGTCGAAGACGAGGCGCGTGCGCCCGTAAGACAAGCGCACTTGATTGAACATGGGGCGCGCAGAGTTGAGCGCGCTTAATTCGCTGTTCAGGAAGAAGGAGTTGTTCTGCGTGCGCACGCGCGGGCGCAAGGAGGAGAAGAGCGCGCCGCCTGTGACCGGAATGATCCGAAAGTCGTCCGTGAAGTTGTAGCGTTCGGTGATGGCCTGTTGCCGCCCCTTGTATTTGAAGTTGCCGTCAAGCTTCGCCGACAGAATTTTGCCTTGCCCGCTCGCCGGCAAAACTTGCGTGAAGGTGTTCGGGCCATAGACGCCTTGCGGGTTGTTGGGAAACGGGAAGAGACTGAAGATTGCGGAGCCGTTGCGCGTGCTGGGCACGGCCACGGTCGGATTGTTCGTGTCCTCGTCTATGATCAGATTGCCGGTGAAGGGGTCGCGGAAGAGGCCGGTCGCGCCCGTCCGAAACAGGCCGCGTTGCTCGACCGTCGGCACGGCGAAACTCGCCTCTTGACTGGCAATCGTCCGCTCGCCTTCCGCCGCGATGAAGTAGAAGAGGCGGCGCGGTTTGATCGGGCCGCCGAGCACGAACCCGGCTTGCCCGAGCGTGAACGAATCTTTGCCGCCGCTCTGATTCTGGACCACGAGCGGCTGATTATCTAAGAGCACCGCTTGATTGCCCACACGCAAGGGCGTGCGGGCCGTGCCGTTCGTCGTATCGAACGCATTGCGCGCGTTCAACTGACTGGAGTTGAAGAAACCGTAGAGCGTGCCGTGCGTCGCGCTGCCGCCTGATTTGGAGACCGCGTTGACTTGCGCGCCGATGTTGCGCCCAAACTGCGCGGGCGCTAAGAGCGTGATGATCTGATACTCCTGCACAGACTCGATGGGCTGCGAGTTCAACGCGACGAAGCCTTGTCGGCGCACACCGATGTCTTCGTCGTTATTGTCCGAACCGTCAACCGTGAAGTTGTTGGCGCGCGAGCGCAAGCCGTTGATGGCGAACTGTCCGGCCGAGCCGACGCCCGCGCCGACGCCGGGGCCTGAGCCGTTGCCGATGGTCTGCGGCGGCGGCGCAACACCGGGCAGCAAGAGCGCCAACTCGTCGAACGTGCGCGTCAGCGTGACTGAACCGAGCGGCAAAGTCACAAGGTCAACGTCTGTGAACGAGCCGCTACGTCGGCCGTCCTTAGCGGAAAGCTGCGCGCGAATCTCAGTCTCCTCGACGCTCAAAGGGGGCGCGATTGGCGTCGCAGCCGGCGGCGGATTAACGCTCGGCGTTGGCGTAGCGATAGGTGTTGGGCCAACCGGCTCAAGCCCGACGGGCACGGGCACGACTTCGCCGGCGCGCGTGATCAGCAGGCGCTGCAAAACTTCTGCGGTGCTGTAGCCCGCATGCGAAACACGGATCAAGTAGATGCCGGGCGCGAGCAGTCCTTGATAGAAGCGCCCGCGTGCATCCGACCGTAGCGTAAAGGTCAGTCCGGTCTGCTGGTTGATGACCTCGACCGTTGCGCCCGCGATGGCTGCGCCCGTCTGCGTGTCTGTGACCGTGCCTTCAAAAGCTCCGGTCACAGTGTCTTGCGCACGTGTGCGAGCGGGCCAGAGCAATGGGTGCATGACGAGCAAGGTGAAGAGAAGTGCGATTGGGCGGAGCGCCGGAGAGCGATTCATAATTCTCCCTCATGTGAAGGGTTTCGGCAAAACCGTTGACGGTGCGCTGAGCAGCGAACTGATAAGCCGTGCTCGCTGAATCACAGCACACTCAAGACAATTGAACGAGAGGAAAAGCCGGGCTTATGCCTGCAAGGTTTCATGCGCTAGCCGAAGCGGCGTTCGTGTTAGTGCGCGCAGACTGTACGCTTGGTCGGAAGGCACTGTCAACAGATATTTGAAAGCTGAACCCGCGATGCTCCATGCTCAGAATCATCGCGGGTCGCTTTAGTTGCGGCTTGAGTTGCAGTTAGCGGCAAGGATCGTGTTCGCAGCCGCAGCCGATCTCTGTGACGCCGCTCTTGTGTGCGTTCTCGCAGTATTCGCTGCAATAGTCGCTGTCGCCTGAGACCGTGCAGCTACAGCCGCCGTGTTTGCACTTGCGCGCGTTGTCGTCTGCCATGACGTCTTACTCCTTGCTCAACGAACCCTTAAGTTGTTGGGGGCTGTGTGTGACTAACAGTGTAACGTGCACAGGACATAGATCAAAGTCATCAGCGCGCGAGTCGCGAACTTTAAGGCGCGGGCTGGACGACGATCAGCATGCGCTCTTTGCCGACGACCACATCAATCGGATTGCCGAGTTGCAACGGCAACGTCTTGCCGTTGATGTTGATCTCAAGCCTTTGCGCAGTAGGCGGCGGTGCGCTCGTCGGCGACGTTTCACTTGCGGGCGGCGTTGCAGCGTTTGGCGCAGACGCGGCCGCGGCCGGTTTGGCCACGTCGGTCGTGCGGGTCAACAGATTCAGCGCCGAGAGCCGCCAACTCGTCGGCGTGCAGGTCAGACGCAAGCTCGGCGCATCAACTTCCGCCGACTCGCCCGGCGCGAGCGCGTCAGCCTTCCACAAACCTTCGCCGCAACGCACGCCGTCGTTGCCATAGAACGTCGCGTAGCCTGAGACGTAGTTGTAGAAGAACTGACTGCGATTCTCGACGACGATCAGCACATTGCGCACCGGCGCATCCTGCGTGCCCGCAAGTTGCGTCGTGCGCAGGTGCCCGCCGAGCGCCTCGCGCCCCGCCACATCGAACGCCGACGCCGCTTCGCTCAACCCCACGCGCGGCTCGTTCGTTACGCCCGCCGTATTCGCCGTCGGCTGCTGCGCGCGCACACTAACGACAGACAAACAGACGAACACGATCAGCCAACACACGCTGCTTCCTGCTTTCACGTCTATGCTCCTCTTTGTCATCAATTTTCAAACGCGCTTGCATCGAGCGCGCCCGGGCCAGTGCCGTGCATTATGCCACGCGGCGACGGATGCGCAAGGTTTTCTCTGGCGCTTCGTTTTGAAAGCGCAATAGATTTTGCAAATCGGGGACATGTGCACTGGCGTCTAAGTGGCCGGCAGAAGTTAAGCCGCCTCATCCTTAATCAGTGCTTTGACAAGGATGAGCGGCACACTCTGACGATTTGCTAACGTGCGGGTAAAGGCGGCCAACTCGGCCCCTGTCGCATCGGGTAGTTCATCGAACAAGCAGAGCGAGTAATAAATGTCGTGCTCTAACAGGGATCGCGCGAGCCAAGCGGCGGGGCAGTAGTCAAGGAAGCAATCTCTGGCTGCAAGCGCAGTCTTGAGCCAAGCGGCTAAGGCGTGATTCGTGCCGACGTAGAGGACTTTATAACGATAGATCGGCATCCGGTGACGGCCACTTAAGAGACAGCGTAAATTGGTGAGATTATCACACATTCAGGTATTCAGGCGGGCGCGTGGTTTGCTATCATGCCCGCGTTCTAGTCTTTGAAAATTAGGCAACGGTCGGATGCGTAACTCGGCCTCAATCTCAAGGGAGTAATGAGCGCCGCCGTTGAGCATGAGAGGTTCATACTCACGGCGAATAGGTTACGCAACCATAGTTTATGCGGAATCCCGCATAGAAGCAAGCTAAATCCGCCGTCCATTCCATCGGGAGGGTGTACTTGATGGGAGCGGCAGCGCGGATTAAGCCGAAGCGTCTGGCTGAGAAGTTGCGCCAGATTCGCTTGACTCTTGGTCTGTCTCAAACCGACCTGCTCAAGCGTTTGGGATTCGCGGACGTGATTGCATACCACAGAATCTCAAACTACGAGTTAGGGACGGGTGAACCGCCGCTACCTGTCTTGTTGGCTTACGCGAAGCTGGCGGGGATTTCGACTGACGTTTTGATTGATGATGAATTGGACTTGCCCGATAAGTTGCCAAGTCGGGCGCAGAGTGCAGGCGTGCGGCGCAAATCGCCCGCCCGCAGCAAGCGCCGTTAAGCCACGGCCGCAATTAATGTCCGCTACTTGGCATTGAAGGCTGCGCACAAACCCGCCGCGCGAGCGGCACTTGAATTTAGCCCGGCGTTTCAACGCCGGGAACAGAACGATGAATATGCCCGGCGTCGCTCGCGCGACGCCTGAATTGTGCGCGCCGGTTCAGGCGTCGCTGCCGCGACGCGGCGGTTTGGTTACGTTTTCCCGGCGTTGAAACGCCGGGCTAAATTCAAGTGCCGCTCGCGCGGCAGACTGGGCCAAAAGTGCGATGATTCGCGCTCGAAGCGGCGTCGGTCTCGCTTTGCACCTCATCGGTCTCACTTTGAACCTCAATTTTCTCACTTTTAGCGAGAACGGGAGTTCGTTTGCTCTTGCCGGACGTTCGTTAAGAGCTTTTGCAGGTTCGTTACGAGCAAACGGGGTTCCGTTTCGAGCATTTGGAGTTCCGTTAGGCGCAAACGAAACTCCAAATGCTCTGTTTGAAGTTCCGTTTGCTCTGTTTGGGGTTTCATTTGGAGCAAACGAACATTCGTTTGGTCTGTTTGGAGTTCCGTTTGCTCCAAACGAAGTTCCGTTTGGTCTGTTTGGATGTTCGTTTGCTCCTAACGGAACTCCGTTTGCTCCAAATGAAACCTCAAATGCTCGTAACGAAACCCTGTTTGCCCCTGCGAAATGGGCAAAAACGCCTTTTCTTGCCCCGTTTGTACCATTTCCAGACGGTAAATCAGGGGACAAGGGCCAGCCACGCCGCTACAGACCTGCGCGCTGCGCTAAATCTTTTATCACTCTACGACGGGCAGGTAGCGTGCGCCGAGCGGCATGATGTAGCCGTGCGCGTGTGCGTCCACGCGAGCGAGTGCTTCGGCGAGCGTGCGTGCAGGTTGGAGGCGCATGTGGCGTGCGTCCTTATCGGCGAGTTGTGAGACGAGTTGGACGTGGAAGCGTTCGGCTTTGGTGAGGAGCGCCCAAGCGGTCTGACCGTTGACGGCGTAAGCATCGAGCAGGCGCGCGGCGAGGGCGCGCGAGTCGGCGGCGTCGAACCATTGCAGGAAGTCTGCGCGCCCAGTGCCGTCGGGACATGCGGCGAGCAGGATGATCGCGCCGCCGTCCGTGCAAGCATGCGCGGCCATGTCGAGCGCTTTGTGCGCTTGAATCAGGTTGATGTCGTAAGGCGCGCCACCGCAACTGACGATGACGAGCGGACGCCGCTCCGCGATCTTGAGCGTGTGTGCGGCCGCATACTCGGCGCACGCGAGTCGGTGCGCCGTGCGCCAGTGGCCCGCGTACAACTTCACCGCGCGCCCGCGTTCGTCAACCACCGTGTTCAGCAGAAACGAAGGCGCAACCTCGGCCGCCACACGTTCGCACTCTTCATGCACCGCGTTGCCGTCGAGCCGGCCCGTGCCGACGCCCGCGCGTCGGCCGCCGCGCTCTGTGTCGAGCGCCTGAAGGTGCGTCGCGGCAATCGTGCGCGCCGAGGCGAGACCGGGACAGATGCTCTTGCGCCCGCCCGTGAAGCCCGCGAAGTAATGGAAACAGATCGCGCCGGTGAGAATGACGTGATCGTGTTCGACGAGCGCGCGGTTAAGTTCGATGGGTGTGCCGTGCTCGGTCACACCGAGTTGGACGTGTTGCGCCGGATCATTCGCATCGTGATCGAGCGTGCGCAGGCGCTGCGTGATGAAGGGCGTGAGCAGTTCGTTCTTCTCTTGCGCGGTGACGGGGCGATGTATGCCGGTGGCGAAGATGATCCGCAAGTCCGACGGCGCGACGCCGAGTTGAATTAAACGGCGCGCGAGCAAGTGGACGACTTGCGCGCTCGCGGTTGCGCGCGTCGCGTCCGAGACGACGACCAGCACGCTCTCGCCGGGGCTGATGCACTCTTCGAGCGGCTGCGCATCAAACGGATCATCAATCAACGCGCCCAGTTCTGCATCCGACAACGGCTGCAACGCTTCCGTTTCTGCCGGCGCAAGCAATGCGAAGCGCGCTTCATCATACGCAAACGCCACTCGCGCCCCGCGCCCGTAACCGAGTTCGATCTGCGCCATGACGCTCCTCACTCACACGCCGAAGCGCGCGAGCGCCTGCTCGATCACATCGCACGCGGCGAAGTCTGCGCCGCCCGCCGCACGCGCTTCGACCAACCAGAGACGCAAGCGGCGCGCTTCCGCGAGCGTCTGAATGCGACACGCGCCGGTGAGCGCCAGCGTGACCAGATGATCCGGCGCGCCGTGCGTCACGAGCGCCGCTTGCAACGCCGCTTGCTCGCGCAGATCGAGTGTGAGCAGAAGATTGATCTCCATGATGGTCAGTGGTCAGTAGTCAGTGGTCGGTGGTCAGTAAAAGCCTGTTCTCACTGACCACCGACCACTGACTACTGACCACTTTTCTGATAACAATCCGTGCCTGCGTGACAGAAGTGGAACGTGTCGTCTTCGTTGTCAGCCATCTCCATCTGGATCGTGAGATGGTCAACGCCGAAGCGGTCGTGCAGTTTGACGCGCAACGCATGTAAGAGCGCGGGCTGCGCGACTGTGTGCGCGTGGACGACGTGCGCGCTCAGCGCTTCGCGCCCCGAAGTGATCGTCCAGACGTGCAGGTCGTGGACGCCTGCGACGCCGTCAGTTTTTAAGATCGCCTCTTCGACCGACGCGAGATTGATGTGCGCGGGCGTGCCTTCTAAGAGCACGTTCGTCGCTTCGCGGAGCAGATGCCAAGAACTCCAGATGATCAAACAACTGATAAAGGCGCTGATGAGTGGATCGGCGGCATACCAACCGCGCGTGGCGATCAGGATGCCGGCGATGATCGCGCCGACTGAGCCGAGCGCGTCGCCGATGATGTGCAACCAAGCGCCGCGCACATTTAGATCGCCCTCGTGCGCGCCGTGCAGCAACCAAGCGCAGATCAGATTGACGACGAGGCCGCCTGAGGCGACCAAGATCAACAGATGACTCTCAACCGCTTTCGGTTCGAGCCAACGACGATAAGCTGCATAGAAGATGCCGAGCGAGATGGCGACGAGCACCACACCGTTCGTAAACGCGGCGAGGATTTCAAGCCGATAGTAGCCGAATGTCTTGTCGGGCGTGGCCGGGCGCGCGCTGAACCAAGCGGCGAAGAGCGCGAGCAACAGCGCGCCCACATCTGTCAACATGTGCCCGGCGTCTGCAAGCAAAGCGAGCGAATTCGAGAGCCAACCGCCGACCGCCTCGGCAAACATGTAGAGCGTGATCAGCACGAGCACGAGCGCCAGACGCCGTTGGCTGCGCGCCGCATAATGATGCCCGTGCGGGTGCACGTGATTGTCGTGCGCAGTGGCCATCCTACAACGCTCCGAGACAAACGTGACCTGTAAGATACAAGCGGCGTCGGACAAGCGTCAATGAGGAGCAGTGGCCAGTGGTCGGTGGTCAGTGGGCAGTAAAGACTTTTTCTTTAACTGATCACTGACCACCGACCACTGGCCACTGCTCTTCAGATTCCTTGCAGTTGCAGCGCGGCGTTGTAGTTGCGGTAGAGTTCGTTGAAGTCGCGGACGGCGCGGTCGAGGACGGGCGGGAGGTCTTCGATGTCTGCGGGGTTAAGGACGAAGTTGGCGCTACGGACGAGGGCGGCGTGCGGGTCGCCTGTGCGCACATCGGGCGTCATGTGGATGAAGAAGGTGCGGCGGCGCTCGGCGGGGCGCAGCGCGCTGATCTCGCGGTTGATGAAGGCCGCGCCCTGCTCGACCGGATCGAAATCGGGCGCGAGCAGGATGATGTCTATCCGATCCTCGCGCATGCGTTCGATGGCCTGCGTTGTGTCTTCGGCGACGAAACATTCGTAGCCGTTCTCGACCAGCACGCGCGCGACCGTGAAGCGATGATCGGATGCGGCGCAGACGAGCGCGCGGCGATGATTGCCCCAACCGCGCCGGCCTGCGGTCTTCTGCGATGCCTCAGACGCCGCCGCCGTCATCGCCTGTTGCAACAAAGCCGAGAGCAGGTTCGCAACTTCGTCACGGTTCGACGCGATGGGACTGTCAGTCGGCGCGCCCTCGCCGGCCGCGTCGATCCGAAATGGCGGCGCAGCCATCGGCCGGCCAAAGCGCGTCGGCGCGGACAAGGGCGCTTCGCCGCTGCCGAAGGCGCTGTAATCCGGCTCCGGCGCGGGCGGTTGCGCGTTGATGATGTGCTGGCACTTCGGGCAGCGGACGGTGAACGGGCGCGCCGGCACTTTCGCATCATCGAGTTGCAAACGTGCGCTGCATTGCTGGCAAGTGATAACCATAAGCGTAACGATGAAGGATGAGCGCGGAATGATGAACTGTTTTTCTAGTCATCGTTCATCGTTGCGGCGTTCATCGTTTTCTTTCATGTTAGATCAAGCATGTGCGCGCCACTGTGTGCGCGTTGGGGCGGCGGCGTGGTGGCGGTTTCGGCGCGGAGGAAGTCGTCCTGCGCGGTGACGCCTTTGAGCGTCAAGAGCAGGTTGTTCTGGTTCGTGGCGAAGGCCAGCCCATCTTCAAGCGAGACGACCTTGCGCTGGATGAAATCTTTGATCACAGAATCGAAGTCCTGCATGCCTTCAAACTTGCCATCGCGCATCGCGTCGAGCAGGGTCTTGCCCTCCGACTCGCCGTTCTGCAAATACTCGCGCGTGCGCGGCGTGGACTTCAGGATTTCGAGCGCGGCGACGCGCCCCTGCCCATCGGCGCGCGGGATGAGCCGTTGCGAGAGGATGTAACGGAACGTCTGCGCGAGCCGCGTGCGAATCACCGGCTCTTCGTTCTTCGGATAGAGACCGATGATGCGGTCAACGGTTTTTGAGGCGTCAATCGTGTGCAAGGTTGAGAGGACAAGGTGGCCCGTCTCGGCCGCTTCCAAAGCGATCTCGGTCGTCTCGTAGTCGCGCATCTCGCCGACGAGGATCACTTTCGGCGCTTGGCGGAGAGCCGCGCGCAGCGCCGACGGAAAATCTTTCGCGTCCGAACCGATCTCGCGTTGGTTAATGGTGGAGCGCCGGTGCGAGTGCAAGAACTCGATCGGGTCTTCGAGGGTGATGATGTGATAGTGATACTCGCTATTGATGCGATCAATGATCGCGGCAAGCGTCGAGGTTTTACCTGCGCCTGTGGGGCCGGTGACGAGCACGAGGCCGTTGCGCAAACCGGCGATCTCGCCGAGGTGCGCCGGCAAATTCAACAAGTCGAGCGTCGGCACTTCGGTCGGGATGACGCGCATGACGATGGAGTAAGAACCGCGCTGCTGAAAGATATTGACGCGGAAGCGTATGTGCGTCGGGAGCGAATAGCTGAGATCGGCCGAGCCTGTGTGCGCGAGCCGCGCGGCGGCGTCCGGGTGCCCTTCGAGCAGAGTCATCGCAATGACCTCTGTCTGGTAAGGGGTCAGCTTTTGTAGGCCCAAAGGCTGCACACTCGTCAGTTTGCCGTTGACTTCGACCTGCGGCTGTTGGCCGACCGAGAAGTTCAGATCGCTGATCTTGTCCGAGACAAGCAGCATGCGCTCGATAATCGGCGGCAAATCAAGGAAACTCATGCCGTAGTTAACTCCACGTGGCCAGAATAATTTGATCGGGGAGACCGAAGAGAGGCGGGGTTGATTGATGCGACAGGCGGAAAATAAGAGACCGCCTGCTCCTTTGGCATTGTCGCTAATCGAACGCGCAAACGCAAGTGAAAAGTTTTGACCGCAAAATTATAAGCGCTCGTGCTCCAAGCTTTGCCAAAATTCTGCGGTGCGTGCGGCGATCAACTCCGGCTCATCGAGTAACGCGCTGACGACGGCGACCGAGTCCGCGCCGGCCCGTAGCACGGCGCGTGCGTTCTCTTTCGTGATGCCGCCGATGGCGACGAGCGGGAGCGTGGGCGGGAGCGCGGCGCGGACGCGCGTGACGCCTGTGAGACCGACGAACGGGTCGGGGTTCGCTTTCGTCTTGGTGGCGAAGACGGGGCCGATGGCGATGTAGTTGATGGGCAGATGGGCGGCGGCCCGTGCTTGTTCAAGGTTGTGCGTCGAGTAGCCGATGATGGCATCGGGGCCGAGCAGGCGACGCGCGGCCGTTGGAGCAAGATCATCTTGACCGAGATGCACGCCGTCCGCACGGAGCGCGAGCGCAATGTCGGCGCGGTCGTTGATGATGAGCCGTGCGCCATGCGCGCGTGCGACGCGCAACGCCGCTTCGGCCGCCGCATAGAACTCGCGCGGGCTGGCGTGCTTCGCGCGCAACTGTATGAGCGTTGCGCCGCCCGCGCACAGACGCGCGACCTGCTCGGCGTGCATTAGCTCGTGCGCGCCATCGGTGAGCGGATAAAGTTTCGGCAGTTGAAGCGCACGCATGATCCTGTCTATCATCTTGTCATCAGCAAGCAGAGGATAAACCAATGGCCTTGATCGGAGCTAACGAACTCAAACGGCGCACGCTCATCACAGTTGACGGGCAACCTTACACGGTGCTCGAAGTCTTCTTCGCCACCCCTTCGGCGCGCGGCGCGGCGACGATGGTGCGGACGCGCTTGCGTCATCTGTTGACGGGCGCGGTGCAGGAGAAGAGTTTTAAGGCGAGCGAAAAGTTCGCCGAGCCGGACGTGCAACTCACGCCCGCTTCATTTCTCTACGCCGATGGCGACGGCTTGCACTTTATGGACGAGACTACTTACGAACAGTTCATGCTCGATGAAGAACAGATCGGCGATGCGCGTGGCTATTTGAAGGAAGGCACGACGGTGCAGGTCTTGAAGTACAACGGCGCGCCCATCTCGCTTGAGTTGCCACAGTTCGTGGAATTAACTGTGACCGCCACCGAGCCGGGTCTGCGCGGCGACACGGCCGCGGGCGGCGCAACCAAACCCGCCACGCTCGAAACCGGCTTGACCGTTCGCGTGCCCCTCTTCATCAAAGCAGGCGAGGTCGTGCGCGTCAACACGCAGACCGGCGAAGTAGCAGGAAGAGCGTGAACGATAAGACGAATATACTTAAGCGCCGATTAGTGTAAGGCGCTTGGAATCTAAGCGACGCGCGTCTGAAGGCGCAACGGCAGTAACCACGAAGCCACACGAAAGAGGCGCGCTGCTTCCTTCGTGTTATTTCTTGTGGCTTCGCGGTTCAGCTTTTATTCGCCTGATTACTTTATGCCCTTACGCGAAAGCTGTTCTTTGAGCGCGGTGGCGACGGCGGTGTCGAAACCGTCTTGATGGCCGGTCTGTTTGCGGCGTTCGGCGGCGATGTAGTCGTCGCGTTTTTTGGCGACGGCGACGATCTGCTCGCGTAGTTGCTTGCGTTCGGCCAAACGCCTGTCGATCTCTTTCTTGCGCGCTTCGGGCGAGAGCTTACGCAGGTCGTCGGGCAGGTCTTCGTCTTTCACGGCGTCGAGTTTGACTGAGCCGTTCTCGATCCCTTGCAGCAGATCGTTGGCGTAAGCCTCTTTGTTCAGCGCCTTGTTGAGCGCGCGGTCAGCTTGCGCCGCTTTCGGCGCGGCGGCAGCGACGCGCGATTCGGTTATAACTGTTGCCGCTGCGATCTCATTGCGATACGCCTCGCCCGCCGGCCCCGCGCCGCCGCCGTAAGCGACTGTGGTGTGGCCGAGTTTTTGACTGAGCGTGCTTAACTCGTCGTCATAGGGCGTCGTGATCGCTTGCACGCCGCCGTCCTGCGCGATGGCGAAGTATTGCCCGTGCCCTTCGCGCGCAATCGTCTGCCAGACAGCGCGCGTGTCTTCGGCCTGCCCGCACTGAATTGTGTTGACGATCATGCCGCGCTTGGCCGCCATTGCGGCCGTCTCGGTCGTCGCAGGCTCTTGCTTGTAGTCTTCGTGCGGCGGCGCATCGCCGACGAGGAAGAGAATCTGCGCGGTGTGCTGCAACTGGGTCGCGTCCTTTGCCCAACCGGCTTGCGCGACACCTTCGGCCAAGGCGCGGCGCACGTCTTCGGGCGTGTCGCCGCCGCCGTCCGCGTGATAGTCCATCAAAGTCGTATAGACCTTGTCCAAGTCGCTCGTGAGCGGCAGCACTTTGGTCACGTACTCGTCGCCGACATCACGATAAGCGACGAGGCCGACGCGCACGTTCGGGTGCGCGGGCGACTGCATCACTTCGTTGACGATGCCCCAGACGCGCTGCTTCGCGCCCTCGATCAGACCGCCCATCGAGCCGGTCGTGTCAATCACAAAGACCATTTCGAGCGTGTTGTCGTTTGCGTTGGCGATAGGTGTCGGGTCGGCTGTGAGTGGTTCGTTCGGCACGGCGGGGCGCGAGTTGACGAGCACGGCGGCGGTGACGCTGATGCTGACGAGAAAAGTTAAGCACGCGACGAGGAATTTGAGCGATAGACGTTGCAGCACGGATTTCAGACCTCCTTCAAATGGCCGCGACCAATTGGCGCGGCGTTGACCTGCCCCTTGAACGCGCTTGACGGTCACGCCTTGCAATTTTTTTTGCGCAATGCTTGTTTTGCGGTCTGTCCTAGGCGTGATCGGCGGTTGAAATTAACGAGCGGTTGGTTCACCGCCGCAGACGCAGAGGGCGCAGAGGGGGCGCAGAGAAGAACTGATCAACTCTCTGCGTTAACTCTGTGCCCTCTGCGTCTCTGCTGTGAGTTGCTCTCTCGGTGCATGCAACCGCCGACATACAGGTTAATGCAGCATCTGTTCACTTGAGATTGGTCTTGAAATCCGAGCCGCTCTGGCGGAAGTCGTACTGCTGCATGTAAGGGGGCAGGTAGGGTTCTTTGCGGAAGGACGCGCCTTTGGCCATAGCCCAGCGTTGCAACCAAGAGATGCCCATCGGGCCTGTGTAGGTATCGGGCAGACTGTAAGCCTTGTCTTGCTGCGCCTCATCGAGCGTGACGAACTGATAACCGCGTCGCTGCAACATCGCCACGAGGTCGTCCATCTTGTCGGCGTTCAAGGCGCTCGCCATGAGCAGCAAGACTTGCGGCGGCTCGTGGCCGAGCGTGTCGCGCGAGAGTTGTTCGTAGAACTCGAACATGCGTTCCATATAAGGCACATACTCGTCGGCGACGCGCTGCATCGTCGCCTCGTCGCCGCGCCGCCGCGCGTCCATATAGACCTTGCCGAAGAGCCAGTCCATGTTATCTATCGTGACCTGATGGATGCGGTAATGACGTGCGGCCAAGAATTTCTCGGCCGCCTCTTTGGTCGCCGCATCGGGGCCCGTGTTGAGGAATGGATAGCTGAAATAGCGCAGCGAGCGGCCGCGCTCTTTGAGCAGTTGCCCTGTGATCTCTTCGCCGCGCAACACGTCCTGCTCGAAGTCTGCGAGCGGCGTGTCGTAGAGACTCGCGTGTGGGTTCGGCTGTGCACCGAGATCGAAGCCCGCATCGAGCCAGAGGCGCAGCAACGCGACGCGCTGTTCGTCTAATTGGCCTTCATGGTAGAGCGAACTCTCGTTGACAAAGCCCGTGGCCGGGATGTTGTGCGCGTTCAAGCTGGCGATGAGTTTGCGCAACTCGCGTTCGGCACGCGGGTCGTAATAGATCCAAGTGGCCGGCATGCTGACGAAAGTGACGGCCACTTTGCGCTGCGCTGGCACGAGCACGGGGCGTTGCGGCGCAGACGCTTCGGGTGCGTCATAGCGTCTGAGCGAAGCGAGGCCTTGCGCGCCCGCGAGAATACTCAGGAGCGCGATGAGCATGAGCAAGAGACCGGCGCTTGCCGGTGCACGACGCGGCGCGTTTCTGTGCGGTTGCAAAAGTCTCTGAATGCGTTGCATGAGTGAACCTCCATTGGCAGCGATAGCGAACCGATGAACGGGACGGCGGCGCAGTTGTTCGAGCGCGGTCAATGCGTGCGCATAGACGAGCACATCGCCTGTGGCCGCGACAGCGGCGTCGTCACAGCAATGCTCGCGCTCTGTGCGCACGCGCCGCGAGAGCCACCAGACCGCCGGGTGATAAAAGAGCAGCGTCTCGATGCACGTCTGCAACAGGTTGACCAGATAATCATGTCGTCCGACGTGCGCGAGTTCGTGCGCGATGAGAGCTTCGAGTTGCGGCGCGCTCAAGCCTGTCAGTGCACACGCTGGCAACAGGATGATGGGGCGCAAGACATCGATGACCGCAGGCACTTCAATCAATGCCGATTCGCACAGACGAAAGGGACGTGAAACCCGCAGCCGCCGCGCCAGCCGCGCAGCCGTCTCCTGCCAAGCGCGCGACGCGAGCGGCGCGGGTTCACGTCTGAGTCGCCGCGCCAACAACCAACCTCCGGCCAGCCGCAGCGACAACACACACGCGCCCGCGAGCCACGCGAGCACCAGCCAAGGCAGCGCGGACGGAAAACGTTCCGCCAGCCAGAGGCGAAACGGCGCAGGTGCATCGAGCGTGTCGTCTAGGAAATCGTCTGCTTGGACGAGCGCACCGTCGCGCACGGTTACATTACTTGTTGACACGCGCAACGCGGTGGCTGACGTGCTGCCGAGCACCGATGTGGCCTGCACATGTGCGCTTAACGGCTGTGTTGCGTTGCACCACAACAGCGTGCCGACGGGACACGCGAGCATCAACAGCAGGCCGACGCAACCGGCTGCGTAACGCGCCTGCGCCGACGCACGCCGCAGCCACAACTCAGCGCCCGCGTAAGTCAGCGCGACGAGCGCGCCCTGCCAGATGAAATGCACAAGCGCCCAGCCGAGCGCCTGAAACAGCTTGTGCGCGAGCAAAGTGTCGAGTGCGCTCATCTCTTGCCTCGCTCAAACTCTGCGAGCAGTTGGCGAATCTGCGCTAACTCTTCGTCCGACGTGCGTTTCGACGCGAGTGCATGCATGACCAACTTCGCGGCCGAGCCGCCGAAGGCGCGCTCTAAGAGATCGCCGACGAGTTCGCGTTGCGTCTGCTCTTGCGCGAACCGCGCCACATAGACGTGCGCGCGTTGCCGCTCATCGCGGCGCACCAGCCCCTTCTCCGTCATAATCTGCAACAACTTCAAAATGGTCGTGTAGCCAATCGTCTTAGATTTGGCCAACGCTTCATGCACCTCGCGCACGGTCGAAGCGCCGCGCGTCCAGAGCACGTTCAAGATTGCCAACTCCGCGTCGGTCGGGCGCGGCCCCTTTTGTTTCCCCATCGGCTGCTCGTCCTTCTAGCGAAGAATCACGACGGCGCGCACTTTACTACGAAGCGCTTCGTAGCGTCAACGAAAATCTTCGTACTTTGAAGCGACTCGGAGTTTTTATCTCTTTATTGCTGGCGGCGCGGCGGTCAGGTGCGGCCGTGCCGCTTGTTCGTTGGCGGACAGAGCCGTTTTGTCGGCCTGTGTTTTAATGGTTGACCGCGAGCGGCGAAATAGTCAAAACTAAGCGCGCTCTAAAAACAGTTCGCGCCCGGTTCTCATCCAAGCGTTGTTTGGCGGGCGTGCAGGGTCGGCGAAAGGGCTTAGAACCATTACGCACACGGATGCAGACGCACATGACGCGCAGGAGTTGACCGTCCTCATCGTCGAGGATTTCGAGGACACGCGCTACTTGATGCGACTCGAACTCGAACGGCGCGGTTTTCGCGTGCTCGAAGCAACCGATGGCGCGGAGGCCGTCGCGGTCGCCGCGAGCGATCAACCTGACATCGTGTTGATGGACATCGGCCTCCCCGTTATGGACGGCATCGAAGCCACGCGCCGCATCCGCGCGCAGGAAGCGGCCCGCGGCATGCTCATCGTTGCCCTGACCGCACACCACGAGACAGAGTATCGCGCCAACGCCCTCGCCGCCGGCTGCGACGCCTACCTCACCAAACCGATTGACTTCGACTGGCTCATAGACCTCTTGGGCCGGCTGCTGCCTTAAACTCATCATGCGCAAAACTCGTTGAAGCGCGTGTTCATTCGTTATCCTGTTATCGCTCAAGTTGTGCGCCGCCACGCTAGTCGTTGAACGACGTAACGAATTAAGAGGGCGGAATGATCGGTACACCGATTATCCCGCCCTCTCTTAGTCCGATGTCGGCGGCCGAGGCCCAGCTAAGACGTGGCCGCCGAACGGTTCGGACTTATTCCAGACGGCCGCTGACAGAGACCGTCTGCTGCCGTGTCGCGTTAGACTGCGCCAATTCGCGGATGGTGATCTGCTCAAGTCGCGATTTGGGCAGTTCGCGCCCCGTCTGCGTGCCCGGCGTCCAGACTTGGAAGAGAAAGTATTTGTCGCCGTAGCGGTGGAATTTGAGTTGTGCCGCGGCTGTGGCCGCGTTCGTTTCGACCACGCTGGTCTGGATGCTCTGCGCCGTGCGCCCGTCCGTGCTCTGCACCAACAACAGTTTGTCGTTATCCCGCACGAGCCGCTTGATCGTGTACTGGCCGGCGGGCAGCGTCTTTTTGCCGACGACGAAATCGAAGGGCACGTTGACGACGAGCGGGCGTGTCGTCTGCGCTTGGGCCGCGAACGCGGCGGCGAGTATGAGACCGATCAGTATGAAGGCGCTCAACGTCTGCTTTTTCATCATGAACCTCCTCAGGTCAATCGCGTTATAATCTTCAGTCACGCTAGGCTGATAAGTTGGTCGCGCTTGCGACCTTAGTTTTGCCCGCGTGCGCCAAGCCATACGGCGCTAGTTGGAACTGAGGTCTTTAGATTTCGTTCAAAGGATTGCTAAATTGGGCTGAAAGAGTTTTCAAAGAGTTATCAAAACGGACTTATGAGTAGTCAAGTCAAACAGTTATTCGCCTTCGGGCCGTACCTTTTGGACACGGGCGAGCGGCTGCTCAAACGCGGCGACGCGCTCGTGCCCCTGACGCCCAAGGCGCTTGAGACGCTCGTCGCGCTCGTCCGTCATGGCGGGCGCGTGATGGAAAAAGAGGAACTACTGAAGGCGGTTTGGCCCGACACCTACGTCGAAGAGGCGACGCTGGCGCAGAACATCTTCACGCTGCGCAAGGCGCTCGGCGAAGGGCAAGACGACGGGCAGAAGTACATCGAGACGATCCCGCGACGCGGCTATCGCTTCGTTGCGCCCGTGCACGAGTTGCCTTACGAGCGCGCGCCCGCGTCAGTCACAGCAGCAGCCGATGGAGACGAGACGCAAGCCTTAGTCTCCCACGCGACCGAACGTGCAAGCACGGAAGCCGCACCCATCGCCGCTGCCGGACTGACGGCGCAACCAATGGCGCGCGCGCCACGCCCGCGTTTGGGCGCGTTTGTGATCGGCACGGCGCTCGTCCTCGTGTTGGCGCTCGCGGTCTTCGCGCTGCTCAAGTTCTCTGTGCGGCGGCGGACGCATGAGCCGGCCGTCGCGCCCGCGCAAGCGATGAAGTTGATGCGGCTGCCGATCAACGGCAAGGTGGAAGCGGCGGCCATCTCGCCCGACGGCAAGTACGTCGCTTACATCGCTAACGACGCCGGCCAGCGCAGCATTTGGATCAGACAGACGAACGCGACGAGTCGCGCCGAACAACTCGTCGCGCCCGGCAGTCTCGATTTCGGCGGTCTGATGTTCTCGCGCAACGGCGAGTCGCTCTATTACGGCGCAGCCCCGAAGGATGGCAGCCAACCGCCCGCGCTCTACAGCGTGCAAGTGCCGTTAGGCGGCACGCCGAAGCATCTGCTCGCAGGTCTCAACAGCAAGCCCACGTTCTCGCCCGACGGCCGGCAAGTCGCCGTCGTGCGCGTGGACGTACATCAACCCAAACCTGAATCTTCGGTCGTCATCTCGGACGCCGACGGCAGCCACGAGCGCGTGCTCATCAAGCGCACGGCCCCCGACTATTTGAATGCACTCGCTTGGTCGCCCGATGGTCAACTGATCGCCTGCGTGGCCAACAGCGCCGAGCCGAGTCCCGGTCATGCCGCGCTCATCACGGTGCGCGCGAGCGACGGCGTGGAACAACCTCTGAACACGCAACGTCCATATAACGACGCGCAAGGCTGGATCAATATCGCAGACCTTGAGTGGCTGCCCGATGGGAGCGGCCTGGTCGCGGCGCTCACCGAACAGGAGTTGAGTCCGACGCAACTCTGGCTCATCGCTTATCCGAGCGGCGAGCCGCGCCGGATCACAAACGATCTGAATGGCTACGCGGGCGTTAGTCTCACGGCGGACGCAAGCACGCTTTTGACTTTGCAGACCGATCTCGTCACGAACGTCTGGGTCGCGCCCAAAGGCGACGCGCCGCACGCCACGCAAGTGACGCAAGGGCCGGGCAAGTACGATGGCTATTACGGGCTGACATGGACACCTGACGGTAAGATCGTCTATGCCTCGATTGCGAGCGGCGCGTGGGACATCTGGCAGATGAACGCGGATGGGACGAACGCGAAACAGTTGACATCGGATGCGCGCTCGAACTACGGCCCGTCCGTGTCGAGCGATGGCCGCTACATCGTCTTCGTCTCGAATCGCGGCGGCGGCGCGTTTCACGTCTGGCGTATGAACGCGGATGGCAGCGAGCAGAAACAACTGACCTTCAACGAAGAAGAAAATTTCGCGCACACGACGGCCGATGGTCGTTGGGTGATCTACGCTTCGGTTGATTTCGCGCAAGCGAACTACATCTGGAAAGTGCCGATTGACGGCGGCCCGCCCGTGCGTCTGACCGACAAAAACTCTTCTTGGCCGTTTCCCTCGCCCGACGGCAAGCAGTTCGTCTGCACTTATCAGCTTGACGCGAACGCGCCGCCGAAGCTTGCGGTCTTCTCTATTGACGGCGGCGCGCCCTTGAAGTTGTTCGACGTGCCGCAGACCTTCCGCGCCAACACCGTCTGGTCGCCCGATGGGCGCGCGATTCATTTCCTAGACAATCGCGCGGGCCCCGCCAACATCTGGGCGCAACCGCTCGACGGCGGCGCGCCTCGTCAAGTGACCGACTTCAAAACCGACGGCGTCCTCGCCTACGATTGGTCGCGCGATGGCACGCTCGCCTGCGCGCGCGGCATCGAGACAACAGGCGTCGTGATCATCAAAGATTTCAGATGATGCAATTGCTCCGTGCAAGTATTGATCTGGGCCAAAGAGGCGCGCGTCATGAAGTAAGGAGAGCTAACATTTGCGGATTCTGCTCGTCGAAGATGAGCCGCGCATGGCGCGTGTGATTGCGCGGGGCTTGCGCGAACACGCTTATGCCGTTGACGTGTGCGGCGACGGCGAGGCGGCGCTCTATCAAGCGGCGATCAACGACTACGATCTGATCATCCTCGATTGCTTGCTGCCCGGCCGCGACGGTTTCGAGATTTGCCGCGAACTGCGCGCGCGCGGGCAAACGCTTCCCATCCTGATGCTGACGGCGCGCGCCACCGTTGACGACCGCATTGCTGGCCTCGACAGCGGCGCGGACGATTACCTCACCAAGCCCTTCGCCTTCCGCGAACTGCTCGCGCGGCTGCGCGCGCTGCTACGCCGCAGCCGTGAACTGTTGCCTACACAACTTGAGGTCGCCGATCTTATGCTTGACACGGCGAGCCATCGCGTCGTGCGCGGCAAGTCAGAGATCGAACTGACCGCCAAAGAGTACGCGCTGCTGGAATATTTGGCACGTCACGCGAGCCGGCTCGTCACGCGCGCAGAGATCGCCGAGCACGTCTGGGATGAATCGTTCGATCCGTTCTCCAACACCATCGAGGTCTATATCAATCGCCTGCGCAAAAAGATTGACGAGCAGCACGCCGTCAAACTCCTGCACACGCGGCGCGGCGAAGGCTACATCCTTGAACCGCGTGCTTGAGCAATCGTCGCTCAAGACAGGACGACGAATGTGCAGGGCGCGCCATCCTCATTGCACCGCGCCATGTGCGCGCAAGAACTTGGCCATCTCCGGCTGTTTATATTCAAGCGCAATCGTCAACGGCGTCTTGCTGTCATCATCCTTTGCGTTCACGTCCGCGCCGTGTGCGAGCAACAGCTTGGCGAACTCTATCTGCCCGCTGCCGGCCGCCTCGTGCAACGGACTGTCGCCCCCTTCGCCGCGCACATTGACCTTCGCGCCATGCGCGAGCAGGAGTTGGGCGAGGTCTAGACGCTTCCTCACGACTGCGCCTTGGAGCGGCGTGGCGACGAACTTATTTTTCGAGACGGCGTTAACATCCGCGCCGCTATTCAAAAGCAGTTCCGCGATCTCCATGTGTCCGAAATTTAGATGGAGCGCCGTCCAACCGTCCGCCGAGTAGGCGCTAATCAACGCCGGATTTTCTTTGAGCAACGTGCGCACACGCTCGATGTTACCCGTCGCCGCCGCCTCGAAGATGTTGAGTTCCATGCCTGAGGCGAGGAGCAGCTTGGTGATCTCCGGTTGCTCGGCATAGACCGACATCAGCACGGCCGTGATGCCTCGCTCGTTGCTGGCTTTGGCGCGCGCAGGATTTTGTTGCAACAACTCACGCACCTTTGCCGTCTCGCCGCGCCTAATCGCAGCGACAAACTCCTGATCGGGAGTTAAGCTGGCGCTCGTCTGCTGCCCACGTGCCGCAGGCGCACAGCAGATCGCGCCGCCTAAAAAGATCGCCCACGTCAAACGAATGATTCGCGCTCTCGTTCTCATCTTTATCGCTCCTTTGTGAAATTTGCCAACGACGAGATGAATACAACTTTTTACGTCTTGCCGGACGTGCCGTCGGTCACGAAGCGGCGGCACGTTTTTAATGTGACCGGCTGCGCCGAAACATGACGAAAGTCACTGTCCCTACGCGGCGGATTTATATTAGAGTTGGCGTACAGCCATGAAGTTCGCGCCCCGTTCAAGCATCAACCTCGCCGCGAGCGGCAACCTAGCCTTTGTGATCGTCGTGGGTGCGGCCTACGTCTCCGCTATCACGGCGCTCATCTATGCGCGGCGTGCGTTGCCTCCGTTAGAGATCGGACTACTGCTCGCAGTCGGCTCAGCGTACCTGCTCGTCGGCACATATGGCTTCGCGCTCTGCCGACGCTTGGGCACAGGGCGCGCCGCGGCCGTCTATTTCATCATTCAACTGCTGCTCGCCGCGACGCTCATCCAATTGCGCGGCTCGGCCGGCGAGTTGTCGCTCATCTTGCTGCCGCTCGCGGGCCAGAGCGCGCTCGTGCTTGCGCCGCGTTGGATGGTTGCGGTCTGCGTGTTGATCTATCTGAATCTAGTGCTGCCGCTCATTTTGCGCAGTCGTTGGATCGACGCTATTGCCGTCGCACTCACTTACGGCACGGGCATCGTCTTCGTCGTGGTCTTTACGCGGATCGCTGCACGTGAGCGTCAGGCGCGCGCAGAGTTGGGCGCAGCTAACGGCCGGTTGCGTGAGTACGCTGCGCAAGTCGAAGAGTTGGCGACAACGAAAGAGCGCAACCGCTTGGCGCGCGAGATACACGACAGTCTCGGTCACTATCTGACGGTGGTCAACGTGCAGATCGGCGCAGCGCAAGCGATCTTCGCGCAAGACGAAGCACGCGCGCTTGATCATCTCTCGAAGGCGCAGAGTCTGACGCAGGAAGGGCTGGCGGAGGTGCGCCGTTCGGTTGCGGCCCTTCGGGCTGCGCCGACCGAGAGCCGGCCGCTTGCGGAAGCGTTAGCCAAGTTGGTTGAGCAATGGAAGGCTACGGGTCTGCGCGTCCAACTGACAGTCGCAGGCGTGCCGCGCCCGCTCACCCCGCAGGCCGATCTCACGCTCTATCGCGCAGCACAAGAAGGGCTGACCAATGTCGGCAAACATGCGCGCGCCACGCACGTCCGCGTCACACTCGATTACGGCCACGCGGAGTCTGTGCAGTTGACGGTGGCAGACGATGGCATTGGCAGCGCCGACTCGAATGGCGGCTTTGGCTTGCTCGGTGTGCGCGAGCGCGCGCAACTTTTAGGTGGCGCAGTGCGTGTGCGCACAGCGTTGGACAAAGGCTTTACGCTTGAAGTGGAGTTGCCCGTATGAGGCCGATCAAAATTTTGCTCGTGGACGATCAGCCGCTCTTTCGCGAGGGCTTGCGCACGTTGCTCTCGGTGCAAGCCGATTTCGCGGTGGTCGGCGAAGCGGGCAACGGCGCAGAAGCGATCAGACTCGCGCGCCTGCTCCAGCCCGCAGTTGTCTTGATGGATTTACAGATGCCTGTGCTCGATGGCGTGGCGGCCACACGACAACTGCGCGCGGAACAACCCGATTGCCGGGTCATCGTGTTGACCACGTTTGACGACGACGAAAAAGTTTTCGACGGCTTGCGGGCCGGCGCGGTCGGTTATCTGTTGAAGGATGCGCCGTCGGAGAAATTGGGCGAAGCGATTCGGGTGGCGGCGCGCGGCGAATCTTTTCTGCAACCTTCGGTGGCGGCGAAAGTGGTCGCGGAGTTCGCGCGTCTGACCAATAAGCCGGCGGCGCACGCACAGACTTTAATCGAACCGCTCTCGCAACGCGAGCGCGAGATACTCAGCCTGCTGGCCACGGGCGCGAGCAATCGAGAGATCGCCCACGCGCTCTTTCTGGCCGAAGGGACGGTCAAGAATCACGTCACGAATATCCTCGGCAAGCTGGCCGTGCGCGACCGGACACAGGCGGCCCTCAAAGCTAAAGAGTTGGGGCTGATCTAAAACTCGCCCATCTTCCCGGCGCGGTTTAATCTTCCATTAAGGTTGCACCCGGTATATTTCTGCCGTTTAAGTCTCTCCGGCGCAAATGAATTAAAAGCTACAGGGAGTTGTGTGATAGATGAAAAGAGTATGCGGTTTCATGTGCGGGTTGTTGTTGACGGCCTGTGTGACCGGCATCATCGCCGCCGGCCCGTACCACGTCGCGCAAGGGCAGAACGGGCGCAAGGCGCTTCAGAGCCAAACGAAGATCACGATGGAGGAGGCGCGCGCGACGGCGCTCAAGCGCGCACCGGGCAAGGTCGAGAGCGGCGAGTTGGAGCGTGAGCACGGCCGGCTCGTCTATTCGTTCGATATACGCAACGCAAAGGGCACGATCACAGAGGTGCAGGTCAGCGCCATCACTGGTAGAATCGTGCGCGTCGAACACGAAAACAAGCGACAGGAAGCGGCGGAGAAGCGAGCCGAGGTGCGCAGTTACAAGTCGCATCGGAAGCACTAGCGCGCTTTTGACAAATCGCATGGAACTCCCGATCAGCGAAACGCGATGGTCGCCCCCACTCCATTTCGTGAAGTTCGTGCTGGCAGTTGCGCTCGCGACGGTGGCGGCTCGCGGTGTGCATAGCCAACAGTCTGTGCCGGGTCAACCGCCGCCCGCGCAGCCAACCCAGACGCCAACCATTCAGCCACCGCAGACGAAGCCCGCGTCGCCACCGAGCGCATCGCCCATTGCGAGTCCGGCCGCGCCCGCCTCTTCGCCGACAACTCCCGCGCTGCCCCCGACATCGTTGATAACGCAGACGCCGATGCAAGCCAACGGCGCGCTATCGCTCGACGAAGCGCTCCGTCTGGCCGGCGTGGCGGCATCCGATTACACGCAGGCGCAGTTGAACGAACGCATCGCGGCCGAAGACGTGCGGCAAGCGCAGGTTGCGTTCTTGCCGCGCGTGACCAGCCCCAACGCCTACATCTACACCTCGCCACTGATTGGTCTGCGACCGGGCGAGCCGCGCACGCAGAGTTTTATCAACGCGAACGCCATCGGCGAGTATCAAAGTCTGGTCAACGTCGCGGGCGACGTTGACATCGCCGGCCGTCTGCGCGCCACGCTTGAGCGCAATCGCGCGTTGCTCGCCGCCGCGCACGCGGGCACAGAGGTCGCGCGTCGTGCGCTCAATCAAGCGGTCGTCGCGGCTTACTACGGCTTGGCTCTGTCCACTGCTCAGCGCCGCGCGGCGGAGTTGAACTTGGCCGCGGCTGAAGAGTTCGAGCGGATCACAAACCTGCTGTTGACGGGCGGCGAAGTTGCGCCCGTTGATCTGATCCGCGCGCAGGTGCAGACGACGACGCGGCGCGATGAACTAGAGAAGGCCCGCGCTGAGGAAATGGTCGCCGCCGATTCCTTGCGCGTGCTCGTCGGCTACGATTTCACGCAGCCGATCACGGCGAGCGATCTGTCTGTGGCGCTGCCCGCGACCGGCGAGATTGAACAGTACACCGCCGACATGATCGCGCGCCGGCCTGAGTTCGCGCAGTTCGAGGCCGAGCGGCGCGCGGCCGAGCAGGATGTGCGCGTCGCGCGCGCGGAACGTCTGCCGCAACTCTCCTACTCGTTGAGCGGCGGCTTCGATACCGATTCCGTAAAGCCGGTGCGTTTGAAAGAGCACACGGGCGTCGCCGCCGCATTCAACCTTTCGATCCCGATCTTCGACTTCGGCGCAAGCCGTAGCCGCGAACGACAGGCGCAGTTGCGTGCGCAGCTTACTGAGACGCAACGCCTGCAAGCTCTGCGCGGCTTCGCGCAACAGTTCTACACGGCGCGTACGCAGGCTGTGTCGGCCGCCACGCGCATCAGATTGGCCGGCACTGGGTTAGCGCAAGCGCAGAGCAACCTCGACGCTTCCATCGCGCGTTATCGCGCGGGCGAAGCGCAGATCATCGAAGTGACGGATGCGTTGACGACGCTGGCGGCGCAACGCGCGGCCCTCTATCAAGCGATCTTCGATTACCAGACGGCGCTCGCGCGCCTCCGACAGGCGGCAGGACGATGAACGACGAACCGGCGGAACACAAAGGTGCAGCAGACGGGGCGCAGCAGACAGCGCAGCGAACGCTGACGATCAAAGCGACGGAAGTTGTTGCGGCTGATGGGCAACGACGCAGACGCAGACAACTCCTGATCGTCTCAGCGCTCGCGTTGCTCGTTATCTTGCTCGTCGGCGCGCTCGTCTGGCGCGAGCGCCGAACAACCACGACAACTGAAGAAGAGACTGCGCCGGTCGTCAGCGTGCGCGTGGCCAAAGTTGAGCAGCAAGCGATTGCCGCGCAGGTCTCGGCGCTCGGCACGATCTTTCCGCATCAGGAGGCGAGCGTCGCGCCGAAGATCAGCGCGCAGATCAAGCAGATGTCGCTCTTGAAGAATAAGGTCGTGCAAGCGGGCGAAGTGCTCGCCGTGCTCGAATCGCGCGACCTTGTGTCGCAACGCCAAGAGGCTGCCGCCGCGCTCGGCGAAGCGCGCGCAGGCGAGCGCAGCACCGTCACCGGCACGATCCCGCAGAACAACGCGCAGGATCAAAAAGCCCTGCGCGACGCCCGCGCCGCCGTCGCCAACGCGCAAGCAACTTATGACCGCCGACTTGCTCTTTATCAAAAGGGCGGCATCTCGAAGAAAGAGCTTGAGCAGTCGCAACTCGAACTGACCAAAGCGCAGGACGACCTGCGACTCGCGGAGCAAACAATCGCTTTGCGCACGAGCGCGCTCAATCCGAACGAACGCGCACAGGCGGCCGCGCGCGTCAATCAAGCCGAGCAGCATCTCGGCGCGCTCGATGCGCAGATGGGCTACGCGCTCATCCGCGCGCCGTTCACGGGCGTCGTCACAGATCAGTTTATGTTTCAAGGCGATTTCGCGGCGGCGGGCACGAAGATCGTTGACATCGCAGACATCAGTCAAGTGATCGTCAAAGCGCCGTTTGCCGACACGGTCGCCGCGCAGTTGAAGTTGGGCGACACGGCCGCCGTGCTGCCGACCGACCTGCCCGGCGAAGCGATGCACGGGCAGATCACGCTCATCAGTCGCGCGTCTGATCCGACCAGTCGCACGGTCGAAGTCTGGGTCACGCTGGCGAATGAAGCCGGGCGGCTGCGCGCGAACGGCGCAGCGCAGGTCACTATCTCGACCAACTCGAAAACGGATGCGCTCGTTGTGCCCGCTTCGGCCGTCACGCTCGACGCGAGCAACGCGAACGAAGGCACGGTGATGGTCGTTGACGAAAAGTCGGTCGCGCACGAACATAAAGTGACGGTCGGCATTCGCGCGGGCGATAAGCTTGAAATCACAGAAGGCCTGCAAGCGGGCGAGACTGTCATCATCGAAGGCAACTATGCGCTGCCCGATGGGATGAAGGTTGAAGTGAGCGAAGGGGAGAAGCCGGAGTCGGACGAGAAAGGTGATAAGGAGAAGAAGGCCGCCGACCAGAAGGACGAGCCATGAGCCTTGCCCGCACCATCTCCAACCAAAAGCGCGCGGTCGTCGTCGTCGTCGCACTGCTCTGCGCTGCCGGTCTCTACGCCGCGTGGCAACTGCCCATCGCCATCTTCCCGGAAACGGATTTCCCGCGCATCGTCATCATCGTTGACAACGGCGTCGTGCCTGCGCCGCAGACGCTCGTCTCGGTCACGCGCCCGATTGAAGAGGCGATGAACGGTATTCCCGGCATCGCGCACATCAGGTCGAAGACCTCGCGCGGCGCTTCCGAGATCAGTCTCTTCTTTAATTGGAACGTTGATATCCGACAGGCGCTGCAACTCGTCCGAGCGCGCCTGTCGCAACTCTCTGCCACGCTGCCGCCGACCGCCGAGATTCGCAACGTCGAGCGTTTGACGTTCGCCGTCTTTCCGGTGACGGGCTACAGCCTCACTTCGACCGCGCGCGACCAAGCGAGCCTGCGCGACATTGCGACCTACATGATCCGCCCGCGCCTCGCGCGTCTGCCCGGCATCGCGTCTGTGGGCGTGGCCGGCGGCAAGGTGCGCGAGTATCACGTCCGCGTTGATCCCGCGCGGCTCACGGCGCACGGCGTCTCCGTGCAGCAGGTCGTTGATGCGGTGCACAACTCGAACATCATCGCCTCGCCCGGACTGATCGAAGAGAACCATCAACTCGAACTCGCGCTCATCAGCGGACAGGCGCAGAAGCCAGAAGAGTTGAACGGCATCGTCGTCGCTACGGTCAATAATGCGCCCGTGACGCTCGCAGACGTTGCGACCGTCGGCGCAGGCGTCGAGCCGCAATACACCATCGTCACGGCTGACGGGCAGCCGGCCGTGCTGCTCAACATCAACCGCCAACCCGATGCCAACACGGTCGCGGTCGTGGATGAAGTAAAGGCCGAGTTGGCCGCCATACGCCCGCAGTTGCCGAAAGATATTGTGATCAAGCCGTATTACGATCAGTCTCTGCTCGTGCGCGAGTCGCAGAAATCTGTGCGCGACTCGATCATCATCGGGCTGCTGCTTTCGGTCGTCATCCTCTACGCCTTTCTGCGCAACTGGGGCACGACGTTCGTCGCCATTCTCGTGATCCCGGTCACGATCCTCGTCACCTTCCTCGCAATGTGGCTTGCCGGTTTGAGTTTCGATCTGATGACGCTGGGCGGCGTGGCGGCGGCTATCGGGTTGGTGATTGACGATGCCATCGTGGTGGTCGAAAATATCTTCACGCATATCGCGCGCGGGCAGTCGCGCCGTGCGGCTGTCGAGAGCGCGGTCTCTGAGATCACCGTGCCGATCATCGGCTCGACCATCACGCCCGTCGTGGTCTTTCTGCCGTTGACGCTATTGACGGGCGTCACCGGCGTCTTCTTTCGCTCGCTCGCGCTCACAATGTCCGTGGCGCTCCTGACCTCGCTCGTCTTGGCGCTCTCGTTCACGCCCGTGCTGGCCGAGCGTTTCGTCAAAGCGAAGCGGAGAGATGACGCAGACGAAGATGAAGTGCGTGCGCCGCATGGCAGGCGCGATGGTAAGACGCGCGCCGATGCGCTTGAGGAGGGGGAAGCGCAAGGCGGCCCATTCCTGCGCGCGATCATCAGGCGCTACGAGTGGGTGCTCGGCCACGCGCTCGATAATCGCTCGTTGGTGCTCGTCCTCATCGTCTGCGTGCTCGCCGGTTCCTACGTGCTCTATCGCGCGCTCGGCTCGGAGTTTCTACCGGAGTTTGATGAGAGCGCCTTCGTCCTTGATTATTGGGCACCCGCCGGCTCGTCGCTCACGGAGACTGACCGCATGCTCAATCACGTCGAAGATTTGCTGAATAAGACGCCGGAGGTCGAAAGCTTTTCGCGGCGCACAGGCTTAGAGTTGGGACTCTTCACCACCGAGCCGAACAGAGGCGACTTCGCCGTCAAGCTCAAACCCGGCCACAAGCGCGCGACCGAAGAAGTGATGGACGATCTGCGCAAACAGATCGAAGCGTCAGAGCCTCGTCTGGAGATTGAGTTCGTCGGCATTCTGTCCGACATGATCGGCGACCTGACCAGTTCGCCCGAACCAATTGAGATCAAACTGTTCAGCGAAGACACGAAGGCGCTGCACGAGAAGGCCAGCGAAGTCGAAGAGGCGATCAAGAAAGTGTCCGGCGTTGTGGACACTAAAAACGGCGTGGTCGTGAGCGGCCCGGCCGTGACCTTTCAGATCGATCCGCAACGCGCCGCACGCTTCGGCGTGACGGCCACAGACGTAGCCAACACGGTCACGACCGCCATGTCCGGCGACGCCGCGTCATCAATTCTCCAACAAGATCGGCTCATCACCGTCCGCGTCATCTTCCCCGCAGAGTTGCGCACGTCGCTCGACGCCCTGCGCGCGCTGCAAGTTCGGTCTGCGACCGGCGTGCTCTTTCGCGTGGATCAAGTGGCCGATGTGGACTACGACAAAGGGCAGACCGAGATCGCACGCGAGGGCTTGCGACAAACTGTGGCTGTGACGGGACGCATCACAGGCAGCGACCTCGGCACAGTCATCGGCCAGATCAAGACGCAGTTAGCGAAAGACGTAAAATTCCCGCCCGGCATGACCGTCGAGTATGGTGGCCTCTACGGCGAACAGCAGGCGAGCTTTCGTGAACTGGCCATCTCGCTCATCTTGGCCGTCGTGTTAGTCTTCATCACACTCCTCATCGAGTTTCGTTCGTTCGCGCATCCCGTCTCGATTGTGGCCGGCGCGGTGCTTGCGCTCGCAGGCGTGCTGCTCGGTCTGTTCATTACGGGCACGACGCTCAACGTCGTCTCCTTCATGGGCATGATCATGGTCGTCGGCATCGTGGCCAAGAACGGCATCCTGATGCTCGACGCGGTTGAAGATCATTTGCAGGCGGGCGACACCTTGCGTGAGGCGCTTTTGCGTTCAGGTCGCCGTCGCTTCCGGCCCGTGCTCATGACTTCGCTCGCGGCCATACTCGGCATGCTGCCGCTTGCGCTCGCCATCGGTTCGGGCGCAGAGTTGCTGCAACCGCTCGCCATCGCCGTTATCGGCGGTCTCGCCGTGGCGCTGTTGCTCTCGCTCGTCGTGACGCCGACGGTCTATGCGCTGCTCAGACGCGAGCCGACGAAAATGGAGGATTAAAAAATGAGCTGCTTACAGCAGACCGCCGCTGTTTCAACGCGGGCCTTGCGCAATCAACGTATTGGTTCGAATGGCGCGCGAGCCAACCGACTCCTGCGCGCACTGCCGCTCGTCGCATTGCTGTTTGCCACCGCCATCGCGCACGCACAGACGCAACCCGCGCCCACGCCGTCGCCGCAAGCTGCGCCCACGCCGTCGCTCGAACGACAGTTCTTCAAAAATATCTTGCACGACCAGCGCGCCATCTGGACTGCGCCGTTTCGCTTGCACAACCGCGATGCGCATTGGCTCTTGCCGCTCGGACTCGGCGCGGGCGCGCTCTTCGTCACCGATCAAGAGGCGGCCGAAGCGCTCAACGATAACCGCACACGCTTGAACGTGAGCCGAAGCGTCAGCCGTCTCGGTTCGGCTTACGGCACAGGCGGCATCGCCGCCGCCTTCTATCTCTATGGTCGTGTACGCCATGACGAGCGCGCCCGCGAGACGGGACTGCTCGCCGGCGAAGCTTTGATTGATAGCCAGATAGTCGTCGGCGCACTCAAGCTCGCCACCGAGCGGCGGCGGCCGCGCGCACGTCCTGACGCGGGCGAATTTTTCACCGGCGGCAGCTCTTTCCCGTCCGGGCACGCTATCTCAGCTTGGTCTGTGGCGACCGTCGTCGCACAAGAATACAGAGGTCGGCCGCTCGTCCAAGTGGTCGCTTATGGTCTCGCCAGCGCGGTGAGTGTGGCGCGCTACACGGGGCGCAATCATTTTCCTTCTGACATACTGATCGGCAGCGCACTCGGCTACGGCATCGGTCGTTACGTCTATCGCACGCACCATAATCCAAGCATGGGCGACGGCGGCGACACGCTTGCACATGCACGCGCAAAACGTTGGCCGCTCATCGCGCCGCGCTACGACCGCCGTGAGCGCGCTTACGGCGCAGCCCTCGCTTGGAATTTTTAACTGAGGCAAGACGACATGCATCCCCATATTCCGGCCCGTGATCTCTGGTGGCTGGCCGCAGGCAGTGCAAGCTACGGCGTGCGTTATGCGCGCTTGCGTCTGCGTCTGGCGCGGGCCGCGCGCACGCACGTGCCCGACCCGACCGGCGAGTTGCTGCGCCTGCAAACGCTCTACGGTTACAACGAGCACTCGCTTGTGAGCATTGCCCCCGGCGCGAAAGTCTGGTCTGTGCCTGAGCTTGACGGCGCGATCATCTACGGCGAGTTCGGCCGCGTGTGGCTGGCCGCAGGCGACCCGATGGCGCACGAAGATGAAGTATGCGAACTCGCACGCCGGTTCGTCATCGCCGCCAGACGACGCAAAAAGATCGCGGCCTTCATTCCCACGTCCGCGCGTTTTGCGGCCCAAGCTGCGGCAGCCGGATTGATCGCGGTGAAGGCCGGAGCAACGCCGTATTTCGATCTGAAGTCTTGGAATCCGCGTGGCGACCGCGCCAAGAAGATGCGTGGCGGCGTGAATCAAGCGCAACGAGCCGGCGTAACTGTAACCGTCGTTGATACAGTTACGGACAAACTCAGAGAGGAGACCGTGCAACTCTGTCAACGTTGGCTGCGCACGCGCCGCGCGGTCACAAGTTTCGGTTGGTTGCTCGCGCTCGATCCCTTCCGCCACGCCGCGCACAAAAGATTTTTCACCGCACGCGATCAGAAAGGCCGCTTGGTCGGGCTGCTCGCCGCAAGCGCGATCCCTGCGCGCGACGGTTGGTATCTGGAAGATGTGCTGCGCGTGCCCGACGCGCCGACGGGCACGGCCGATCTCTTAGTGGTCGAGGCGCTCCGGCAGTTGCGCGCAGAAGGCGCTGGGTTGGCCACGCTCGGCACATCGCCTTTAGCGCCGGACGGCGTTGACATCTCGCCGGGCGAGCACCGGCAGGTTGAGCGCGTGCTGCAAATGATGGCTGCGCGGTTGGGCACATTCTACAACTTCGCGGGCGTGCGCCGCTTCAAGGCCAAGTTCGTGCCAAGTTGGTGGGAGAGCGAATACGTGCTCGTGCCGCGCGGCATGACGATTCCGCCGCGCGTGGCTTATGCCTTCATTCGCGCCATCGCGCCCGGCGGCATCATGCGTCTGTTGACGCGCCAACTCGTGCGCGTCACGTTCAAAAAGGGCAGCGCCGACGACACGGTGACTTAAGCGATGCTCAACTCTGTGCGCGCACGTCTGACACTCTGGTACGCGGGCGTCCTTGCGCTCGCGCTCTTGAGCTTCGGCGCGCTCACCTACTATGGCGCGACGCGCGCCTTCCACGCGCGCCAAGACGATTCCCTACGCTCGACTGCGGAGACGGTCGCGAGCGCCTACATGCAAGAGTTGAACGAAGAAGGATCGGAGGCTAAAGCTAACGACGTAGTGCTCGCGCAGATAGTTTATCCAGATCGCTACGTCGAGATCACGGACGCGCAGGGCCGACCTATCGCCGCAGCCGACAACCTCGCGGGCCACGCGCTCATGTTGTCGCCGGAGAAATTAACTGAAGCGCGCGTGCGCGGCGCGAGCTACGACGTGCAATCCGGCTTCAAACAAGATGATTCGGAAGCGCGCGCAGGTTTGCGCGTGGCCGCCGTGCCGCTCACGCGCGCAAGCGTTCAGCCGACAGGTTTCGCGCTCGTCGCCGAATCGCTCGGCGAAGTGGACGAAGACCTTGCGCGCCTGCGCCACAACTTCTATGCGGGTGTGCCCTTGAGTCTGCTCCTCGCCGCGCTCGGCGGCTACTTCCTCGCCCGCAAGAGCCTCGCGCCGATTGCGCTGATGAACCGGCAGACCGAGCGCATCACGGCCGAGAATCTATCGGCGCGGCTCGATGTCGCAAACCCGCGCGACGAACTCGGCCGGCTGGCCCGCACGATCAACGAACTGCTCGCGCGCCTCGACACGGCCTTCAACGAGCAGCAGCGTTTCGTCGCAGACGCTTCGCACGAACTGCGCACGCCCGTCGCCGTCATCCGCAGCGAGACGGAAGTTGCGCTCGAACACGAGCGCTCGACGGCTGATTACAAGGACGCGCTCGCGCTCATCAAAGATGAGGCTGAGCGGCTGACGCGCATCGTCGAAGATTTGTTCATGCTATTGCGCGGGGCCGGCGGCGCGCGTGCAGCGACGAGCGAACGATTTTATTTGAACGATCTGATCGCGGAATGTACGCGCTCGGCCGTCGTGCTGGCGACGCGAAAAAGCATCACGCTCAAAGTCGGGCCGCTGCCGGAGCTTACGTTGACGGGCGACGAAGAGGCGCTCAAACGCATGCTGCTCAACCTGCTCGACAACGCGGTCAAGTACACGCCCGCAGGCGGCCGGGTCAACGTCTCATTGACGACGCACGATCACGCGGCGCAGGTCGTCGTCACAGACACAGGCATCGGCATCCCGCCTGAAGATCAAGCGCACGTCTTTGATCGCTTCTATCGTGTGGATAGGGCGCGCACGCGCGCAGCCGGCGGCGCTGGTCTAGGTCTCGCCATCGCGCGCCACATCGTCGCCGCGCACGGCGGCACACTCGCAGTCAATAGCGCGCCCGGTCGCGGCAGTTCTTTCATCGTGACGCTACCTTTAAGCTAACGCGAGCGCGCAACCGTTCGACTGTTCTTCAAAGCAACTCATTCAACTTATCGCGGAATAGAGTCAAAGCGATCTTGCCGCCCTCAGGTTGCCCGCGCACGAGCGCCTGCGCAAAATGCGTCGCCTGTTCCAACGTGACCTTCGACGGCAGCGGCGGCTCGTTCGGATCAACCACCATTTCGACAAGCGCCGACCGGCCCGAAGCGATAGCTTCCGCGAGCGCCGTGCGTATGTACCGAATGATCTAACTCGCTTGCGTCTGACCCTGTGCCGGTCGCCGCTTGCTGGAATCGCTAACGGTGAAAATGCCCGCCGGTGAAGTAGCTTTCATAGTGCTGATAGCCTTCTTCATAGCCGCGCAGGAAGCCATCTCGATAAGCCTGTTGGTACGTGCCCCGGCTGCCGAAAATAGAGAAGAAACCGGACGTGCCATGCTGGTAAAAATGGGAACGCTCCGGGTCATAGCTTTGCCCGCGCTGCGCATCCTTCGCGCCCGTGTGCAAGCCATCTTGGTAGCCGCGCTCGTAAGCGTTCGAGCTATAACCATAGCCGCCATAATTCGAGGACTGGTAAACGCGCGTGTTGTGATAGGCGCGATAGCGATCATCTCGATCCCGATCCCGCCGATGCTTGTGCTCGCGGTGATGATCGCGATCTCGGTCATGATCCCGATCATGGTCGTGGTCGTGATCTCGGCCGTGATGATGTCTCCAAGTCGGTGAGCTACTACCACTGCTCCGTGCGCTGTCATCGCCGCCGCGCTCCCGATGCGCGTGCCCACTGTCGTCGCTCCCACGACTCCGACCACTGCGGCTGTGATCACTACTACTGCGACTGCTACTGTGATCACTGCTACTACGGCCGCTACTGCTATGACTGCTGCTGCTATGACTGCTACCGCCGCTACTCCGGCCACCACCGCCGCCGCTATGGCTCTCGCTGCCGCCACCGTGCCGGCCCTGCGCATGGCCAGTTGCGACCGAAACGATCACGACGCCGGCCAATAATGAACACGTCAAGACGAGTGGCTTGACCGTCCGCTTCAATTTATCTACGTTCATCGCTTGCCTCCGAGCGTGGCCGTGATTGCAGCTACCGGAAAGCTTGGTATGCTTAACGCGGCCGTCAACTGACAATGGAAGACTCCGGGCAGCAGGTTCAAATCTGGCGAGGTGTGGACAATTGCAAGATCATGCAGAATCTATGCCTGCCGCCCCTTCGCTGTCAAGAAACTAATCGGCGCGCGCGTGCTTGGAAGCTGCGAGACGCGAGCGGCGTTGGCCTCTTCATTTCAGCTAACGCTTGCGCGCCTTGCGCTGCCCGACGGCTGGCACGCCAGCGTCAGGGTGTAGTTGTTCCGAAAACAGTTTGAGAATCCGCTTGTACTCGTCGGCCCAACTCGCGTCGCGGTCGAAGGTGTGGTCTTCGACCGGGTAGGGTGCGACCGACCAGTTCTCTTTGCGCAGCTCGATCAATTTTTCAACCAGCCGCACAGTGTCTTGGAAGTTCACGTTCGTGTCCACCATGCCGTGACAGATGAGGAGCGCGCCTTTCAAGCCCGCAGCGAAATAGATCGGCGAGCTTTGTTTGTAAGCCTCCGGGTCGGTCTGCGGCAGATTGAGGATGTTCGAGGTGTAAGGGTGATTGTAGTGCGCCCAGTCGGTGACGGGCCGCAGGGCCGCGCCGGCCGCAAAGACATTGGCTTCGGTGAACATCGCCATCAGCGTGATGAAGCCGCCGTATGAGCCACCGTAGATGCCGACGCGATGCGGGTCAACGCCGTGTTCGCGGACGAGATACTGGACAGCATCAACTTGATCGGTCAAATCCTTGCCGCCCATGTGGCGATAGATGCCTGTGCGCCAGTCGCGCCCGTAGCCGGCCGAGCCGCGATAGTCCACATCAATCACCAAAAGGCCGCGCGCCATCAGCAGGTGATGAAACATGTACTCGCGGGAGTATTGACTCCACCACTTATGCACGTTCTGCAAGTAGCCTGCGCCGTGCACGAAGACGACAGCCGGGCCGCCGCGCCGCCAGTTGTCAGGTTTATAGAGCCGCGCATAGACCGTTGCGCCGTCGCGCGCTTTGAAATTCACGATGGGCGGATCGATCCAGTTGTAAGTGAAGAACTCTGGAATGGGCGAGGTGGTCACCTGCTTGATCTCAGAGGGCGGCGTCGTGTCCGCCGTCTTGTTCGGCACGAGATACAACTCCCAAGGCTTGTTGCTGTACGAGCGCACGTCCGCGAGCAGCGTCTCGTCGGGCGAGATGTCCGCCAAGTTATTGCCCGCCATCGGCGTGATGCGCGTGCGCGGGCCGCCCGTGATCGGCATCGAATAGAGATGACGCTCGAACGGGCTACCTTCGCTGGAGATGAAATAGAACTTTGTCTTGTCCTGCGAGAGCCGCACGCTGCTGACCTCAAACTGCCCCGATGTCAATTGCACCGGCTCGCCGCCGTTGATTGAAACGGTGTAGAGATGCGCGTAGCCCGTCTGCTCCGACTCGAAATAGATGTGCTCGTTGTCCGGCAGCCAACCGAGCGTGAACGCGCCGGGGCCATCAATCCATGCGTCGTCGTGCTGATGCGCGAGCACTTTCGTCTTGCCCGTCGCGGGATCGAGCAAGAGCACCCAGCGATCTTTGTTGTCGGTTGAGAAGCCGAGCAGCGCGGCGTGCTTGCCGTCCTCAGACCATTGCAAACCTTCTAACTCAACATCACGGTCGCGCGTCTGCGCCTGCTCGGTCTGCGTGCGCGGCGGTTGTTGTCCTTGCTGACCACTTTGTTGCGTCTGCTGCCCCTGTTGCGTGGTCTGTTGCTGCTGCCCTGTCTGCGGCACGACGCCGCGCTCGCGTTGCGCTTGCTCGGTCGCGTTCGCTTCGGTGCGTGTCTGCACTTGCGGCGCGACCTCTATGTGCTGCCCGTGCTCTATGTTCTTCGCGTCGCCCGTCTCCGTGTTGATGACGACAAGGCGCGTGCGCCGTTGCGCGTCGCCAACCTTCGTGCGCCCCGGAATATCTTCGGTGTAGGCCGACTCGGTGACGAAGTTCGGCACGAAGGTATTGCGCGCGGCGGTGGGCTGCTCGCCGATGGTGGCGAGCACATAACCACCGTCGGGCGCGAGCGCGAGACCCGTGACCGCTTGACCCGCAGGCAAGTTGTAAGGCTTACGCCGCTCGCGCGCCTTGCGCTTTGCCTCCTGCTCTTCGCGCTGTTCCGCGCGTTCGCGCACGGCGTCAATCAACTCGCGCTCCTCTTTCTTAACGTACTCTTGACTCTCCGTCCCGCGCTGCTGTCCTTCACTGCCACCCTGTCTCTGTGCGCCGCCGCCCGCAGTTTGCGCGCCGCCCGCGCGTATGTCGGTCAACTGCACGAGCGAGCCGCCGTCGAGCGCCATGACATAAAGATTATTCAGACGCGTGAAGTAGATGTGTTTCTGATCGGCGGTGAAGTGTGCATTGGTCTCTACGTCTGTTGTGCGTGTTATCTGTCTGCGCTCGCCCTTCGCGTGGTCGTAGATGAAGATGTCGCCGTCGTCTGTGAAGACGGTCATTGTTTTGTCTTTCGACAACTCGCCGTTCGCGGGCGGCGCTTGCCGCGCCTCATCCTCCGACAGTTTGCGCAAGCCTGTGCCGTCGCGATTCACGACGTACAAATCCATCTCCTTCAGACGCGGCTCGTCCGCCTGCTTCCAACGGAAATAGACGCGCTGGCTGTCCTGCGACCAATAGACGCCCGTCGGTTGATAGCCGACAAGACGCGGGCCGCGCATGATGCTGTCAACCGTCAACTCGAACTGTTTCGGCGGCGCGGTCTGCGTGGCCGGCTGTTGCGCGACCGCGAGTTGAGTAGTCAGGAGCGACAGAAGGCAGAGCGCACACGCCGCACGGCGGAGATGATTGATGTTCATATTCGTCTTTTGTCTGGAGCGGAGTTGGTGTTGCAACGGCAAATCACACGCGAAGATCAGCAACGCTGATCTCGCGTGTTGCAGCACAAGCGTTATAATCGAACGCGCACGTTAAGCACAACGCAAGCGGCATACGCGCCGCCGCGCCGCAGGGTTTCACGCGCCGAACTGCGCAAGAGAGTGTGCCATGAGCGAACGCCGTGATGATACAACAGACGCGCAGGAGCGCGCGCCCGCCAGACGCGAACGCGCGCCGGGCGATTATTATTACGACGACGCGACCGGCTACGAAGTTTACGATCCGGCACAAGATGAAGACGAAGCGGATGAGAGCAACGCGGAGCGCGATGCGGCAACTCGTTGAGCGGGTGTTAGCGCGCGGTTAAGGATGCGCCGCAGACGCGGCCGGGCGGGCGATGACGAGCGTCTGTGTTTCCAGTTCGCGGCGATAGAAGACTCTCGGTTGCTGCACGTCGTTGACATCAGCCAAGCCCATGATGAGCTTCATGCCTCGCAGCTTCGCCAACACGTCCTCAGATTTTTTCGCGCGCTCCTCTGCGAAGATGTGCGGCACGCGCCCGACCGCATAGTTGAACCATTCGCGCGCTGTCACCGCGCCATCTTTCGGCGCAGCATCGGCCGCAGCTTTCTGCAAACCCTCGTCAATCAACGCGAAGGTCAAGTAACCATGACCGAGGTCTTTTGCTTCGTTCGCTAATTGGAAACTCTGCGCGGCGGTCAGTATGTACATGCCCTTCTCGTAAGCTAGTTGCGCGAGGCCCTGACTGTTCATCGGCCCACGCCGTCGCTCTTCGGCTTCCAAAGCTTGCCCGGAGTTGCAGGCATCAATGACGAGCAGGAGTTGACCGGCGTCGAGTTTGGCAAACGCCGCCTCCAACTCGCGATCCGAAATGCTGTGCGCCAACAATTCTTGCAGGCCCGCCGCATCAAGCCGTGCGGGCGCGCCCGCGTAGCCGAGGTCGTGCGGGATGAGATAGAACTGCCGCCCGTGCGCCGTGCCGTGTCCGGCGAAGTAGATGAGCACAGTATCTTCGGGCTGGACGCGCGCCGCGAGTTGCGCGAGTTGTTGCATGATGTTCGCTTTGGTCGCGTCCGCATCGAAGAGTGTCGTAACTTCGACGCGCGCGTAATTGCCCAAAGCTTCTTGCTGGCGTTTGGTCTCGGCCGCGAACTCTTGCGCATCGGCGACGGCGTATGACAGTTTGTACTCCGGGTTGGCGTAAATGTTGACTCCAACTGCGAACACATAAGCCGTCGCTTGACGTTTGAGACTGTCCGCGCCTTTGATGACGAGCGTGGCGTCTGCGCTCTTGATGTCGTCGCGGTTGAAGGCGTAAGCGTTGAAGCGGTTCGCACCGGCCACGAGTGCCACGTCCGTCTCAAGCAGCGCGCTCGCCCGTCCTTGCAGCACATCGCCGCGCCACACTTTCACGAGCGACCCGTTGCGAAACAGGCGCACGTCCTGCGCGCCCGCTTCAGCTTGCCCGACGCCGACTGTGAGTTTCACCGTGCGCGACGTGCTCGCCTCAGACGCCGTTTGACCGGCCGCGAGCGCGAGCGTCAACTGCGGTTGGTGGCGATCTTTCTGCGCGATGTTCTGCTTAGCGCGCGGATTCTTGCCGGCGCAGATGTCTGCGAGCAGCCCCGGATAATAGAAGTCGTTGAAGAACCATTCGACCGGCGCAACGTCGAACAGCGCCGGCGAGAAGCGCCATTGAATCTGACCCCAAGCGGCGGGCGTGCCATCGAACAGACCGTCAGGCGTGACGACGAGCCAATCGTTGTTGCCCGTCACGATGATGGTCGCCAAGAGTTGATTGTCGGACATGCGCCACAATTTGATCGTGTCGTCATAACCGATGCTGGCCAAAATTCGCCCGTCGGGCGTGAAGACGACGCGCCGAACTTTGTCCGTGTGCCCGCTCAAAGTGAACAACTCCGCGCCGGTCGCAGCGTCCCAAAGTCTGATCGTGTTATCCCAGACGCCCGCGGCCAGCGTGCGCCCGTCTGGACTGAAGGCGACCGATTCGATCACTGCGCCGGTCTCAAGTGTGCGCACCTCCGCGCCGCTCTGCACGTCCCAGATTTTCACGTCGCCATCGAGGCCGGCGCTTGCGAGCCACTCACCTTTGGGACTGAACGCGAGCGTGTCCACCCAATTCTTATGTCCGGCGAGCGTGCGCACGACGCGCCCCGCCGTCACATCCCACAACTTGATGACGCCGTCGAGGCCGCCGCTCGCCAACAACTTGTTGTCGGGACTGAACGCCAGACAGCGCACGCCGAGGTGTCCGTCCAGACGTTTAACACGACTGTTCGTCCGCACGCTCAACAGATCGATCTTTCCCGTACCTGAGCCGTCGAACTTCGCGCCATCGAAGCCCGTCTCGCCTTGTCCCGCAACCAACTCGCCGTCGGGACTGAGCGCAAAGGCCTCGTCGGTCTGCCAGAGACCGGCCGAACCTCTGCCGCTCAGACGATCGCTCCGGCCTGTAGCGAGACTGAGCCGATCAACGCCTAGAAAGCCGCGCACGAGCGATTGATTATCGGGCGTGAAGAAGAGCGTGTTGTAGCCGCCCTTGTAACTTTGCGTGACCGCGCCGGCCGTCAAGTCCCAGATGTTGGTCGTGCCGCCTTCGGTCGCCATCAACCGGCCATCAGCGCTGAAGGCCACGTAGGTTAGCTTGGCTGCGCGCGTGGCCGAACGATTCAACTCGCGCCCGCTCGCCACGTCCCACAGATAGACGCTGCCGGCGAGCGCGCCGCCCACGAGCAACTTGCCATCGGCACTGAAGGCGACGCCGTCGAAGCGATCAACAGTCATGCGCTCGTCGCCCCACGTGCGCACGAGTTGACCCGTCGTCGCGTCCCACAGTTGCATGCCAAACAACGTGGCGACCGCGACGTGTTGATTGTCGGCACCGAAGGCGATGCGATAGAGCCTGTTGTCGAACGTCTGTTTGGTGTCGGCGGCGACGACTGTAGGCAGCGACATGCGGCGTAGCTCGCGCCCCGTCGTAAAGTCCCAGACGGTAAGCGTGTTGAATGTCGCTCCGACGAGCAACTGCCCGTTCGGACTAAAAGCAATCTGGAATAACCGCGTGCCGGGCGCAATGGTGCGCGCGAGCGCGCCGGACTCAAGGTTGTAGAGTCGCACACCCTTGTCGTTCGCCAACGCCAACTGCGCGCCGTCGGGCGTGAAGGCGAGATCGGACGCATAGATGAGTTCTTCCCAACCGACGTTTAGATCACGCACTAGCTCGCCCGTCGGCACGCGCCGCAGATGAATCTTCACGCCGCTCTCTTCACACGCCAGCAAACGGCCGTCGGCACTGAGCGCGGGCCGGTAGTTCTTCTCGATCCGTTGCAACACTTCACCCGTCGGCACGCTCCAGAACGTGATGCCTTTCGGGTCGCCGCCGATTAAGACTTGCCCGTCCGGCGTGAACATGAGCCGGTTGCGCGGGCCTGCGTCTAGGTCGGCAGCGTAGCCTTTGAAGGTGCGCAATTCGCGCCCCGTCCCCGTCTCCCACAGTTTGACTGTCTGATCTTCGCTGCCACTGGCGATCACTTTTCCGTCCGGGCTAACGGCGACCGCCACGATGTTCTTCACGTGCCCCGTCTGCACCGCCAAGGTTGGTTGGGCTGCGGTCGGTGTCTGTGCGGGCGCACTTGCAGCAGCGCTTATGAGCAGCGCAAAACAGACGAGCGAGAGCGAGAGATGGCGCATGATTGATGATCCAATTGAGAGTTGCGCGAGAACGAACGACGGCAGATTAGCTTGCGTCGGGACGCAGCAAAAGGAAGCACGCCAGAGCGCGGGGATTGTCTCGTCAAGTTAAGCGGCAAGTCAAGACAACAAGTCGGCTTGCGGGCAATTCATCAAGCCTCTTTCTTCTTCGGCCGCTGATTCGCGGCGAGCACGCGCTTGCGTAATCTGATTGACTGCGGCGTGACTTCGACCAGTTCGTCGTCAGCGATGAACTCAAGCGCCTGTTCGAGCGACAACTCTTTGACCGGCACGAGGCGTATGGCCTCTTCGGAGGTCGAGGCGCGCATGTTTGTCAGCTTCTTCTCTTTGACGATGTTCACGTCCAGGTCAACCGTGCGCGCGTTCTCGCCGACGATCATGCCCTCATAGACTTTCGTCGTCGGGCGCACGAACATCGTGCCGCGCTCTTGCAGATTGTAGATCGCATAAGTCGTCGCCTCGCCCGTGCGGTCGGCGACGAGTGAGCCGGTCGAACGCCCGCGCATCGCGCCTTGCCACACGTCCCAACGCGCAAAGACTGTGTTCAAGAGGCCCGTGCCCTTCGTCTCCGTCAGAAACTCGCCGCGAAAACCGATGAGACCGCGCGACGGCGCGTCGAACTCAAGCCGCACGCGCCCCGTGCCGTGATTGACCATCTTCGTCATCTGCCCTTTGCGCCGGCCCAACGCTTCGGTCACCACACCGATGAACTCTTCTGGGCAATCAATCACCACTTGCTCAATCGGCTCGTAGGTCACGCCGTCACGCACGCGCGTGATCACTTCCGGCTTCGAGACCTGAGCTTCATAACCTTCGCGCCGCATCATCTCGATCAAGATCGCCAGTTGCAATTCGCCGCGCCCCGAAACTTTGAACTGATCGGGCGAGTCGGTCGCTTCAACGCGGATCGCGACGTTGCCCAACACTTCACGATCCAGGCGCTCGCGCAGTTGTCTCGACGTGACGTACTTGCCTTCGCGCCCGGCGAACGGCGAATTGTTGACGCCGAAGATCATCGAGATGGTCGGCTCATCCACCGCGATGACTGGCAAGGCGTGTGGATTATCCGCGCTCGTGATCGTCTCGCCGATCTCGATCTCTTCGATGCCAGCGAGCGCGACGATCTCGCCGATGCCAGCGCGCTCGACCGCCTCGCGCTTCAAACCCTCGAACACATAAAGCTGCGAGACGCGCGTCTTCGTTTGTGTGCCGTCGCGCCGGATGATGGCAACCGTGTCGCCCGTCGCGATCTCACCTGAGAAGATGCGCCCGATGGCGAGCCGGCCGACGTACTCGTTGTAATCGAGATTGGCGACCAAGAGTTGCAGCGCGTCTGTGCGCAGCGCACGCGGCGCAGGGATCGTCTCGACGATCTGATCGAAGAGCGGGCGCAGGTTGGTTGAATCATCAGCCAAATTTTTCTTCGCCACACCGTCGCGCGAGATGGCGTAGAGAATGGGAAACTCGATCTGCTCGTCGGTCGCGTCGAGGTCAATGAACAGTTCGTAGATTTCGTTGACCACTTCTTCGGGGCGCGCGTCCTGCCGATCAATTTTATTGACGACGGCGATGGCCGGCAGCCGCGCTTCCAAAGCCTTGCGCAAGACGAAGCGCGTCTGCGGCAGACACCCTTCGGCCGCATCAACCAAGAGCATCACGCCGTCCACCATTTTAAGTACGCGCTCGACCTCGCCGCCGAAGTCCGCGTGGCCGGGCGTGTCCACGATATTGATCTTCACGTTGCCATAACGCACCGCCGTGTTCTTCGCCATGATCGTGATGCCGCGCTCGCGCTCCAAGTCCATCGAATCCATCACGCGGTCGCGCACGTGCTCGTGCGCGCCAAACGTGCCCGCTTGTTTGAGCATCGCGTCCACGAGCGTCGTCTTGCCGTGATCGACGTGCGCGATGATCGCGATGTTGCGTATATCCTGTCGCTCTTCAGCCATGATGCCCCCGCAATAGATGACGCGCGCGAAAAATGCGCCCGCTTTTAGAAACGAATATCTTAACACGCGCGGCGCGTTTACACCCGGATTGACAATTGCAACTTAAAAAGCGTTCGTTTGGCGCAGCGCCTCGTAGAGCACGATGGCGACTGAGGTGGCGAGATTGAGGCTGCGGACTTTTGGATTGAGCATCGGAATGGTAATGCAGTTTGACCAGTTGGCGCGCAAGAGTTCTTCGGGCAATCCCGCCGTTTCGCGCCCGAAGACGAGGCAATCGTTCGCACAGAAACGCCAATCGGTGTAAGGACGTGCCGCTTTAGTGGTGAGATAGACGAAGCGCGCGACGGGCAATGCGGCGCGCAACGCAGCCAGATCGCGTTGCCGATGAAGTTCGACTTCGGGCCAATAATCCAACCCGGCCCGCCGCACCGCGCGCTCGTCCAAGCGAAACCCCATCACGCCGACGATGTGCAAAGGCGTGCGCGTCGCCGCGCACAAGCGCGCAACGTTACCCGTGTTCGGCGGTATCTCTGGCTCAACCAGCGCGACGCGAAGCATAAGAAGCTGTCAGTTGTCCGTTGTGCTTCTCATGTGAGTTGCATGCTGAAGATATAACGAGCAACTGATGAAAGAAAGAACAACTGACCCCTGACGACGGACAAAAAATTTGGACGGCGCGCTGCTTGAGCAATCGCCGTCCGCTTTGATGGTCTCGCTTGAGACCGCAGGAATTTGTGTGCGCCTTGAAAGGTTGTTAAGTACCTTAGGTTGAAGCGGTCGCTATCTCTTCTTCGCGCCCTTCTTGCCGCCCTTCTTCGCGCCGCCCTTGCCGCCCTTCTTGGCACCACCCTTTTTGGAACCGCCTGCTTTCTTTGTTGCCATAAGTCTTCGTTGCTCCTTTTCTGAGTTGGTTTGGTTATGACCACAAGATGCTGTGTTGATGTTTGTCTTGTGGTCTAGACTAAACAGCGCACAACATATTGGACTTATAAACATAAAGCGATCAGTTGTCAATAACTTATTTCACTCTCGATCAAAAAAATTTTCACACATGATCACATGCACATGCACATGCCCAGGTGATCGCGTTGCAGATCACGATCAAATCACGCGAAGCACACAACAGATATGTTGCTGGTTTCGTTTGCTTGCTGTGTTGAGATCGAGTTAGCGGAAGAGCGGGGTGAAGACCCAAAGGTCGTGGCGCTCGATGCCGTAATAAGTGACGACCGAAGCGCAGCGATTGCGACTGACGACGCCGATGATCTGACCGCCCGACGTGTTTGGATCGGAGTCTTCGCTGCAATCAGGTTTGTCAGTATCGCTATTGAGATCGGTGAGGTTGCTGATCTGGACGCGGAACGTATCAAAGAATTTCACGGTCGAAGGCGGGAGGGCCTGCACGTTGGGCACGTTCGCGTATTTCACGACGCGATCCTGAAATTCATTTAAGACTTTGTCGCCCGGATGCACCATCTTCCACTCGCCCGACTTCGAGAGCGGATCGTGCGCGGCGCTCGGGCGCAGCAGTTGAATCTTCTTGATGCTGCCCGGTCGCTCCACGCCGTCAAGTAGTTGTTGAAAATCGGTCGGCGGCGCGTTTTTGATCTGCGTGTAGAGCGCGATGGCGTCGGCCACCTCTTCGCCGCGTGCGATGGACTCTTGCTCGCGCTCGCGCAAGGATTGTTGGCGCAGAGAGGGCGCGGCGCTCATCATGACGAGCGCGATGATCGTCATCAACGCGAGTAGCGCGACGAGCGCATAGCCGTGCTCATCGCGCCGAGCAGACGCTTGTACGGGCTGTTTAGTTCGGCTCCTCATCGTCGTCTGCTGTGGGCGGTTGCGGCGTGTAGGGGCGCATGCCGGGCGCGCCCGTGTTGCGCGACTCGACATAGGGGAGCGTGTGTTTGATGCGCAGTTGCGTGTCCACCAAGTCAATCGAGCGTTCGGAGATGCTGGTCACGCGGAAGCGCCCGCCGACCACGTCGCCGCGTTGCACTGTGGCCACTTCAGACGCCTGTAGGTTCTGGTCGCCGCGTTGCACGGCGATGATGCCGCCGGTCGTCGGTGACTTGATCATGGCCTTGTCGTTGTAGTGCGAACCGCCGAGCAGGCCGATATAAGTGAACTGCGGTTTGGGCGGATCGGCGACGCTGACCGTCAAAGGGTTGGAATAGAGTTGCCCGTCGGGCGTGCGCACGATCACTTGGCGCGTGCCGGGCGCGGCGATGAGCGCGGCGGGCACTTGCGCCGAGAGTTGCTGCGCGCTCGTGTAAGTGGTCGGCAGTTCTTGGCTGTCCACATAGACGCGCGCCTGCGGCGTGAACTTGTCGCCGTTAAGATTGAGCGTGAAGGCATCGGTCTGCGCGAAGACGTTTGTGGGCGAGACGGCGCTCAGCGTTAAAGGCGGCGTTGGGGTCGGCGTGGGTGGCGGCGTATTCACTACGGTTGGCGTCGGCACAGGCTTTTCGTAGAACGCGAAGATATTGCGCCCGCCGTCGCCGCCATCAAACGAAATAGTTCTGATGGGCGGAACTGGATTTATATCGGGAAACGTACCGTCAGGCGCAGCCGGAGAGTGTGCGCCATCGGCTGGCGTGCCTCTCACGATGGGCGGATTTTTCGGCGGCGTCTTCGTCGTGGAAGACGATGAGCTGAAGAACATACGACCGAGAAAGAGCACGGCGACGAGACCGAGCGCGAGCGCGGCGATGGTCTGGTAGCGTTCCGTGGGAGTCTTGCCTGCAAAGAGTGGCATGATCTTTCTAATGCCTCCGCCGCTTAGTGTGATGTGCCGTCAGCGTTGTTCGTTGTGCCGCCCATCTGGGCTGCGGCGCGGCGGAAGTAGGCGGACATGTCCAAGCGCAGGCTAACGAGTTGCCCGCGCTCGACCTTGCTCTCGGCGGTGCGCTGTGCGCTTGCGTCCGACACGCTCTCCAGTTCGACGCCGTCAATGACGATGAAGTGGCGGCTGGCCTCGATGTCGTGGATGAAGCGGCGTATGCTCGCGTAAGAGCCTTCGACCGTCAGGCTGATGTCAATGCCGGGAAAGACGCTCTGCCGCTTGCGCGCCGCAATGCCTGTGCCTGTCGCCGTCCCGCCCGAAGCGGCGAGGCGTTGCTGCTGTTTCTCCAATTGCTCGCCCGTCAACTCCTCTTGATGCGTGAAGGAGAACTGCGCGCGTGCGAGACCATTGTGCGCGGTCTTCTCGTTCAACTCTTCGATGATCGCGGTGCTGCTCGCATCGCGCTGTGCGAGCGTGCCCGTCTCAAACTTTTCGAGACTATTAACGATGTCCGCGACGAGCGCATCTTTACTCTTGTGCTCCTCCGCTATCTGATTCACATCGCGCAGACGCTTCTCCAGCCGCTCGCGCTCCTGTCCGAGATTGGCGAGGCGCGTGCGCTGCGGCACGAGATAGAGCGAGTAGGCTGCGAGCGCGCCGACGAAGAGCAGCGCGGCGACGGCGAGCGCGATGATCTCTGGCAGGCCGAGCGCGCCCGCTCGTCGCGTGCGACGCACGGTCACGAGCCGCGTGCGCAACTGCGCACCCCCGCTCGTCGTGTGCGGTTCTTCCGCGCTGGGCTGCTGCTTCATTGCGTCTCCGTCGTGTCGTGCTGTGGGTTGACGAGGCGCGCGGATGATGCGCTCTCTTCCGGCTTGGCGCTCGCGCCTGTGCGCGGCGTATAGCGCACGCGCAGAGTGGCCTCCGTGCCGGGTTCGCCTTTGGCGGCGCGCGGCTGCTGCGTCAACAACTCTGCATCGAAGATGCCGGTGCGCGCCATCTCGCCGATCATGTGCACGATGTCTGTGGGCGTCTTGCCGACGACCGTCAACTCCAGATCGGCCTGCGTCTGCCCATTGACCTGATGTGTGTCGCGCACGCTGATGCGCGCGACACGCACGTTACCCGATAGAGTGCTTTCGAGGTCTGCGAGCAGACGCGACCAAGAGAAGTTTTTGCGATCCACAATCTCGTGCGCGGCATCGAGCACGAAACGTTGATCCGGCGTCAGAGTGTTCCTGACCTCTTCAGCCTTCTGCTGCAAAGCCTGCTCACGCCCGCGCAAGTCCTGCACGTCATGTTCGACGCGATCAGCTTGGGCGCGCGCCTGTCGGCCCGCACCGACGACGAGGATGAGCGCGACGACGGACGCACACGCGACGACGACCGCGACCGTCCATGGTAGTGTCCGGTTGCGAAACGGCTGACTGGCAAGATTGAGTTGATCGATCAATGGCTTTCGCGCTGTCGTTCGTTTATGTGATGCCTTGCAGTTGCTTTAGTCGGGATACGCTTACCGTAGGCTCAACGAAAAGCATAACGCCTGTAAGCGGGCGGCGCAACCGACCGTAAGCATTACACGCGCGCGCCTTTGCCAAGTTGCGGAAAAGTGGGAAACAGCGGGCAGAAAGCAGTAGGCGGTCAGTAGTCGGTTTGAGTTGAGCTTGAACTGATCCGAGTAGCTTCCAACCACCCAACGCGCGCGGCTTTCAGTCTTGTTCATCCTTTGACTGCGTCGGCACGGGTGTGATGTTGCGCGCGGGCAGGGCGCGGTTTGCGCTGCTATCGGATGCTTGGGCGTAAGCCATGACGCGGTTGCGCCCGGACTGTTTGGCGCGGTAAAGCGCCGTGTCTGCGAGTTCGATCAGTTCAATCGGGTCGCGCCCATCGTTGGGGAACGAGGCGACGCCGATGCTGATGGTGATGTGAAAGCTCGATGCTTCGTCCGTCGCCGCGCCGCGCCGCACAGACGCAAACATGTGTGCTTCGATTGTCGCACGCACACGCTCGGCGGCGACGAGCGCTTGCGCGCTGTCTGCATCCAACAGAAACGCCGCGAACTCTTCGCCGCCGAAACGCGCCGCCACGTCACCCGCTCTGAGCGCGCGCGTAATGAGCGTGCCGACATCTTCGAGCGTCTGACTGCCGACGAGATGGCCGTATGTGTCGTTGACCTGCTTGAAGTGATCCAAGTCCATCATCAAGACGCAGAAGGGTCGGTTGTCGGCTGCGGCGCGCCCGGCCTCGCGCCGCAGTTCAGAGAAGAAAGATTTACTCGTGAGCAGCCCCGTCAACTCGTCGTGCGCGAGCAGACGATAAATCTGGCGTTGATACTCGCGGTCTATGTCGTCTAACAACTCGAAGCGGAGCAAGTGCTCGCCGATAGTCACCTTGTCGCCGTCCTGCAAGACAGCTTCGGTCACAGGGCGACCGTTCAAGAGCGTGCCGTTGGTCGAGCCGAGATCGGCGATGCGATACGTGGGCGGCGCGTCCCCTTCATGCACGACGCTGATACGCGCGTGCAGCCGCGAGGCACGCGGATCGTTGATGCGTATGTCGGCTTCGAGCGCGCGCCCGAGCGTGACCTCGCTGCGGTCGAGCGGAATCGGCGCAGCCAACAATTCGCCGCGCAGAAAGACGAGCGCGGGCCGGCGCTCCTGCGTCGGCGGTGGCGTATCTTGCGGGATAGTATCTTCGTCGCCGGTCATTAGCATTGCTCGTGCGGGGAGACGAGCGGGCTTATCTTAACGCGCCTGCGGAAAAAGAAAAACAGAAAGTAGCAGTGGTCAGTGATCAGTTCTTCTTTTAACTGAATCACTGACTTGTCGCGAGCCATACGCTGCTCTTATAATTTGCGGTAGCTAATCAATCGCGCCAGCCAGCGTTCATTCTTTGTCGGCGCGGGAGTTTTTTCTTTATGGTTGAGAAATCCGGAGTGTTGGAAGAAGCGCAGAGCGCGGAGTGCCCTTGGGCGCGCGCCGAGCTATCGGTTGAGCGTGTGTCGGTGGCGCGTCTGCCGACCGAGTATGGCGAGTTTCAGATCGGCGGCTATCGTTCCCGCGACACCGGCGAAGAGTTCGTCGTCATCTTCAAAGGCGAGCTGGAGGCGGGCGTGCCGACGCTCGTGCGGATTCACTCGCAGTGTCTGACGGGCGACGTGTTCGGCTCTTTGAAGTGCGACTGCGGGCCGCAACTCCATCGCGCGCTCACAATGATCGAGCGCGAAGGACGCGGCGCAGTTGTCTATCAACTGCAAGAGGGACGCGGCATCGGCATCATCAACAAGATTCGCGCGTATGCCTTGCAGGATGAAGGCGCGGACACGGTCGAGGCGAACGAGCGGCTGGGCTTGGCGGTTGACCTGCGCGAGTACCGTCAATGCGCAGAGGTCTTGTTCGATCTGGGCTTGTGTAAGGTGCGGGTGCTGTCGAACAACCCGTTGAAACTGCGCGCGCTCGAAGAGGCGGGCTTGCAAATCGTCGAGCGCGTCCCAATCGAAGTCGAATCGTCCGATGCCGCGCGCCACTACCTGCGCACGAAGAAACAGAAACTCGGTCACCTGTTGGACTCCATTGAGTAAACGATGAACGCCACAACGATGAATGAAAGACTGTTCATCGTTGTGGCGTTCATCATTCATCATTTCCATTTCCGCCCTCATCCCTGCTCTATGCTAGACTCACCCGCGTGAGCGAACGCATCTATCGCGATCCCGTGCACAACATCATCCGCCTGCGCACAGACACGCGCGAGGGGCGTCTGATGATCGATCTGATCGACGCGCCAGAGTTTCAACGCCTGCGCCGCATCAAGCAGTTGGGCCTCGCGCTCTACACCTATCAAGGCGCGGAGCATTCGCGCTTCACGCACAGCTTAGGCGTGCTGCACCTGATCACGCGCGTGCTTGATCGTTTGAGCGAGCATTACGGAATCGCAGACGAAGAGCGCGCCGCCGCCCGCGCCGCCGCGCTCTTGCACGACATCGGGCACGGCTCTTTCTCACACGTCATGGAGCACGTGCTCGGCTATCATCATGAACATTGGACGGCGCGCGCCGTGCGCGACGAAGCGACGGAGATCAACCGCGTGCTGCGAGCGTTCGCGCCGCAACTGCCGGAGCGCGTCGCAGAGATCATCGAGGGTCGTTTTCAACCCGCGTGGCTGGCGCAACTCGTCTCGTCACAGTTGGACGTTGACCGGATGGATTACCTGTTGCGCGATTCGCTGATGACTGGTGCGAAGTACGGCATCTACGATCTCGAATGGATCATCAATGCGCTCGCGGTGGACGAAGAGAATGATCGCATCTATGTCGCGGCGCGCGGACTCTACGCCGTCGAAGAGTATCTGCAAGCGCGCTACTACATGTTTCGCCAAGTCTATTTTCATCGCACACTGCGCTCGGCCGAAGCCGTCCTGCGTTCAACCTTGCGCCGCGCGCTCGAACTCGTCGCCGCCGACGCCGACGTGTGGTGTGCTTCCGGCACAGCTTTCGCGCGCATGCTCCATCGCATCCCGCTCACGCTCGCAGACCATCTTGAGATGGACGACTCGGACGTGCTCTTTCATCTCAAGCAGTGGCGGCGCGCGAGCGACCACGTCTTGCGCGACCTGAGCACGCGCTTCATCGCGCGCCGCTTCTTCAAAGCGATTGACTTGGACATGCCCGAAGCCGAGCGCGCGGATTTTCTCAACGCCGCGCGCGATGTGGTCGCCCGCGCGGGCTTCGCACCCGAATACTATTTCATTGAAGACCACGCGAGCGACGTGCCCTATTACAACTACTATCGCGCCGACGCCGAACCCAAAGCGCGCATCTATGTGGAGGATGGCTATGCGCGCCCGCGCATCCGCGAGATCAGCGAAGTGAGCGACGCCGTGCGCGGCCTGCAACGATATGAACTACATCGCATCTGCTTCCCGCCCGAAGTGAAAGACGAGATTTATGCGCTCTACCACACAGCCGCGCCAGCCACGCACGCCGTCACAACCGATTAAAATTTCATGCCATCGCGCCGGTTGAAATCAAACCTCGCCTTGCGCCTGTTGCCGCGCATCGGCGCGTTGCTGCTCTTATGTTTTGCGTGTGCGCCCGTCGCTGCTGCGCGCCCGTCGCTGCTTGCCGTACTTGCTCTCGGCGAGACGCAGACGGCCGAGCATGCGGCCGAACAGTTAGCGCAATCGTTCGCCAAGCAAGCAGACTTCGCGGTGGTTAATCGCGCGCAGGCCCGCGCGGCGGCGCGCGGCATCGGCTACAAAGGCTCGCTCAATCTGTCGCTCGAAGAGGCGCGCGACTTAGGCGCGGCCGTCGGCTGCGACTTCTTCATCACGGGCGAAGCGCAGACGCTCAAGCGCTCGAAAGCTGAACACGTGGACTACTTCGAGTCTTACGCTTCACTCTTTCTGATCAGCGCGCGCACGGGCCGGCTCTTGCTTTGGGAGCAACCGAGCGCCGAAGCTGCCACCCCAACGCAAGCGGAACAACTCATGCTCGCGGAACTCGACCGCCGTATCAATCTCTACGCCGAGTTGTTGCGCGCCAAACGTGCAGCCGAGCGGGACGAGAAATTGTCGGCGCTTGCGCGCGACACGCCGGTCATCGCGGACGTGCCAGCGGCTGATGGCCCTGATGCCGCGCACCTACGCGCGCCGCGCCCCTATCGTCGCTTGCAACCGAAGTATCCTGAGACGGCCGCGCGCATGGAAATCGCCGCGACGGTTGATGTGCTCGCTGAGATTGATGCGAGCGGCGAGGTCGCGCAGGTCGAAATCGTGCGCTGGGCCGGTTACGGCTTGGACGAGTCTGTGCTCGCCACCGTGCGCCAATTACACTTCTTTCCAGCGCAACGCGACGGCGCGCCCGTCCCGATGCGCGTGCTCCTGCGTTACAACTTCCGCAAGCCGCCGAAGGAGAAACAAAGCTCGACCTCTTCGCGTTCTGCTTTGCGCCATTGCGTCTTTGCGTGCGGCTAATGCTTACGAAAGAAATTACCTCACGCAAAGGCGCAAAGACGCAACGGCAGCGAAGCAAAAGTTATATGAGTCGCAGCAAGCATTATATGAAGCGAGTTGCACGACGCAGCTTATTGCTGTCCGTGTTGCTCTGCGTGTGCTGGTTGCTCTCGCTGTGGAACACAACGACGCGAGCCGACACTAACGCTGCGCTCTCGACGGAGACGCGCGCGGGCCGGCTCGCCGTTTTCGATGATGTATGGGCGACTGTGCGCGAGCGTTACTACGATCCGTCGCTGCACGGCGTTGACTGGCAGGCGTGGGGCGCGGCACTGCGACCAGTTGCGGTCGCAGCGCACACGCAAGCTGAGTTCTACGCCACCTTGCGCCGCCTCGTCGCGCCGCTCCATGATGCCCACACGCGCGTCTATGCGCCCGGCGAGTATACGGACTGGCAGCACACGCGCTATCAGACGGCCGGCGTCTCTCTACGCGAACTTGACGGCGCGCTCATCGTCGCCCGCGTCGAACGCAACTCCGATGCAGCCCGCGCAGGAGGCGTGCGCGCAGGTGACGCGCTGTTGAGGGTTGATGATGTGCCGGCCGCTTCACTGCTTGCGCAGCGCAACGCGGAGTTCATCAGTAGTTCGACCGTGCGCGCGGCACATCTCGAAGCCATTGCGCGTCTGTTCGACGGCCCGCGCGACACGTCCGTTACGGCCGTCTTTGCAGACGAGCGCGGCCGCACGAAGACCGTGCAACTCCGGCGCACATGGGCTGAGCGCGCGCCCACGCTCAACATCAAACGCGCAGGCTCGTTCGCAATCGTTCACTTCAACACGTTCACGCAAGAGCTTGCACTTGCGCTGTCGCGCGCCCTGCGCACGAACCTGCGTCACGCGCGCGGTCTCATCCTAGACCTACGCGACAACGGCGGCGGCGACGCCGAAGCGTTGACCGACATCGCTTCCGCCTTTCTCCCAACCGGCACGAACTTGGGCCGCTTCAACGACCGCGCAGGTCAAATCACCTCCACGCCGCAGACGCGCGCGACGATGCTCTTAGCCGCCGACGAGATCGCACATTTCGATGGCCCGCTCGTCGTGCTCACCTCTGCGCGCACCGCCAGTGCCGCCGAAATCTTCGCCGCCGCACTACGCGAACACACACGCGCGCGCATCATCGGTGAAGCGACCTGCGGTTGTGTGTTGGGCGTGCGTCAACGTCATCTGCTGCCCGACGGTGGCGCGCTCGACCTCAGCGAATTAGACTTCCACACCGCAGGCGGCACACGCCTCGAAGGCACAGGTCTCACGCCCGACGAAACCATCACGCCAACGCGCGCCGATCTCAGCAACGGCCGCGATCCAGCACTCGCACGCGCACTCGTCATACTGCAAGCGCGTTGAGTCAATCACGCTGAGATCGCTTTTCGAGCCGACACGCTTTCACCTTTCGCGGCTTTGCCTTTATATTCTTCTCGTGCTCTATCTGTCGCAGATGTTGGGTCGGCCCTTGCGCGACGTTGAAGGTGATCGCGTCGCGTCGATCAAGGATGTCATCGTGCGTCTCGGTGAAGATCATCCGCCGGTGACGGGGCTTGTCGCGCGCTTCGCCCGCCGCGATTTCTATCTGCCGCGCGCGCGCCTCGCACACATGGACAAGCGCGGCGCGCAACTCAACTCGGACACGCTCGACCTGCGTCCGTTCGCCCGCCGCGAGGGCGAAGTCTTGCTCGCACGTGATGTGCTCGACAAACAGTTGATTGACGTGGATGGCAAGCGCGTCGTGCGCGTGAACGACGTGCAACTGATCGAAGTGCGCGGCGAGTGGCGCGTGACCGGCGCGGACGTGAGCCTGCAAGGCTTGTGGCGCAGACTCGCGCCCGCAGGCGTCGCCGGCACGCGCAACCCTGTCGAGGTGATTGATTGGGCCGACGTTGGTTACTTGGCGACCGACGCGGCAACCGTCCGCTTGAAATCTTCACGCGACAAACTCGCGCGCCTTCATCCGGTCGAGATCGCGCGGCTCGCGGAGGCTTTGTCAATTCATCAAGGCGCGGAGGTTGTCGCGGCTTTGGATGACGAGACGGCGGCAGAGACTTTGGAGGAGATGCCCGAAGAGAGTCAGGCGCGCATCATCGGCGACATGGACGAGGAGCGCGCCGCAGACATACTCGAATGGATGTCGCCCGACGAAGCGGCGGACGTGCTCGGCGACCTGCCCGAAGCGAAGGCCGAAGACCTCTTGAATCGCATGGAGGACGAAGAGCAAGCAGACGTTGCCGAGCTACTGCCTTACGAAGACGACACGGCCGGCGGCTTGATGACGACGGAGTTCGTCACGCTGCCGAAGAATCTGACGGTCGGCGAAGCCCTCGCCCGCCTGCGCGAGATGGCTGAGACGCCGAACATGATCTATTACCTCTACGTCGTCGAACAGGAAGGCTCTTGGAAATTGAACGGCGTGATCGCGCTGCGCAGTCTGATTCTTGGCGATCCAGACGCGCCGCTCGCCGCCGTGATGCGCGAAGAGTTTCAAGCGGCGCACCCGGACGATTCCGCCAAAGAGGTCGCGCAAAAGATCGCCGAATACAACCTGCTCGCCCTGCCCGTCGTGGACGACGAAGGCGACATCGCCGGCATCGTCACCGTTGACGACGCGATGGAGTTACTATTGCCGAAAGGCTGGCGGCAGAGATTGCCGAAAATCTTTTGATCTCAAATTTCAGATATGAGATTGCTCAAAGGATTTAGATTATGACTACAGTTAATGAGATCAGAGCAAGCCTTACTGCCCCACAGCGCGAAGCTTTGAACGCAGTATGGGAATACCATATCAGAAAAGATGATCGTTGGTCGTGGATGCCAACAGCCGCACTTTACCGAAAGTTTGCTGATTTAACAGTATCTCGGAGGTCAGGCAAAGATTATGTTTTGGCAATTCTTCGCTCTCTTAACGCCAGCATTATTTATGAGCACCAAGACCATTACTACGCCTTAACATTCCTCGGCGTACTTCTTACCGATGACGGGCGTGACGGTATAGACCTTCTTGTGCGCTGCCTTGAACTCTTCCAAGCTAAATACGATGCCGGTCAAGATTTAAAAGGAATGAATATCCGCAGTGAGGAGTTAGCGAGGATGCTCAATTTATCTGAAGATAAATTAAAGCTGCTGAACGAGCTTTTAGAACTTAGCCAATTAGGGAACGTCAGCGGTAATAGACTAGATTGGACTTTGAGTGCTACCTCTTGGATGGACGACTTTCTTTTCGAGGATGATCTTAGACCCTTTGTCGAACGACGGGCACTGAAAGATTATGATCCTAACGCACCCTGCACCTATACAGAAAGGACGGCTTATTTACAGCAGAAGCAAAGCCCTTCATTAATCATACCTAATGAAAACGGCAAAATTTTTATTGGTCACGGTCGCTCGCATGTTTGGAAAGACTTAAAAGACTTTCTTCACGACCGCCTCCACTTGGAATGGGATGAATTTAATAGAGAACCTGTCGCCGGACGAAGTACTAAAGAAGTGCTCTCTGAAAAGTTGAGTAACGCTAAATTTACTTTTTTAGTCATGACCGGAGAAGATCAGCACACTGATCAAACTACACACGCTAGGGAAAATGTTATTCATGAGGCTGGGTTATTTCAGGGCAGGCTTGGCTTCGAGCGTGCGATCATTTTATTAGAAGAAGGTTGTACCGAGTTTTCAAATGTGCAGGGGATTTCGCAAATACGATTTCCGAAAGGCAATATCAGCGCAAAGTTCGAGGAGATCAGGCAGGTTCTTGAACGCGAGGGGATTCTTAAAACAAATCTTCATTACTCTATTGATAATCCATATTATCAATAGCTTAAAATTGGACATTTAGATCATTTCCGAAATTTCAACTTCTTATGTCTGACGGAGACCCAAGCCGATGGCGCAGACGGGCGCAGATGTGCGGGAGACGGGGCGGCGTCTGTGGCGACGCGGGGCGCGGCGTGTGCGGCGCACGGTGGCGACGCGGCGGGGCCTCCTTGCGTATCTAGCCATCATCGGCCCCGGCATGGTCGCCGCCAACGCAGGCAACGACGCGGGCGGCATTGCGACCTTCGCTTCATCGGGCGCGGCTTACGGTTATCAACTGCTGTGGACGTTCATCCCGATCACGATCAGTCTCGGTCTGATTCAAGAGATGTGCGCGCGCATGGGCGTGGTGACGGGCAAGGGCTTGGCCGATCTGATCCGCGAACAGTTTGGCGTGCGTTGGACGATGCTCGTCATGCTCGCGCTCCTCGTCGCCAACGGCGGCGTGACCGTCTCTGAATTCGTCGGCATCGCCGCCGCAAGCGAACTGTTCGGCGTCTCGAAATATCTGACCGTGCCTGTGGCGGCGCTGCTCGTTTGGTGGCTCGTCGTTAAGGGATCGTACCGGCGTGTCGAGCGCGTCTTTCTCGTCATGTCGTTCGTCTTTCTCGCTTACATCGTGTCGGCGTTTATGGCGCGCCCGCATTGGGGCGAGGTCGCGCACTGGCTGGTGCGCCCAAGTTTCAGTTTCGAGACGCGCTACCTCTTCATGGTCATGGCGCTCATCGGCACAACCATCTCGCCTTACATGCAGGTCTTTGTGCAATCGTCCGTCGTCGAAAAAGGCGTGACCGAAGAGGAGTATCCAATGACGCGCGCAGACGTGTGGACGGGCACACTCTTCGCCAACCTGATCGCCTTCTTCATCATCGTCTCGACCGCCGCGACCCTGCACGCGCACGGCTTCACAGGCGAACTGAGCACAGCGACCCAAGCCGCCGAAGCACTCGCGCCGCTCGCAGGCCGTTATGCCGAGATGTTATTCGCCATCGGCTTGCTCGGCGCTTCGATGCTCGCCGCCGGTGTGCTGCCTTTGGCGACGGCTTACTCGATCAGCGAAGCATTAGGCTTCGAGAAAGGCGTCTCGCGCAGTTTTCGTGAAGCCCCGATCTTTTTGGGCATCTTCACGTTTCTGGTCGCCGTCGGCGCGCTCGTCGCGATCTTGCCGGGGCTGCCGCTCATCCGTGTGCTGGTCATCACGCAACTGATCAACGGGCTACTGCTGCCCGTGCTGCTCGTCGCCATCACGCGACTGGCCAGCGACCGCAAACTTATGGGTGCGCGCGCCAACGGCCCGGTCTATAATTTGATCGCATGGCTAACGGTCATTATCATCTCGGCGCTCTCGCTGCTCTTAATCATCGTGCCGTTCTTCGGTTGAGTCCGCATCCATGAATCGCAGACAGTTAATCATCCCGCTTGTCACGACGACGCTCAGTCTGTTGGTGATCTATCTGCTCGCCGCCTTCGCGCCGCAGCCGCTCACGCTGGCCGAGTATTTTTGGCTGCCGGTCGCTGCGGCCAAGACCGCTTACCTGCGCGTCCTGCTCTTCGTGCAGATCGCACTCTGGCTGAGCCTCATGTTCCTCATCGTCCGGCTCATCGGCCATTTCATCTTCAGCTTCGTCTTCCGCCTGCGCAAAGGACAGGAAGCGCCGCGCCTGATTCGCGACATCTTCGCCATCATCGCCTATGTCGTCATCATCGTCTCGCTGCTGAAATACTATTTCGATCTCTCGTTGGGGCCGCTCCTCTCCGGTTCGGCCCTCTTGGGCGTCATCCTCGGTCTCGCTTTGCAGGACACGCTCGGCAATCTCTTCGCCGGTATCTCTCTGCACGCGGACAAGCCGTTTGAGGTGGGCGACGTGATCACGGTCGGCAAGTGGACGGGCGTGGTCGAGAGCGTGACTTGGCGCGCGGTGAAGCTCAGGACGTTTCAGAATCACATTGTGCTGGTGAGCAACAGCCAGACGGCCAAAGAGTATGTCGAAGTCTGCCCGCGCGATAACAACAACGCGCGCATCGTTTTCTTCAGCGCGCTCTACACAGACTCGCCCGTGAAAGTCATCCACGTTGTGCGCGAGGCCGTGCGCGAGACTGAGAACGTCGTGCGCGACATCACGCCCGTCGTCCGCATCCGCGACTTGGGCGCAAGCGGCGTGGACTATGAGTGCAAGTATTGGCTCGAAGACTACGCACGCCATAACGACACCGACGCACTCGTGCGCCAACGCATCTGGTATGCCTTCCGCCGCGCCGGTCTCGGCTTTCCTTTCCCGACGCAGACGCTCTACTTCGAGCGCTCCAAGCCGACGCGCACAACCGGCGTTGATGGTCTCACGGATCGCCTCGCCGCTGTGGACATCTTCTCGCCACTCACGGCAGAAGAACTTGCGCGCCTCGCGGCTGACTCGGAGAGCCATATCTATGCGCCGGGCGAGACGATCATACGCGCAGGCGATGCGGCCGATTCGATGTTCGTCGTCCATGACGGGCGCGTCGAGGTGCGAATCGCGGATGCGAACAATGGCTATGAACAACGCACCGTCGCCACGCTCTCTGAGGGCAACTTCTTCGGCGAGATGGCGCTCTTCACGGGCGAGCCGCGCACGGCCAGCGTCGTCGCCGTCGAAGAGACAGAAGTCTTGGAGATCGGCCATCGCGCGATGAAACAACTGTTCAAGACCAATCCTGAGTTGGTCGAATCGCTCAGCCACATCATCGCTGAACGACGCGCGGCGCTGGCCGCAACGGCCGCCACACGGACGGTCGAAGAGGAGTCCGAAGGGTTGATCTCTGCGATCAGACGCTTCTTCGGTCTCGGCTAAACCACAGCCTTCAGACCTGTCTCAAGCCAGTCTAATCTGCCCCAGAGAACGCCGTCTTGGCTTCTATTTTCGCCTTGCCGCATCTCAAACGCCCCAGCAAATCCCACTCAGAGACAACAACTTAACAGTTTAAATTCATGACTTGACAAAAATCCACTCAACCTTTATTATGCAACTACGCTCAGCTACCACAAGCCGTCAGCAACGTGGCCCGATTTCAGTGGTCGGCGTGAGCGTCCGACAAAAGACCCTATTTTTGTTGAGAGGAGAAACTACGTCATGTCAATCACACGTTACGACCCGTTCCGCGAACTGCGGATGCTGCAAGATGAAGTCAACCGCCTGTTCTCTTCCAATCTGTCCCGCTCCTTCGACGACGAAGGGCTGATGCGCGGCGCTTGGACGCCCAGCGTGGACATCTACGAGAACAAGGATCAGATCGTGCTCGAAGCCGAACTGCCGGGCATGAACCGCGAAGACTTCGAGTTGACCATCGAGAACAACGTGCTCACCCTGCGCGGCGAACGGCGTTTCGAGAAGCAGGATGAGACGGACAACTATCACCGCGTCGAACGCGCCTATGGCTCGTTCACACGCTCGTTCACGTTGCCGCAGACGGTCTCGGCTGAGAACGCAACTGCCGAGTACAAGAACGGCGTGCTGCGCGTCGTGCTCCAGAAACGCGAAGAGGTCAAGGCCCGCCGCATCGAGGTCGGTGGCGAGAGCGCCGAAGGCTCGCCCAAGACCATCGAGGCGAAGGCCGAATCGGCCAGCGCGAACAAGGGCAAGACGGCGACAGCGAAGTAACGAGTCAGAAACAGTTCAAGGTTCAAAGTTCCGGGCTGGCGTCCTAAGCCTTGAACCTGTGACTTTGAGCCTTGAACTGACTTCCGAGAATTTTTATGCGTTTAGAACGTTTCACACTGCGCGGGCAAGAAGCGATTCAATCCGCCATCGAACTCGCGGAGCGCAATCAGAATCAACAGGTCGAGCCGGAGCACCTGCTCGTGGCGCTCTTAGAGCAGCCTGAAGGTATCGTGCGGCCTCTGCTCGGCAAGCTCGGCGCGAATTTGCAAGTCGTCTTAAACGATGCGCAAGCGGCCATCGGTCGCTTGCCCAAAGTGCAAGGCGGGCAGCAGTACTTCAGCCCGCGCATCACGCAACTCTTCAATGCGGCGCAGAAGCAGGCCGAAGAGATGCAGGACGAGTATATCTCGACCGAGCATCTCTTGCTTGCCATCGTGGACGAGAAGGACGGCGCGGCCGGGCGCATCCTGCGCCAGCACGGCGTCAACCGCGATGATCTCTCGAAGGTCGTCGCAGAAATGCGCGGCGGTTCGCGCATCACGGATCAAAACGCCGAAGCAAACTATCAAGCATTATCAAAATATGCGAAAGACCTGACCGATCTTGCGCGGCAAGGCAAACTCGACCCGGTCATCGGCCGCGACGACGAGATACGTCGTTGCATCCAAGTGCTCTCTCGCCGAACGAAGAATAACCCGGTCCTTATCGGCGAGCCGGGTGTTGGCAAGACCGCGATTGTCGAGGGCCTCGCGCAAAGGATCATTTCGGGCGACGTGCCGGAGACCTTGCGTAACAAGCGGCTCGTGGCGCTTGATCTAGGTTCAATGCTTGCGGGCGCAAAGTATCGCGGCGAATTTGAGGATCGTCTGAAGTCGGTCTTGAAAGAGATTGAAAACGCGAAGGGGCAGATCATCCTCTTCATTGACGAACTGCACACGCTCGTCGGCGCGGGCGCGGCTGAAGGCGCGATTGATGCGTCGAACATGTTGAAGCCGGCGCTCTCGCGCGGCGAGTTGCGCTGCGTCGGCGCAACGACGCTCAACGAATACAAGAAGCACATTGAGAAAGACGCCGCGCTTGAGCGTCGCTTCCAACAGGTTTACGTGGGCGAGCCGACGGTTGAAGACACGATTGCGATCCTGCGCGGTTTGAAGGAACGCTACGAGGTGCATCACGGCGTCCGCATCAAGGACTCGGCCATCGTCGCCGCTGCGACCTTGTCGAATCGTTACATCACGGATCGCTTCCTGCCCGACAAAGCGATTGACTTAATTGACGAGGCCGCTTCGCGTCTGCGCATCGAGATTGACAGCTTGCCCGTCGAGATCGATCAACTCGAACGCGAGATCACGCAGTTGGAGATCGAGCGCCAAGCGTTGCAGCGTGAGACGGACGAGCGCTCACAGGCGCGTCTGCACGAGATCGAAGTTAAGGCCGCAGACTTGCGCGAGCGCGCTTCAGGCATGAAAGCGAAGTGGCGCTCCGAGAAAGAGATCATCGAGCGCATCCGCAAGGCGAAGGAAGAGGTTGAGCAGGTCAAGATTCAGGCCGAGCAGTACGAGCGCGCGGGCGACTTCGGCAAGGTCGCGGAGTTGCGCTACGGCAAGCTGGTCGAACTGCAAAAAGCGCTCGACGCAGATCAGCAGAAGCTCGCGGCGTTGCAACAAGAGGGCGTCTTTCTCAAAGAAGAGGTGGACGAAGAGGACGTGGCGCAGGTGGTCGCCAAGTGGACGGGCATTCCTGTCTCGAAGATGCTCGAAGGCGAGATGCAGAAGCTCGTCACGATGGAGGAACGTCTGAGCGAGCGCGTCATCGGGCAGGAAGAGGCCCTGACGGCGGTCGCCAACGCCGTGCGCCGCGCACGTGCGGGCTTGCAAGACCCGAATCGGCCCGTCGGCTCGTTCATCTTTCTCGGCCCGACCGGCGTCGGCAAAACTGAGACGGCGCGTGCGCTCGCCGAGTTTCTCTTTGATGATGAGCGCGCAATGATTCGGCTCGACATGTCCGAGTACATGGAGAAGCATGCGGTCGCGCGCATGATCGGCGCGCCGCCGGGCTACATCGGCTACGAAGAAGGCGGACAGTTGACCGAAGCCGTGAGGCGTCGGCCGTACAGCGTCATCTTGTTTGACGAGATCGAGAAGGCGCACCCGGACGTGTTCAATGTGCTGTTGCAAATTTTGGACGACGGGCGTTTGACCGATTCGAAGGGGCGCACGGTTGATTTCAAGAACACGGTCTTGATCATGACCTCAAACCTTGGCTCGCGCGAGATTCAAGCGGTCGTGGACGACGAGAAGCAGGTGCGCGAAGCGGTCTTGCAGACCTTGCGTGAGCACTTCAAGCCGGAGTTCTTGAATCGCATTGACGACATCGTGATCTTTCATCAACTGTCGCGCGAGCAGATCGTGCAGATCATTGACGTGCAGCTTGCGCGCC
>QHXQ01000098.1 GCA_003223935.1 Acidobacteriota bacterium | reverse complement strand
GGTATCTGTATTACCGAGGGTGGTAACAAATCAGTAGGTATTAATACCCCCGCTTTACAATAGGAATTTATTAAGTTAAGTAAGTACCCTTTCCCTTGTGGCTCAACAGTAATGAGTCAATACGGTTCGCGCTCAGAAGTCCAGCATCTCTAACACCTCTTGCAGACTCACCAGCCGCCGTAAAGTAAAGAGTCTATGAGCAGCGCAAGACAATTCTCTCTACCTATAGCGATAGGGTAGAGGTTACAGACACTTCTTCGAAGCAAGTTGCCGGTGCGTGAAAAAAGTTTACCAGCTTGGCAAAATTACCCTCCTTGTAAGCTGTTCTTCATGGAATATCATTCACTCAGGCTTCGAATGTTCACCAAATATCGGAGCGGGATTTGATATGAAGTAGTTGAGTATTACGTGGAAGCTTTTCTCTAAAGTTCGAAGTCTGTCCCGGTGAGGGACACACACCTTTTTACAACATATTTTTCGACGATTGACAAGACGGGAAAAGTGATCAGTTTGGATAAACTTACTTTCGTCTTTCTTCCTTCAACAATCCTCGCTGCTTCAAAAATAACGTGATAGGGATGCCGCATTGCTCGCAGAGATGGTACCGCTTCAGTGCCGGGTACTCGACGGTGAGTTCATAGTCACGCTTCGTAATAACCTTTTTACAGATATCACATTTGTAGAGATACATGCGATTACTGTAGTAGTGTGGCTGCTTATAGGTAGGGGGTAAAAAGTGCCGGAAGCGGCAAGTTTTCAGTCTAAGGTGGACATTGGGGATGTTGGGGACATTGCACGTGGCTATAGCCTAGAGCATAGGCTGTCTATAATAGCCCTTATATATTGAGGTCTAACCTACTCGATCTTTATATGTAATCCTTTACAACGTCCCCCAAGTCCCCAATGTCCACCCAGAAGCAAGCTAGGTCAAAATTTCCGTAAATTATACGGTCATTGACTTACTCCAATTTTGGCTAAATAATTGGAGTAACACCTCGCTTAACTCCATCTAACTGTAGTCCTTCCAGAACCACCTACGTTTTAATGAAAGCCCCATTTCAGCCACCCAAATTGCCGCCATGTATTGATTACGTCCCTTTGATTCGCTCAATAGGCAAAGCGCACGATGCAATAAGTGAACTAGAGGGAACGCTAAGCAATATTCCTAACCCTGATTTACTTACTACTCCTTTGCTTACCAAAGAGGCCGTACTCAGTTCTCGTATTGAGGGTACACAGGCGACAGTCAAAGATGTCTTTGAATATGAGGCGAGTGATCGTTCCGAGGATGATACCTTAGGCGTCCGCGAGGTCATTAACTATCGGGTAGCGGCTCGTGAGGGGCTGCGCCTACTCAGCGACGCGCCATTGTCCGAGAATGTAATTAGAGCCATACATCGAATACTCATGCAGGATGTTCGTGGCCACCAGCGTGCTCCAGGAGAGTTCCGGCGAGTTGAGGTCTATGTTGGGCAGAAGGATCTTCCGGACCAAGCGCGGTACGTGCCGCCGCTGCCTCATGTTATTCCCGAGCTTATGTCCAATTTGATGGTGTATATCAATTCAGAAGACGAACAGGATGAGCTGGTTCAAATTGGCATAGCTCACTACCAATTTGAAGCCATACATCCATTCAGAGATGGGAATGGGCGTATTGGACGTTTGCTTATTCCTCTTATGCTGTACAAACAGAAACGCCTGTCATATCCCGTTATATATATCAGTGAATTTTTGGAACGGTATAAAGATGAATATCACAGACTTCTTCATGGAGTTGACGAAAAACAAGACTGGAACGCTTGGCTCGAATTCTTTTTGGGAGGTCTCACTATGCAGGCTCACAACACTACGATAACTGCATTGAAAATCTTGCAATTATACGATGACCTAAAAAATCGTGTTGCGACAATAGGCTCGAGGTACGGTATTAACTTGCTCGACCTCATTTTTAAGCAGCCGATTTTCTCTTCAGCATATGTTAAGTCACGTCTTGGAGCGAAGTCCGAAACAACGGTACATCAGCTTCTCAAAGAGTTCATAAGGTTAGGTATCTTGACCGAGGAGACAGGGCAAAAGCGCGGACGACGTTATGTATTTTCAAGTTTAATTAATCTATTGCGTTAGAAGTAAGTTTTTGTCCATTCCGGCAAGATTACCCTTCTTGCAAGTCACTCCCCCTCGCCTATCATCTACTCAGGCTTCGAATGTTCACCAAACATCGGAGCTGGGTTTGATTTGAAGTAATTGGATATCACGTGGAAGCTTTTCTCTAAAGTTCGAAGTCTGTCCCGGTGAGGGACACCGTTTGTATTTTTTGCGCGATTTTCGACCTCCGAAAACGGAAAAGACACCGTCAAATATAGCTTTTTGCCTTCCACTTGCCGGTTCGAAGTCACGATTTTGAGTAAATCGCGTTTTTCTACCTGAAACGCAGATTGGTATAGTAAATACGCGCTTCCTGCGAGTTCGAAGAATTCTGCTACCCGCTCCGGCACAGACCGGTCTTCAGCCCTCAATTGCGCCTGTTTCTCTTCAAACTCCTTCCGCTCTAGTAGCAATCCAGCCTTGCGATCCTCAAATAACTCCTTCTCAATCATGCCATCTAAGTAAGCATCAGTTAGGCGGGCAAGCCGACTCTGGATGTTACTTAACCCGAGTCGCAGGTTATTGGTGACAAGCTCTTCATCTCTTGTCCATTCCTCTTTGAGCTTGGTGATCTTCTGCTCGATATACGCCTTCTCCTTATCACTAAACACAAGTTGTGCGAGCGTGCAACAGACTTGCTCCTCAACCTCATCTTCACGAATGGAAGTCAGGGGGCAGCCGCGCGTATGGCAGCGATAGTAGATGTGGCCCTTTTGCCCCTCGCCGGTCAATGAATGCTTGCACCGCTCGCAGACTAACAAGCGCCGAAAGAGAAAATCATGATGTTGGGTGCGCGCATTTGTTTTACCCGTGAGCACATCCTGCACGCGGTCAAACAGAGATTTAGAAATAAGCGGCTCGTGACTCCCGGCAAACATCTCGCCGGTGCGTCGGAGCTTGATGAGACCGATGTAAAAGGGATTATTCAGTAAGACTGAGAAGCCATTGCGCGTAACCTTGCCGCTCGCGCGATTGCGAAGACCTAGACGAAACATCTCCTCGACGAGACTGTTCAAGCTATACCGAGCAGTGCCATAAAGCTCAAACGCCTTCCGGACGAGTGGCGCTTTGTCTGAGTCCAACTCCTTGAGGTTGCCCTTGCCTTTATCCAAGTACCCGAGCGGGGCAGGGAGCGGGTAGAGACCCTGCTTCAACCGGCCGTAGAAACCTTTGCGTGTCTCTTCTCTCAGGTTACGAATGTAATCGGCGGCGACGACCGCTTGGATATCAGCCGAGAGCCGGCCACCTCTTGATTGGAGATCGAGACTCTCATTGGTGAAATAAACTTCAACGCCGTGGTCAATGAGTTCTCCGAGATCAGACCAGTCTTTGAGATTGCGTGCGCTCCGATCAATCTTGTGAATCACCACGCCATCGGCTTTGCCACGGCGCAGCAGCTTGAGCATCTCGTTAAAAACGGGCCGGCCGCGCTTGGCGGCCGTTTCTCGCTCCTCGAACCATGCGGCAATCGCTAAGTTGTTGCGCTCAGCGTAACGTGTAATCGCATCCCGCTGCTCTTGGAGCGAGACGCCGCGCTCGCCCTGTTTGGCCGTCGAGACGCGGATGTAGCCGAAGAATGATCTCACGTTGGGGGGGGCGGTTTGTGAGTGCCGGCGGGATTCGACTTGGCGATTAAGGCCGTTCCGAACAGCATCTCGTAAGCTTTGAGCAATCGTTCTTCCGCGTCAGCGGTCTGAACCTTCTCCAAAATGACCTTAAGCCGGGGCTTTCTTTTACGCATTGCTCTAATGGGGAAATGTTTTAAGTGCTGGGTAGATTTACACCATAGCTCATGAGAACTCTGATAAAAGGGGGCAAAGTTTGCCGGCAGCGGCAACTTTACCCCCCTTTTTATCTACGGGGTGAGAGGTACTTTAAGCTGAAGATGAACGCGAGCTACTTCCAACCTCTAGCAGAGAAATACAACAAGGCATTACCCGATGAGGTGCGCGAGTACCTGCATGAGCGCGGGCTTGATGATGACGTTATTGAGCGTCACCTGCTTGGCTGGAACGGGCACAGAATAACCATCCCTATTTTCAACCGTGAGGGAGAAGTGGTGTTTTTCAAGCTCGCGAAGACGCCCCAAGACACACTTCCCGGCCCGAAGATCATGGCCTCTCCCGGAGCGCATGTGGAACTATACGGGTGGGAAGTAATCAAGAAACAACCTTCAGAGGTAATCATCTGCGAGGGTGAATTCGACCGGCTGGTGCTTGAGACCAATGGGTTTCAGGCGGTCACATCAACAGGTGGCGCAGGGTCATTCCGCGCTGACTGGGCGGAAGAGTTCAAGGCAATTCCTCGTGTCTGCATCTGCTTTGATCGTGATGATGCGGGACGGCGCGGCGCTCTTCGGGTCGCGCGGATGATCCCTCATGCAAAACTCGTAGAACTGCCTGAAGAGGTCGGTGAAGGAGGTGACGTAACGGACTTCTTCGTGCGCTTGGGACGGAGACGCGAAGCCTTTGAACAATTATTAGATGAAGCTACACCTGCCCCGCCTCAGCCTGAGCCTGCAAATGTGATAAAGCCCTCAAGACTGCGTTCTTCGATTACACCTCTCGGAGAGAGAGTCGAACGAGTCAAGCGAGCGATGCCTGTTGAGAAGGTGGTTGGAGAATACATCAGGCTTAGGGGGGCAGGTAAGAATCTCACAGGACTCTGCCCGTTCCACGAGGATCACACTCCATCGCTAGCTGTCTATCCTGCAAACGGCACCTTTCATTGCTACGGCTGCGGGAAGCATGGGGATGTCATTAAATTCGTTCAAGAGATCGAGCGCATGAGCTTCATTCAAGCCCTTGATGTTTTAGATCGCCCTTATCTCTAGCATGAAACCAAACGTCAAGAAAACTACTCAAGAGGTAAAGAAACAGCAGACAATTCCGACCGTCTCTACAACACTGCCCGATGGCGCACTGGTAGAGATGGTGTACTGGCCCAGTGAGGCGCAAACTGCATTTGTGCTCTGGCAGCATGGACAGTGGAGGTACGAAGCGGGGATTAGCCTGACCTCGCGCCAGCGGCTCGTGCCATATGCGCCGAGTAACAATCTCATCAAACATGAAGTGGTGCTGCTACCTTCAGAGCCTGAAGAATATGGATCAGAAGAGCAACTGCTTGGTGAGATTCAAACCTTCCTGCATCACTACGTTGATGTTAGTCCCTTGTTTGAAAAGATAGCCACCTACTATGTTCTATTTAGTTGGGTCTATGACGGCTTTAATGAGCTTCCGTATCTCAGACTGCGTGGTGATCCCGGCAGCGGTAAGACCCGCTTCCTGCTAACCGTGGGCGCTCTTTGCTACAAACCGATTTTTGCCAGCGGCGCTTCGACTGTCTCGCCCCTCTTCCGCATCATTGATTCATTCCGCGGAACACTCATCATTGATGAGGGCGATTTCCGTTTGAGCGATGAGCGAGCGGAGATCGTAAAAATTCTCAATAATGGGAACGCGCGAGGCTTCCCGGTGCTCCGTAGCGAGGCAACCTCACAAAGAGAATTTGATCCGAGAGCGTATGCCGTCTTCGGCCCGAAGCTCGTCGCCACACGCGGGTTCTTTCAAGACCGCGCGCTTGAGAGCCGTTGTTTAACCGAAGAGATGGGACAACATCGGCTTAGGAACGATGTACCGATCAATATGCCTTCAACGTACAAAGATGAGGCGCTTCACATTCGCAATAAACTCCTCTTGTTTCGTTTCCGTAACCTTCATAAACGAGGGGCCGCTGAGGATCTCGTAGATCGGAGCATCGAGCCACGATTAAATCAGATATTCGTTCCGCTCCTCAGCATCATTGACGACGCGCAAGCAAGAGATGACCTGCGCGAGCTTGCGCGCCAATATAACCGTGAACTGATTGCCGAACGAGGCATGGATATGGAAGCGCAGATCCTTGAGATCATCCGTGACCTGTTTGCCTCGGGTGAGGTAAAGCCCTCGATCAAGGACATCACAAGCTGGTTTACGGATAAGTACGGCGCTGATTACGAGCGGAAGATAACAGCCAAGTGGATCGGAGGCGTGATTAGAAAGCGGCTCAATCTCAAGACACAAAAGAGCCACGGCGTGTTTGTCGTACCGCTTTCAGAGAAGTCTAAGCTGGAACGACTGTATGAAAAGTATGGAATCAGCCCCGATGACACGGATAAACCCGATAGCGCCGAGCTTGCCTCTTAAAGTGGGGATAAATTGCTGGTGGACTTGGGGGACATTGGGGACATTGTTAACCACTACCTAATAAGCTCAGCTCAAAAGCCCTAAGATTTAAATACCTGAGTTTTCAGAGGTGCTTGGCTTGAATACATCCCGCTGAACGTCCCCTAAGTCCCCAAAGTCTCCCGTCCGTCTGCCCTTCAAATACCAGTATTATGGTGAAAAAGTTGCCGCAGGCGGCAACTTTACCCCCCTTTGAAGTCCGCTCCTGCATATTAGGATGAAAGTCGCCACTGCATCTTTCATCATGGCACGTCAAAAATTACAGAATTATCTCCGCACACACCGCAAGCGATCTGGGCTTTCACAAAAGGAAGTGGGCTTCCTACTCGGTTGTAAAAGTAGCGCTAAGGTCTCACGTTATGAGCGCTTCTCGCGGCAGCCGACGCTCAAGAACGTGTTTGCCTATGAGTTAATCTTTGGCACCCCGGCGCGCGAGTTATTCGCTGGTGTTTTTCAGTGCGTTGAAGAAGAAACACTACACCGCGTCCAGCTTTTAAGTCATAAGCTTCAACAAGCGAAGCTCAATCAGAGGGCAAAGCGAAAGCTAGAGTTCCTGCACGCAATTACCGAGTCGAGCATAAAACATGACTACCACGTATGATGAAATTTATCCGGGTGCTTGCCATTCATCCGTCAACGGGAGTGTTTGGCTTCGCCGTGCTGGAAGAGCCTGAGGAACTGATTGACTGGGGTATGAGGACGATAAAGGGTGATAAGAACGCACGGTGTGTCCAAATGGTCAGTGACTTAATTGAGCACTATCAGCCTGATGCACTCGTCGTGGAAGATTGCTGGGCGTCTTGCCACGGGTAAGAAGATCAAAGCACGAAGCTACCCTCGGCTTTCCGTAGGAAAGATATTTGCACCCTTGAGTGTTCCAACCAAATATCAGATGGCGAATATGATCGTCAGTAAATTCCCGGAATTAGCGCCACAGTTGCCTCCAATTCGGAAGCCTTGGATGAAGGAAGATGACCGGATGAGCATCTTCGCTGCTATGGCGTTAGCCTTAACGCTCTTTGTCGCTAAAGGAAGGAGGTATGTTAAATAGAAAAGACGCGCAATGCGCGTCCGGATGGTGTCAGGGCTATATCGTGTTAAGTAAACTTCGCCCTCACTTAGTTCTGAATTTTCCTGATTGCTCTCTTGCCCGTACTTCTCGGGTAAATGCCTCTAACACTTCCTCGAACGACACTCCTCGCGCCTGAGCTATCTGTTTGAGCAGCGGGATCGTGACCATCTCGTTTGCGTGCTCCAGTACCGTCTCACGGCATTTCCGGCACCTTTTAATGTGCTCGCCGAATCGCCGGTGATCTTCTTCGCGGCCCGGCTCTGTGAGCGCGCCCGAGAGTTCATCTGCCAGTAGTTGCCCTAACTGCGGATCGACGCAGCGATGCCTCACCTGTCTAGTCAAGGCAAGCCTCCTCAGAAGTATTCTGTCTGTAAGTGTTTATTCGGAAGGACTTACTGGGGGTAAGTATAAGATATCTAGGGCAATTCGTCAAGGAGGGGTGCTCTTTAACAATCAACGGGCTACAGACACGTCTGCTCCTTTTCCATTGTTACCGCAAGAAAGGTTGTCGCGGTATGTATCAGATGAAAGGTATTTATAGCTAGTAATGGAGCACCGGTTGTGCGCCAGTGCTGCTAGAGCCACCTTCATGCAACATCCGTGAAGGCCACTTTCAATTGATATTGAAGGTTCTATCACCGAAACGTAAGAAAGTAGGTTAGCTCAGACGGCCTCAAAGCGTTCCAAGATCTCCCGCAGTCTGCGTTCGTATCTCTCTTCGCTCTTAAGGCAATCTTTCCCCCTATTCTTTCCTACCGTCACCAGAAAGGTTCTCAAAGTAGCTGTCCTACCTTGAAATCCTTTCTTCGCCTTATATCTATCGACCTTCGCCACGCACTGTAGCAAGCCTTCTTGCGCGAGGTCCTCCGCATCCTGCCGGCGACCACGCCTGATCCAATACTTGACGAGCGTGCGATACACGTAGGTGAGATCCTCTTCCGAGAGGATCGGCCGCGTTTCGTTTTCCATGCAAACCTTCGACGCGACTAAAGCCCGCTGATTGTCAAAGAGCACGTCCTCACTCTAATTAGACGACAGCCGTACCTTTTTACGCAACCTTTTTATCCATCCTTTTTTGCCACTGCCGAAAATCGTCTAACGATGCGGGCATTGAGCTTCCTCTTGCCGTTATTCAGCGGCTAGTAGATGGGCAGCTTTTAACGCCGTACCAATTCAACAATCAAGGCGCGGCCAGCAATGCATGCTGCATATACCAATTGCGTGCTGCTCTTAGGCGGCACAGAAGGGTAGTAGGAGAAAAGGGATGAACAGAGCAATCAGTGGTTTTATCTGTGCATTAGGACTGTTGCTAGCGTTTGGCGTAGACGTAAGCAACCTCATCTGTTACGGGACAGTGTTCCTAGTCCTCGGCGGTGTCGTCCATTACCTCATTAGAGGGAAACTGCCGCCGAACTTTTGGCTTCTGCTCTTTGGCGTGCTTGTCGGACCATTCCTTTTGGCGGCACTCCTTCATGCTGTGTACAGGAAGATCACATACTCTCTGTATGCAACTTTCGGTCGCTACACTGTGGTCGTGCTCTTCCTCGGATTCTTGGCAGTTTCAGCCCTCTCTTTCTGCTACGTCCGTTCACGCTTCAGCGGGCTGCTGAGTGGCTTCAGGAAGCAGGACGCTATCAATGAGCGGCAGCCGGTACTCACCTTACTCGAAGGCAGGTCAGAAGAATCATGCGTGGAATTAGAATCGCTCAACGATTACTCAATCGAAGACTAGCGCAAGAGACAGACCGGGTCTTAGCGGCGTATAGCGACCCCATCCGCCAAAGACGGAAACGGCTCGCAAAGGAACTAGCGCACGCCAGTACCGGAGACCCTGCTAGCCTCGTCCTCGGCACGACTGAGTGGCGGCAGCCAGTCGTGTTACCGGTCGATAAGCTTGCCGCGCACGGGCTCGTGCTGGGCGCGAGCGGGGCCGGTAAAAGCTATATCGCCCTATCGCTCATCCGACAGCTACTCAGCCATCCGTCTCTGCTGGATTCAGTCTCGTTCGGCATTCTGGACGCTAAGGGGGAACTTTTCACGCTTGCGCTTACCTACCTCCACGCCCATCTCTACGGGCTAGGCGACGCGGAGCGCGCGGCCATCGAAAAGAGGATCATCCTGATTGACTTCTCCGACCCAAACCAGATCAGCCCGTATAACGTGCTGGCCCGCAGACCGGGTCTCGCCGACGAACTCATGATCGCTGAGCGTATCGACACGATCAGTGAGCAGTTCTCTGGCCTCTCTGAACTGTCCGTCCGCATGAAGATGATCGCCAAATATCTCTTCTTGCTGATGACCGAGTTCGCCTTGCCGCTCCCGTTCTTTGAACGGCTCTGCATTGACCCACATCTGCTCAATACCCTAGTTGAGAAATCGCAAAACCCGCAGGTGCGGGACTACTTCCAGCACCGGTTCGATGACGAGAGCACGTCCACGCTCCTTGCCTTGCGGCAGCGAATAGATGCGCTCTTCGTCTCCGAGGGCGTGCGGCTCAGCCTCTCGGCCCAGTCAGCACCGGACTTCGCCGCGCTGCAAGACCATGGCCATATCATTCTGATCAATACAGCGGGGCGCAACATCACGCGCAGCATTAGCGAGTTACTACAAGGCTTGATCCTGAGCGACATCAAGCAGAGTGTCTTTCGCCGGTCAAACCATAACCGGAGATTCCTCTGGTTCTTTGACGAAGCGCAAAATCTCTATAAGACATCTGCTAACCGGGAACACATGGTTGATTTGCTCACCATGAGCAGATCATTCGGCTCCTTCTTCGTGCTGTTGACGCAGTCGCTCACCTCAGCCATTCGCGACGCAGATGTCCTGAACTCCGTGCTAGCGAACGTGAGGTGGCTGGTGATGCTGCGCTCGACGCTCAGAGACGCTGATCTTATCGCGCCCGCGATGCCACTAACCGGCGCGCTGCTGAAATCCAGACGCCACCCGCTTGAGTCTGTTAGATACATGAGCGAGAGCGAAGAGTTGAGAGCGCAACTCAAGGAGATCGCCAAACTCCCCGACCGTGTCGCGTACTGCTGGCTGAAGGCACAGATGAATACGGCGGTCAGGATCACTACACCGCATGTGCTGTGGTCGGGAAGTACCACGCGCCGGCATCCTGAAGCAGATTGATGAGCAGCAGCAACGGCTGCGCTCGCTGCTCCGGCCACAAGAGTCTGACCGGGTATTGCTTGATAGTGAGATGGAAAGGAAGCAGGGGCAAGCACTCGTCAAAATGTTGGAAGCCGAGTACGCCAACAAGAGATGAAATTAACCGCGACCTTGGGCCTATGGACGACACTTTGACAATTATCGCCTACATACTCGCCATGCCATTCTTGCTTGTCTGGGGCATCGAGCGGGCGGTCAGATACTGCTGCGTGTTAGTCTATTCCATTTCCTCTGCCGTCATTTGCCGCGGCTGCGGGCAGGAGGTGGCGCTCTTAGGCATCTGGCACTGCCAGTGCGGTTTCACCTACCGCGGCCACCTGCTCCGCCCTTGCCCAGTCTGCAACCGCGTGCCCAAAGCCGCCCGCTGCCTGCATTGCCGCGCTACCACTCTGCTCATCGAGAGGTAAGGGACGAACATGGTAAGAGAGAAAAACAGCGTAACCTCCGTGCACCTTACCGCGCGCGACTTGGCGCTCTTCAAGAAACTGAGCGCCGCCGGGTGGCTCACCAGCACGCAGATCCGCAACCACTTCTTTCCCCAGAAAAGCACAAATGCGGTGTGTAAGCGGCTGAGGAAGCTGGCTGAAGAGAGATACATTGCGCTCGCGCGCACGAGTTCAACTGAAGCCGGTCTCTACCGCTTAGCCGGGCGGGGAAAGCTCGCCCTCATCGAACACGCGCAAGGGGATGCGGCGGACATTGCAATCCCGACCCAACTGCCGCGCACGGTCAAGCATTTTGTCGCCGTCAATAATCTACGGTTCCACTTTGAAAAGCTGACCGATCCTAATGGTAGCCGGCTCATGTTTTTCTTGAGTGAGCGAGAGCTATGCCGGCCCTACCAAGACTCCAAGGCTATGCTTCACCCCACGCTTGCGCTCTTCAAGATGTATCGCATCATCCCTGACGCTATCGCCAGAGTAAGGATCGTGCAAGGTGGTAGGGTGCAGGAAATGGACTTAGCCGTCGAGTACGACGCTGGCACGGAACACGCCAACTTTTTCGGCCGCACCAAGATCAGACAATACGGCGCGCTCTTCGCCCGCCATCATGAACAGCTTGGCAACTTCAAGGTACTCACCTTCGCAGAGCGCATCGGGCGAATCGTGAGCCTGATGCGGCAAGTGGTACAGCACCAGCCGCCGCGCCACCTCTTCTACTTCGCCCTGATGGGGAAACTCAATCAGAACCTGTGGCTAGAGGACGCCATCTTTCTTGACCCGGATGACTATTTTGTGTGCACAAGACAGGGGCACCGGGCCGTCGTTGTAGAGCAAGAACTTCACGCAGAGGTTCTACCGAAACACGCGCTCATAACTCTCCCTGCAACCTCTCCCTACAAGGTCTCCTTACGTGAGGAGAGGGAAGAGCGAATAACTCCGCAAAATATGCAGGAGTATAACCACATTAATAGGGCCGTTATATAGGCTTAATTAGTCCTATAGATTCAACCAAGTGTTGATGCGAGGTGATGAATTGAGATGTTCGTAGCGACTGAAGATGAAGTGCTGACCAAAGAGCAACTCGCAGAACTACTGCATGTCAGTAAACGTACTATCGAGAGATGGGTTGAAGAGATGCGGGTGCCTTATATCGGGCTACCCAAGCGCGGTACTAAGGGCAACATTCGCTTCTTGAAATCCACCATCCTACAATGGCTCAAAAAGAGCGAGCGCAAAGCATCCAACAAACTTATGAAGGAGGAAGCTGACGATGAAGAGTGAAGGTCTCCCGCAAGGCGTCTTCTGGCGGGGGAACGTCCTTTGGATACGCTACCAAGATGACGAGGGGAAGATGGTCAAAGAGACCACCGGGCAGCGCTCCGTCAAAGTGGCAGAGCAAATCTACAACAAGCGCAAGACGGAAGTCGCAATGGCTATCAACTTCCCGTCGCGCAAGTTCAAGCGGGTTTCGTTCAAAGAACTGTTCGACTATTGGTGGGAGAACCACGCGAAGCACAAACCGAGCAAGTTCGAGTACCTGACGCCGCGCCTTGAGAAGTTGCACAAGTTGAAGGCCCGGCACATCACCTCCGATCTGGTGAGGAACTTCTTACACGGCTTGCAGACGGATGAAAAACTGTCCGCCTCAAGCCTCAATCACTACCGGACGATCCTGAACTCCGTCTTCAATTACGCGATCAGGAACAAGAAGTACGACGAGAACCCTGTGCGGGCCGTGCCGACATTTCCCGCCGCGCCCGGACGTGACCGCTTCACCACGTCGGCAGAGATATTGAAGTTCTTTGAGAAGTGCGACGAGGAGGAAGACATCGAACTAAAGGTGTTCGTCATCATTGCCGCGACCACAGGGCTGCGGAAGGGGTCGATCCTGCCGCGCAAGTACACAGATGTATTTCTTGACGAAGAGATCCCGTACATCTATGTTGGGAAAACAAAGAACGGTGACCCGATCAGGATACCTCTGGCAGAGTTGGCGGTGGAGGCGATCAAGAGTCTGCCGAGCTACGGGCAGTCTGAGTACCTGTTCCCGGCCAAGCCGAACGTGCGGTTCAAGGGTGACTTCAAAAAGCCGCACGCTTGGGATTTAGGCAAGCGGTTCAGAAGAGTTTGTGGGCTGGCAGAAATCAATGATCTGAGAATCCATGATCTCAGGCACTTTGCGACTACCGTCCTGTTTATGGAAGAGATTCCGGACGCGATGATCGCCAAGATGACGGGGCACCGAAGTAGAGAGTTGAGGAAGTACCAGCACCTCAGCCCGGAGTTCAAACGGCAGACGGTAGAGAAAATAGCTGAGAAACTTAGTGGCACTGTGACCGTTTCTGAGCTGTCGCAATAGCCTTGAAAGGCTGACGGATAAAGATTTATAGAGTTGTAGGTTTAAGTGGCAATAAAGTCGAATTTAGGCGTTTATTGATCTGCTCTCCAGGAATTGTTTAACTGTTAACAGGGTGTCGCTGTTGCTGATCTCACATTCCCAGATAGTCAGGACTTTCCATCCGAGTTCTTGCAGCGCAATGATATGGGCCTTATCGCGCTCGATGTTTCGATTTAATTTTTTGGTCCAATAGTCATTGTTTGATGAAGGGCGCTCGGCGTGAGGACAGCCGGGATGCTGATGCCAGAAACACCCATGTATGAAGATAGCCGCACGTCTGCCGGCAAATACAATATCGGGCTTGCCCGGTAGGTCGCTTCGGTGAATTCTGTAGCGATAACCGGCGCGGTGGAGGAGTCGGCGAACCTTGATTTCCGGTGTGGTGTCTTTCGACTTAACGGAGCGCATCACCGCACTACGTTGTTCGGCGTTGAATACGTCCATAACAATCGGAGTTAAAGCAGGCTGAGTTGGGCTTGCGAATCTACCCGTTGCGGCGTCTGCGGTGGGACTTCTATCGAAGGGCAAATCGAAGATAGGACCTGTTTATCAATCCACTCGATAGCAGGAACACAAACGCCGTCCCCGAAACCCGTAAGCGATTGATTGATGCCGCGACGGATATTGAAATCTGGCGCTCCCTGCAAACGCGCGTACTCTCGCGGCGTCATCCAGCGCATCTTGATTGAGTCGCCCTGTACCATAACAACGATTTGGCGGGCGCTGCCGCCGTTCGCCGTCCTCAAGCAGCCTGCGATCCCGTCGAACCGCACTTCCACTCTCGTTGTCCCTTCCCGAATGCGTCGGAAGCCGGTCCCTATACATGTCCGTCCCGATAATTGCAGCCGCTCGATCTGTTGGCGGTGAGACTTGCTTGTTCGGTTAAGGTGCTTTGTTACTTCTTCCTCATTCCACCACGCTTGTTCAGGGTCGGTATCTATGAAAGCAGCTATGTCGGTCCTTACAGGAGGCAAGGAGGGCAGGGGAAATGTGACCCATTCTGTAGCAAGCTGCGTTGCTTTCATTACGTCGAAGAGTTTTTTGCCGACAACGCCATTCCTGCGTTCCAACTCGGCGGCCAACGCTTCGCCACTCTGGGCGTGCGCCGGCATCACCTCTCGCGTAACCCCGATTATGAAAAGACGGGGACGGCTCTGAGGCGTGAAATGCTTGGCGTCAATTATCATCGCGTCGAGATAGTAGCCAAGCTCGGCAACCGCGCGGCAGGTCCTTTTGAAATCTTCGCCGTTCTTGCCAGAGACTAACCCGACCACATTCTCCACCATTAGAGCGGGCGGCATCAGTCCACGTTCTTTGAGTCGCTGCATGACGTGCAGGAAGCCGAACAAAGTCCCTGAGTGCTTTCCCTCTAGCCCTCTCATCTGTCCTGCGAGTGAAAGGTCTATACAGGGGAAAGACGCTGTGGCTAGTGAAGCCCGAACGCTTATATGTTTCAGGACGTTCTCTGTATTCCAGATGTCCTCACGATGAAAGTACGTCGCACCGGGAAACTCATCGAGGTACATTTCCATTTTCTTCTCGGAAATGTCGTTGGCGTACACACATTCCCACCCGGACCGCCGGAGCCCCAGATGGACAAGTCCGATGCCTGCGAAGAACTCTAGGAATGTCTTGCCTGCTGTCAAATCGCGCCTCCGAAAATTCCTGAATGGTAGTTATACCCTGTGGACATAAAGACCGCAAGCCTTGCATCCTTCGCCGTGTGAAGGATGACGCTAGAGCATTGTTCGGGCGACGCTTGCGCGAGCTTCGCAAGCGAGTCGGGCTGTCCCAAGAGGCGTTGGCCCATCAAGCCGGTCTTGATCGGAGCTACGTCGGCGGCGTGGAGCGAGGGGAATACAACATTTCGCTGCTCAATATCTGTCTGCTCGCCGACGCCATCGGCGTTCCGCCCTACGAGTTGCTCAAGTTCACCGACAATCAGCAAGAGCGGAAGGCGCGAACACGTGGAAGATGAAAGAACCCGCCAAGTTCGACAACACATTTTACGCCAAATCGAGCGGGACCAAAACGAGCTAATGAGGCTCAGCCCGCCGCTTGATTGGGTCGGGCGTGTCCGACAAACGGCGGAGGTCTTTGTCCCGCGCATTGTAGCTTCGGCAGGGCGGCTGCTTCAGCACGTCGAGTCGTCGCTTAATAGCCCTACGATGGTTAGAGCAATCTGGCTGGAAGTAAAAAAGCAGCTTGAGGGCAGCCGATTAGTCACGGACATGGACAATGCGTTAGAGCAGGAGGAACAACTGCTCTCCGTCATTACCGGCGACACAGTGTCTAAGCTTATCGCAGACTTCCTCTGCAAAGCATATCCTGATTTGGCACAAAATAATCGAAGCACATATCCAGACCTTTACTTTTCTACAACCGACTATAGCCCACTTCCCAAACGTAAGCGCGGTCTTGCCGTCGGGCCAGCACTCCGAGGAGGGAGGCCTACATCTGTTCCTGATGGGGTCGAAATAAAATCTAATCGCGGTATCCGGATTCGAGTAGATAGCCATCACGATCATCAAGGGCTGCACCTTGCTCTTACTTTTGACCATGACGAAGATCGTTGGAGAGCGCACGACTTGTACTTGGCTTACCTCGCAAAAGCCGACTACAGACGCGCAGAGCGCAACACGACCGCAACGACGGAGAAATTTTCATTCGGCCATGCGCCGTTCATCTCGGTCGTGACAGGGCGCGTGGAAACAGGGCTGTTGGAGGAAGTGACGTAGTGACAAGAACGGATTGATCAAATATTGATGTTATGAGGGCCACAGTTTTGAGTGCGCTTCAGCATCACGTTAAAAACCGCATGACGTAGCAAGCCATCCGAAGAGGTCTGAACAGCTTATGAATATTGCAGAGATTAAGTTTACAGGACGCAAGATTTTGCCCGTTTCAACGGGACAAAAAATATATGTACGAAGAGGCAATCCCGAGACCGGACGTTGTTCTGCGTAAGTATCGCACCGTCGTATTCGTACACGGATGCTTTTGGCATGGCCATAAAAACTGCAAAGCCTCAAAGCTACCGGATACTCGACGGGATTTTGGGGAACAAAAGATTACCGGCAACATAGCTCGTGACGAGAGCTATATTCAAATGCTGAATGAGATGGGGTGGAAAGTGTTGATTATTTGGGAATGTGCCTTAAAATATAGAAATTCAATGGATAGGGAAGCTGCCATTGCCACACTCGCCAATTCGATTAGAACCGGTTCACAAATTCTTGCTGAAATTCCTAAAGGAGACTATCTAATTGATTCAATTAGATAGTCTCCGAAAGAAATAGCCGGAAACTTACTGGCACATCTACTGGCACAGTGCCTGTTTCCGGGCTAATTTAGGAGCCGCGAGCGGCTCTAAGTTATTGAAAATAGTGGCGGAGCCGACGGGACTCGAACCCGCGACCTCCGACGTGACAGGCCGGCGTTCTAACCAACTGAACTACGACTCCGCGAAAACTGCTGTAACGCGATGGCGGGCGTGCGTCTCTACTTGGTAGGCACGGTGGGACTCGAACCCACAACCCCCGCCTTGTAAGGGCGGTCGTCTACCATTGACAGTACGTGCCTGTGTTGCTGCTAAACTCTCCGGCACGCGCCCGCGCTCGTCAAAGAACTCTCACGCCGCTGCGTTAATCAACTTGCAGGTTGAATCAACTTTCTCGGCGTGAGCCTCATCCTAAGAGATGCCCCTCTGTGGTGTCAAGCAGCGCCAACCTTCACAACAACCAGACGGGCAGCGTCGTCTTTTCATTGCCCCGTGCGCCTTCGCCATCGCGCTGAATTTCGGTTTGCGCGGGCTGCTGCTCCTTCTGTTCGGTCGCTTGGCTGTGTGTCTCCGCATCCGGCGCGCGCTTGCGTCCAAGCGGTTCGATGAGCACTGCATTTGTCTGTTCATCCAACCGGCTGATGACCACCGACGGATTCGCTCCTTTCCATCCCCGCCTGCTATCATTGCAACCACGCGGACTCGTCCTGCGTGAAAGTGTAAGCTTATGTTCTACCGATCCACAAAGCTGCACCGCATCGCCCGCGCGCTCTTGCCCGGTCTGCTCCTCAGCTTGTCGTGCGCCGCGCTCAGCCTGTCGCCAACCGGTCAAGCGCAGCAGGCCGATTCATCCGGTCAACATCAACGCCCGCGTCGCGTGGGCGTTGAGCCGCCCGCACGAAGCGCAACGCCACCTGCAACGAACACGACACACAGCGCTTCAGCATCCGTCGGCGAAGAGGTCGGCGAGGACGAGATCGTGCGCGTGGATACGCAATTGATCCCTGTGCCTGTAGTGGTGCGCGACCACACGGGGCGGCCAGTGATGAGTCTGCGCGCGGAGAATTTTACGATCTACGAAGATGGCAAGCCGCAACGCCTCGCCAGTTTTGCCACGACCGATGCGCCGTTCGAGGTCGCGTTGCTCTTGGACACTTCAGGCTCGACGCGCGCCGAAGTCGCTTTGATCCGCCGCGCCGCCAACGCCTTCGTCGAAGCCTTGCGTCCCGGCGACCGCGTCGCCGTTATTTCATTCAACACTGCCGAAGAGGGCGCGCAGAAACTTGCGACCGTCGAAGTGCAGACCTATCTGACGGACGACCGCGAGGCGCTCAAGCAAGCTGTCGAAAACATCGGCGCGTCAAACGGCACGCCTTATTACGATGCGTTGGAGCGCGTGGCGAAAGAGATTTTCCGCGAGCCGCCGAAGGCTGAACTACGCGGGCGGCGCGCGCTCGTCGCCTTGACCGATGGCGTTGATTCGACGAGCGATTCGGAGTTCGCGGCAGCGCGCGCGCGGCTCTTGCAAGCGGGCGTGCTCTGTTATTTCGTGCAGGTCAACACGGAGGATTACGTCGAGGATCGTCTGTTGCGGGATTGTCAGGACGACGGGCGCTTGAGTCTGTCGAAGGTGCAACTCGAACGCTACCGCCGCATCTTCAACCCGCGCGCAGACGCCGAAGACTATTCAAACTTCTGCCAGATGGGCCCCTTCGAGCGCATGCAGATCAGCCGCTCGCTCTATCAACTCGCGCGCCAAGAGATGAGCGGGCTTGCGCGCGACACCGGCGGCAAGACCTTCGACGCCCCAGACCTGCGCGCCGCCCGCGCCGCCTTCGCCGAAGTCGCCGACGACATCGGCAGACAGTACAGCCTCGGCTACTACTCGACCAACAAAGCGCGCGACGGTCGCTTCCGCCAGATTCGCGTCGAAGTCCGCGGCCTCCAAGGCGCACAGGTCAGCGCCCGCGAAGGCTATCAAGCGCCGAAAGGTTAGAAGGCAAAAAGCAGTAGGCAGTAAGCAGAGGCATCTTTTGAGGATGGATCATCTTATGCAAAATAGTTCCTTTGATCGCATCACGCTGATCGTGCTTGACAGCGTCGGCATGGGCGAGATGCCGGATGCGGCGGCGTGGGGTGATGCGGGCGCGGATACGTTGGGGCACATTTGCGCATCGCGCGAAGTGCGGCTGCCGAATTTTCAACAACTCGGTCTCGGCAACGTGCGTGCGCTCGCGGGTGTGCCGCCGGTTGAACGCCCGCACGGGTCGTTCGGGCGTTGTGCGTTGCGCTCAAACGGGAAGGACACGACGACAGGGCATTGGGAGATGGCTGGGATCATTCTGGATAAAGCTTTCCCGACGTATCCTGAAGGCTTCCCCGAAGAGATCATCGAACGTTTCATCAAAGAGGCGCGCGTGCCCGGCGTGCTCGGCAACGTGCCGGCGTCGGGCACAGAGATCATCAAGGAGCTTGGTGCGGAGCACGTGCGCACGGGGAAGCCCATCGTCTATACGTCCGCCGATTCGGTCTTTCAGATCGCGGCGCACGAAGAGGTCATCCCCGTCGCGCGGCTCTACGAAATCTGCGAGACAGCGCGCAAGATATTGCGTGGGCCGCACGAAGTTGGGCGTGTGATCGCGCGCCCGTTCTTAGGCGCGCCCGGCTCGTTTTATCGCACAGAGAACCGGCACGATTACGCTGTGCAGCCACCGCGCGAGAATCTATTACCGACACTATCCGACCATAGCCTCGACGTGGTCTGCATCGGCAAGATCGCTTCGATCTACGACTCGCAGGGCGCAACCCAAGATTTGAAAGCGAAGAACAACGAGCAGGCGATTGAGCAAACCAGCAACGCGCTTCGGGCCGACACGCGCGGGCTAATCTTTTCCAATCTCGTGGACTTCGACATGCTCTACGGCCATCGCCGCGACGTGGAGGGCTATGCTCGCGCGCTCGAACACTTCGACGTGCGCCTGCCCGAAATTATGTCCGCCATGCGCGCCACAGACCTCTTGATCATCACCGCCGATCACGGCAACGACCCAACCTATCGCGGCACAGACCACACACGCGAATACGTCCCGCTCCTTGTCTATGGCCCGCACGCACAAGCCGGCGTCAACCTCGGCACGCGCGCCTCGCTCGCCGACATCGGGCAGACGATTGCCGATAACTTCAGCTTGCGCTTGACGGCGGGCGAGAGTTTTCTAAAAGCAGTGACAAGTGACAAGCAAAAGCTTTGTCTTTAACTTGTCACTCGTCACTCGTCACTTGTCACTGTATTAATGGGTCTTTGAGCACGGCGATGTAAGGTAGGTTGCGATAACGCTCCGCGAAGTCCAAGCCGTAGCCGACGACAAAGGCGTCGGGGATGTTGAAGCCGAGATAATCGATCTCAACTTCGCGCAAGCGGCGCTCGTGCTTGTTGAGCAAGGCGACTAGCTTGACGCTCGCCGCGCCGCGCGAGCGCAGATTGGCGAGCAAGTAGGAGAGCGTCAGCCCTGTGTCCACTATGTCTTCGACGACGAGGATGTCGCGTCCCTCGATGGCTACGTCTAAGTCTTTGACGATCTTGACCTCGCCCGATGAGCGCGTCTCTGCGCCATAGCTTGAGATCGCCATGAACTCGATACCGATCTGCAAATCAATCGTACGGATCAGATCGCTCAAGAAAATAAACGCGCCTTTGAGGACGCCCAAGAGCAAGGGATTGCGCCCAGCATAATCGCGGGCGATCTCCGCGCCCATCTCGCTGATGCGCGTCTGAATCTGTTCGCCGGTCAACAATGGCTCAAGGTTTGGATTACCGAACTCGGATAGGCTCGGAGCGGAAGAAGCGGACACAGGCGACCTCCAAAAATTGTTTGTTAGATCATTGGTGCAATGAATCAAGTACGACGGGTTTGCACGCGCGACGCGTGGTGCGACATACTAAAGTAGCAACCGACGGGAGGTCAATAACCACTAACAGCCGATCATGGCCGACGAACGATCAACCCGCGACCGCGTGCGCGCGCTCGTGCGCGAAGTCCTGAACAATGCGCTGCCCGCAGACGAGGCGGACGAAGCGGCGCGCGAGGAGCCGCCGCCGCAACCGTCGGCACGCATCATCACGACTGCGCCGGTCGCGCCTGAACCGACTGGGCTGCCAATCGCGCGCGATGAATCCTCGAAGCTAGTCATCACAGAAGACGATGTGCGTGGACTTGAAACGGGCGCGCGGCTGCGCATCGCGGAGGGCGCGCGGCTGACGCCGCTCGCCGCAGACATCGTGCGCGAGCGCGGGATTGAACTCGTGCGGCGTGCGCCCCGACGCGGCTCGCGGCAGACGAAACTCGTCGCCGTCGGCGCGGATCACGGCGGCTATTCGATGAAGGAAGAGTTGAAAACTTTTCTCGTCGAACTAGGTCACCGCGTCCGCGACTTCGGCACACACTCAACCGACGCCGTTGACTATCCAGACTTCGCGCATTCGGTCGCCCGCGCCGTCGCCGATGGCGAAGCAGATGTCGGCATCATCATTGACGGCGCAGGCGTCGGCTCGGCGATGACGGCCAACAAGGTGCCGGGCGTGCGCGCCGCCGCCTGCTACTCGGTCAAGGTCGCCGTCAACTCGCGCGAGCACAACGACGCCAATGTGCTCACCTTGGGGAGCGGCACGATCAACTTGGAAGAGATGCGCGCCATCGTCCGCGCTTGGCTCGCCACCGAGATAACTGAGGCGCGGCACAAGCGGCGCGTTGCCAAGATCGAAGCGGTCGAACGGCAGTACAGATAGTTCTATGCGTTGGGCTGTGGCATGATCTCCTGTGAGGTGACGCATGATCACTCTGAGTCCTCATCGGCGGCACAGCCGTCTGCTCCTTGTGCTGCTGACTTCCGTCGTCTTGCTCACATCTGCGGTGGCGCAGAGCAACAAACAGATCGTGCCGCCGGGCACTTGGGCGGACGAGCCGGCCGCGCCGGCACGGATGAACGTGCGCCTCAAAGAAGTAGCGAAGGACTACAAGCAGTACAAAGACGTGGGCGAGTTTGCGCGCATCGGCTTCTTCGACATGCTGCAACCGCTCGACGAACCGGAGTACGTCGCGCTCGCCGGCCACGCGCTCCTGTTGGTGACGGCTGTGGCGCGCGACCAAAGTGACCTACCACTCAAGCGCACTTATCTGAATGTGGGCGGGCGCGAGATCGAGTTGCAACTGCTCTCGTCCGTCTTGACGAAACAGTCTGATCCAAACGACCGCGTGGCCAAAGTCTTCGGCTCATATCGCGCCGACGCGCTCTACCTCGTTCCGCTCTATCGTCACTTCGACCGCGCCGACGTGCTCGTTGACTTCGGCCACAAAACGGGTCTCCGCCTCGGCGAAATCACCGCCTCGACCTTCGCCGTCAAAGACGGCACGTCGAGCGCCCTCGCCGACCAGCCGAACGAAGAAGCCTTGAAGCGCGTCATCGCACGCGAGTGCCCGCGCTTTTTGAAGAAGTGAAGATAGGGCGTAGAATTCAGGAGCAATTATGTCGTACGCAAATAATGGTGATCTTGAACATCTCGTCGAACAAATAACTGATGTAATCGTCGCGCGGCTGAATGGCGAAGCAGATTCTCAGGCGGCGCTGTGCGGGTGCGGGGCGACGTGTTTCAATCGTTGTCCCGAACGGATGCAGCGCGTGGTTGATGCAGGTGCGGCGCGCATCGGGTTGGTGTTGGGCGAGACGGCGTCGGCGGGCGCGTGGGCGAGTTTCATTGATCACACGCTGTTGAAGCCGGAGGCGAGCGCGGCGGACATCGAGCGGCTATGTGAAGAAGCGGCGCGCTACAGGTTCGCCTCTGTGTGCGTGAACCCGACGTGGGTGCGCGCGTCTGCGTGTCACTTGCGCGGGTCGGGCGTGCCGGTCTGCACGGTCATCGGCTTCCCCTTGGGCGCGACGCTCGCGGACGTGAAGGCTTACGAGACACGGCGCGCGATCTTCGACGGCGCGCAAGAGGTGGACATGGTGATCAACGTCGGCGCTTTGAAGAGCGGCGATGATTGCGCGGTCGAGTATGACATACACCAAGTCGTCGAAGCGGCGCACGAGTACAACGTGCTCGTCAAAGTGATCATCGAGGCGGCGCTGTTAACGGACGACGAGAAGATACGTGCCTGCATCGCGGCGAAGAACGCGGGCGCGGATTTCGTCAAGACTTCGACGGGCTTCGCCAAAGGCGGCGCGACCGTGGCGGATGTGGCGCTCATGCGGCGCACGGTCGGCCAAGAGATGGGCGTCAAGGCTGCGGGCGGCGTAAAGGGAATCGCGGACGCGCGCGCGATGCTCGAAGCGGGCGCAACGCGCATCGGCGCAAGCGTCGGCGTCAAGATCGCACAGGAGGCTGCGGGCGCGCGGACGGACGGCGCACCGACGGCCGCGTATTGAAGTTATCTACAGAACAGACCGCCGTCGAGCAAAGAAAATCAGACTGTGGCTGATGCAGGCGCGCGTGGGTCTTGAACGCGCGCCGCTTTGCGTCTATGCTGGGTGCAAACAAGCTCGCACAGCTCATCGGGTGAGGAAGGCCATGGCCTCGAATCACAACGTCCTTGCGGTCATACTCGGCGGCGGCGCGGGCACGCGCCTGTTTCCATTGACGCATCATCGGTCGAAACCGGCTGTGCCTTTGGGCGGCAAGTACCGGCTCGTGGATATACCGATCTCGAACTGCATCAACTCAGACATCATTCAGATTTTCGTGTTGACGCAGTACAACTCCGCGAGTTTGAACCGCCACGTCTCGCGCTCGTATCGCTTCTCGCGTTTCTCCGAAGGCTTCGTCGAAATCCTCGCCGCCGAGCAGACGCCCGACCGGCCCGACTGGTTTCAAGGCACAGCCGACGCCGTGCGCCAAGTCATGCCGCACATCTACGATTGGCAGATCGACACGCTCCTGATCCTCTCAGGCGATCACCTCTATCGCATGGACTATCGCAAATTTCTCGCGCGCCACTTCGAGACAGGGGCGGACGTGACCGTCTCGGTCGTGCCCTACGGGCGCGAGGCGGCGGAAGAGTTCGGGCTACTCAAAGCAGATGAGCACGGGCGCATCACAGAGTTTCGCGAGAAGCCGAAGGGCGAGGCACTCGAAGAGATGCGCGTGGACACGACCGCGTTTGGCTTGAGCAAGGAGGAAGCCGCGCGCCGTCCCTTCCTCGCCTCGATGGGCATCTACGTCTTCAACTATCGCAAGCTCGAAGAGTTGCTCGCGCAAGATCATGAGTGGGTGGACTTCGGCCGCCAAGTCATCCCCGCCGCGATTGAGAGCTACAACGTGCAGGCGTTTCTGTTCGACGACTACTGGGAGGACATCGGGACGATCAAAGCCTTCCACGCCGCGAACATTGACATGACGGCGATCCTGCCGAAGTTCAACCTATTCAACACCGAAGCGCCGATCTACACGCGCGCACGTTACCTGCCGCCCTCGAAGGTGCACAACTGCGAGATCGTAGATTCGATCATCTCGGACGGCTGCATCCTCAACCGCGCGAAGATGGTACGCTCGGTTGTCGGCCTGCGCGGGCGCGTCGAGCCGGCCGCTTATCTTGAAGAGGTCATCTTCATGGGCGCGGACGAGTATCAATCAATCGAAGAACTGCGCGAGGATCACGCCGCCGGCAAGCCGCCCATCGGCGTCGGTGAAGGCACAGTCATTCGCCGCGCCATCATAGACAAGAACGCACGCATCGGCGCTGGCTGCCGGCTCATGAATGAACACAACGTCGAGTACGCCGACAACCCTGAAGCCGGCTACTACATACGCGACCAGATCATCATCGTGCCCAAGAACGCGACCGTGAAAGATGGGACAGTTGTTTAATGGGACGGCTTATAGCGAATTGCAATTGAGTGTAACTGGTGTCAGAACCGCCTGCGGTAGCGGGCGGGTCTTTATGTTGACGACCCGCCCGCTACCGCAGGCGGTTCTGACTTGGCTGCCCTGCCGAAGCGGCTACATTCAATCGCAAACCGCTATAGAAGATGTCCCGTCAGTCGTGCAGGCAGTCGGCTTATGTGATTTGTTATGTGCGGCTATGAAGTTAGACCTTCCTTGATAACTTTCTTCTAGTCTTGTGAGGGCGTTTAGCCTTGTCAGGCTCATACTCATAATCGAACAACTGTGACGGCCGCACCCGTAGCACATGACATAATCTTTCCACCGTACTTAAGCTAATCATAGTTGCCTTTTCTTGCCATAATCGTCTGCAAGTCTCATAAGGCAATCCCGTCGCCTGTGACAAAGCATTGGAGTTCTTAATGCCTTCTCGCTGTGCAATTTCTCTGACTACCAGTCTGATCATGCCGCCGGGCACACTATCAAAGCTAGTATTAAATGTGCTAGGCGCTTAATTGTTCGCTACAAGCTTTGTAGTAAGGATTAGGCACAATGCGAGCCAAATGCCAGATGATCGTCACTAACATTATGGTAGCAATTTTCTTTCGTGATATTGACGGATTACTATGATCACAGTAATATGAGCCATTGCTGATAATCATAAGGCCACAATGTATATGGCAGATGATACAGAATACGATACTAATAACCTGCTTGCCGACAGGGAAACTTGGCTCGCGTTTCTCGATGAAGCGTTCCGCAAGGACTCGATTGGAGCAAATACATTAGCCCGTTTGCTATTCACGCTTAAAGAGGCAATCGAGGATGGCTCTGATAATTTAGGGCAAGCAATTAATACGCTGTTAGATGGCATCAAACAGGCTTACCTATACACAGATGAACATAAACTAGCGCTCAGGCTGTATATGTTATATCTGACCGGCCATCTTAAACCACAAGACGAACCGCGTACTCTACTAAACGGTGCTATCGAGAGAGGCATAGCTGAGATAGAGCGCGCACGCAGCAAGAAGGACGCTGCTAAATGCAAGCATACTAGCAAGCGGAATGCTTCAAAGAAAAAGTAATAACCATTATCTTCCGCCGCTAAACGGTCGCCCCGTTTGCAGCACGGGCTTCTGCCGTTGCGCGTCGGTGTCAGCCCGTTGCTGTGTGCCGGTGGGGTTGAAGATGTAGCTGTCGCGCGCTTGCACCACGAGGTTGGGGCGCAGGACGCGGACTTTGATGTGCCGGCGCTCGCCGGGATGCGGCGCGAGCTTGGGGTAGTAGCCGAGACTGTATTGCTTGCGCAACTCTTCGGCGATGAGCGCGAATGATTCTGAGAGATTGCGCGTCGTGTCGGCGCGATAGAAACGACCGCCGGAGACGCGCGCCATGTCGTGTAGATACTGGTCTGCGCGCTCATACTCGGCGCGGCTGCAACCGGTGCACGAGCCGCCACCGCCGCCAATGACGACGGGCGGATAACCGCCGCCACCGCCCGGCGGATAACCACCACCGCCACGCCGGCCACGCCCGCCGCTACCACCGCCGCGCCCGAAGATGATCGAGCCAAGTATGTCAGGCAAGCCAACCGAGCCGCCGCCGGGATAGCCGCCGCCGCGTGGGTAACGACCACCACCACCGCCACCACCGGGCCAACTGCCGCCACCTTGATTATCAGCGCTCGGATCGTATGTGTCGTACTCAATCGGATAGACGAGGGCGTCGAGTTCTTCGGCGTCGCGCACATTCGAGTCGTAGCTGGCGCGGCGGCTCGAAGTGTCCACGCCGTCGGTAAAGAGCACGATGGCCTTGCGCCCTTCGATGCGGTTGAAGCGTTGATGAATGACGAAGTCAATGGCGTCGTAGAGACTGGTTTCGCCGCCGTTGTGCGTGTGCCGGATCGCGTCGCGCAAAGCTCGGCGGTCGCTCGTCGGCTCGGCCAAGACGCGCACCTTGTCGTCGAAGGCGACGACCATTACACGGTCATCGGCGCGCAACTGATCCACGAAGGCGATGGCCGCCTCCTGCATCTCTTCGGTCTTAAAGCGCGTCGAGGTGCTGTTGTCTAAGACGAGCGCGACGGTGAAGGGTTTTTCGACGGTGGCGAAATAAGCGAGTTGCTGTTCGACGCCGTCCTCATAGATGCGAAACTCATCACGTGTGATGCTGGGCACGTACTTGCCGTCGCGATCCAACACGCTCACCGGCAACGTCACGAGTGTCGTGTTCACGCGCACAACTTCGTCTTCGCTCACCTCCTGTGGCGCGTTGTCGTCCGCGTTGCGCGGGCGCGGCGTCGTGTGGTCGTTCGAGGTCTGCGCGCCGGTGAGCACGGGCGGTCTGTCGCTGCGTGTCGTGGGCGCAGTTGTGGGCGCGGTACTCGGCTGCGTCGGGTTGGTTTGGCCGACGCGGCGCGGACGCGATTGCGCGTGCAGCATTGGTGCGGCAATGCAGAGCAGGGAAAGAAGCAACAGTGGGACGACGACAAACTTTCTCATAGCGGACTCCTCGCTTGTGGCGCGGACAAGGACGGAATTGCGGGCTTGACCCGACAGCTTTGATGCGAGCGACGCACAAAGGATGCTCACAGAAACGGGGAGAGTGTGCGAGCAAATAATAGCACCTGCCTGATGGCCAGCGCGACTCTCTTTTCGCCAGCCGCGACATCCAGCTAAAAATCTTGACAGCGATTATGCTGTGGGCATAGAGTCGCGCCGGTTCTCACGGGAAGTAGTTTCAAGCGAGATTCCTAAAGCAGCATATTCTACTCGCTTCACTAGACTAAAATTCTAATTTTCAAATCAGAGTTCGAGCGTTGCAAATCGGGAGCAAATAATGATGCACAAAGCAGAAGGAGATGCGCCGCTTAAACAAGCTTGGGAGCGCTTCTCACTATATGACTCCAATGCCGTGCGCCGCCGGGCTATTTTTAACCAACTGCTGGTGTGGATACTAATATTGGGCGTGCTCGGCACAATCTTGGCGCTCACTCAGACGCAACTACGATTACAGGCCCAGCCGGCGAGCAGCGCGAAAACTGCACGGCTGATTGAGCTGCTGCACTATCCGGTCGTGGTTATACCGGTGGTAGTGTCCGTATTGATTGCGGCCGCAAACCGTTTCAAACTAGGGACAAAATGGGTGCTATTGCGGGGCGGTGCAGAAGCGATCAAACGAGAAATCTTTAGCTATCGAACACGCGCAGGCGACTACAGTGAACAGCAAATAGAGCCGAACGCAAAGGCCTCTTTACTGGCGAAGCAAGTTGAGATTGTTAGTTCTCAGTTAATGCAGACCGAAGTGAACGTCTCAGCCTTGCGCCCATATCGTGGTCCTATTCCGCCTAAGATGGCCGGGGCCAGCGCAACGGATGACGGTCTCAGTCCACTCAGTGCCGAGCAATATGTCAATATCCGGATCGGCGATCAACTCAACTATTTCCAGACCAAGATACTCAGATTAGGCAGGCAACTGCGCTTGTTGCAATGGGGCATTTACATCTTCGGTGGGCTAGGCACTTTACTGGCGGCGTTCGGATATGACCTCTGGATCGCGTTGACCACCACGATCAGCAGCATCTTAGCCACCTACATCGGGCTGAACGAGATCGAAAACTCGGTGACGAAATATAACCAGACCGCCACCGACCTGCTCAATGTGCGCGATTGGTGGACGGCCCTATCTGAGACGGAGCAAACTGATCAGCAGAACGTAGATAAGCTAGTCTCGTATACCGAAGAGATTCTCGAAGGTGAATTAACCGGCTGGGTCCAGCACATGCGCGATGCGCTCACGGAACTACGCCACCCACAGAAAGTAGGCAATCCGTCCTGAACCCAAAGTTGGCTCGTGCCGGAAGCAGCAAGCCGCAGGTGCTTGAGGCGGAAGTGGTGAACTTGATAGGCTAGCGCTGATTCAAGCCCAGCAGTGATCTGGCTATGGTAGGCTTAATTCTGACCGATTTCAGGCAATCATTCTTTAGGTGATATTTGCTGTCGGGCTATCGTATTTTCTTTGGCAACATATAACAGTTCGGTGCTGCTATTGTCTATCGGGTTTTCTTTGTTTTCCTTACGGTAGTCTTCTTTGCCTTCTTTCCTATGCACGATTACGATGGCGACCGCCTTCGGGCCGAAAGCCAGCGAATGGATTTCACTTAAGGATTTCTTCAACGTCAACGGTGTCTCGCCCCATTTGGTCCGGCTGCCAAATATCTTCAGGAGCGGGTCAAGCCAAGTCTCAATCCAAGACTCCTTCTTGAGCAACATGCTCACAGTTCCGTCCCGACTCCCCATCACGAGCCTATTGCCGTCAGGGGAGAACGCCAAGGATGAAATTACATTAACCCCGACCTGCTGCGCCTCCGATGGCTTCTGCGACAGCTTCGCATCCCATAGCCTTACGCCACCGTCCTCATCTCCAGTAGCGATTATTGAGCCGTTAGGGGAAAATGCCACAGCGTAAATTGACTTAGGGCTGATCTTTTTCGAATTGCTTAATTCCCTTGTGTCTATACTCCAAAGGTATAGCACCCCATCGGCGCTGCCAGCCAAGAGTGTCTTGCCGTCAGGCGAGAACGCGACCGAATTAATGGGTGGTACTTGAGTATTGGGCGGTACTGGCCGCGACAATTTAGTCGAGCCGCCTTTGTTATCTGTCCTGACCAACTGTACGCTGCCATCTTCACTTCCGACTGCGAGCAGCGCGCTGTCAAGCGGAGAAAAGGCCACCGAATTTATTGTCGCCGAGGTCACATACGGTAACGTATTAACCTCCTTCAGTGTGCTTATATCCCGCAATTTGATGTTCCCAGCTATATCCCCGGTAGCTAATTGATCACCTTTGGCAGAGAAAGCCACCGCCGAAATATTCTGATCCTCTAAGACGGTCGGTTCCTCTTGCGGCTGCGTGGCCCACGTTTTCACACTGCCATCGTCACTGCCGGAGGCGAGAGTTGTTTTGTCAGGCGAGACGGCCAAGGATAAAACCCCACCCATGTGTCCCTTTCTAGTGAGAAGAAATTCCTCACCCACCGGCCTATTCAGGTCCCATAGCTTCACGGTGCTATCGGCGCTGCCTGTAGCTAGAGTATGTTCATCCTTAAATACTGCCGCAAAGACAGGCCCCAAGTGATGATTGTCCGCCTTTTTCTCTACCTCTGTAATCGCATTACTATCCTGATTGCCACTCTTCTTAACAGCTTGCCCTAACAATCTTGGACTCCGTGTTTTACCCTTCGTTAAATCCCATGCCGCAACGAAGCCATCGGCGTATCCGGCGACGAGCCACTTTTTGTCAGGCGAAAAGGCTATGGAAAAAATGCGACTAAAGTTGGGCGTGGGCGAGGTTGTCTTTTCTTGAGCATCGTAGCGACTCAGCAGCACCTGTCCTTGACCGCTTTCCGCCGACTCCCACAACACGTTCCCATCCGCATAAGCGATGGCGAGGTTCGAGCCATCAGGCGAAAACGCCATCATACTGATTGGGGAAGAAGCCACGGGCGGCGATATACTCTTGCTTTCGCCTGACTTCAAATCCCATCTCCATTCAGCGCCATCAGCATAGCCGGCCACCAGCGTTGAGCCGTCGGGCGAGAACGCTATGGCAAAGACGCGTCTTGAATCGTACGCGCTCTTATCTTCAGCCTTGTATCGTTTGAGCGCTGTAAGTTCCGCTCCACTTGTATGCCCTGGTCTTGTAACTTCGTTTGTATTCCATTGTCTTATATCTCCATTAGCATATCCGGCGGCAAGAATTGAGCCATCAGGCGAAAAGACTATCGCCGTAACAGGCGCTGTATATGGTTGCTGTAACTGTGGGGTCGGTCGCTTCCAGTCGCTTGGGGCTGCACTGATGCCCGTCGTCCACAGCATGACATTGCCATTCACATCCCCAGCAGCTAATAGATTGCTATGGGCCGCGAAAGCGACACACGGCACAGACCCATTCTGTCGCGTTATAGTGGCCCACTCATTATGACCAGCCCACCATAAGTAATACCATTCAAAACCTCGCAAATCCTTTGAGTAATGCCATTCAACACCTAAATCCCTTGGCTTCGTACCAGATACATTCTCTAAAGCCCTATTAGCTTCCGGGAGATTCCCGCCCACGATTGCGTTCAGCGCAGAATTAACACCCTGATAATAAATGGAGAATTCAAAGATATACCGCGTCTTGACAATAGTCCATAAGGAGTACATGCAGGCCATCAGTAGTAACCCCAGCACAAGCGCAGACGCGCGCGCGCGGATTAAATCTCGTCGGCGCTGCCTGATCTCCTTTTCAACCTCGCGCTGACATGTCTTCAGAAACTCTATCGCGACATCGAAGTCGTAGCCATAACGCGCGGCCCAAGCTCTGTCCGGCTGCGAGTGTTCGCGCCACTCCAACGCCAATTTGACATCCAGTTCATCGAGCAAGCCTGCTTTCTTTTCCTTGTGCAGCGCGGCTTACTGAGCTAAACGACGGTACGCCTGCGCCGCTTTTGCCTCTTCGTCCAGCCAGTCGCTCAAGCGCTGCCAGCCGCGAATCAAGCTTTCGTGCGAGATGTCGATCATCGCGTTCCCGTCGAACGGTAGGTCTGCCGTCAGGAACGATCTACCCTCATGCCGAAAGACATTGATGACTTCGCCCACCTCTCCCTGCGTAGCACCGGCGACCGCGCAAATCTCGCTGAGTTTGGTGGGTCGCCGAATCTCACGCCCGTCCGCCTCTTTTTCCGTGAGTAGCTTGAAGAGCTTTTCGGCAATCTTCTTTTTGCGCTCATCCGGCAGTTCGTCGTAGGCCTCATCGGCGTGTGTTATTAGCACATCAAGTGTCCGCTCTTATTAACACATCAACTGTCCGCATTCAGCGGCGTAAGGTAGTAAGTCAGGAGGCCAGACCTGATGCACTACTCCGAAGCCGCCGTGGAGCGGGCTATGAACATTCAGGAAGTGAGGCTGCGCGCCATCGCCAA
>QHXQ01000127.1 GCA_003223935.1 Acidobacteriota bacterium | reverse complement strand
TGCAACCAAAAGAGAAGCGTATCAAGCTGGCAAGGATGGCTTCATAAAAGCAGTGTTGCATAAAGCGAGAGAAGATGACCGAAACGGCACCTAACCCCAATTGCAGCGGAGGCCGGCCAACGGAGGCTTCGATTACTCCCAATGTCTCAGGCCGGCCCCGCTGAATACTGCCGTTAGGCGTTTCGTGGTTATAATCAGCTATGTCTCGTGCAGCGTTTCAAGTTTTGGTTATTCCTTTCCAAGTTGACACAAACGGCGAGCCTCGATATTTACTTTTGAAGCGTTCTGACAAAAATGTGTGGCAAGGGATTGCGGGCGGCGGCGAAGGTGACGAAGAACCGGAACAGACCGCCCGCCGCGAAGCTCTTGAGGAAGCGGGTATTCCTAAAGACGCTTGTTTGATGCGGCTAGATTCGCTGGCCTCAATTCCGGCGAAACATTTTGCAGAGCGTCATCTTTGGGGGGACGACATATTCGTGATTCCTGAATTTAGTTTCGGAGTTGAGGTTCAAAACAAAGAGGTCTGTTTGTCCGGCGAACATAGCACGTGCGAGTGGTTGGATTATGAAACAGCGCGGAGTCGTCTTGCGTGGGACAGCAACCGAACGGCTTTATGGGAGTTGCACAGTCGTCTGTTGGCGAGACACGCCTTATAACCAACTGAGACCATTCGACACGGCCGCCCGATAGAATGATGAGAAGCATTCTTCCTAAAGCTCATGCTGGATGCTGTTCGCGGGCGCATCTCAATCCCGGCGTTGGGCCACACACATGAATGCATCTGATCATCAACGGTGGCTGCGAACGGTGATAATCGTAGGCGTGATGTACCTCGTCGTCGGCATCGCATTCGGTACGTTCGCCGGTTGGTCTGCGTCTCATCAGATGGTTGTCACTTGGAGACTGTTGGCCTTCTTGCTCTCCGCCGTCGCCTTCGCAGTTCATATCGGTTACGAACACTTTCGCTTAGGTAACTCGCCTCGCATAACAGCGTCGCACGCATCCGCGGCTGTCGCTCTCGGAGCTTTCGCTCTTGCGGTCGCGGCGAACGTTCATGGGCAGTGGGTCGGCTCAAGCCACCCGCGCTTACTCGCCTTCGCGCTCGTGGCGTGGCCGGCGCTGACCGCAGTCCCGGCGTTTGTGGTCGCGCTAGTCGCGGCAGCCGGGCTGGGCCTAAGGCGGCGGAGCACTTAGCAGAGTAGCGTTGCAGCGTGTGGCCTAACGTCGTTGGAGCGGACACCGCGTTCCGTCGGCTTCGCCCATCCCTCCGCGAAGCTGTAAAGCGCTTTCGCCAAGCTGTCGGGGACTGCCGCTCGACTCGCGGCTCGTCGGGCGGCGGCTAGCTACCTATCCTCAACTTAAAACTAAAATCATCAGTTGACTTTATTTCATAGAGTTGTTTATGATGTTCAGCACTTTGAAACACTATGTAGGCGGTGAGGGCGATCAGCCAAAGAGGGTATGACTATGGAGCGCACACCGAGCTTCCGGCTTAAGCGAATTGGGATCTGGGTGGCCAAGGCAGCCTTCGTCGGTCTGGCCGGCGTTGTGCTCTTAGTGGCGCTATTGTGGTGGGAGCGCAACCAACCGCTGGAATTGCCAACCCCTACGGGCCCATTTGCGGTCGGCCGCGTGACTTATGATTGGACCGACGATGCGAAACTGGATACGCTCGCGCCGGCTCCGGGAACGAAGCGCGAGCTGCTTGTCTGGGTCTGGTATCCGTCGGCGGCGGCGCAATCAGCGCCGGCGGACGATTACGTGCCCGCGCAGATGCGGGCGGCTGCCGGACCCGCGCGGGGCCCGTTGAGTCTGGTGACGCGAGATGTGTCGAAAGTCCGCGGGCACAGCGCTCGGGACGCCGACGTGTCGCCGCAGCAGCCATCGTACCCGGTGGTGATCATGAGGGCGGGGGCTTCCGCCGGTGTGGTGGGTTACTCGACGCTCGCCGAGGATCTGGCCAGTCATGGCTATGTTGTCGTCGGCTTCGACGCCCCCTATCGCACGGGCGTCGTCGCGTTCCCCGACGGCCGGGTGATGAGAAGGACGCCCGATAACAACCCGGAACTCTGTGCGGCCAAGGAGCAAGCGCAGCAAGCCGGTTGTATGAACACACTGCTGACTGCTTGGACATCCGACATCGCGTTCGCCCTTGATCGGTTGGAGCAGTTGAATAGCGCCGACGCCTCCGGCCGCTTCACCGGACGGCTCGACCTGATGCGCGTCGGAGTATTCGGTCATTCCCTTGGCGGGGCGATAGCCGCACAATTTTGCCGCGATGATTCCAGGTGCAAGGCGGGGATTGATGTGGACGGTCAGCCGTTCGGCAGCGTCGTTCAGTCGGGCCTTCATCAGCCGTTCATGTTCCTCCTGAGCGACCACGGCGGTTCATCCGACCCGGTCAGCCGTCAGATCGAGGCCAACATCCAATCGATTTACGACCGCCTCCCTCCGAACGGACGGCTGCGCATCGCGATCCGTGGCGCAAACCATTTCCTCTTCAGCGACGATGGAGCGCTGAAGAGCCACATTCTGCTGCGCGCGCTCCGCGTGTTCGGAATCGTCGGCATCGATGGACGCCGTCAGCTTGCAGTGACTGCGTACTGCGTGCACACCTTCTTCGACGTGTACCTCAAGGGGGCAGGCGTTTCAAAGCCCGAAATTTCATCTACGCTCTACCCCGAGATCCAAGTCCTCGAGTGAAGCGCCTAATGTGCTGCATACAGAACCCGTCGCTAAAGGTGTTACTGTCGATGACGGACACCCCATCGATCAAGACTGGGGCACGCGAGAAATGTACCTGAGTGACCCCGATGGCAACCGCATCCGGTTCTTCCAAGAGCTGTAGCATATCCTCATCTTTCAAACTGCATCAGTACCAACCCCTGTTCGACAGTGAAAATGACCCACTACCCGCAGCCCTTCGGGCTACGTAGAACCTTCGTCGCCGAATCAATCGAAGATCTCGCCTCGCTCGCTCCGGGCACATCGTCCATGCTTTCCCGTGACGGCTCGCCGCGTGATGTACGCAACCACTATCATCCCGGCTGGGTATCGCATGGCGTGGTGGCGTCCACCTCTTCCGAGATTGTCCGCTTCCTTGACGTTCTCTTTCATGGACAGTTCCTGTCGCGGCATTCTCTCGACCAGATGACGGAGTTGGTTGCTGTCCCCTTCGCGTCCGGTTCGAGTCCCTCCGCGAAGGATTCTCCTTTGCGTTCCGGCAGACCGAGCTATGGACTCGGTCTCATGGGGGATCCGGCCTCACCGTGGGGTCTCGTCGTGGGGCATAACGGCGGCGGCCCATGCTACAGGGCAAGCGCGTTTCACGCATTCGATCTCGTCGGCGTTTCCGTGTGCGCGATGGGAGCCATAGAAGAGGGCTTCAATTCGGAGGACGTTGTCTCGGTCGTTCTTGATTATTTGGTGGGCGGTGGTAATACGCGCGCCGCCTAACAACAAGCGGTTGGAGCGGACCGCTGAAAAGTGCGGCCGCTCAACCGCAAGCCATTAGACTACGGGGTCAATGATTCCTGGAGTCTTACTTCGAGAACTTGATTCAGCCACAGAAGCACTAAAAGAAGGGGAGGACAATTGAGTTCGAAACAATTCAGCGAGGTCAATTTGATTTAGGCAAAAGCCTCATCGAACGAAGCTACGATTTCATCGAGTCAGCGAAATAAAGCAAAGTACGTTACCAGCAATGTGCAGAGCCTCTGATAAATAGTTGCGCTCCGGCCAATACTGTTCAGTGGATAATGCCTTCTCTTCATGAGCGGTGAAGTGTTTCGGCTTGAACCATTTTGAAGGTTGGGTTAATTAGTCGATGGTAAATCTGGTCCATATGCTCAGGCGTGTAAGGCATACCCTTGTCGAGCCACCACTTTAACAATATAAACAGTTCGCTCGCCAAATAATTCGCGAGAATCGGAGTTGGAATCGTCGGCTTGCGCTTGAGTCGCGCGGTGAGGGTTGCTTCAATCTTCTGGCTCAGATATTCGATGCCACGCTTAAGAACCGGATCAGCCTTTCGTGAACGCACCAGCCCTCGGTAATACCGTTGGGCTTCCTGTAAATGACTAAAGAGAAAAACAACCGGGACGAAGGAACCCTTGCCGGCGTTGGCCCAGTCAATTCGCTGCGCAAGCATATCGAGAAATCGTTCCCACTGCTTCTCGAATAAATCTTCTTTGTCGCGGTAGTGAGAGTAGAAGGTCGCGCGTCCGACAGCAGCGCGGTCGATCACGTTCTGCACCGTGATGTCGTCAAAGCGTTTCTCCTGAATCAGCTCGACCAGCGCGCCTCCCAGCCGTCGCCTGGTGCGTTGGGTGCGCCGATCCAATGTCTTCTTCGCTCTCATTTCGGTTTCATTCTTGAACAACGAAAGCCTGTTTGTCTATTAACGAGGCCCGAAAGTGAATTTCTTTGAAACCGGTTGTCAATCTCGTCGTAAAGTGAGCATCACTTTCTTGAAGTGCAAAGATTCTGAGAACCCTTGGAGGAGAATCAAATGAGATCGAAAACATTTCAACCTTTGGCCAGTGCAGCTTTGATAATTACATTGCTTTCGACGAGTTCAGCTACTGCCGAGCACCACCGGGCGCAGGTCGGCACTCAACCGACGCAACCAACTTCCTTCGCGAAGGATGACGCAGATCCGATCTCGGGCGAGTGGCATATCACGTTTCATAACCGCGAAAGGGCGATTCACGCCACCTTCACTTTCATTCTTGATAGGACGAAAGTCACTGGCACTGCTTATTCCGATCACACGGGAGCTGGAACGATTCGCGATGGCAAATGGGTAGACGGAAAGTTGAGCTTTACTCTTGATTTTAAGAAGCACGAATCGATTACTGTCAACGGTGCACTCAAGGATGGCAAACTTGCGGGCGAATTTATTACCGAAGGTTTTACGGTCAAATGGGAAGGAACGAAATCTTCAAGCGACCAATAGCCCTAGCCGACTTTAATCACTTTGATGAAGGTTGCCGCTTACCAAGCTCCCCTGCGTGCCACTAGCTCGATGGATGTCCTTGGCCTGATTCGCGTGCAGGTCGACTGGTGTGAATCCAACGGTGTCGAGATTTTATGTTGTCCAGAGGGCGTCTTGGGAGGTCTGGCTGACTACACAAGTCGGCCTGACGACATCGCGATTGACGCGGAAGGTGGTCATCTGAACAAAGTCCTTGCGCCCCTTGCGAGCGATACTGTCACGACGATTCTGGGGTTCACGGAGACTGACCGACTGAATCGACTTTACAACTCCGCCGCAGTCTTTCATAAAGGATCGGTCGCTGGCCTGTATCGTAAGTTGTACCCGGCGATCAACAAGTCAATCTACGAGGCTGGAGACAAGATGCCGGTCTTCACGGTTGGCGACCTGACCTTCGGAATCATCATCTGCAACGACTCCAACTATTATGTGCCGGCCAGAATCATGGCCTCTCAAGGGGCGGCTGCTCTGTTCGTGCCTACGAACAATGGACTGCCTCCGACGAAGGCGGGGCCGGAACTGGTCGCTGAGGCCAGAAACGTTGACATCGCGCGGGCGATAGAGAACAGCGTTTCCGTGATCCGTGCCGATGTCGCGGGACGTAATGAGAGCTTGGTATCCTACGGATCGTCCGAGATCGTTGATGCCGACGGCCATGTGCTTCAGTCAGCACGCCCTCTTGTCCCGGACATCATCGTGGCTGAGATCGAGACTGTGCCTCGTGCACATCGGCGCGGATGGGACGCTTCTAGAAACCCCACTGTCAGGGACGAATATGTCCGCCTGATTACAGGAACACATACAGACGCATAGAGCAAGCGGATTACTATGATAACGTCAGTTCGACATAAGAAATGAGAAAGAGAACCCCAAGCGGTAAGATGGAGTCGACCAAGACGGCATCCTGCTGCGACAAGGAGTTCTCT
>QHXQ01000097.1 GCA_003223935.1 Acidobacteriota bacterium | reverse complement strand
GCCTTCATAATAAGGATACCATGCCTTGTCGCTTTGCAATCTAAAGGCTAATAAGAACTTCTTTCTCGTTAGCCTCACATAAAACGATAGCAGTTGCTTTTAGGGTCACTATTGCAACGCTACCTCCAGATTGAAGATCACTCATGAGAAGAACCTGCCTAAGCCTCTTCATTGGATTTCTTCTTACTTTGCAAAGCAATATCTTGCATCAATCTCATTGGCCTAATGCCCTCGCGCAACAACGAGTTTTAGGAACTGCGCAGGAAGGATATGAACCTCAGCGCCGGATATTCAAACCGGCGAAAGACCTGTTGGAGCGAAAGGGCGTACCTTTCGTGGCGGAAACTCTGCTTGACCCGGACTGGCGCAGCAAATTGGCCCCCGCATTTGATCTGATGCCGGAAATGCAAGCCCAACGTCGCTTAGAGAATCAACTAAAAGGTGTCGAGATCGCAGATACTTTGTATCTGCCTGAAAAGGTGGAACTGACCGGCGATGCGGTAATCATCGCCAGAAATATCATCTTCGAGGGTAAGGACGCGGTGATAAAAGGCAATCACAACTTATATATGTTTCCCATTGAACAGCAGGGAATCTTGGGCACTACTCTGGACGTAGCAATGCGGGAGCAGGGGCTAAAGGAAGAACCTGTGCAGTTTAGTCCTGTGGCCTTTCGAGGTTCGACATTGAAGAAAAGGTTTACGCCGCAGTTGATAAAGGACGGGAGCATTACAATTGATCTCAGTGGGGAAGGCTACGATGAGTGGCTTGAGAAGCATAAATCGAACAGGGGAGGTTCCAAATCTCCATTCAAAAAGAGTTTATTCAGAGTATATCTCTCTGATCTTAGTGGGTCAGATGGAGCACGCGGCTCGACCGGCGGAATTGGCCTAACCGGGACATCACCTGAATCATCACCTAAAGGAGATGATGGTGACTGTACTGTAGGTCACCCTAATGGTTTTGAGGGATTTCCGGGTCAGCCCGGTGGGACAGGAGGGCAAGGATTAGCAGGTGGAACCGGAGACCCGGGTGGCGATGGTGGGAATATGATGACCAGCATTACTACAACCTTTGGCACATATATATACATATCTAACGGAGGGCGAGGTGGTAAAGGCGGCACAGGTGGCCAAGGAGGTACAGGAGGCAATGGTGGGCAAGGGGGACATGGAGGTACTGGGGCTGATTGCTCTTGCCCGCCCGGTAATGGTGGCACGGGCGGTGTCGGTGGACGTGGCGGCAAAGGGGGACAAGGCGGCCCGGGCGGCATGGGCGGAAATGGCGGTAATGGCGGACACTTTACGATAACAGTACCGACCAACTTCCATGGCACGATCATTTGGTATGTGTCAGCCGGGCATAGCGGTAATCCCGGCGATGGAGGTTTATATGGCTTCCCCGGCGCATCTGGTTCGGGCGGTTCCGGTGGTACTCAAGGAACTAACTTCAGTTGTTCTCCAAGTCAGGGAACAAAAGGGGCAGACGGCATCGTCCTAGCAGACCTTGGCGGAGGCTCTTATGGGCCAACGGGGCCGCTCAACGACCACGTCAGCAGTAACGGCAGTCTTATTACGATCCCCGGCCCTGCTGTTTGCAACCAAACTTCATGCGCAAGTGGATATAGCTGGGACCCTGACCTATGCGCCTGCTGCCAAAACGATGGTGGTTACTGTATGAGTCCAATTATTGTTGATGTAAGTGGGAATGGATTTGACTTGACTAACGTCGCCGATGGCGTGGACTTTGATCTCGCAAATACAGGTGCAGCCCAACATCTTGCTTGGACGACCGCAGATTCAGATGATGCTTGGCTTGCATTCGACCGCAATGGCAACGGTAAGATTGATAACGGTACGGAGCTTTTCGGCAACATTACGCCGCAGCCACCGGCCGATCATCGCAATGGGTTTCTGGCACTGGCTGAATTTGATAAGCGAGAAAATGGTGGCAATGGCGACGGCATGATTGATAAACACGATACCGTTTTCGCTTCGCTGCGTCTGTGGCAAGACAAGAATCATAATGGCATCTCCGAACTTGAAGAGTTGCACACGCTGCCGGAGCTTGGCGTTGAATTAATCTCGCTCGACTGCAAATTGTCGAAAAGAGTTGATCGGTATGGCAATATCTTTCGGTATCGAGCGAAGGTAGATGATGACAAGCATTCACACGCCGGACGATGGGCCTTTGATGTGTTTCTGCAATGAAGGGATAGGATAGCTGTTACTCCCGCTTGAAGGATTGCATCTCGCATTCGTGCGCTTGAGCGGGACTCTCACTCGAATGCTCAAACATCTCAGTCTGCACCGGCTCAAGTCCGAGCACACGCCGCACGGGCGCGAAGCTGCGCCGATGGATGGGCGTCGCGCCAAGCTCGTGCAAGGCGCGATAGTGTGCGGGCGTCGGGTAGCCTTTGTGTGCGGCGAGACCGTAGCCGGGATAGAGTTGATCTAGCTCGCACATACATGCGTCGCGCGTCGTCTTGGCGATGAGCGAGGCGGCGGCGATTGAGGCGGAGAGCATGTCGCCATGAATGATGCCGCGTTGCGGCGCAGGACAATTGGGAATCTTGCGCGCGTCAACAAGCACGAAGTCGGGATTGATTGCTAGCCCTTCGACCGCGCGGCGCATCGCCAACAGGCCAGCGTGATAGATGTTCAACTGATCGATCTCTTCAACCTCTGCGCGCCCCGTCGCCCAACACAAAGCATCGCGTTTGATCTGCTCAGCCAATTCAACGCGCTTCGCGCCGTCCAAAATCTTCTTCGAGTCGTTCAACCCGCGCAGTTTGTAATCCGGCGGCAGGATGACGGCCGCCGCCACGACCGGCCCCGCGAGCGGAGCCATGCCCGCTTCATCCACACCCGCGATCAATTGATAGCCTTGCGCTCTTAACTCCTGCTCGAACTGATGCAGCCGGCGCAGGCGTCTGGCTTCAGCGCGCTGCTTGCGCTCGCGTGCGCGCAAACTACGCGCGAGCAGTTGCGCGCCACGACGAGGATCGCACTCAAGGGCTGCGAGCAGACCGTGCGGCAACGGCGTGTGTTCATCGAGGAAGCGCCGACGAAGCACGGAAACCGGCTCGTTTAAGATTTGTTCAGGCGAGAGCTTGTCCGCATTCATTGTCGAGTAGCATACCGCAAAGCACAACGGTTTGCAGTCGTGTGTGAGATCAGTGCGACTGTTTATAAAGTCGCTTCAGACGTTCGAGCGTGTCAGCTTCGCGGACGCTCTTGTCGGTGCGTTCGCGTTTGAAGCGCGGGATGCGTAGGGCATAGTCGGCGGCGTAGCGATTGGTCTTTTGAATGTCTTGGAAATCAACCTCGATGACCATCTCCGGTTCGATCTCGACGTTGTGCCCGCGCGTCGTGATGATCTTAGGCGCGAGCTTTGCGGTCAGGTCGCGCAAAGTCTCTTCGGAAAAACCTGTGCCGACTTTGCCGACGGTCTTAAACTCGTCTTTGTCGCGAATGGAAACGACGAGACTTGAGAGCAAGCCGCGCCGCCGACCAGAACCCCAGATGCCGCCTGTCACCACCACGTCCAAAGTCTCGAACGCGGGCTTGAGTTTCAACCAATGCTCGGTGCGCTGGCCCGGTGTGTAAGATGCGTCCGGGTCTTTGGCCATCAAGCCCTCGTGCCCGGCGCGGATCGCGCGTTGGAAAAACTTATCTTGGTCGGCACGCTTGTTTGATTCAATCGCTTCGGTCAACAGCGCGCGGTCGGTCGGGCGAAAGAGCGTCTTTAAGAGTTCGCGCCGCTCGCGTTGCGGGCGTTGCATTAAGTCTTCACCATCCATGTAAACCAACTCGAACAGATAGAGCACGAGCGGAATCTCGCGCACCTTCGCTTCGATGTCGTGGACGCGCCCGAGCCGCATGAGCACCGCTTGAAACGGCTGCTTGCGTTTCAGCTTCGGATCAAAAGCGACCGCTTCGCCCTCGAAGATCGCATCGCCGCCGCGCCATGCTTCACGCAAGGCTGCGACCAGATCGGGCATCGCCTGTGTGTCGTCGTTCAAACGGCGCGAATAGAATTTGATCTCGTGCGGCCGCGCGCGTTTGAGATGAATCTGCAAACGCGCGCCGTCGTACTTGACCTCATAGATGACACGCTTGCCCGCGAACTCCGCGAGAATTTCGTCGGGATCATCAACCTTGTGCGCGTTCATGAATTGATAAGGGCGAAAGACCGCGAGACCTGTCTGTGCCAGACGCTTTGCGCCTTGTTTGGCGCGCGCAGCCGTCAAGCCGATGTCGTTCGTCATCGCGTAGGCGTGCTCGACCGCTTCCGTTTCAACCTCGAAGGCTGTGGCGATGGCACGTGCGAGCGTGCCGAGGCCTGCGCCGATGCGCATCTGGTTCAAGACCATGCGCGTGAAATATTTTGCGCCGCCCGTGGTCGTGTGTTGGAAAATATATTTGACGAGTTGGAGCCGACCCTCTTCGCGTTTGACCGCGTGCTCGACGCGCTGCCACAAATCAGCGACGGTCAACGAATCGCGTCCTTTGGCGTAAGCGGCGACGACCGCGCTCATGTCGCCGGTCTCTTTCACCTCATCGTCAATAGCTTCGGTTGTGCGCTTTGAGATACTTGCCAGCGCCGCGCGAATCGTCGCCGGCCCGATGCCGAGTTTGTCTGAGAACTGCGGCTCGACGACTTCGCCGAGCGTGAAATGGGCGACGGCGTAGAGAGTCTGCCGGTCGGCGCGACGGAAAACTTGGGCGAGCAATTTGGCGCGCTCAGGTTCGCGCGGGGCGGCGGCGATGCGGTCGTAAACTCGGGCGAGTGCAGAAAATTTCATCGTCTGCGTCCAAAAGTTGTTGGGCTGATCATTTGAACTGTGCGCGTTTGAGAATGCAAATTGCAAGCCGAATCTAATAACGATGGCGAAATCGAAAAAGGCTAAGCGACTGGACGAACTTGCGGCGCAGATTCGCGTCTGCACACTCTGCCCTTTGCACGAGTCGCGGACGCTCGCCGTGCCGGGCGACGGCAAATACACGGCCAAGATCATGATCATCGGCGAAGCGCCGGGCAAAGAAGAAGACGAGACGGGCCACCCGTTCGTCGGCTCGGCCGGACGCTATCTTGATCACGTGCTCGAAGGCACGGGGCTTGATCGCAGCGATCTCTTCATTACCAACACGGTCAAGTGTCGGCCGCCGAAGAATCGCACGCCGAAGCGGCTCGAAGTTGACACTTGCACGAGTAATTATCTCTTCGAGCAGATCGAGTTGCTCAATCCAAAACTCGTCGTGCTGCTCGGCAGCGTGGCGGCGAAGAAAGTGCTCGGCGTCAAGAGCGTGAACGAGGCGCGCGGGCACATTATCATGCACGAGGGGCGCAAGTTTTTGGTCGGTTATCACCCGGCGGTCAGATTTTATCGCGAAGATTTGGGCGCGAAGGTGAAAGAGGATTTTGCCCTGCTCAAACGCGAAGCGAAGAAGCTTTAAGCGGAGCGTCATATTGCTGCCGCAGCATGCGCGAGGTCTGCGTCTGTACATCTGTGGACTGCACAGTTGTCGAACGCGGTTGTACGTTTAACTTACAATCGTTTCATTACTCAACAACCGCGCCCACGCGGTCGCGCACAGTGAATCATAGGTCTGCACGCGCACGCGCTCACTGGCCCTGTGCTTGCGTTCACATAGCATGATGATATTTGTGTGGCTTGGCACTGAGCCGACTAGCGCCAGAGGAACGAGATGGGGCTTGAGACCTACCAACAGAAGCGCGACTTCACGCGCACGCCCGAACCTAAGGGCAAGCTATCAAAAACCAATCGCCGACGCTTCGTCGTGCAGGAGCATCATGCGTCGAAGCTCCACTTCGATTTTCGTTTGGAGATGGGCGGCGTACTCAAGTCTTGGTCTGTGCCGAAGGGGCCGTCGCTCGATCCAAGCGACAAACGCTTCGCGGCTCCGACCGAAGATCATCCGGTCGAGTATCTGAAGTTTGAGGGGCACATCCCCAAAGGCAATTACGGCGCAGGCCGTCACATGATCTGGGACGCAGGCACTTACGAACTGCTCGACGGACGCGACCCGCTCAAACAACTCGAAGCGGGCAAGCTCACGTTCAAGCTGAAGGGCAAGAAACTGCGCGGCGGCTTCAATCTCGTGCGCATGAGCGGGCGCGAAGATCAATGGCTGCTCATCAAGAGCCGCGACGAGTATGCCGAGCCGGGCTGGCGGCTGCAACTACGCGATGAGACGGACGACAAGAGCCGCGCGTGGCAGGAGAGTCTTGAGCAAGACAGAACGAAAAAAGCGGCAGCGCAGACGCCCGAAGGCAAAGTGGCGCGCAAGCGCGGCGTGAGAAAGACAAGCACGAAGGGGCGCACAGGCAAAGCAGTCGCGGTCGGTCACGCGTTCAAAGCGAAAGAGTTGAGCGGCAATCTGGATGTGAAAGTCGGCGGGCACGTCGTTGCGCTCACCAATCTCGATAAGCTCTATTGGCCGGAAGACGGTTATACGAAGGGCGATCTGATCCGCTATTACTACGACATCGCGAAATACATCTTGCCCTATCTCAAAGATCGCCCGCTCATCATGAAGCGTTACCCGAACGGGATTAAGGGGCCGTTCTTTCATCAGCATGACGTGAACGAAGCGCCCGTTTACGTCCGCACCGAGACGCTTGAGGTTGAAGAGGGGCACACGGTTGATTACATCATCGGCGACAATCTGCCGACGCTCCTCTACATGGCCAACCTCGGCGCGATTGAACGCCACCCTTGGCACTCGCGCGTGCGCAATCTGGATCGTCCCGATTGGTTCGTCTTCGATCTCGATCCGGGCGCGGGCGTCAAGTTCACCACGATCTGCGAGGTGGCCGTGAGCACGCGCGACCTGCTCGCAAGAGTAGGGCTGGATTGTTGCGCCAAGACTTCAGGCTCGCGCGGCATACACATCTATGTGCCGGTCAAGCCCATTTATAGCTACGAACAGATCGCGGAGTTTGCCGAACAGGTGGCGACGCTTGTCGCGCGCGCAAACCCACAAGTGGCGACGGTCGAGCGCGCGTTGAAGCGACGCAGGCGCGGGCAGATTTACGTGGATCACATGCAGAACGCGCGTGGCAAGTCGGTCGTTGCGCCTTACTCGGTGCGCCCGCGTGCGGGTGCGACCGTCTCCGCGCCGCTTGAATGGCGCGAGGTCGAGCGCAAGCGAATCACTGTGCAGGATTTTACGATCAAGAACATGCTGCGGCGCGTCGGCGCAAAAGGCGATCTGTTCAAGCCTGTGCTGGCGGACAAGCAGACGCTCAATAAAGCTATGCAAGCGGTTGCAGAGTTGTTCGCACGGCCCGCGAGCATGCGGGCGCGAGCGTAGGTTTATTATCGCAATCAGAGAACAAGGAGGTTGACAGATGGAGCAGAAGAAGCATTCGAGCGCTCGTGAATTGATCGACACGGGGCGCGATAAGCGTTACGTGCGACGTGATGACAAGGGGCGCTTCGACGAAGTGGACGAGCAAAGTCGCTCGCTCTCGCAGGACGTGCGTAAGCACGCGCAGACCAAAGTTAAACCGGGACAGGGTGACCGCGGCGATCAGCCGGAGCGTTAGGCCCTTGCCGAAATGTTAAAGACGAACGCTCGTGAGTTCGTCTTAGTTAAACCTCGTGGCATGGCTCTGCGGAGCTATGCACGCAAACAGGAAGGGGGAATGAACAATGCCGAGAGGTGATAAATCGTCCTACACGGACAAACAGAAACGTAAAGCCGAACACATCGAGGAAGGCTACAAAGATCGCGGTGTGTCAAAGAAAGAGGCCGAGAGCCGCGCTTGGGCGACGGTGAATAAAGAGTCGGGCGGTGGCAAGAAGAGCGGTTCAGGCCGCGGCCACAGCGAGTCGCACGAATCGTCGCGGCGGGGCGGCGAAAAGGGCGGCCGGCACTGAGCGACTCGAATATGCTGGCATTATGATAAGTCGGCTCAAACGGCGTGCAGCGCTGCACGCCGTTTGAGCCTTCTTCGCGTGCGAATCACTGATAGACTGATTGGCGTCTGAAGCGTTGAGGTTAAGAGATGGTGCGCGTGGGGCAGGACAAAGCGCGGTTCGTCGTGCAGGAGCATCACGCGAGCCACCTGCATTGGGATTTCCGGCTTGAGATCGGCGGCGTGTTGAAGAGTTGGGCTGTACCTAAGGGGCCTTCGCGCGACCCTGCGGTCAAGCGGCTCGCCATCGCCGTGCCCGATCATGCCGTCTCATATCTGACCTACGAAGGCGTGTTGCCCGAAGGCACTTACGGCGCGGGCGAAGTCTATCGTTGGGACATCGGCACGTTCACCACAGACGAACCGGACGCGCTTGCGGCTTGGCGCGCAGGCGCACTTCGCTTTCGTCTCAACGGCCGACGGCTCAAAGGTGAATGGCGGCTCTTCAAGATGAAAGGGCGTGCGCCGCGCGGGCGTGCGCAGTGGCTCTTGCAGAAAGTGGCCGATGATTACGCCGTCGCGGGCGATAGCGCCGAAGTGATCGGCGCAACAGATAAGGAGCGCACGACGAAAAGAAAGAGCACGCGCAAACAAGCGCAACGGCGGCGCGCTGCGTCTGACTGATGCTTTCCTTGCTATGGCTGAAGACGTAAAAGAGTTGACCGACGAGGAAGTCCGCGCACGGATCATACGGCTCGGCTTTGATGGCGAGCAATCACGCTTCGCGCGTTTCTGTGAGTTGCTGCGTGCAGGTTTGCCGCGCGGCACAGGCGTCGCGTTGCGCGGCAGCGTCGTCACGAACTCGCGTTGGGAAGACGGCACACCGTTCGATGCCAAAGGCCCACGCACCAGCGACCTCGATGTGACGCTCGTCGGGCGCGACGTGATGGAATACTGGCACGAGGCCGCATACTACATTCCGGGCTTGCACACGAAACCGCTCGGCGACAAAGACCCTGACATTGCGCCGGGACTAAATCCGTTGCGCGAGGAGTTGCAGCGCTTGGTGCGGCGGCCCGTCAATTTTCAAGCCACGTCCGATCTGATCCTGTTCGCCCGCGACGTACTGTTCGGTCAACCCTATGTCACGCTCATCGAGGCGGCTAAGGATTCGTGAGCTTGAAACTACTCAGCTACAACATACGCTTCGGCGGGCGCGGGCGCGAAGCGCGGCTGGCTGAAGTGATCCGCTCGGTCGCACCCGATCTGGTCGTGTTTCAGGAAGCGATTCATCCGACAGTGATCGAGGGCTTGGCGCATGCGACCGGCTTAACTCATTGGGCGGCGCGCCCGGCTCATTCAATCGCTTACATCAGCCGCATCGAGATCGCGCATCACGAGTGGCACAGACCAGTCGGGGCCAAGCACGCCTTTCTTGAGATTGTGTTGGCTGGCAGCGAGGCGCGCATCTTCGGGTTGCATCTGAAGGCGCGCTTTTCGAAGTGGAGCGAGCGCCGTCGGACGCAAGAGATGCGCGCGCTGCTCAAAGGCATCGAGCGTCATCAACACGGCCTGCACGTGCTCGTCGGCGACTTCAACACCCTTGCGCCCGGCGAACTGCTGGACGTGCGCCGCATGCCGCGTTGGATTCGCGCCCTCGTCTGGCTCAGCGGGCGCGACATCCAACGCGAAACCATCCAAGTCGTGCTGGCCGCCAATTACGTTGACGGCTACCGCCGCCTCCATCCCAAAGCAGGCTACACCTTCCCCACTTGGGACCCGCACCTGCGCCTCGATTACATCTTTCTCCCCACCGCCTTCGCCGACCGAGTAACAGACTGTCAAGTGATCAATCAACCCGTCGCAGTCGCTCAAGCCTCAGATCATTTCCCCCTGCTGGCGCAACTCAACATCAAGTGAGCACAACATTAAAACGGCCAAAAAAACGAGCAGCGATGATTGCTGCTCGTAATTGACGCTGACTGAGAAGATAACGGGCCGTGAGGGATTTGAACCCCCGACAACTGGTTCCGAAGACCAGTGCTCTATCCAGACTGAGCTAACGGCCCTTGAAGCGACGCATGAAGAATAACACAAGCGCGCGCTTACTTCTTATCCTGCGCGGCGTGATTGTCGTTGCTTGCGCCCGTCTTCGCGCCGGCTTCGAGGTCTTGGCGGATGAAGCGGACGAGGTTGTTGATCTGTTCGGGCGTGAGCCGCTTGCCGAAGGCGGGCATGCCGTCGCCGCCGTTGGCGATCTTCTTGGCGAGTTGTTCGTCCGGGTGCTTGAGCACGTGCCCTTCGCGGAGGCTGGGCGCTTTCAACTTCTTGCCGTCAACATCGAACTCACCGCCTTCGCCTTTGTCGCCGTGACAACGTGAGCAGGTATGACTGAATGTCGCGCGCGCATCGGCCAACTGATCTGCGGGCGCGGCGGCGGGCGTCGGCGCATTCGCGTTGGCCGCGACCTTTGCGTTGCCGGTCGCGGGTTGATTAGTGCTGTTTGAGTTGCTGCAAGCGACGACGAACAGCGCGCAAGCGCAAACGATGACGACGAACTTGAACAGTTTCATCCTAAACTGATCTCCCATAAGCATGAAATTGCGCGAATCAGATTTATGCGCGGGCAAGTATAGCTCAGAGGCGCGCGCGGGCAAAAGCAGTGGTCAGTAGTCCGTCTCTATGTCTTCGTCATCCGCCAATCTCATCTTCAGACTTCAATCTACATGGCAAGAGCAACTGACCACTGACCACTGCTCACTGCCTATTTCAGTCCTTCGATCCATTCGGCGAGTTGGCGCTTCTCGTCGTCTGTGAGTTTGTTGGCGAATGAGGTCATCGGTTTTTGTAGGCCGTAGGCGGACGGGTCGTTGAGGATGGCGATGATGTCCGCGACGGTGCGGTGCGGTTGTTCGGCGATGCCGATCAGTTTCGGGTTCGGGCGCACGCCTTCACCATGTGCGCCGTGGCACTTGGCGCAGTTCTGTGTGTAGGCGGCGGGCAGCGCGTTGTTCATATTTGAGTTTGCGTTCTGAGTGTTTGCGTGCGTCGTGTCGGTCGTCTGTGTGGCCGCGCCGCTCATGTCTGAGGTGCGCGCGCGTTGCGGGATGAAGGGCGCGCGGCGGAAAGCTTCTTCGGCGGCCGTCTGGCGCGCGAGTTGATCGTGCGCGCGCGGATCGTGTGCATCGTCGAACAAGGCGAGCGCGGTCAGACTGAGCACGAGCAAGCCGATCAAGCTGACGAGCAGGACAGGGGCACGCCGCCGCCATGTTGTTGCAGCTTGCTCGCGCCGGTCGAGCCAAGGCGCGAGCGCAAGCAGAGCGAAGAGTAGGCCGGGCAGAATCAGCCCGATGAGCGCGGCACTTGCGCCGGCCGCGTGTTTGAGCAGTTCAAAGAGCCAGAGGAACTGTGCGCCGGGGCGCGGCAGATATTCGGCGGGCACTGCGTCTGCCGCCGGCCCGAACGGCGCAGGATACTTCGCCGCGTAGAGCGCGAGCGCGACGAAGACGACGGCCACGACGACGGCATTGCGCGCGAGTTGCGCGCGCAGCCAAAGGGTTAGGGCTGAGGGCTGAGGGCTGAGGGCTGAAGCTGTGAGAGTCGGACGCGCGTTTGTCGTCTGATCGCTTTGTGTTTCGTCTAATGTGGCCGCGGTTGCATCATGCGCGCTCTGATCTCTGAAGATGAAGAGGCGCGCGACGATGGTGCAGAGGATCAGAGACGGCAACACGAGCGCGTGCAGTGCGAAGAAGCGCGAGAGCGTGAGCGTAGAGATGGCGGGGCCGCCGAGCAGCCAGAGGCGCGCGCTTGCGCCGATGAGCGGCAGGCCCTGCACGAGTCCTTCGGCGACGTGTGTGGTGTAGTAAGCGCGTGCGTCCCAAGCGAGCGTGTAGCCCGTGCCGCCGGCCGCTGTCACGAGCGCGAGCAGCGCGACGCCGCCAAGCCAAGCGACGGGTCTGCGTCTGTGTGTGCCGCGCCAGAGCTTCTGAAGCAGATGCAGGACGAGCGCGCAAGGCAGCAGGACAGAGCCATAGACGTGCAGCGCGCGCAGCCACGCGCCGCCGCTCACAGCCTTCTCGATGAAGGCGACTGTGGTGTGCGCGTCTTCGGTTGCGGGCACGTAGTAGCAGGCGAGCAGCAGGCCCGTGAAGAGTTGCAGTGTGATGAGCAGCACGACGACGCCTGCGGTTGTGCGCAACCACGCGCGCGCCCCCGGCTCCGGTTCGTCAACGACGCGACGCACAATCTCATCGAGTGTCGTCCAACGCGCAAACGTGTGCGCGCGGGCGGACTGCTGCGTGTTGGCAGTCGGCGGCGTGTTTTCAGGTGCGCTCATCCGTTCACCGTCTGATTCGGTTCGGTCGTCGCTGACCAGCGCACTTTGAGCACACCGTTCTCAACTTGTGTGGGCAGTTGATCCAGCCCGCGCGCCGCCGGCCCCGAAGTGCGCGCGCCAGCCGCGTTGAAGTGGCTGTCGTGGCATGGGCACTGAAAGTCTTTCTCTTCCGCGCGCCAGACGACCGTGCAGCCTTCGTGCGGGCAGACGGCCGACAGCACGCGCTGCTCGCGCGGCAGGACGATGACAGGGTGCTCTTCGTTCACCTGCGTCCAGCCCAGCTCTTGCTGCACGCTCACCGTGCGTGCAAGCGGCTCTGTGCCCGTCAACTCCGCGACCTGTGCAACCGGCAACCATTGTCCGCTCGCAGCGCCCGCCGCGCTCGTCACTTGCGGTCGCAAGAAACGCGCTGCCGCCGTGATGAGCGTCAGCATTATCCCGGCGCTGACGCCGAGCGGCGCAAGCAGCAGAAATTTTCGCCGCCCGCGATCCATTTTTTCCTGCGGACTGTCGGGTAATGTCTCGTCTGTGTCTGTCATAAAAAATAGAGTCGGCTCGGATGAGAAAAATTTATCGGCGCGCCAACAACAACCTTCGCATGGCGGTTTGCAATCTGTCGCGCTTCGCAGCACAATAGCGCAGCCGTCGCGCATTGTAACTGATCTCCTCGACGCGCGACGCATCTAGTGTTGATCCGATAAACTCTCGAAGCTGTAAGGATGATCCGCCATGAGCACTGAGAAGGCCAACAACCTCAGCCGCGGTTCGCTGCGGCTCGCTGATCGCGACGACGAGGCCGAGCAACCGCGTCCGTCGCTGCCGAGGCAGTTCGTCAACTTCACCTTCTACCACGTCCGCCCTGAATGGCACTTTCTGGACGAAGCGACGCGCGCGGCCGGCAAACGTGAGTTCCTTGACGTGGTCGAATCTTTTCGCCGCGACCTGTTGCTGCACACCTATTCGATCACGGGCCTACGCTCGAACGTAGATTTTATGATCTGGCGCATCGGCTACGCGCTCGACCCGATTCAGGAGATGACTGCGCGCCTCAATCGCACAGGCTTGGGCCGCTACCTAGAGGTCACGCAGTCGTTTCTCTCGATGACCAAACGTTCGATGTACATTGACAAGGACAATCCCGATCACGTCGAGGATCGTCTGCACATCGTGCCCGGGCAGGCAAAGTATCTGTTTGTTTATCCGTTCGTCAAGACGCGCGCATGGTACTCACTACCAGTCGAGCAGCGACAGGAGATGATGGACGAGCACATACGCATCGGCTCGCAGTACCGCTCGGTCAAGCTCCATACGACCTACTCGTTCGGCTTAGACGATCAAGAGTTCGTCGTCGCCTTCGAGACGGACGAGCCAGCCGACTTCCTCGATCTCGTCCAACACCTGCGCGAGGCCAAGGCATCGAACTACACCCTGCGCGACACACCGATGTACACCTGTCGCCAACGCGCGCTCGCTGAATGTCTCGACGCGCTCGGTTAAGCCAGCAAGATTGACATGCTGCAATTGCGGAGACGAAGACCTAAGCTTTAACGCTGCTCTCGTCTCCGCATTCTTGTATCTCTATGCCGATAAGCCTGCGCCACGTTCTGTCGTTCATACTCGCCTGCAATCTGCTCTGCGTCGTCGCCAGCGCACAAAACGCGCCCGCACTGCAAACAACTAACGCGTCGCCAAGCCGTTTTGAATATCTCTGGTACGAAGCCGAGAACATGCGCGGGTTAGCGCGCGACGCACGCAACGAACCGCGCCTCAATCCGTCTTGGTTAGATAGAGCAGCGAAGGATGCGCCGGGTTGGGAGATAAACGGCCCCGGCGTCTCCGCCGAGTGGACGCAAGGCGGCGAGAGCGAATGGAACTCTGCGGCGGCGAGCGCAGACGAGACGCACGCCACGCTCTATCAAGATATTGAAATACCGCGCGCCGGCCAGTACAAAATCTGGGTGCGTTACGCCGATTGGGCGCGGCGCACGGAATACTTCACGGTGCGGCTCACACAAGGCGAGCGCGAACTTTTCCGCCATGAGTTTGGCGCACACGACCGGCTCGACCCGCATGATGAAGCGAGCATGTACTGGCAGTGGGCTTTCACTTGGGCCGCCGCGCCCGTCGTCGCGTTGCCGCAGGGCGCAGCGCGACTCTCAGTTGAGATCGAACGCGCGGCGGAAGCGCGTCGCCACGTTGATTGTGTGCTCGTCACAAACGATCTCGCTTACACACCGACGGGGCGCGAACGGCCGCCCGATGCCGCGTTGCGTGTGCTGCGCGATTGGAGTGAAAAGAGAGCGCCGCTGCAATCGCTGCTCGGCGTAGCGCCAAAGACGGACGCAACCGTGCCCGCGCTCTGGCATCGGCCGCTCGTCGCCGGGCGCGATTTTCAGATGCCTTGGAATATCTCCGAAAAATTCTGGGAGTTGTATGACAAGACGCCGCCCGAACAGCGCCCGCTCTATCCGTTCAACGACGAATCGGTTGACGCCTTCATCGAGAAATACAGAGGCGCGCGCGACGTGCCGCTCTTCGCTTCAAAGCTTGTCGTGCCGGTCATCTACATCAACCACTTGCCGGCGCATCTCAAAGAGGGCAGCCCGTTCCTGCGCTATCTGCGCGAGACGCACACGCCGTTTGCTGTGCTGATCAACTACGGCGCGGCCAATTTTTCAGAAGCGGATGGGCAAGCAGCTTGGAAACTCCTGTCCGGCGAGTTGCACGATCAGTTTCTCGGTTGGATTTCGGGCGAGAGCATCGGCCACGTCTGGCCTGATGTCGCAGCTAAACTCACGCTCGCGCCCGATGCACCGCGCCGCGAGTTGCTCGAAAGCTATCACGGCGCTTACACCGGCGCGCTCGAAAGAAAGTGGAGCAACACCTTCCACACGCAGACCGGCGCGATGTGGGACAAACTGATCGTCGCGCAGTCAACTTCAAGCACGGCTTACGCGCACGCGCTCGGCGCATGGGGCGAGCGTATGTTTGGCATGGAGACGGCGTCAGTGATGCCGAACTGGGCCATGCGCGTCGCCTTCACGCGCGGCGCGGCGCGACAGTTCGGCGGCTCGTTCCTCTACTATCATGCGCCCAACTTCGGCGACACCGCGACCACCTTCACGCATCAACAGAACTTCGCCGGCCCAGACTATTTCTTTCACACACGCTACGGGCCGACAATGGGGCCGTCGCTCTCTTGGTATCGCAAGAGTTATTACTTTTATTACATGGCCGGCGCGTCGGCGATCTACTTGGAAGAGGGCTTCGATCAGTTTTTCAAACCCGGCCCCGGCGAGCATCTATATCAACTAAATCCTCTAGGGCGCATCACAGACGAGTTCATGCGCTTCGCCGAAAAACATCCGGCGCGCGGCACGCCCTACACGCCTATCGCAATCTTGCTCGATCCGGCGCACGGTTGGGACATGACCGACTATCCGCAACTGCCGTTCGCCGTCTCGCCCGTCAATCGCGGCGACCGTGCGCTGCGCGAGTTGTTCGGCGCGGCTTATTATCCAGCGCCCATCGTTGAAGGCGAACCGGCCACGGCTGATCGTCAATCGTTTGTCAACGGCATCTTCGGCGATATCTACGATGTGCTCGTCGCCGCAGACGAGCGCCGCGATGCGATTGACGCCTATCGCGCGGTGGTCGTCGGCGGACATATAAACTGGACGCCCGCTTGGGCCGCGAAGCTCAGAGATTACGTGCGCAAAGGTGGGACGGTTGTCTTGAACGCGGCGCAGACGCAAGGGCTGCCGGAAGATTTGCTCGGCGTCCATCTGCAAGGCGCGCAGGCGGAGGCTGATGATGCGCGTTGCCTGTTGCCGAATGAAGCTGCGAGTGATCTGTCGGGTCAGATGTTTCGTTTCGAGCGCAGCGAACCACGTGGCGCGCAGGTGTTGATGCAGACACCGGCGGGCGAACCGCTCGTCACGCTCAATCGCATCGGGCAAGGGCAAGTCATCTTCTGCGCGATCCCCGACCTGCTCGGTCTCGACGAGCGTTTGACGCCCGTGGCCGCGCATCTCTTCGCGCATCTCTTCGCCGATGCGACGCCGGTGCACATCACAGGCGATGTGCAATATCTCATCAATCGCACAGAACAAGGTTGGATCGTCACGCTCATCAACAATCGCGGCGTCTATAAGCCGCAGCAGGGACTCGCGCAGGTCAAGCGCGCAGAGACGGCCGACGTGCGCGTTGATTTGCGCGGCAAGTCCATTGAGCGCGCCAGCGAATGGACTGAAGACGAGGCGTTGCAGGTCGAGCGTGATGGCGGGACTGATGTTGTCAAGCTGCAAATCCCGGTCGGCGGCTTGCGCATCGTCGAGTTGTTGCCGCGCAAGTGAGGCTTGATTGCATTTTCGTCAACAGTTCTTTTAGGATAGCGCATCGCTGAAAACGGACCGGAGAGGTGATAACAGAGCGAGGGTGGCGAGCATGCAGGTAGCGCGCAAGTTTACGATTGACGGGCAGGTGCAAGGAGTCGGCTATCGTTTCTTTGCGCAGCGCGTCGCCGCGCGGCATCAAGTCACGGGCTACGTGCGCAATCTCGCGGACGGGCGCGTCGAAGTGGTCGCCGAGGGCACGCGCGAAAGCATCGAGGGCTTCAAACATGACTTGGCCGCAGGGCCCGACTACGGTCGGGTCGAACACGTCGAAGAACTCAATCTCGAACCGACCGGCGCGTATAAGTCTTTTCTGATCGAAAGATGAAAGGGCCGTGGTCAGTGGTCAGTAAGAACAATTGCTATTCCTATTGACCACTGACCACCGACCACTGATTACTATGGATCGACTCAAACATTTCATCCGCGAAGTGCCGGACTTTCCGAAGCCGGGCATCAACTTTTACGACATCACGACGCTGTTGAAGCACCCGGAGGGTTTGCGCCTGACCGTTGACGCGCTGGCGAAGACCTTCGAGGGTGAGCGCGTTGACGTGGTGCTCGGCGTCGAGGCGCGCGGTTTTATCTTTGCGCCCGCGCTCGCCTACAGTCTCGGCGCAGGCTTCGTACCTGTGCGCAAGCCGAAGAAGCTGCCCGCAGAGACGGCGCGCATCTCTTACGATCTTGAATACGGACAGGACACGCTGGAGATTCACCGCGACGCCATCGTCCACGGCCAGCGCGTCCTCATCGCCGACGATCTGTTGGCGACGGGCGGCACTGCGCGTGCGGTCGTTGATCTGGTTGAGAGTCTGGGCGGTGAAGTTGCCGGCCTCGTCTTCGTCGTCGAACTTGAATTCCTACCCGGTCGGCAAAAGCTCGAAGGCTATGACGTGCGCTCACTGATCAAATATCAATCCTGATCGCGCTGGACGAGTGCGCGCGCATCTGTTAATTTTTAGCTCCTGCTCCCGTAGCTCAGTTGCATAGAGCGTTCGCCTCCTAAGCGAAAGGTCGCGCGTTGGAATCGCGCCGGGAGCATTGTCAATAAATCGTTAGTTTCTCCTTCCGAGACAGTAGTACACAGCCATCATTCGATTAACGGAGGCTCACATGCAACTTCGTCTGCCGCGACTCGCAGTCGCTTTAAGTCTGTCCTTCGCCTGCGTCGCGCAAGCTGCACCGGCGGACGACCGGCCGTTGCTTGGGTTTGATCGCGCGGGTGCAACTGAAGAACGTGCGCTCGAAGCGCGGTTCGATGCGGCGCTCAATCGTGATGACATGCGCGCGTGGATGAAGCGGCTGACGGCGCGCCCGCATCACATCGGCTCGCCTTATGACAAGGAGAACGCGGAGTTCCTTGTTGGGCTATATCGTTCGTGGGGCTTCGACGCGCAGATCGAAGAGTTCAGCGTGCTCTTTCCGACGCCCAAGACGCGCGTGCTTGAACTCGTCGCGCCGGAGAAATATACCGCGCGTCTGAGTGAGCCGGCGATTCCCGAAGATGCCACGTCAAATCAAGCGGCGGAGCAGTTGCCGATCTATAACGCTTATTCGATTGACGGCGACGTGACCGCGCCGCTCGTCTATGTCAACTACGGCGTGCCGCGCGATTACGATGAACTGGCGCAACGCGGCATTGACGTGAAAGGCAAGATCGTCATCGCGCGCTACGGCGGCTCTTGGCGTGGCATCAAGCCGAAGGTTGCGGCCGAGCATGGCGCGGTCGGCTGCATTATCTATTCCGATCCGCGCAACGATGGTTACTATCAAGGCGACGTCTATCCGAAGGGCGCGTTTCGCCCTGAGTGGGGCGCGCAGCGCGGCTCGGTCGCAGACATGCCGCTCTATCCCGGCGACCCTCTGACGCCCGGCGTCGGCGCAACGCCTGATGCAAAGCGGCTCGACATCAAGAGCGCGCCGACGCTCACCAAGATTCCCGTGCTGCCGATCTCTTACGGCGATGCGCTGCCGCTCCTGCGCGCGCTTGGCGGCCCTGTCGCGCCCGAAGCTTGGCGCGGCGCTCTGCCGACGACCTATCATCTCGGCCCCGGCCCTGCGACCGTCCATCTCAAACTCGAATTCAACTGGCAGCAAGTGCCCGCGCGCGATGTGGTCGCGCGGCTGCGCGGCTCAGAACGACCGGACGAGTGGATCATACGCGGCAATCACTACGACGCTTGGGTCAACGGCGCAGACGATCCGATCAGCGGGCAAGTGGCGCTGTTGGCTGAGGCGCGCAGCTTAGGCGAGTTGGTCAAAACGGGTTGGCGGCCCAAACGCACGATCATCTACTGCGCTTGGGACGGCGAAGAACCGGGCTTGTTGGGTTCGACCGAGTGGGTCGAGACGCACGCCGCAGAGTTAAGCCGCAACGCCGTGCTCTACATCAACTCGGATACGAACGAGCGCGGCTTCCTCGACGTGGGCGGCTCGCACACGTTGGAGAAGTTCATCAACGAAGTGGCACGCGATGTGGTTGATCCAGAGAAGAAAATCTCCGTGCAAGAACGCGCACGCGCACGCCAAATTCTGAACGGCAGCGCGGACGAGCGACGCGAGGCACGCGAGCGTACGGACATACGCATCGCGCCGCTCGGCTCAGGCTCGGACTACACGCCGTTTCTGCAACACATCGGCGTCGCCGCGCTCAATCTCGGCTACGGCGGCGAAGGTGATACGGGCGGCGTCTATCATTCGATCTACGATTCGTTCGATCACTACACGCGCTTTGGCGATCCGAATTTCGACTACGAGAACGCGCTCGCGCAGACCGCCGGGCACGCCATCCTGCGCTTCGCTGACGCAGACGTGTTGCCTTACGCTTTCGCAAACCTCGCCGACAACATCGGACGTTACGTCCGCGAAGTCGTCAAACTTGCAGACGACATGCGCGAAGAGTCGAAGGAGAAGAACCAACGCATCGCCGATAAGACCTACACGGCCGTCTTCGATCCGACCGAAACTTACGTCGTGCCGTCGCCCGATGCGCCGGTGCCAAATCTGAACTTCGCGCCATTGCAAAACGCGCTCACACATTTACAAGAGAGCGCGAAAAAATATGACGCCGCCATGCGCGAACTCTCGACGCAGGGACGCAAGCTGTCGCCGCAAGCGCAAGCGGCGCTCGACGAAGCGTTGAAGCAGACCGAGCGCGCGATGATGCGTGAGAATGGCTTGCCGCGTCGTCCATGGTTCAGACATCAAATTTATGCGCCCGGCTATTACACCGGCTACGGCGTCAAGACCTTGCCCGCCGTGCGCGAAGCGATTGAACAACGCAACTGGCCGGAAGCCGAGCAACAGATCGGCCCCGTCGCCCAGACGCTCAACACAATGGCCGCCGCGATTGACCGCGCGACTGCGCTAGTACAATAAAGTAGAAGGCAGTAAGCGGTTAAGAATAAAAAGCAGGCCGAAGGTCAAGCGCACCTCGTGATCTGATGAGGCACGCATGAACCAACGGCCTTTCCCTTATCCTTAACTGCCTACTGCCTTCTGCTTTCTGTTCTTCTACGTCTCGATGACACGCGTTTTCAATCCAATCCAATTGTTGGCCGCACTGCGGCCAACGATGTACACGTCAATCTGGACGCGACCGATGCGATAGACGCGCACGTCCGTGAGATTGTCTTGCAGCCAGCGTCCGAGTGCTTGATAGCGGCGCGCGGCGGCAAGTTGCTGTGCGTTTTTCCAATCGGCTTCCGAGGCGGCGGCACGGAGGAGATCGTCAACGCTTTGCGGTTCGATGGATGCGCTATCGTCGTGGCCGGTCAAGCGGCGTAAAGCGTCGGGCGTGAGTTCTGCTTGGTCTGACCAGCGCACAGGCTCGAACGGATAGTCGGACTCGCTCATGAAGAGGAGACCGTCTGTGACCTGTGCTAATTCTGCCAGAAGTTGCTCGTCGCTTTTCATCGGCTGATGCTGAACAGATTAAACCGCAATGAGCGGACAGAGAAAGGCGCAGAGGAGAGATCATACTCAACCTCTGCGCCTTTTTGCTTAGCGGAGTTTTGTGGCTGTCTGTTTCAACATCGGCTGCGCAATCGGTTGATTGTCAACGCGCGCTTCGATGACGGCTTGGATGTTAACCGGCACGTTGGAGAAGAAGTCGTAGCCGGTCAGAGCTTCGACCTGATCCACGCTGACGATGTACTGATGCCAGTCGTTGTTTCTAATCCCTTGCGTGTTCGGCATGATGACCCCAATCGTGCGCGTCGCCGTCGTCACGCGCGACACATCGTCCGTGCCTTGCGGCAACACGATGATCACCTTCCATGTCTGCGAGGGCACGGTGACGTGCCCATTGGCGACGGTCGTGGTTGTGCCGCCGTTCGAGCCTGAACCGCCGATGCCTGTGCCGCCCGCGATGATGTAAAGCTCGTTGCCTTGACTGACGAGCGTGCGGCAATAGCTCTCCAAGACTTCCCAAGGCCCCTGATTGTTGTCGGGCGCTTGCGGCATCATGTTGGTCATGAAGAACGTGGCCGAATTATCCGCGACCGTGCTCGTGCGATCTGCCGACGGGCAATGATGCCCGCGATCAAAGCCTGAGCCGGAGTA
>QHXQ01000096.1 GCA_003223935.1 Acidobacteriota bacterium | reverse complement strand
ATCGGCCGGCGCTTCAACTTCAGCGGCCCCGAAAATCCATTCTGGGAGATCATCGGCGTGGCGGCCGATGGCAAGTACAACAGCCTCGGCGAAGCCCCGCAGCCCGCCTTCTACCGGCCGCTCTTGCGCGACTACAGCACGAACGTGACGCTCGTGGCGCGCGTCCAAGGCGACCCGCGCGCTGTGCTCATGGCGCTCCGCCGCGAAGTTCAGACACTTGATCCCAGCTTGCCGCTCTACAACGTTGAGACATTAACCGAGCACATGAGCGTGCCGCTCTTTCCGGCGCGCATGGCGGCGATTGTGCTTGGCAGTTTCGGCGTGCTCGCGCTCGTGCTTGCGGCCATCGGCATCTACGGCGTGATGTCTTACGTCGTCGCGGGCCGGACGCGCGAGATCGGCGTGCGCATGGCTTTGGGCGCTGAACGCCGTGACGTGCTACGCCTCATCGTCGGGCAGGGCATGACGCTCGCACTTATCGGTTTAGGGATTGGCCTAGTCATCGCCTTTGCCGCCGCGCGGCTCTTGACGAGCCTGCTCTATGGCGTCAGCCCGGCTGATCCTGCGACCTTCGCCGGCATCGCCTTGCTGCTCGCCTCAGTCGCGCTCGTCGCTTGCTACATCCCTGCGCAACGCGCGACGAAAGTCGATCCAATGGTGGCGCTCAGATATGAATAAGACAGTGACAAGTGACGAGTGACAAGATCAAAACCTTGTCTTTGCTTGTCACTCGTCACTCGTCACTTGTCACTGTTTTCGAGGTGCTGTGATGAACAACCTATGGCAAGACATTCGGTTTGGCATGCGCTTGTTGTGGAAGAGTCCGGGCTTCACGCTGGTGACGATTCTCGCGCTGGCTTTGGGCATCGGCGCGAACAGCGCGATCTTTAGCGTGGTGAACGGCGTGTTGTTGCGCCCGTTGCCGTTTAAGACGGCCGACCGGCTGGTCTTTCTCTCCGAGTGGAGTCAGCAGGTGCCGGGCATGTCGGTCTCGTATCCGAACTACCAAGACTGGCGCGATCAAAGCACGGTCTTCGAGCAGCTCGCGGCGTTTCGCAGCGCCGGCTACATCCTGACCGGCGCGGGCGACCCGGAACGGCTGAGCGCGCGCGAAGTCTCTGCCAGTTTCTTCCCCGCGCTCGGCGTCACGCCCGCGCTGGGGCGCAACTTCACGGCCGAAGAAGATAAGCCGGGCGCAAGTCGCACAGTGGTCATCAGTCAGGGGCTGTGGCAGCGCCGCTTCGGCGGCAATCCAAACGTCGTCGGGCAAGCGGTCACGCTCAACAATCAAAGCTTCACCGTTGTCGGCGTGTTGCCGCAGACGTTCGAGTGGCAGTCGCCGGTTGATCTGTTTGTGCCCATTGAGAACAGCTTGGGCGATGATTTGCAGGCCCGCGACAATCATCCGGGCATCTACTTGATCGGCACGCTAAAGAACGGCGTGACGGTCGAGCAAGCGCGCGCTGAACTAACCACGATCACCGCGCGCCTCGCACAACAGTATCCGAAGACAAACGCCGGTAACGGCTTCACGCTCGCCAAACTGCAAGACCGCGCGACCGAAGACATACGCGCCGCATTGCTCGTCGTGCTCGCCGCCGTCGGCTTCGTGCTCTTGATCGCCTGCGCGAACGTGGCGAACCTGTTGCTCGCACGCGCCGCCACGCGCGCCAAAGAGATCGCCATTCGCACCGCGCTCGGCGCAGGCCGCTGGCGCATCGTCCGGCAACTTTTAACTGAGAGCATCTTGCTCGCGCTCGCGGGCGGCGCGCTCGGACTGCTGTTTGCCATGTGGGGCGTGGACGCTTTGCGCGCGGTCATCCCCGACGAAGTGCCGCGCCTGCTCGTCGCGAGCATACGCCTCGACACGCGCGTGCTGCTCTTTACGCTCGTTGTCTCCGCCGTCACCGGCGTGCTCTTCGGTCTCGCGCCTGCGATCCAAATCTCGAAAGCGAATCTGAACGAAGCGCTCAAAGAGGGCGGACGTAGCGCCACCGGCGGCGCGCATCGCAACTATGTGCGGAGCCTGCTTGTAGTCTCCGAAGTTGCGCTCTCGCTCTTGCTACTTGTTGGCGCAGGCTTGTTGATGCAGAGTTTTCTCAACCTGCAACGCGCGGACATCGGCTTCGATCCCGATCACGTCTTGACGCTGCGCATTTCGCTCCCCGAAGCGCGCTATACAGAGAACGCGCAGATCGAAAACTTCTATCGCGCGCTCTTGCAGCGCGTCGAGCATCTGCCGGGCGTCGAGTACGCAGGTCTCACGCGCGGCTTGCCGATGAGCGGCGGCATCGAATCAGGCATCACGATTGAAGGGCATGAAGTGACGGACAGGAAAGATACCATCGTCGCCGTCAATCTAACGGTCACGCCCGACTACTTCCGCGCGATGGAGATTCCGCTCATCAAAGGGCGCTACTTCACTGACCAAGACAAGACGGACGCGCCGCCTGTCGTCTTGATTGACGAGATGTTGGCGGCGCGCTACTTCGCTGGTCAAGACCCCATCGGCAAACGCATCAGACTCGGCGGCCCTGATGCGAATTTCCCTTGGATGCAGGTCGTCGGCGTCGTCAAGCACGTCAAGCATTACGGCCCCGATGAAGAAGGGCGCGGCGAGATTTATCGCCCTTACTTCCAACTGCTCAACATGCCCAACGTGCCCGGCGCACGCTTCAATAACAGCATGGTGCTCGCCGTGCGCACGACCAACGAGCCGACGAGTTTGACCGGCGCGATCCGCAACGCCGTGCTTGAGATTGATAAAGATCAACCGATCTCGCAGGTGCAGCCGATGACGCAGATCGTCGCCTCAGCCGTCTCATCGCAAAAATTCGCCACGTGGCTGCTCGCCATCTTCGCCACCGTCGCGCTCCTGCTCGCCGCGCTCGGTCTCTACGGTGTGATGGCCTACTCGGTCACCCAACGCACACACGAGATCGGCATCCGCATCGCGCTCGGCGCGGCGCAGCGCGATGTGCTGCAACTGATCGTCGGGCACGGCATGCGCTTGACGCTCATCGGCGTCGCCATCGGTCTCGTCGGCTCGTTCGTCATCACGCGCTTGATGAAGAGTCTGCTCTACGGCGTCAGCGCCGCCGACCCGTTCACCTACGGCGGCGTTGCGCTACTGCTCGCGCTCGTCGCGCTCGTCGCCTGCTTGATCCCGGCGCGGCGCGCGATGAAAGTCGATCCAATGGTCGCGCTCAGATACGAATGAAGCTGAAAGATGAACGACCGTGCGAGCTGCATGAACGAAGGATTTGAGGCGGCAGCAACGCAAGCAACAAGCGCGTCGTTGCATTGAATGATTCGAGGGGAGAGTCATGGGAACTTTATGGCAAGACTTACGCTACGGCGCGCGGACGCTGTGGAAGTCGCCGGGCTTTCTCGCCGTCGCAGTTTTTTCGTTGGCCTTAGGCATCGGCGCGAACACTTCGATCTTCAGTTTCGTTAATGCCGTCCTGCTCAGACAACTGCCGGTTGCCGATTCGGCCCGACTCGTCTATGTCTTTAGCGGCAGTCGCGCCAACCCGTACAACGTGTCGTCTTATCCGGATTACGTTGACTACCGCGACAAGAACGAAGTCTTCAGCGACCTGAGCGCCTACTCGGCGATCAACGTGAGTCTCAACAGCAAGGATCAAGCGGAGATGGTTTCGGGCCTGATCGTGACGGGCAACTACTTCGACACGCTCGGAGTGCGCGTCGGTTTGGGGCGCACGTTTCTGCCTGAGGAGGACCAGACGCCGGGCACGCATCCGGTCGTCATCATCAGTCATGGCCTCTGGCAGAGCCACTTTGCGGGCGACCGCGCACTCATCGGCCGGCAACTGTTGCTGAACGGGCAGCCGTTTGCGATTGTCGGCGTCGCGCCGCCCGATTTTAACGGTGCGGAAGCGGGCCGGACCAACGACCTCTACGTGCCGATGGCGATGCAGGCGGTGGTGCGGCCGCCACGCGCGGGCTACTCCGGCGAGCTGAATCCTGACTTGCTCGCGCGGCGCGGCCCGAAGTGGCTTGAGTTGCTCGGTCGGCTCAAGCCCGGCGTGACGATTCAGCAAGCGCAGGCCAATATCGCCACGCTCGCCGCCCAGTTGGCGCAAGCTTATCCAGACGTGGATGGCGGCCAGACGGCCGCCGTCTGGCCCGTCAGCAAAGGTGATCCGACAGAGCGCGGTACGCTGCTCTCAGTCGCCGGGCTGCTTATGGCTGTGGTCGGTCTCGTGTTGCTCATCGCCTGCGCGAACGTGGCCAATCTATTGCTCGCGCGCGCGACGAGCCGACGCAAAGAGATCAGTATTCGTTTGGCGTTGGGTGCGAGTCGCGGCCAGCTCGTCCGGCAACTGTTGACCGAGAGCGTGCTGCTTGCGCTAGTCGGCGGCGCGGCGGGCTTGCTGCTGGCGGTCTGGTTGATTGACGCCATGCAGACCTACACGCCGACGGGTAATTTCTTTCCAGTCGAATTCGTTTTCAGGCTGGATAAAGTTGTGCTTGGCTTCACGCTGCTGCTGTCGGTGTTGACCGGCCTCATCTTCGGCCTCGCGCCCGCGCTGCAAGCCTCGAACCCTGACGTGATCGCTGCGCTCAAGGATGAGACGGCGCTGCTGCCGGGGCCGCGCGGTGCCATCGCGCGGCGCTTCAGCCTGCGCAATCTGTTGGTCGTCGCGCAGGTCGCGTTGTCGCTCGTCTTGCTGATCAGCGCGGGTCTGTTCTTGCGCAGCTTGCAGCAAGCGCAGCGCATTGATCCCGGCTTCGAGCCGGAGCATGTGTTAAGCATGCCGCTCAACATCAACTTGCTGCGTTACACGAAGGCGCAGGGGCAAGAGTTTTACCGACAAGTGCTCGAACGAGTGGCGACATTGCCGGGCGTCGAGTCGGCGACGCTCACGCGCACGCCGCCGCTCAGTGGCGTGAGTCGGCAGAGCACTGTATTGATTGCCGGGCAAGGCGGCCCGGATCGCACCAACAGCAGCGAGAGCACGGGCACGGGCAGCGAAGACGTAAACAACAACAGCACGCTCACCAGTCCGGTCGGGTTGAACTACTTCCGCACCTTGAACATTCCGCTGCTGCGCGGGCGCGACTTCAACGGGCAAGATCGCGCGGACACACCCGGCGTCGTCATCATCAACGAGACTTTCGCCAAGCGTTACTTTCCAAATCAAGACCCGCTCGGCGGGCGCGTGAGTTTGAACGGCGCGCAAGGGCCTTGGCTTGAGGTCGTAGGTCTCGCGCGCGATAGCAAGTACCTCACGCTCGGCGAAGTGCCCGCGCCGTTTCTCTATCAACCACTGACGCAACGCCACGAGAGCGGCATGGTCTTGCTGGTGCGCACGAGCGGCGACCCCGCGAACTACATTGCGACCCTACGCAGAGAAGTGCATGCGCTTGAACCGAACTTGCCGCTCACGACCGTCCGCCCGATGACGGAACTGCTTAGTCTATCTCTGTTCCCGGCGCGCATGGGCGCAGTGCTCCTCGGCGGCTTCGGTTTGTTGGCGCTGATCTTGGCCTCGGTCGGACTGTACGGCGTCATGGCCTATTCGGTCTCGCGGCGCACGCGCGAGATCGGCATACGCATGGCCTTGGGCGCACAGAGCGGCGATGTCTTGCGCCTCGTGTTGCGCGAAGCCATGACGCTTGTGGCCGTCGGCATCTTGCTCGGCTTGATTGCGGCCTTCGCCGTGACGCGCCTACTCGCTGGTTTTCTCTACGGCATCAGCCCGACCGATCCGTGGGCTTTTATCGGCATTGTCATCTTGTTGGCTGCCGTCGCGCTGATTGCGAGCCTCGTTCCGGCCCGCCGCGCGGCGAAGATCGATCCGATGGTTGCGTTCAGATACGAATAAGATAGTGACAAGCGACGAGTAGAGACAAGCTCTTGCTTGTCACTCGGCACCTAGCACCGTTTTTGGAGGCGCAAGCGATGGGCACAATCTGGCAGGACATCCGTTACGGCGTGCGCGTGCTGTTGAAGAGTCCGGGCTTCACGGCTGTGGCGATCTTCGTGACGGCGCTCGGCATCGGCGCAAACACGGCCATCTTCTCAGTCGTCAACGCGGTGCTCTTGCGCCCGCTGCCTTACGCGCAGCCTGAGCGCATCGTGCGGGTGATGTTGCGGAACACGAAATTGGGCACGACCAATCATAACCATTCGTACCTGAACTTTGCCGACCTGCGCGCGCAGAGCCACAGCTTCGAGGCGTTGGCCGCTTACGACGACACAGGGGGCGCATTGACCGGCGGCGATTCGCCGGAGCGTGTCTATGGCATGGATGCGTCCGCCGATCTGTTCAAGTTGCTCGGCGTCGAGGCGCAGCTTGGGCGCACGTTCACGCCTGATGATGAACAACCGGGCGCGGACGCTATCATCCTCAGTCATAGCATGTGGCAGCGGCGCTTTGGCGCAGACCCGCACATCACGGGGCGGCAGATCACGCTCGGCGGCAAGGCGCGCACGATCATCGGCGTGCTGCCTGCACGTTTTCAATTCGTCTTCGTCAACGAGCAGCCGGAATACTTCACGCCGCTCAATCCGAAAGGCGACATGGAACGGCAGCGCGGCGCGAACTACCTCGACGTCATCGGCCGGCTCAAAGCCGGCGTGACGAGCGCGCAGGCCGAAGCCGAGTTGCGCGCCATTGCCGCCCAGCTTGAGCAACGATACCCGGAGCAAGACGACGGCCAGAGTGTGAGTCTCGTCCCGGCGCACGAAGACTTGGTCGGGAATCTGCGGCGCACCTTGATCGTGCTGCTCGGCGCAGTGGGTTTCGTCCTGCTCGTCGCCTGTGCCAACGTGGCCAATCTGCAACTGGCGCGGGCGGCACAGCGCGGGCGTGAGATGGCTGTCCGCGTTGCGTTGGGTGCGACGCGCGCGCGCGTCATCCGGCAACTGTTGACCGAGAGTCTGGTGCTCTCAACGCTCGGCGGCGCGCTCGGCCTGCTCTTCGCGTTGTGGGGCGTCGATCTGATCTCGACGTTCGTGCCCGCAGACATTCCACGCTTCAAAGAGACCGGCCTTGATCCGACGGTGCTCGGCTTCACCTTCGCGGCGGCCGTCGCGACCGGCCTCATCTTCGGCCTCGCGCCCGCCTTTCAAGCCTCGCGCGTGGACTTGAACGAGGCGCTCAAAGAGGGCGGGCGCAGCACGACCGAAGGGCGCGGGCGACATCGCGTGCGCAGTCTCTTGATCGTCTCGGAAGTGGCGCTCTCGCTCGTGCTGTTGGTCGGCGCAGGGTTGCTCATCAAGAGCTTTCTGCACCTGCGCCACACCAGTCCCGGCTTCAACGCGCAGCACGTGTTGACCGCTTCCATCTCGCTGCCCGCAAGCAAGTATCCAAAGGACGAGCAGCAAGCGAGTTTCTACCAACAGGCGCTTGAGCACGCGGCCCGACTGCCGGGCGTCGAGTCCGTCGGCGCGATCCTGCCGTTGCCTTACAGCGACAACGGCATCCAGACGAACTTCACCATCGAAGGGCAACCGCCGATCGATCCTGGCGCACAACCCATCGCCGGCGGGCGCATCATCACGCCCGACTACATCCGCGCGATGGGCATCCCACTGCTCAAAGGGCGCACGTTCGATGCACGCGACACGGACGCAGCACCGAAGGTCATGCTCATCAACGAGACGCTGGCGCGGCACTACTTCGCAGGCCAAGACCCCATCGGGCAGCGCCTCGATGTCGGCCTCAACGACATACACGGCGAGATCGTCGGCGTGGTCGGCGACGTGCGCGACCGTCATCTGGACAAAGCAGCCGATCCCGAATACTACGTGCCGAACCTGCAAGTGCCGGTCGGCACGATGACGCTCGTCGTGCGCACGAAGACGAATGACCCGACGAGCGTCGCCGCTTCGCTCCGCGAGGTCGTGCAGCAACTCGACAAAGACTTGCCGCTCTACGAAGTCCGCACGATGGAGAGCCGCGTCGCTGATTCAGTCGCGCGGCAGCGTTTCAGCATGACGCTGATCGTCGCGTTTGCATGGTTGGCGCTGGCGCTCGCCGCCGTCGGCATCTTCTCGGTCATGAGCTTTCTCGTCGCGCAACGCACGCACGAGATCGGCGTGCGCATGGCGCTCGGCGCGCAAGCCAGCGACATCCTGCGGATGATCATGCGCCACGGCATGGCGTTGACGCTCATTGGTGTCGCCATCGGACTTGGTCTCGCTTTCATGTTGACGCGGCTGATGACCAGCCTGCTCTACGAAGTGAGCGCAACCGATCCCGTCATTTTCGGCGGCATCGCCTTGCTGCTCGCCTTCGTCGCCCTGCTGGCCTGCTATCTGCCGGCGCGCCGCGCCACGAGAGTCGATCCGATGGTGGCGCTCAGGTACGAATAAGGAAGGAGAGCTTATGCAGACGCTGCTACAAGACTTGCGCTATGGCTTGCGTATGTTGGCCCGAAAGCCGGGCTTCACCGTCGTCGCCATCGTCACGCTGGCGCTCGGCATCGGCGCGAACACGGCCATCTTCTCGGTCGTCAATGGTCTCTTGCTGCGCCCGTTGCCCTTTAGCAACTCGGAACGCTTAGCGATCATCTGGACACATTCGCCGGGCGCAAACGTCGTGCAGGATTGGCCGTCGCCGGGACAATACTCGGCGATCAAAACGCAAACCGATGTCTTTGAAGACATCACCATCGCACAGGGGAGCGATGTCAATGTCACGGGCCAAGCAACGCCGGAGCGGCTCGGCGCGGTCTGGACTTCGGCCAACATGTTCTCGCTCCTCGATGTGCGGCCGCTGTTGGGTCGCGCCTTCCTGCCGGAAGAAGATACGCCCGGCAAACCGCTCACTGCCATCCTCAGCTACGGGTTGTGGCAGCGCCGCTTCGGTGGCCGTCCCGAAGCAATCGGGCAGACGCTCATGCTCAATAACAAGAGCTATACCATCGTGGGCGTGCTGCCCGCCGACTTCTCGCTCAGCTATGAAGTTATGCCGACGGTGGGCGCGATCTCGCAACCCGATCTGCTGTTGCCACTGCCGATGAACGCGGAGCAATTGAGCAGTCAGGGCGACGAAAACTACAACCTGCTGGCGCGACTCAAACCAGGTGTGACCAGCGCACAGGCGCAGGCTGAGTTGGATGTGGTTGTGCAGCGACTCGCGCAAAGCTACCCGGAGAACTATCCGCCGAGTCGCCGCTTCAGCCTGAGCGTCAAGCCGCTACTGGAACAGGTGGTCGGCGACATACGGCCGGCCTTACTCGTGTTGCTCGGTGCAGTCGGTTGCGTGCTGCTCATTGCGTGCGCGAACGTCGCCAATCTGTTGCTCGCGCGGGCGGCGATCCGCGAGAAGGAGATCGCGATTCGCACGGCCATCGGCGCGAGTCGCGGGCGCGTGGTGCGGCAACTGCTGACCGAAAGCGTGCTGCTCGCGTGTGTCGGCGGCGCGTTGGGCCTGCTCATCGCCGTCTGGGGTCTCGATGCGTTGCGCGCGCTCAATCCGGGCAACATCCCGCGCCTGCAAAATATCGGCATAGACCTGCGCGTGCTCACGTTCACTTTCGCGGTCGCTTTGTTCACGGGCATCTTGTTTGGCCTTGCGCCGGCCCTGCGCGCCGCGCAAGTGAACTTGAGCGAGTCGCTCAAAGAAGGCGGGCGTAGTTTAGTCAGTAGCAGTCAACATCGGCTGCGGAGTGTCTTAGTCGTCACGGAGATCGCGCTCGCGCTCGTCTTGCTCGTCGGCGCGGGGTTGTTGATTCGCAGCTTCATACGCGTGCAACAAGTCGATCCGGGCTTTACAGCGCGCAATGTGCTCTCGATGCGTCTGTCGGTGAACCGGCCGGCGAACGCGACGGAAATGGGCGAGGAGGCGAACGCGAGCCGCCGCCTCTTTTACGAGCAACTGTTGGAGCGCACACACCACTTGCCCGGCGTCGAAGCGGCGGGCACTGCCTCTATTCTACCGCTTGGCGGCGGCATCAGTTGGGGCGGCATCACGATTGAAGGCAATGCGCCGAACTCTGGGCCGGGTTCGATTCAAGCCGACCAGCGCGTCGCAAGCGCAGGTTATTTCGAGACGATGAAAATCCCGCTCATTGCAGGCCGCTTCTTCGATGAACACGACACTAAGGACTCGATGCCCGTCGTGATCATTGATGAGAACATGGCGCGCACTTACTGGCCTAACGCCGACCCAATCGGCAAACGCCTCAAGCTCGGCGGTGCGGACAACAAGCAACCGTGGTTGACCGTCGTCGGTGTGGTCAGGAACGTCAAGCAGTATGCCCTCGACACAGACTCGCGCGTCGCGCTCTACATGCCGCACGAACAGCAACCGGCGGGCACGATGTATGTGGTCGTGCACACAACTGATCCGGCGGGCACGGCCGCTGCCATCAAGCAAGAGGTGCAGGCGCTTGATCCGAACGTGCCGATCTACGAAGTCGAGACGATGGAGCAGCGGCTCTCCGAGTCGTTGGCGCGCAGACGTTTCGCGATGCTCGCGCTCGGCTTGTTCGCCTTCGTGGCGATGCTCTTAGCGGCGGTTGGCATCTACGGCGTGATGGCTTACTCAGTCGCGCAACGCACGCGCGAGATCGGCATCCGCGTCGCGCTTGGTGCACAGACGCGCGACGTGCTCAAGCTGGTCATCGGGCAAGGCATGTTGCTCGCCGGCATCGGCCTCTGTCTTGGCTTAGTCGGCTCAGCCGCAGTGACGCGCGTGATGGTGAGCTTGTTGTTTGGCGTGGGCGCGACCGATCCATTGACGTTTGCCGGCATCGCGCTACTGCTCGGCGGCGTGGCGCTCGTCGCGTGCTACATCCCCGCGCGCCGCGCGACCAAAGTCGATCCGATGGTCGCGCTCAGATACGAATAAAACAGTGACGTGTGACAAGTGGCGAGCAGGAACAAGTTTTTTATCTTGTCACTTGGCACACATCCCTCGACCCTGTCTTTGGAGGTTTGCAAATGAACACACTCTGGCAGGATTTGCGTTATGGCGTGCGGGTGCTGGCGAAGAATCCCGGTTTCACTGTGGTGGCAGTATTGGCGCTCGCTCTGGGTATCGGCGCGAATACGGCCATCTTCTCGATCGTCAACGCGATGCTGTTGCGCCCTCTGCCGTACACAGACCCGGAGCGGCTCGTCGTCTTGTGGGAGACGAATCCAAACTTGGCGAACGTCTATTTGCGCACGCACAACGAGGCGTCGCCCGCGAACTTCCTCGATTGGCAGCAGCAGCAGACGGTCTTTGCAGACATCGCCGCGTTTCGTTGGAACGACTACAACCTGACCGGCAGCGATGCGCCCGAACAACTCACGGGCAATCCCATGACCGCCAATATGTTCGATGTGCTCAAGGTCAAACCGCTCATCGGGCGCACGTTCCAACCGCAAGATGCCGATCCGAAAAGCGACCGCGTCGTCGTGCTCAGTTACGGGCTGTGGCAACGACGCTTCGGCGGCAATCAAAACGTCCTCGGGCAGACCATCACGCTCAACGGCAACCCGACCACAGTCGTCGGCGTGATGCCTGCGGACTTCGAGTTTCCGGCCGCCTTCTCCGAGCTTTGGACGCCGCTCCGATTTGCCACCGATACGCCGCCCTCGCGCGGCTCGCACTTCCTCTATACACGCGCGCGCTTGAAACCCGGCGCGACCATTCAGCAAGCGCAAGCTGAGATGGAGACCATCGCCGCGCGTCTGCGCGGGCAGTACCCGGACACAAACGCGGATCGCTCGATCCACGTCGTCGGCTTGCACGAATCTACGGTCGAGTTCGCTAAGACGGGCCTGTTGTCGTTGCTTGGCGCGGTTGGCTTCGTGTTGTTGATCGCGTGCGCGAACGTGGCGAATCTAATGCTGGCACGTTCATCTGCGCGGCACAAAGAGATCGCGATTCGCACCGCGCTGGGCGCGTCGCGTTGGCGCATCGTGCGGCAACTGCTGACCGAAAGCGTGCTGCTCAGTCTGTTGGGCGGTGCGGGCGGCGTGCTGTTGGCGCTGTGGGGGCTTGATCTGTTACTCGCTTCCGTGCCGAAGGAATTCTCGCTCATGCTGCACGGCTGGAATCAGATCAGACTCGACCGTTGGGTGCTCACGTTCACGATTGCAGTCTCGATCCTGACAGGTCTCTTGTTTGGTCTTGCGCCCGCCTTGCAAGCCTCGAAGACTGATCTCAACGAGGCACTCAAAGAAGGCGGCCGCGCCTCGGTCGGTCATGCGCGCAGACGTTTTCGCGGCGCGCTCGTCGTGCTCGAAGTGGCGCTTGCGCTCGTGCTGCTGATCGGCGCAGGATTGATGCTCAAGAGTTTCATGCGTTTGATGGAGGTGCGCCCCGGTTTTGATCCGCACAACGTCTTGACCGCGCAGCTCTCGCTGCCGAGCACGCGCTATGCGAAGCCCGAACAGGTGGTCAATTTTTATCAACAACTCGTCGCGCGGGTCGCGGCGCAGCCCGGCGTCGAGTCGGTCGGTGTCATCAATTATCTACCGATGGCGGGTAGCGGCGGCACAAACTCGTTCATCATCGAAGGGCGGCCTGCGCCCAAACAGGGCGATTACCCGGAAGCGAACTTCCGCATCGCCAGCCCAAACTATTTTCAGACGATGCGCATCCCCGTCATCAAAGGACGCGTCTTCACAGACTTCGACAAGTCGGACTCGCTGCGTGTTGCGCTCATCAACGAGACGATGGCGCGCGAGTTCTTTCCCAACGAAGAGCCTGTGGGCAAAATCTTGCGCGACCCTGCTGGTCAGAACCCGACGCAGATCGTCGGCGTCGTCGGCGACATCAAACACTTCGGCTTGGACGATGCGCCTGAGCCTTACCTCTATGTGCCGCACACGCAGGCGGCGGAGAGTAGCATGATGCTCGTCCTTCGCAGCGCGAGCGAGCCGGCGAGCTTGACCGCAGCCGTGCGGCGCGAAGTGGCTGCGCTCGACCGTGATCAGCCGCTCAATAACATCAAGAACATGGAGCAGCGCATCGCTGAAACGAGCACCCCGGCGCGCTTGACTTCGTTCCTGATGGGTGTCTTCGCCGCGCTCGCGCTCGTCCTCGCGTCGGTTGGCATCTACGGCGTGATCGCCTACTCGGTCGCGCAACGCACGCACGAGATCGGCATACGCATGGCGCTCGGCGCAGAACGGCGCGACATCCTCGCGCTCGTCGTCCGTCAGGGCATGACGCTTGTCATCATCGGTCTCGGTTTCGGTCTCGTCGCATCCTTCGTGTTGATGCGTTGGCTGGCTAGCAAGCTGTTCCAAGTCAGCGCCACCGATCCCGTAACCTTCACGGCCGTCTCCGTGCTGCTCGCGCTCGTCGCGCTCATCGCCTGCTACATTCCCGCGCGCCGCGCCACAAAGGTTGATCCGATGATCGCGCTCAGATATGAATAAGCGCTGAGTGAGGAGAATCGTTTTACTCAGTCCTCAACACTCAGCACTTCCTTTTCTATTTGGCACCGGCCGGCGGGACGGACTAAAGTTGTGGGCGGCACGTGGCCGCGAGAGGTTAGCGGGAAGCGCGGGCGTGCCGCTCGCGCGTTATTGAAGTTCGCATGAAGACTACTGATACAAACACGCCGCGCGTACTCGTCGCCGATGATCAGGCGGACGTGCTCGAAGCTCTGCGCCTGTTGCTCAAGGGCGAGGGCTACCGGATCGAGACGGTGACCTCGCCCGCCGCCGTGCTCGAAGCGGTTGGGGCGCGCGATTTCGATCTGCTCTTGATTGATCTCAACTACACGCGCGACACAACCTCGGGCCACGAAGGTCTCGATCTGCTCACGCGCTTGCAGCAACTCGATGCGACGCTGCCCGTCGTCGTGATGACCGCTTGGGGCAGCGTCGAACTAGCGGTCGAAGCGATGCGGCGCGGCGCGCGCGATTTTATTCAGAAGCCTTGGGAGAATGCGCGCTTGCTCACGGTCTTGCGCACGCAGATCGAGTTGGGGCGCGCCTTGCGCAAAGGCGAACAACTCGAAGCCGAGAATCAGTTGCTGCGCGATGGCGTGAAGCCGCCCATCTTGCTGGCCACGTCCGCGAGCATGCAGCCTGTGTTGCAACTGATCGAATCGGTCGGGCCGTCGGAAGCGAACGTGCTTATCACAGGCGAGAACGGCACGGGCAAAGAGGTCGTCGCGCAGACCTTGCACGCGCTCTCGCCGCGTGCCGCGAAGCCGATGATCACGGTGAACGTCGGCGCGCTCTCCGAAGGCACGTTCGAGTCGGAACTGTTCGGGCACGTCAAAGGCGCGTTCACTGATGCGAAGACGGATCGCGTCGGGCGTTTTGAACTGGCGGATGGCGGCACGCTCTTTCTCGACGAGATCGCGAACGTGCCCTTGGCGCAGCAGGCGAAGTTGTTGCGCGTGGTTGAGACGGGCGAGTTCGAGCGCGTCGGCTCATCCAAGACGCGGCGCGTGGACGTGCGGATTCTGTCGGCGACAAACGCGGACTTGAAAGAAGAGATCGCCGCGAACCGTTTTCGCCAAGACCTACTCTTTCGGCTGAACACGGTCGAGATACATCTGCCGCCTTTGCGCGAACGACCGGAAGATATTCCTTTGCTCGCGCGCTATTTTCTTAATCAACACGCGCGGCGCTATCGCAAACCCTTCAACGGTTTTTCCGCCGACGCGCTTGCCGTGCTCGCGCGCTACGCTTGGCCGGGCAACGTGCGCGAGTTGAGTCACATGGTCGAGCGGGCGATGTTGTTGGCGAAGGGCACGATGATTGAAGCGCGCGATCTCAACCTGCAAGCGGGACGCGAGCCTGTGCGCGGTCTGGAAGAGATGAACCTCGACGAAGTTGAAGCTTACTTGATCCGCAAGACGCTGGCGCGCTTCGACGGCAACGTCAATCAGGCCGCAGAGGCTCTGGGTCTCAGCCGCAGCGCGCTCTATCGCCGGCTGCAACGCTACGGTCTATGAAAGGCGATCAGCGAGATGAACACACACGCGCGAGCCACGAGCGGCGTCTGCTCTGGTTCGCGCTGCTTTCGGGTCTGCCCGGTTCTTTGATCGCGCTCATCTTGCTTTGGGATCACGACTACACGGCCAAAGTACAATGGACGCTCACCGTCTTGATCGCTTGTTGCTGGCTCGGCTTCGCGTTCAGTTTGCGCGAGCGCGTCGTCCGCCACTTGCAGACGGTCTCGAATCTCTTGGCCGCGCTGCGCGAGGGCGACTACTCGATCCGCGCGCGCGGCGCACGCCACGACGACGCGCTCGGCGAAGTGATGTTGGAGGTCAACGCTTTGGGCGAGACCTTGCGCGAACAGCGACTCGGCGCGATGGAAGCGACGGCGCTCTTGCGCACGGTGATGGCCGAGATTGACGTGGCCATCTTCGCCTTCGATGCGGACGCGCGGTTGCGGCTCGTCAATCGCGCGGGCGAACGTCTGCTCGCGCAACCGGCCGAACGTTTGATCGGGCGCACGGCTGTTGATCTCAACCTCGCGGATTGTCTCAACGGCGCGTCCGACGACACGAACGCGCGCACGCTCGCCAAGACTTTTCCCGGCGGCACGGGGCGTTGGGACGTGCGCCGCAGCACTTTTCGCGAACGCGGGCGACCGCACCAGTTGCTCGTGCTGGCCGATCTCAGTCGCACCTTGCGCGAAGAAGAGCGCACGGCTTGGCAGCGTCTCGTGCGTGTGCTTGGTCATGAACTCAACAACTCGCTCGCGCCGATCAAATCCATCGCGGGCAGCCTCGGTAGTTTGCTCATACGCTCGCCGCGCCCCACCGACTGGCACGAAGACATGCAGCGCGGTCTCACGGTCATCGAAGACCGCTCGGCCGCGCTCTCGCGCTTCATGCAGGCTTATGCGCATCTCGCACGCCTGCCGCCGCCACAGTTCAAGCCGCTCGACGTGGGCGCGTGGGTGCGCCGCGTCGTCGCGCTTGAGACGCGACTCAACGTGACGCTGCAAACGGGGCCGGAGCTAACGATCCAAGCGGACGAGGATCAACTCGATCAGTTGCTCATCAATCTCTTGCGCAACGCCGTTGATGCCGCGCTGCAAACGGGCGGCGGCGTGCGCGTCAGTTGGGGCCGGACGGCGACGCACCTCAACGTCTGGATCGAAGACGAGGGGCCGGGTCTGTCGAACACCGCGAATCTCTTCGTCCCGTTCTTCACGACCAAACCCGGCGGCTCAGGCATCGGTCTCGTCCTCAGTCGCCAGATCGCCGAAGCGCACGGCGGCACGCTGACACTCGCCAACCGGCGCAACGCACAGGGCTGCGAAGCGCGCCTGCGCCTGCCGTTATAACTCGTGAGCAAAATTAAGTTGCCGGGCTGGTCGCATTCCGCCGTGCATCGCTATAAAATATCTGGCGATGCCCGAACGCGATTACGAACTGGACGAGCAGGTCGTCACCGAGAGCAAGACGCGGTTGCAGAAACCGCCGCTCTACAAGGTCTTGCTGCATAATGACGACTTCACGACGATGGAGTTTGTCGTCTATGTCTTGCAGACGGTCTTCGGTCTGCCCGAAGCCGAAGCCTTCCACATCATGCTCAAGGTGCACTTGGAAGGCGTCGGCGTCGCCGGCATCTATACTTACGAAGTGGCGGAGATGAAAGCGGCGAAGGTGTTGGAACTAGCGCAGGCGCGCGAATACCCGTTGCTCTGCACGGTTGAAGAGGCTGAGACAGACAACGATTAGAGAATAGAGATCATGGATAGGCTGAAAACTGAAAACCGAAAACTGAAAACTGTTCTCCGAGTTTTATGATCACGAGAGAGTTACAAGCGACGCTCACGGCAGCGGTGGAAGAGGCGATCCGGCGGCGGCACGAATATGTGACGCTGGAACATCTGTTGTACGCGCTGTTGGGCGACCGCACGGCCGCCAATGTCATCAAGCAGTGCGGCGGCAACATTCCAAAATTGAAACGTGAGCTTGAGAAGTTTTTCGATGAGAACTTACTGCCGCGCGCCGGTGAGCTAACGGAACTGCCGGAGCAGACCGCGATGTTTCAGCGCGTGCTCGAATACGCGCTCCTGCAAGCCGAAGGCAGCGGGCAAAAGGAAGTCAACGGCGGCAACATCCTCGCCGCGCTCTATCAAGCCGAACGCTCGCACGCCGTCTATCTGCTCCGGCAACAAGGCGTCACACGCCTCGACGTGCTCAACTACATCGCGCACGGCATCTCGAAACTGAACCCGCAGCCCGCGTCGCTGCCCATCGAAGCAGGCGATGAAGAGGATGCACAGACGCCGGCCGATCCGCTCGCCGCCTTCACTGTTAATTTGGTTGAGCGCGCCGCAGCAGGCGGCATTGATCCGCTCATCGGACGCACAGCCGAAGTCGAGCGCACGATCCAGATTCTTTGCCGGCGACGAAAGAACAACCCGATCTACGTGGGCGAGCCGGGCGTGGGTAAGACTGCGATTGCCGAAGGGCTGGCGCGCAAGATTCATCTGGGCGAAGTGCCCGATGTGTTGAAGGACGCGCACGTCTATGCGCTCGACATGGGTGCTGTGCTAGCGGGCACGAAGTATCGCGGCGAGTTCGAGCAACGCTTCAAAGCGATCATCAACGCGCTCAAAAAAATTCCCGGCGCGATCCTCTTCATTGACGAGATTCACACCATCGTCGGCGCGGGCGCAGTTTCGGGCGGCTCGATGGATGCCTCAAACATCATCAAGCCCGCGCTCGCCATGGGCGAGTTGCGCTGCATCGGCTCGACCACTTACGGCGAATACAAAGCGGCGTTTGAACGCGACCGCGCACTCGCGCGCCGGTTTCAGAAGATCGAGATCGGCGAGACGAGCGTCGAAGAGACCGTTGCGATCCTGCACGGCTTGAAGAGTTATTACGAAGAGCATCACGGCGTCCGCTACACGACGGACGCTTTGCGCGTGGCTGCGGAATTGTCTGCGAAGTACCTGCATGATCGTTTTCTGCCGGACAAGGCGATTGACGTGATTGACGAGGCGGGCGCGGCCGTTAAGTTGTTGCCGCCGGAGAAGCGGCCGAAAACGATCAGACCAAAAGATGTCGAGACGGTCGTCGCACGCATGGCGAAGATTCCGCCGAAGACGGTCGTGAGCGACGAAAAGGATCGCTTGCGCGATCTGCAAAAAGAGTTGCAGGCGGTCATCTACGGACAGGATCATGCGATTGAGCAGATCGCGAATGCGATCAAATTGTCGCGTGCGGGCTTGGGTCAACCCGAAAAACCCGTCGGCTCGTTTCTGTTCTCCGGCCCGACCGGCGTCGGCAAGACAGAGTTGGCTAAACAACTCGCGCGCGTGCTCGGCGTCAACTTTCTGCGCTTCGACATGAGCGAGTACGCCGAAGCGCACACGGTCTCGCGGCTCATCGGCGCACCGCCCGGTTACGTCGGCTTTGATCAAGGCGGCTTGTTAACCGACGCAATCAACAAGACGCCTTATGCTGTGCTCGTCCTTGACGAGATCGAGAAGGCGCATCCGAACCTCTTCAACATTCTGTTGCAGGTGATGGATCACGCGACGTTGACGGACAACAACGGCAAGCGTGCCGACTTCCGCAACGTCATCCTGATCATGACGACGAACGCGGGCGCGCATGAACTGAGCGCGGGCGGCATCGGCTTTCAAACCAACACAACAGGTCGTGGACGCGGGCGCGGCGCGATAGAACGCACCTTCAGCCCCGAGTTTCGCAACCGGCTTGACGCATGGATCGCGTTTGAGGCGTTGAGCTTTGAAGTGATCGAACGCGTGGTTGATAAATTCATCGGCGAGTTGAACGCGCAGTTAGTCGAACAGAAAGCGAGCGTGCGTCTGACTGAACCGGCGCGCGCTTGGCTCGCGGAGCATGGCTTTGATCGACAGTTCGGCGCGCGGCCGATGGCGCGTCTGATTCAGACGAAGATCAAAGCGCCGCTTGCCGAAGAGATTCTGTTTGGCAATCTCTCAGCCGGCGGCGAAGTCTCAATCGAAGTGCAAGCCGGCGAGCTTGTGCTGCGCTTTCCTAACCAATAAAGCAAGACAGTTCGCATGGCTCTGATTCAGTTCCCCGATCCGCGCACCGCCGCTCATGAAGGCATCCTTGTGCTCGGCGGCGAACTGAACGCGCGCAACCTGCTCAATGCCTATCGTCAAGGCGTCTTCCCTTGGCCGATTGACGGCTGGCCGCTAACTTGGTTCTGTCCAGAAGAACGCGCCATCCTTGAGTTCAAAGACCTGCACGTGCCGCGCAGTCTCAGACGCGCACAACGCCGCGCCCCTTTTCGCTTCACGATTGATCGCAACTTCTCCGCCGTCATCACCTGTTGCGCCAACATCCGGCGCACGAGCGAGCAGGGCACTTGGATCACGCCGCAGATGCGGCGCGCTTACTGTGCATTGCATCAGGCCGGTCATGCGCACAGCATCGAGGCTTGGGCCGGCGATGAGTTAGTCGGCGGTCTCTATGGCGTGGACGCGGGCGGCGCGTTCGCAGGCGAGTCCATGTTTCATCTGCGCTCGAACGCCTCGAAGCTCGCGCTGCTGTTCTTGATCGAGCATCTGCAAGCGCGCGGGTTAGATTGGCTCGACGTGCAGGTGATGTCGCCGCACATGGCCGCGCTCGGCGCGAAAGAGATCAGTCGCGATGAGTTTCTCGTGAAGTTGGCGGAGGCGCGGGCGCGTGGATTGAAACTTTTCGGCCGATAAAATTTTCTGCAACAAAATCCGAATCAGTGCGTTCTTACATCCGGCTGGCAGTTGTCGCTTCAGACAACGCAAGTCATAGCGGCAAGCAACTAACTCAACGACAACTGATCGTGCTTCGATCCATCATGCACGAAAAAGTTAGTTGACAGAAAAAGCGAATGAGCTTATAAAAGGCAACTCGCGCTTGATGACAGATCGGCGCGTGTGAGGTGAGCGAGAAACTTCGATGACGATGAACCGGACAAAACGAGACATGATGCGCGGCACGGGCGCGGGCGACCTCTGGTCGTTTGCCGCCACGTTGGCCGGTCTGCACCGGTCCGTCTATTGTCCGAGTTCGATAAGCCTATCATTAGCGTTTGACGTGCTTGGTAATAGACCCGAAGCAGCGGAAGTCGGCGGGATTTCCGATCAGCGTCAATTGCATCTGTGACATAAGCGGGAGCGGCTCCCGCTCCCAAAATTCCCAGTAAAAACGCGAGAATTGAAGGAGCGGGCCGGCTTCCATGGGAAGCTGAAAAAGCCCGCTCCTTAAGTTTTTTGACAACTGAAGTGCCTTGTGTGAATGACGAGGGCAGGGATGCCTTCGCGGAGTGGCCGGCTGTCGTGCTTTGCGAGAGTCCAGCAGCCGCGCCACTCTCAGGAGAAGTGTGCGCCGAAGTGTGTCCGGTCACATTCATCTCCTGTCCTCGTCGCTTTTTATCATAACAGATTTAAGCATGCGTGGCTGAGCAGCAAAAGCGCCTGACTGTAGATCAGGAGTCTTCGGACTATCGTGGGTGCAAGTCCTACCGCATGCATTGAATGATCACATGGGGGCGTGATGTAACTGGCTAACAACGCGGTCTCCAAAACCGCGCATGCGCGTTCGAATCGTGCCGCCCCTGTTGAGGTGTTTGGAAGGTACGCCGAAGTTGGTACGGCAGCAGTCTTGAAAACTGCCGGGCGTGAGAATGCCTACAGAGGTTCGATTCCTCTACCTTCCGTCAAACTCTCGCACACACATTTTGGAGGCGTCGCCTAACTGGTAGGGCAGCAGCGTGCTAAGCTGCCGGGCTTTCGAGCCTATGTGCGTTCGACTCGCACCGCCTCCGTCAAGTCGAACCCGTAGCTCAGCGGAACGAGAGCGCGACTCTGCGAAGGTCGAGGTCGTTGGTTCAAATCCAACCGGGTTCATTCATGAATACGCCGATGTGGCCCAACTTGGTAGAGGCGTTCGCCTTAAAAGCGAAAAGTTGAGAGTTCGAATCTCTCCGTCGGCAACTTTGATCTTCATGCGGAGGTGGCGCAAACAGGCAGACGCACCAGTCTCAGACGCTGGCTCATGCGGGTTCAACTCCCGCCCTCCGCATCAAACCTTTTTTCAGCCGATGTGGTGGAATTGGCAGACACACATGCCCGAGGCGCATAAACTCCCGCCATGGCATCCCACGCGCGAGAGTGGCGGAAACAGGCAGACGCACGAAGCTCAAACCTTCGCGTTCATTCAAGAGCGTGAGAGTTCGAATCTCTCCTCTCGCATCAACCCGCAGACCTACATGGTTAATGGGGACGTAGGCAAACTGGTTTAAGCCGTCAGCCCTTCAAGTTGAAGATTGCGGGTTCGAATCCCGTCGTCCCTGTGCCGAAAAATTTACGGTGCGTTCGTTTAGTCCGGCTCAAGACGCTGCCTTGTCAAGGCAGAGATCGCGGGTTCGAATCCCGCACGCACCGCCTGCGTTTATGTTGGCTATAGCTCAAGCGGGCAGAGCGCTGCACTGTGAATGCAGAGGTTGTCGGGTTCGAGTCCCACTAGCCGACCTTAAAAGCAGTGACAAGTGCCAAGTAAAAAGCCTTGTGCTTGCTCGTCACTCGTCACTATCTTTGGGGCGTTATGCAAGCGGTCGAAGCGGCTTGATTCTCAATCAAGTATTTCATCGGTTCAAATCCGATACGCCCTGTCAATTCTCAACAACGCCTCCATAGCTTAAACGGCAAAGCAGCGGTCTCTTAAACCGCGGAGTGAAGGTTCGACTCCTTCTGGGGGCATCCGGCTCAACAGACAAAATTGCGCGGGAGTAGCTCAACAGGCAGAGCGCGGGTCTTCCAAACCTGAGGCCGCGAGTTCAATTCTCGTCTCCCGCTTCAAACGCATGGGTCAGAAACTCAAATGGCTGAGTACCGGCCTTTTAAGCCGGGAGGTGAGAGTTCAAGTCTCTCCTGACCCATAAATGAAACGATGAATGATGAACGCTGAACGCGAAATGAAAAGCAGTTCCTCGTTCCTCGTTTTCCTTCCGGGTATGGTGTAGTGAGCAAGCATCCGAGTCCTGGGCACTCGTGGCGAAAGTTCGAATCTTTCTACCCGGATCAAATTCCGTTCAATGTGGGTTGCAGGTGTTGCGAGCGGCACACTTGCCTTGCAAGCAAGAGGGCTGAGTGCAAATCTCAGGCGATCCACCAAAACCTTTAAGGGCCGGTAGCTCAGTTGAACGAGAGCGCCTGTCTCCGAAGCAGGAGAGCGCAGGTTTGAGTCCTGCCCGGCTCACCAAACTTTTTCTGTGGGAATAGCTCAGCCGGTCGAGAGTGCGGGCTTGCCATGTCCGCGACGCGGGTTCGACTCCCGCTTCCCACATGCAATCTCCACAGCAGCGCGAGCGCGCCTCACTCCGCGCCCGCGCCCCTCCGCCCGCGTGGCGCAAACCAGAGCGCGCGCTGTCCCGGTACGGCAGAGGTTACGAGTGCAAATCTCGTCGCGGGCTTCAAGAGAAACGCTGAGCGAGGAACGCTGAACGCGGAATGAAGAACAGTTCATCATTCATCGTTACCTTTCGGTCGAGTAGCTCAGTCCGGCTAGAGCGGCGCTCTTACAAAGCGCGGGGCAAAGGTTCAAATCCTTTCTCGACCATCTGCTTTCTTTGTGGTCTAGCTTAACTGGCAGAGCATCTGATTGTTAATCAGAACGGTTTCGGTTCGACTCCGAAGACCACAGCCAAATTTGGGTGGTGTAGTTCAACTGGTCAGAGAACGCTCGCCCCGTAAGCGAGCGATGCGGGTTCGACTCCCGCCGCCACCTTCAAACTTTATCGGGGCGTCGGCTCAAGCTCGGCAGGACACGACTGCGCGGCTCGTGGAGCGAGAGGAGCGCACAAAGCGGTTAACGGCGACTCCGCGCCCCGACCAAAATTTTATGGCGGGATAGCTCAGGCCAGTAGAGCGCACGTCTCATAAGCGTGTGTGCGCCGGTGCAAATCCGGCTCCCGCCATTTGGTTCACGCACGGCTGGGTAGCTGAGAGAGCGCAAGCGCCGGCCTGAAAAGCCGGAGAGAGTGGTGCGAGTCCACTACCAGCCATCACACGACGCGGGCATGGAGCAAGAGCGGCTCGTTCGGTCTCATAAGCACAGCAACGGTGAGTGCAACTCCCGACGCCCGCTATCAAACTTTTGCGGTGTCGTTCAACTGGCAGGATGCTGGACTCTGAATCCAGAGATTTTGGTTCGACTCCAAATGCCGCAGTCTGACAGAACGGGGCATAGCTCAATTGGATCGAGCGGCTGTTTTATAAACAGCGAGCGCCGGATCAGCGCGTGATACAGGTTCGAGTCCTGTTGCCCCGATGAGCCAATGAATCAATTCTTATTGCGGGATGGTGCAACTGGCAGCACGCCTCTCTTTGAAAGAGGAGATTGAAGGTTCGACTCCTTCTCCCGCAGTTGGCGGAACGTAACTCAACGAGCAGAGTGCCAGCGCGACAGGCTGGAAGTTGGCGGTGCAAATCCGCCCGTTCCGATCAAGCTCACCTCATCAACATGAGCGGTTGAGAAGCTCAGACAAGTAGTAGCACGCGCCTGATAAGCGCGCGGTTGCGGGTGCGACTCCCGCCTCAACCATCTGTCACCGCAGTAAACCGGACGGAAAATCTTGCTGGCCCAAACCTTAGCCGTCATGCCCGACAGAAAAGCCTGCTTGCCGCCGGTAAAAGAAAGCTTGCCGGAGAAGCGTGCAAGCTTTCCCTGACTCAAAGCCGACTTGCCTGCAAACTATCCTGACTAGCCCGCGCATATGTCTAACTTTCTTTTGTCCGGCGCAAGCTTGCTTTGGTTCAAGGAAAGTCAGGAACGCACTCAGGCTGACTAGGAAAACTCTCAAGCAAGTCGGGAAACCTCTCAGGCTGACTAGGATCGCTCCAAAGCTGACTAGGAAAACTCTTAGGCAAGTCGGGAAAATCGTTAGGCAAGTCAGGAAAGTCGTTGGGAAAGTCGGGGAAACCGCTAGGAAAGTCAGGAAAATCGCTAGGCAAGCTAGGAAAATGGCTAAGCAAGTCGGGATTCTGCCTAAGCAAGTCAGGATTCTGCCTAAGCAAGTTAGGATTACGCTGGCGCACAGCCGCCGGGTGTACATTTCGCCAGCCAATATGCTGGGCCTGTAGCTCAGTTGAAGAGAGCGGCCGGCTTCTAACCGGCGGCGCACAGGTTTGAGTCCTGTCAGGCCCGCCAATCTTTTAAGCACGCGTAGCCAAGCGGAAAGGCGACGGATTGCAACCCCGTCAATTGCGAGTTCGAGTCTCGCCGCGTGCTCTGTTAACGGCGTGTGTTGTGCCACACGCTACGACCAACAACTTTAGAACGACGAACAACAGACAACTATTAACGGAAGGAGGTGACGCGGGCATGAGTTTGAACCGCAAGGTTTTGCTTTTGAACGCTTCGTATGAGGCGCTCGGCGTGGTGGCAGCGGCCCGCGCCGTCCGCCTTGTGTGGAAGGGTGCGGCGCAGCCCGTCGAATATACGGGCGGCTGCGTGCTGCGCTCGCAACATTACGCTTTCATCGTGCCGAGCGTCGTCCGTTTGGTCGAGTACATTGACTTGCGTCGGCGGCGCGCGCAGTCGGGCAAGCAGCGCATACACATTCTGGTGCGTGACAAGATGCGCTGCCAGTATTGCGGTGTACGCGGCACGATCTTCGATCTGACGCTCGACCACATCATGCCGCGTTCGCGCGGCGGTCGTTCTGAGCCGGAGAACCTCTGCGCTGCTTGCAAGCCCTGCAACCAGCGCAAGGGCGACCGCACGCCCGACGAGGCGCGCATGCCCCTGCTCGCTAGCCCTAGCGCCCTGCGCTACGGCTTAGACCGTGCGTTGCTCCGGCACTACGCCGCGCAACGCCCAGAGTGGCGGCCTTACCTCTTCCTCGCGGAAGAGAGCGAAGTGGCTTGAACGTCAGGTCACACCGGAGCGGCCGGCGGATCAATGAACACGCTTCGTTGATCCGCCGCTCACACAAGGCACTGATGTTGTCAAAGAAAAACTATTGGTCAGCTCTGAGCAAGGACGCAACGGACAACGGACGACGGACAACCGACAATTTTTTTAGGAGGTGACAGAGACAATGGTACACGTTCGTTTTGAGGGTCGCTCATTCGACTATGCGGAGCGCGAGTTACGCGTGCAGACGGCGATGACCGACCGTGAGATTAAGGAGCGGCTGGCCCGCTTCCTCGACGCCAGCATGGATCGCTTCGAGCACTACGTGGTCGAGCGCACCGAGCGCGGCGATCTGATCATCCGGCCTGAGGCCGTCTATGGTTGATTGAAAATTTTGGCGCGTCCCCGCGCCCTGACTTGAGAAGCTTACACACGATCCACTCGTTAAGTGGGAGGTTGCGGGTTCGAGTCCCGTCGGGAGCGTTTCGTTTCTGCTCCCGTAGCTCAAAGGTTAGAGCGCCATGTGAAGACGCTTTTCCGACTTGCGCGGGGAACGCTAAAAAAACAGTGACGAGTGGCAAGTGACAAGTGGCGAGTAAGAAAAGGTCTTCAACTCATCACTCGTCACTCGTCACTCGTCACTGTACCGGAGGTGCATTATGAACGAGCGCGACTTGCGGCTGGAGATGCTGAACAGTCTGTTGACGACGCCGCACCGGAAGCTTGAGGACGTGGCCGAATTGCACAAGGGTATGCTTGAGCGCGACCTACTGTTCTACGGTCACTTGGCTGTCTGGTATCAGCGGCACGGCGAC
>QHXQ01000095.1 GCA_003223935.1 Acidobacteriota bacterium | reverse complement strand
GCGATCACGTCGAAGATCGGTTGGGCATACATCACCCACTGACGCCGGTCAAGGATACTCTTGATGATGCTCTGTGAAAGGACCTTACCCCTCGCGGCCTGCGCGGCCGCCTTCCTCGGTGTGCCGGCCCTCTTTTTCGCCGTGCTTTTCTTTCCGGCCTTGCGTGCTGGCATTATCTTCTCCTTCCTCGAAAGGTGATTTGTTAGAGCAAGGGTTAGTGTCAGCGGCGGGTAATGCGATTCCCGCACTGTCACTTAACCTTCTAGGTCTCGCAGCGACTTCTCCATCGCGGCGAGCGCTGCTTGGGTGTCCTTCAGCCACTTGCGCGCTGCCGCGGCTACCCGGCGCATCTCATGCACGTCCCCGCGCGCTATCGCCCCGCGTATCGCTTCGCCGTACGGCGGCAGCGGCCCGCTCGGCGCGCGGCTGGGGTCGGCGCGCCTAGATTGTTGTGATTTCTTCTTCGTCGCGGGTTGGGTCTTCTTGTTGGGCATCTCTTGTTACCTCTGTTGAGATCAAGGGGCGTGAGGCTGTAGAGATAAGCTGCTGGCCTTTTCTGCGGTCTGTTGCAGTCGTAAGTGAATTTGCCGACCCTTATGACGGCTCCTTAATAGTTCTTTACCTCTCTCGTGTCAAGAAAATTCTTTCGGCTCGCTCTTCACCTGCGCCGCTATAATGTATTCCGCGCTCAAAGCTCGGCCGAGCAATGGCACACTATGGGATTCGACTCACTGAAGGGCGGGAGCTTCGAGTAGGAGAGGGTGAAGGGATAGATCAGCGATGCGCAATACGTCGGTGGTGTATGCGCGGTAGGAGTGCATTCCTTGGCGGGTAAGGACGACCGCGCATTCCTGCACAAGCTCCGGCGTGAGCGGCTGGTCAGTGTGCATCGCCTCGAAGATAGCTCCGATGTCTGCGTGCGACACGAACGCGCCCCAGTTCTCGCCGCAGGCGGCCATATTAGCCTGTGCCGGTCCGTCACTATTGACAAATCTGAGGCGCTGCTCCTCGTAGGTCATCACGGCCTGCACCAACTCCAGTTGCCAACCTTGCAGTGTAGGATGCCCGGCAACCCACTCCTCTAGGTATGGTCGCAACAATTCCCAAATGGGCAGCATACCGGAGGACTCTGTCTCAATCTCCTCGCGCGTGATGGGCCCACGCTGCGCAAGTACGCTGTAGAAGGACGCGATGAAGCGCTCGCCCATCACGCGGCCCAACACAGCGATAGTGAGTGGCGCGACGGCTACGGCCTGCGTGAAAAACAGTTCCACTTGCGCCAGTTGCGTGAAAGTTCCGGCGTGGCTGTACGGCGCGAAATAGCCGGCGAAAAATTCTGGATCGGCTTCGATTGCGGTCACATCTTCTTTGGGCACATCTAGGAACGGGTACTCGATGCGGAGCGAGTCAAAGTCAAACTCCGCCGGGAGCTTGGTTCGGGAGAGCGGTGCAGGCGGCCATGTGCGCAGGCGATGGAACTGTACCAGCCCTGCGCCAATCAGCTTCAACTCCGCTCCCACGCTGACCGTCGCGGAAAGCTCCTCGGGTGTCTCGTCCGGGAAACCGATCACAAAGGAGCACGTAGAGGCGATGCCTAGGTCGGACAGGCCCCTGATTGTGGAGACCACTCCCTCATGCTTCAGTCCCTTGTGCATCACCTTTTGCAGCCGAGCAGACGCGGATTCGATCCCGAAGAACATAGCCCAGCATCCCGCTGTCTTCATTTTCGGCAGCAGGCCGTGGAGGTTGATGTCCGTGCGATGATTCGCCATCCACTCTACGGGTAGGCGCGATTCCATCATCGCGTCGCTGAAATTGCTGATGAACTTTTTGTCCACGGTCAGGAGATCATGGACGAGCATAAAGGCGTTGTATCCATACTGCTCGTACAGGAAGCGCATCTCCTCGACGATGCGCTCGACCGGCTTGACGCGATACTTACGCTCCCAGAAGGGTGCCGTGGCGCAGAAGGTGCATGCGAAGGGACAGCCGCGCCCAGCCTCGATGTAGATCGCACGGCGCGGCGCTCCCTCTGGGATAGTGTCGGCGTAGCGTTGCAAGTCTATGATACTGTCCAAGGTGGGCCATATCTGCGGCAACGTTGACAGATCCATCAGCCCCGCCGCGGGTGTGGCGCGCAACTCGCCCCCGCCGCGATAATGGAGTCTGGGCACCTCTGCGACAGGCCCGCCGGCTGCCAGCGTTGCGAGTAACATAGAAAACGAGTGCTCTCCCTCTCCTTCTATGGCGTAGTCCAATTCCGGTATGCGCCGCAACGATTGACGCCCCAGCGCTCCGAAGTGGGAGCCGCCCGCGATGGTGACGATCGACGGCTCACACTCTTTAACAGTCCGTGCCATGCGCTCGGCCTGAAGGCTGTTGTTGTACATCGAGGTGATGCCGACCGCGCTCGGAGAGAAGTCGCGCACCGCACGCGCCAGCAAGCTCAGGTACACCTCTTGGCCCGCCGGAAGTCCCTTGACTTCCAAATCTAAGTCCAGAATGCGCACCTCGTGTCCTTGGTGTCTTAGCCAAGCGGCCAACGTGCAGAGACCGAGCGGAGGCGAGACTTCGCGGGCGGCGTTGAGCGGGGGGTGTGCGAGAAGAACTCTCATAAAGCAATTTTCAATCTCGGCGCGAGGAGCTTGTCATCAGGCCCGAGGATGGTGAAAGCATGAGAGCGAGCCGGGCGGGCAGCGTCCGCTCGAATGGGCGCTTCGAGCGAGATCGGCCAGTCCGGCGGCGAAACACACAGGTCGGTTGTGCTAAATGCTGTACTCCGCACAACCGACCTGTCATGCGTGGGAGCTAAGAGGTCTTCTGGCGGTTTATATCTATCAGCTTATCTATGAACCGCGGATCCACATAGATCACATTGATGGGCGGGCGGTACTTAATGAAGCTGAGATCTCTGATTGGCTTCAGTAAATCGCTGACAGCGGCGCGGGTGAAGGTTTCCACCGTGGCGTTCTCTTTCAGCAACACTTGCACGCTAGTCTCGCCCTTCTGTGACGCGCCCACGAGCACGCCGGCGATGTCGTTCGGACTGATCCTCACGTACGTGTCGCCGTCGCCGCCGCGCTCCAGCTTGATCTCGAGTGGCTCGCCAGACTGACCTTTCGGGCCAAGCGCCTTTGCGACCTTGTCGGACAAGTAACCGACAACGGCATGTACTTCCTTCATCGCTTCGTCCTCCCTATTAGCATAGTGCACCCGCGCCCTGCTTGTGACAGCAATCGCGCCCCGAAGGAGAAAAGTATGCCCCCTTAATCTGTATCTCACACGCAAAAGCTGAGAAGCATAAGGGCGTCATTGGTTGGCGGGGCCTTCTATCACGTCGTATCTAAGGTGTCAAGCTGTTTGTATTCTGACCGCTTATCACTTTTGAAAAGTTATGTGCAGCATGTTAAAGCCAAGTCATTGTTTTGCTTAGCGTTCTGCCTTGATCTCTGAAAGCCACCACACGTGCGGATCCAACTTGGCTGCGAGGGCAAAATTTAGCGGGCATAGTCAGCAGGCTCATCTTTACTGCTCTTTTAGCGACTACGCCAACATGAGGCATTTCCTCGTGCTCAAAAGTGATAATCGGTCAGGTGAAATGTTTGTTGCTCGCCCCGCCCGGCCGTTATAGATTCTCGTCTCCATGTGTGGGAACGGCTAGTACTTCCTGTTGTCTGCCTCGCCTGCTCGATTGTTGAGCTAACAACAAGTTCCACTTAACGTTCGCCTCACAAAAATTATTAGGTCAGCAAGGGAGCGTGTATGAAGATTATCACTGATGCGCTGGGGCGCTGCCGTTCCCACCCGTACCCGGTGCTTACATCGTCATCGCCGACGACGGGCACGGCACCGCCATCGAGGTCTCGCCGCTGGGGACGGAACTCATCCCCGGCACAGCCGCCGCGCTGGATGGTCCAGACTACGCAGTCTGGACTAAACAGATACATTGCTGAATCACGAATCGCTTCATGTCGGTCAGCCTTCTCACGCCGCTCGCAGCATAGCGCTTCGTCTTTCTCCCAGAAGCAGCAAGCGCGCGCCAGAGTTCGCATCCTTCAATCTAGCGGATTGGGCGGCAGCGACGCGGACGGGGGCGTAAGCCAGCACGCCGCTTTTGCAGTAGTTACTTCCTCAGTGCGTTTCTTGTTCTATCTGAGACGAATTATCCGAATTCTGATCGTCCTTGTCGTCTTCATTATCATTGCCCATCTTGCGCCGATAAATATCGTAGTTGTTCAAGCTCTCCACTTGCTCGAAGTCTTGCTCTAACGGTTTGAGCATCTCGTCCCTTTCTTGTGCCACTTGGTCATCTTCCAATTGTAGGTCTTGCTTCACGATCAGCCAACGGATGTCTTTAGCCTGAGCGAGGGCGACGACCTCTTCGGGGCTGTACGGGTTGACGGTGTGATCGAACATCAACACGGGAAAGCGGGGGTGCCGCCCCGTCGTGTAGTAGAACAAGTCTTCTCCGGGCAGCATCAAGATGCCATCGGCAGGTGGAATCTCCTTGTCCGCATAACTCACCAACTCATCGAAGTCGGGCAGCCACGACCCGCGCATTGACAGCCCATTGAGCGCAGACTGTTTCGAGTGCGCTAGTTCACCGTCAGAGAGATTAGCGTAGTCCAGCCGCTCGTGTGCCCACACGTAGCTGCCACCGGCGATCAGCAACGACGCCGCGACAACACTGGCGAACATCACGACCGTCCACGAGGCTGAGTTGCCCGCCTGCTTCTTGCCTGTAAGTGCATAGAAGTTCGTGATCGCAGTCGCAAGCAACAGAGTCAATAGCGGCCATAGTCCATAGGTGGAACCCCAAAGTTGCTGGGACAGAAACGCGCCATGCGCTGTCGCGATCAAGATGAAGGGCAGCACCTGCGTGAAACCCATGCGCCGGCGCAGGCTCAAGAGGGCGCACAAAAATGCCACCACCAACACGAACGGCCAGACATCAACCAACCGCTCTGCTTGCTCTGACGCATCCTTGTCAATAAACAGATAGATGACTGCCCATACGAATGGTAGCGATAGCAGGCACGCAGCCAAAGATGCGAGCGCACGGCTGCCCCGCCGGTTGAACCGCCACAAGATTACGCCGCCCACAAAAGCAGCGAGCCACAACATCATCAGTCGGTTCTGATAGATCGCGAGCATGTCGGCGAGCGGCGGCGTCCGGCGCGCCGCCGCAAACTGGATCGTCCAGCGCACATAGTTATTAAGGCCGGCAGTGCATTGAATGAGCAACAACGCCGCCGCCAAGCCAAGCACAATGCCAACCAGCAACCAGACATATCCGCGAATCGGCTGCTTGCGCCATGCTTCGATGACTAACAACCCTATGAGTGCCAGCACGATGCTCAAGAGAAAAGCGAGACCGGTGTTCTGTTTGACAAAGAGCGGCCCGACGAGCACGACGCCGGTCAGACAAGCGAGCAGTTGCGGAAACCCTTTTCGTTCCAAGCGCAGCAGCAGCATGAGGCAGATGACTATGACGAAGGTGCAATCTGGATCATAAAAGGGATGCGGAAAAATGCTGTAGATGCCGAGCACGACGAGGGGCGCGCTCAAGCAGAAAGCAACAAGCCTTACGCGGGGCACGGCTCCACGTAGCAGACGCAAAAGAATCCGCCACGTAAGTACGGTCGTTAGTCCGCCCACTAGGGCGCAATACACGATGTGGTGCCAGAACACGCGCCCGGCAGTCTTGATAATCGCAGCTTGTGTCAGAAAGGTGAGCGGCGCGTAAGGAAAAGGAAAATCGCGATACGGAATATCGCCGAGCGAGATGCGGTAAGAGTTTTCCAGAATGTAGCTGGCATCCCAAAGTACGCCCAGCCGCGAGTTCTGCCAGCCGACCACAGCGGCGGTGGCCAGAAAGAGGCATAGCGCCGCGAGCCAGTCGCACACCAGCCAATTCTGTTCGGTCGTCGTGTTCTCAGGCATTTCGCTCGCAGCCATTCCAGGGCTAGTTAGATCAAGGGGTATCTTAATGGTGTTCAATCGAGACCACGTGCGCTCATCTTACCTCAGGTCTAAATCCTTAGGGTTGCTTTGGGCGGAAGTAGCGCGCGGAGACTTAAAATCGTGATGGTTTGAGGAAATATCCCCGGGCCTTCGTTTCGCGGTTATGCGAGACAAGCGCGGCATAAACGACCGTATTTTGAATATTGGCATGGCCCAGCCAGTCCTGTACGAACCGGATGTCTGCGCTAGCGTCTAACAGATGTGTCGCTATTGAGTGTTTCAGCACGTGAAAGTGTCGCTTCTCTGGCGGGATGTTGGCCAACTCCGCATACTCTTTCATCAATACATCGAGCATCTGCTGGCTGATGGGTAAGCCCTGCCGGGAGGGAAAGAGGATGGGCGAATCAGAGTCGCGTTGCTTGAGCCAAGCTTGAGACTATAATTAACCCAAGTTGCCAGTTATTGAATAAACCTGTTGCGCGATAAGACCATCTGAGCCAAGACATGATACTGCCTCGATTGCTCAGCTTAGATCGCCAACCCTGTTCTTTGAAAGATTCTGTCAAAGGCTCGTAAGTTCACCAGCCCCGACACCACATTCATTGTCGCATCATAGTCTTCATCTCGGTTGCGATAGACCGAGGCGGCGATAGCGTACTGCTTGCGCCTTGAGAGCGTGTGCTCGACCTTGATGCGGATCGCAGAGCGCAGGCGGTTCAGCTTCTGCTCGTCGCGAGTCAGTGGATGATTACGCCTGGCTCTTTGCATCAACCTTGATTCGAGCGGTAACTTCAAGTCTTCGCTGCCTTGAAAGCCGCTGTCGGCGTACAACTGGACGCGCTGCGCGCCAAAGTTACGGCAGACTTCCTGAAGGCTCTGGTCTGCTTTGAAGGCTTTGAAGTCGTGCGCGCGCCCGCCGACCGATGGGCTTTGCGAGACGATGATGCCCGCCGGCGTGCTGATGACGATTTGCTTGCGGGTGTGGCGCGACTTCTTCTTTGCGTAATCGCTTTTGCGTTTCTCTTTGTTCTTGGGCTGGCGCTTCTCCTGCTTGACCCCATCAATGATGAAAGTCAGTTCGGGATAAGCTGCTTTGAACTCTTCGACCGAACCGATGCGCTTTCGGCGCCGTTGCTGTTCTTTGTTGGCTAGCGAAAGGACTTTGCTTCGAGCCTGCTGATGCGTCGGCAAGACCGCTGCAAAGAGAGGGCGCATCTGTGAGATGTTTCGTGAGACGCTGCTTTTGTTCTGGTGTTTGAAGAGCAGCGTGAGAAACTCTTGGGTCAAATAGAGCCGGTAGTAGCTGAGCAGCATCAGCAGTTGGTCGGCTAACTCATGCGCGAACCGTGCACCGCCGCCGGCTCGTCGCTTTCGCTCGGCTTTAGTTTTGACGACGACCGCTTTGCGCTTTTGCTCTTGTTGCTCAAAGGCTTGGTGAAATTTTGGCAGGAGCGATTGAAACTGGTGGAGATTCATCCCTGTAACAGTCAAGAACTGTTTGGGATTTCGACTAAGCTTGCGATAGAGGGTCATAGGGGATGGAAACTTAGCCTTTCACTCACTTATCGCGCAACAGGTTTAATGTCCATTTTGATTACTACCTGATTGACAAAGACTTTGCTCAGACCGTAGACGGATTAGAAAAGTATGTGCTCAATATTGAATCGAGCGCTCATTCAGTAAAAGAGCTGTCTTAGAGGTGCAAAGTTGATGAAATATTTAGTTCAAAAAAGGTAAGCGTTCAGTTATATACCTACGATGCTGTTAATCCTTTCCAAGCCTTTCTTATAGGTGAACACAGTTTAATATTATCGTATTCAATGTCAGAAATAATATCTGGGAAGGTAGAAGATTGGATTGGCCCAGAGAGAAATCCTTATTACCATTTTAAGCGTGATGAGGAAAAGCATCGCTTTATGTTTGATGTCCTTGAGCGATGACTAATGTTCTATGGCAGGAGGGGCGTTACCATTGACGACCTACACTCAAAAAGTTAATCCGATAGGAGGAAATTGTTTTGAAGTCATCGGCATAACAACTCATTCAACCCAACGCCTCGACAGCATTCTTTCCATGGTGCTTCCTCGCGTTGTAGATTGAATACCTACGCTCGGCGCGGGTTAATTCGAGCATTGAATCACAAACTTAATGCTTGAACGTGCGCACGAAGGCAACGAGGGCGGCGATGTCTGTGCGGGAGAGTTTTTTGCCGAAGGCGGGCATGCCGCCTTTTTTGCCGTTGGTGATCGAGTTCGTTAGTCGCCGGTCGCTGATGTGCTGGTCGCGCCACCAGCGCGCGTCTGTGAGATCGGTGGCGTCGTAGAGTTGCCCCATCTCGGTCTGACTGCGCCCGTCTGCGCCGTGACAGCGCGCGCAGTTCTGCACGTAGAGCGTGCGCCCGTGCGCTTGCGGCGATTCGCTCTTGCGTTTGCGCTGCTGCCCGGCGACGTGTTGTATGTAACTGCCGCCGAGGAGCGTGGCGACGAAGCATAAGACGATACAGATTTTCAACCTACCCAAAGCTCGCGGCTCAACTCTCATTCACTGGCCGGCGGCCCCGGCCGCTGTTCCTTTCAGTTCGCTTAAGTTGTGCACGTGCCAAGGCACGCTCTCGTTGCTCATCTCTGGATGGCGGCGCAGGAATTCGTTGGCGAGCGTGAAGGCTGACGGATCGTCTTTCAGATCGGCGAAGATTTTCGCCTCGCGCTTCGCTTCGTCGTTCATGCCGAGTTTGCGATAGATGAGCATCAGATTGTAGTGCGCGCCCGTGTCCTCTGGATCAATCGCAAGGATTGATTCGTAACAGTGGCGCGCGCCCGCGAAGTCGCGTTTGATCTTGCAGAGTTCGCCCAACTGCTGCCAAGAGATGCGGTCGTGCGGGAAGGCTTCGAGGATGCGGCGCAGGTTCGCTTCGGCCGCGGCCAACTCGCCGCGTTTGACGTTGATGCGTGTGCGTTGGAAGAGCGCGCGCCAGTTTGTAGGATTCGCCGCGAGCACGGCATCGAGAATCTGCGCGGCCGGTTCGTACTGTTCAAGTTCAAACAGCGCAAGCGCGCGATTGACCTGCGCCATCGGACGATAAGTTTCATCGAGTTCGGCGGCGCGGGCAAAGGCGTCGGCGGCGAGTGTGTATTGACGATTATCGAGGAGCGCGATGCCGTAGTTGTTCCAACGCCGCCAGTCGGGCATGACGCCTTTCGTGTTGGCGACGATGGGTTGGGCTTCGTTCGCGCCAATTTTTAGCGCATATTCGGTCGTCGCCATCGTCACAATCGGATAATCAACCGACTTGCCGAGCGCGTAGTCTTGAAAGACGCGCGTGAAGCGGCGATAGCGGACGCGCGCCGACAGGTGCAGTGCGCCTTGCAGGTTCTGCGGCACGACAAACTCATAACGCGCCATGTCGGAGCGGCCCGATTGAATCTGATTGTTCTGCGCCATGACGCGCGTGCGCCAGATGTGATGCTTGTCGTTGTACGAGCCGTCCGCCTTGACGAGATAGGTCTTGTAGTTGTGCGCCGATTCGTCCAAGTAGCCGTTCGGTTTGACGAAGCCCGATTGATAGAGCGTCTGCCCGTTGTCGTCTCGAACGGTGAACTCGATGTAAGCCTCGTAGAAATCGCGCAACTCCGGCGGGAATGAATGCCCGATGTTCTTGTTTGTGATGACGACATCGGCGGTGATCTGATCCCCGCGCGCAAGCGTGAACTTGTTGTGATTGAGCGGCGCGATCAACTCCTCGTTGTCCACACCCTTGCGCCGGATGGCGAAGATGTCCACGCCGACAGCATCCGCTTCTAAAAATTTCTGCACGGCTGCAAGCTGATCGGGCCACTTGTAGAAGGTCGGGATCGCTGTGTTCGCCGTCGCCCAACGATGCGAACTGAGCACGCCGTTCTTCGCCGACACATCGTAGAGCGGCGCAGGCTCTTTCTTCATGTGGCACGACGAGCACGTCTCAAGATCGCGCGTGTAGAACGGATGCGGCGACTCTTTCGAGAATGAAGACTGTTGATACTCGTCCGCGACGGCGAAGGCGCGCAGGAATTTGTAGTCGTTCAACTCGTGCGGCACTTGCGACTTGTGGCAGGCGGAACAGAACGCAGCGTCTTTCAAAAGGGGCCGCATCATCGCGCGCCGGTGCGAGGGCACGTCGTCGAGAATCTCTTGATCGGTCACGTCGAACAGGCGGCGCGTGCCATCCTCTTTGACCAAGAGCGCAGGCTCGCCCATCACGTAGCCGCCGATGCCGCGCTTCGTGCCTGCCTGAATCGAGTGGCAGGCGATACACGAGACGCCTTCGTCATCGAACGGGCGTTTGACGTGTGCGTCTTTTGTGAGCGCGCCGGAGAAGAGCGCCGCCGGGTTGTGGCACGACTCGCAATGGCGTGTGTACTCGATGCCGCGCTGCGAGGTCAGGTCTTTGACGTTCTTCTGATAGAACGGCTCGCGGAAAGCGTTGCGATGCGCCGACTGCAACCACTGCGCGTGCGCGTCCGTGTGGCACTTCTGGCAGCGCACCGATGAGATGAACATGTCGCCGGGGATGAACTTGCCCGTCGTCGTCGTCGCGTTCGACGGCGCGAATGGATTCGGGCCGAATTTGAAATCGTAGTTCTTGCTGATCTCTTGATTGTAACGATCAATCTTGGCCGCGTTGTTATCAACATCCGCCATTGCGCCGCGCATGACAAGTAAGAGCGGCAGCGCGAATAGGCCCGCGACGAATAGGCGCAAGCGCGCGGCGCGTGGGCGTGGTACTAAAATCAAACCGGGGAGCTTACGTTCGTGCATAAACTTATCGATCCTATGGCACGGGCGGCTTGCTCGATTCACCGGCCGCTGCGGCCGGCAGGGGTGGCGGTTGCGCGTCCGTCTCGCCCGCGGCCATGCCCGCGTTTGCGCCGCCGAGCGGCGTGGGCGCGTGCTTCGTCGCCGCCTCGAACTGTTTGAAGATGGCCAATTCGCGCTCGGCGTCCTCCTTGCGCTTGAGCCGCGAGTAAGCGAGGAATAGTTGATAGTGTACGCCCGGGTCTTCCTTGTTCAAACTCGCGCCGCGCTCCAAAAGCGGCAGCGCCTCATCGTATCTTCTGAGCTTGACCAGCAGGCGACCGAGATCGTGATACGCCGGGAAGTTGTTCGGGTCAAGCTTGATGGCTTGGCGCAACAGCCGCTCGGCTTCAGCCTCTTGTCCGCGCTGGCCGGCGATGAAACCGAGGTTCGTCAGCACGTCTGGATTATCGGGCTTGAGCGCGAGCGAGCGATTGAACGCGGCGATGGCGTCGTCGTATTGCCCTTCGGCGCGCGCCGCATAGCCCAACAGAAAATAGAGGTTAGCATCGTTCGGAAAACGCTCAAGCGCGCGATTAAAGACGGCCCGCGCTTCTTGGTAATGCTGACTGCGAAAGTCTGCGACGCCGAGCCGGATATGATAGATCAACTTCGCCGGGTCTAGCTCTAACGCGCGCGCGTAAAACTGCACTGCGTTTTCGGGCACGCGCCGCTTGAGCAGTTCTTCGCCGATCATAAAATTGGCTTCAGCATAATCAGGTCGAAGCGTTAATGCTTTGCCCCAGTATTCGAGCGCTGCTTTGCTGTCGCCGCGTGCGGAAGCAATCAAACCCAGACGGTAATAAGGTTCGGCGGCGTTTGGCGCAAGCGCTGCGGCGGCGTTGAGCGCTTGCGCTGCTTCATCGAGTTGATTGAGGTTGTAGCGCGCCACGCCCAAATTGTAGAGCACTTCAAACGTCTGCGGGCGCAGCGCATTCGTGCGCTCAAACAGCCGCGCCGCGCGCGCGTACTCCTGTCCTTCTGCGAGAGTCAGGCCGAGCGTAAAGAGCGTGCGCGCATCGTCGCCCGCGAGTTGTTCGATCCGATCCGCGAGCGCGCCCGCAGCTTGCCCACGCCCGACGTGCGCGTAAGCGTTCTCAAGCATTAGCAGCAGCGCCAGATCGCTCGCATCGGCCGTTGCGGCTTGATTGTTGTGCACATTGGCCGCGCGTTCGAGCAGCGGAACGGCGCGATTGTAATCGCCCCGCGCGGCGTAGAGCGCACCGAGATTGAAGCCGGCCTTCGTGTGCGCCGGTTCGATGCGCAGCACCGCTTCAAACATCTCAATCGCCTGATCGATCCGATTGGTGCGCGCTAGCAAGACGCCGAGATTAGAGCGCGCCGCCACATGCTTCGGTTCAAGCCTGAGCGCCTCGTGATACTCCTGCTCGGCTTCCGCCGTGCGCCCGCGCTCATCGAGGATGACGCCGAGCAGTGTATGCGCGTTCGCATCGCGCGGCGCTGTGCTTAAACTTCGCCGTACCACCTCTTCCGCCTCGTCAAGTCGGCCCGCCTGCAATAGCGCGGCGGCTTCAGTGAGCGCGGCCGTCGTGTTGCCATCGGCGCGGACTGTTGTCTGCGCCGGTTTCGTTGTGGGCTGTTGGCGGCGCGTCTGCTGTGCAACCGCACAGACGAGCGATAACGCGCAGCACCATAGGGCGACGCAGAGCGCGCAGCGCAAACCACGAGCGACTGTATCGTGCTGCGCCGACGCAGTGCTCTTGTTGCTCAACTTAAAATCCATTAACACAGCTTGCGCGGCTTATTGCCCTATAGCCTTGAGGAATTTCTCTTCGTCGCCCGGAGTCACGTAGATCGTCTTGCGCACGATCTGTCGGCCCTCCATCTCGCCCGTGTCGGGATGCTTGCCGGAGGTAAATTCGATCCGCTCGCGATAACCCAAGTCGGTCTTCTCGTCGCGATACCAGACGCGCTGGCGCTTCGCTTCGTTCTCCTCCGTGTAGCCGATGGTGTAGCGATCATCATAGCGTTGCCCGCCCATCGCATTGTAGATATTGCCATTGGGCGCAAGCCGCAGTTCGTCGAAGGTTGGGCGTTGTGCATAGTCGAGCACGATCTCTTTCACCCATTGGCCATTGGCAAAGACGATCTGCAATTTGCCGATCTTCAGATCGTTGTAGAGCACACGAATGTCTTTCTTGTCCTTGCCCTCATGGCGCAACGCATCGGGCTTCTCTTGGCCCGGTTTGCGGTTGGCGTTGATGAACACGGACTTGAGCGCGGTCTCGACATCCATGCCGATGCGCACGCCGAGGATATTATCGTCGTGCTCTTTGCCGCCGATGCTCTTCGGCTTCTCGTCCTGCGGCCGTGCGCTCTGTGCGCCGAGCAGCAATAACATAAGCATGAGACAGGCCCGCACGGCGTTGGTCGTCGGGCGAAAACTGTAACCTTTCATCAAACTTCTCCGCTTCAGGATAAATAATGGCTGCTGGCCAGAGGCTGCGGCGCGACCACTTGCTGTCGAGGTCTTAGGAGACCCAGATCAGGTTAGTCGGTTCGCGCCGCAAGCTCAAGTTGCCCCTGCTCGAGACAAACTAAACGAGTGGCGGGCGCTCGAAGACTCGTGCCCGCCACTCGCTCTTTGGTACTCGTCGGCCGCGCCGTCGGCTTAGAAGATTAGCTTGAGCGAGAACTCCATCTGCCGGCGGCGTTGTTCGCTCAGGTCGCGCCCGAAGTCGTTGGTGTTGTTGATGTCGCCGTTCGGGGACGAACGGTTCACGCGATTCAGCACGTTGTAGGCCGAGAAGCGGAACTGCACGTTGAACGCCTCGCTGATCGCGGGCACGGGGAAGTTCTTAAAGAGCGAAGCATCCCAGTAGAACTGCTTGCGCCCGCGAAAGACGTTGCGCCCAAGCGAGCCGATGTGCGGACTGCTCGGATCGCCGACGAAGATCGGCGTCGTGGCGCAACGGAAAGCCGCGCGGTTGAGTTGCCGGCCGGCGGCGATGTCGGCGGCGGTCGGCGAGGGATCGCCGAGAATATCCACGCGCCCGCCGTTGCAGGTCACGTTATAGACAGGCCCGCTCTGCAACTGAATAACGTTATTCAGTTGGAAGCCGCCGATGGCATAATCGAGCGCCTTCGGCATATCTTTTAAGAAGCGGCGATTGCGCCCGATGGGTAGATCATAGACGTTGGAGAAGGTGAACCGATGGCGGATGTCCGTGTCGGAGTTGCCGCGATCAAGGTCGGGGCGGAGCGGATCGTCAGGCCCGCAATCACGCGCGCTCGCGCCGCCGGCACAGATGCCGCCGGGCGAAGTGTCAATCGCGTGCGCCCAAGTGTAGGTCGAAAGGATCGAGAGACCGCGCGAGAAACGCTTCTCCAGTTTGGACTGCAACGCATTGTAGTTGGAACGGCCGTTGTAGCGCGTCGCAATGATCGGATTGCCTGAACTGCCGGGCACGAGCACGACCTCACGCGAACCGGGGCCGCCTTCGTCGTTGCCTGTGCCGATGTTAGTCAGCGTCAACAGATTGCGACCGAGCGAGCCGACATAAGCGACTTCGGCCAACCAGTTCGGCGCGAACTCGTATTGCGCCGTCAAATTATATTGGTGGTACATCTCATCCCTGCGATTCGGATCGTTGAAGAGGATGAGACCGCCATTGGTCGGCGCAGGGAAACGCGAACCGGGCGCAGCCGTGACGACTGGCGCGACGGGCACGCCGACATCGAACAGATAGCGCTGCCGCAGCACGGCGAATGAACAACCGCCGGGATTGGTGATCGGCGTGCAGGCGTAGCTGGCTGCGCCCGTGCCGGGGTTGGACGTTAGCGGTTGCTGGGCGCTGACATCAACTGCATACAGGAGGCCGTAGCCGCCGCGTAAGACCAGTTTCTTGTCTGGGCGGAGACCGCTGTAGGCGAAGCCAATGCGCGGGCCGAAGTTGTTCTTGTCGGTGAACGCGAGGTCGCGCCCGCCCGGCGCGTTGTCGCCCGCAACGATGATGGTCTTGGTGGCCGGATCGAAATTGGATTGTTGATTGAAGCGTTCGGTCGGCGCAGTGAAGATGTCGTAGCGCAGGCCGAGATTCAGCGTCAGATCAGACCGCGCTTTCCAATCGTCTTGCACGAAGAAGGCGATCTCTTTGCTCGACTGGAAGTAAGGCCCGCCCGGATCGCCGCGCCCGACGAAGCCCGGCGCATAGCCGAGCAGGAAGTTGGCGACTGATGAGCCGGCATCGTTCGGCCCGATGCCGTTGTAGTTGCCGGAGACGAAGCCGCTGCCGGTTGTGCCGTACTGATAGTTGCCCTTCGTGCCGTTGTTGCGCCCGCCGTCAAAGTTGCTGTTCTGGCGCACGCGCAGGTCGCCGCCGGCCTTGAAGGTTGAGCGGCCATGCACGATGGTCGCGGCGTCGGCGAAGTTGAAGTTGTTCGAGAGGAAGTAGAACGGCCCGCCGTCGCCGGTGAACTCAAGCGCGCGGTCTTCGTTGTTCAGGTTGTCCACGATGCCGACGAGTACGATGCCGCTCGTGTTGGGACTAAGATTGATGCCGCGCGCGCCCAAGTCGGCCGAGACGGTCGGACTGAAGCCGCCCGTACCAAAGACGCCCGTGTTGAAGATGCCGATCCGCACGCGCGTCACGCCGAAGCGTGCATCGTTCACAATGGTGGGCGAGAACGTGTGCGTGTCGCCCATCGTGAAACCTCTGGAGTTGCCGAACTCATCACCGGCAGATGGGCCGGCGGGCAGGTCGTGACCGTTGGGCGAAGCGCCGAGCGGAAAGAAGTTATCGCGGCTGCGCGCCGAGTTCGATTTGCTGTAGCGCGCGAAGAAAGCGTTGTTCTCTAAGATGCGATGATCAATGCGCACGTCGTAGCTGTTGACGTTGGCGTGCTCTTTGCGGTTGGTGCGGAAGTTGCGCCCGATGCCCGGCAGGTTCGGCAGCGGGAAGGCGTTCAAGTAGTTCAACGCAAACTGCGAGAACGCGCCGCAAGTGGCGCAGTTGCGCAGGTCGTTGCCGGGGATCGGCGTGCCGTTCGGAGCGAAGATCGTGCCCTGTGGCGCGGTCACCGTGCCGCCGCCGGCCAATGGATAGACGCGCAAATTGCCGGGTCGCAGCAACTCGCTGAAGTCGCCGACGCGCATCTTGGCGGTCGGCACGGGCACGGCTTGCGGATCGCCTGTGCCGCCGAAGATGGGCGTGCTGTTGCGCTGCCCGTTGAGCGAGAAGAAGAAGAAGGTGCGATTGCGCCCATCGTAGAAAATCTTGCCGCCTTCGCCGAAGCGCGGCAAGAAGACGGGCCCGCCGACCGTGCCATAGTAGTTGTGCGTCACGTAGTTCGGCACTCTATTTGTGACATCACGGTCGAACTGTGAAGCGGCGGCGCTTAGGAAGCGCCCTTGATAGACCTCAGCCGCCGTGCCATGGATCGCGTTGCCGCCCGATTTGAAAGTGGTTGAGATGATGCCGCCGCCTGCGCGCCCCGACTCAGCCGAAGGCACGCTCGTCTCAACTTTGAACTCGGCGATGGCATCAGGGTTTGGATAGATCGCGATCTGCCCGAACTGCGCCTCGTTATTATCAACGCCGTCCAGCGTGAAATTGTTATTGGTCGCACGTGCGCCGTTGACGACGAGCACCGAACCGCCCGACTCGCGGAAGCGTGTGGACTCTGTGTTGTTCTGCCCGCCGCCGCCCGCAACGAAATTACCGCCGCCGCCGAGCAGCCCCAAGTTCGGGCGCGTCACGCCCGGCGAGAGCGCGGCGAGGAGCGTGAAGTTGCGCTGCGGGATCGGTAAGTCAGTGACCTGCCGGCCCGTGATCAGATCGCCGCGCACGCTCGTCTCGCTTTCAACCACGGGGCCTTCGCTCGTGACCGTGACCGTCTCGCCGCCGAGTTGACCGAGCGTCAACTGCACGTCAATCGGCACGCGCGCATTGGTCTCGGCGACAATCGGTTCTTGCACGTAGGTCTTGAAGCCTGTCTGCTCGACCGTCACGCGATAGTTGCCGGGCACAAGGTTGGGGATCGTGTATGTGCCGTCGTTGTCCGTCGTGACCGGCTCTGAGGTTTCGTTGGTCGCAAGGTTTGTGGCCGTCACCTTGGCCCCGACGACCACCGCATTGTTCGGGTCTTTCACCGTGCCGACGATGGTGGCCTTGTTGTTCTGCGCGTAGAGCGGGAAGGCCAACGCGGCAAGACAGAAGAGCAGCGCGACCGGCCGACAGACCAGTCGCAGCATCATCCAATGTTTCTTCATAGCTGGGCCTCGCAAAGTGGAGATGGCGTCGAAGTGCTGCTTCCTGCTTAAGCGCACAAGGGGCTGCACGGGGAGCGTTAACGCACCGAACAGCTAAGGAAAGAGCAATCCCTTCGGCCGAAAGATTCCTGCTTGAAGTTGTATAACCTGAACCTAGAAACGAGCGTTGGTAGTTTGTTGCCGATCCGAACGAAGCCGTTTTAATACAGAATTCACCCGCCTGTCAAATATTTTTTCCGAGCACCGGCGGCGCGTTGACCGTGCGCTGCACGGCGACGGCAGGCGACGCATGCGCACGCGGATTGGCGTCAAGCTCTGCGCGCTTCGCTCATGCAATGAAAATGCCACGACTTTGCGCGCGCGAAATTGACGAGAAAAACGCGGACGCGACTGCGCGCCGGCAAAAATTTCAGTCCAATTTTTCGTTCGTCATCCGAAAATTCAGCGCCGCTGAAACGCTGGACGCACTTGCGCGCCAACCGGCAGGCGCGTCTGTCGGCGCACACGTTAAGCTCACTTCACCGCGATGCTGACAAAGCTTCGACCGCTATAGAGGCGCACGCCGTTCGTGCTCTGCTGCATCATCAACGGGCGCGGGCGGCGCAGGCGCGCGTCTCTGTCGGTCGTGACCGTGAGCACGTTTCGGCCGCCGACGTCGAAGACGTTCAGCTTACCGTCGTCCGTGAAGCCGAAGCCGTAAGCGCCCGTGCTGAGGTCGCTCCCTTGAATCGTGATCGGCGCATCGGCGATCAGAAAACCCTCGTAGCTGGCGCGCACGTCGGCCGAGTAACCCGAAGTATCCACGAGGCCGGCGATGACGTGGCGGGCTTTGCCGAAGCGTGCGGCGGCAGCATTGCGCAACTGCGTCGGCGCGCTCTGCCCTGAATAATAGAAGCCGGGCGGCACGACGCGTGCGAGTTGCGCACCCGTCAAGACGACGACGCCTTCTTGTGCTAAGACGAGCGCGGGCGCGATGAACCACGCGGCGAGTACGACGCATGAGAGCAAGCGTTGGTGATTGTTCCTCATGTCTCCTCCGATGAATAATCTGTCTGGACAAAAGCGCGGCTGGCATTAGCTCGGATCGTTCGCGCACTGTACTCTGCTGGTCTCGGGCCTGTAAAGTGTCTTGGCCTTGCAACGCTCGTCTTCGTCTCCTCAAGATCAACTTAGCGCTTTGACAGACGAGCGGGGCGGTCTGTATTTTGTGGCCGCACTCGCGCGGGCATCTGTGTCGGCGCTCAAGGATTCCTAATTGTTCACCGAGATAAATTGATGTCGCATTCATCTGCAACTACGGCGCGCTGTGCGCGTCTCTTCATCGCGTTGTGCCTGTTTGGCGCAACGGCAACGAACTTTATCGCGCAGACGCCGGAGACCAAGCAGCAGCCGACGGGCGGCAATGCGACCGGCGAGGCGCGTGTCTATACGTCGAAGCGCACGGTCGGGATCGTTGACCCGAAAGCGCCGGTCGTCTTTGAAGACGTGACCGCTAGAACAGCACTCGCCAACTTCCGCCATCACGCTGGCACCCAAGCGAAGGACTACATCCTCGATGCGCCATCGGGCGGCGTCGCCATCTTCGATTACGACGGCGACGGCAAGCCCGATATTTACTTGCTTAACGGCTCGACCTTCGCCGCCATGCAAGGTAAAGAGCGAGCGCCGCGTGCCGCGCTCTATCATAATCTCGGCAACTGGAAGTTTGAGGACGTGACGGACAAGGCGGGTGTGGCGAATGAACGTTGGGGCATGGGCGTCGCCATCGGCGATTATGACAACGACGGCCGGCCAGACATGTTCGTCAGCAACTACGGCGTCTCGCGGCTCTATCACAACAACGGCGACGGCACGTTCACAGACGTAGCGGAGAAGTTGGGCGTCGCGCGCAAGGGTTGGTCAACCGGCGCGACGTGGGGCGACTATGACGGCGACGGCCGGCTCGATCTGTTCGTGCCCGGTTACGTTGATTTCGATCTGAAGAACATGCCGCCGAGTCCGAGTGAGGTGGGCAAGCCGGGCGGTGTGGCGCAGAACTTTTGTCAGTTTCGCGGCGTGCCCGTCATGTGCGGCCCGCGCGGACTGAAAGGCGAGGGCGACACGCTCTATCATCAGAAGGCGGACGGCACGTTTGAGGACGCGAGCGCGAAAGCGGGCGTGAATGATCCGCAAGGCTATTACGGTTTCTCGTCCGCCTTCGTCCACGCGAACGACGACGACCTACTCGATCTGATCGTCGTCAACGATTCGACGCCGAAGCAACTCTACCTCAACAAAGGCGACGGCACCTTTGAAGAGGTCGGCTATGAATCGGGCGTCGCTTTGAATGAGAACGGACGCGAGCAAGCGGGGATGGGTCTCGCCGTCGGCGATTACGACAACGACGGGCGCGTCGATTTCTACATCACAAACTTTTCCGACGACTCGAACACGCTCTATCACAACGACGGCGAAGGCAACTTCACCGACGTGACCTTTCAAGCGGGTCACGGCGAAGTGACGATTCCCTTCCTCGGTTGGGGCACGAGCTTTTTAGATTTCGACAACGACGGCTGGAAGGACGTACTCGTCGTCAACGGCCACGTCTATCCGTCTGTGGACAATCATCCGTGGGGCACGTCGTGGGCCGAGCAGCCGCTCCTATTCCGCAATCTCACGAACGGTCGCTTCGAGCGCGTCGGCGCAGCGCCCGGCAGCGCGCTGGCCGAGGCTTGGCCCGCGCGCGGTCTCGCCATCGCAGACCTTGACGGCGACGGCCGCCTCGACGCCGTCATCAACAACTGCGACGCGCCGCCAACCGTCTTGCACAACGTCACGCAGACCACGAACCACTGGCTCAGCATCAAACTCGTCGGTGACCCGGCGAAGCACAGCCCGCGCGATGCGACCGGCGCACGCGTCTATGCGACAACCGGCAAGCTGCGCCAACGTCTCGACCTCATCAGTGGCGCAAGCTTCGCCTCCAACAGCGACCCCTGCCTGCACCTCGGTCTCGGCGCAGCCACAAAAATTGATAAACTCGAAGTGAAATGGCCCGACGGCACGTTGGAGACAGTCACCGTGCCGAGCATTGATCGCATGTTGACGATCACGGAAGGCAAAGGCGCGAAGTGACGACCGGCGCAGTCAAGCTCTGATCAAAACTTACTTGCTGATTCACGCTGCCGAGACAGACGCAAACTTGCGCGCGAGGACGAGGCTGAGTGCGCCCATGAGCGTGGGTTGATCGCCCAAGGTGGAGGCGACGATGCGGGCTGAGGGGAGACCGCGCCGGATACTGCGTTGGATGGTTTCGCCGAGCGCGTCGGCCACAAGCGGCCACGCGCGTGCGATTGCGCCGCCGACGACGACCGCTTCGGGGCTGAGGCCGACGATCATGTTCGAGATGCCGATGCCGAGGTAGTGCGCTGTTTCCGTGAGCGCGTCAATCGCGGCGCGCTCACCTGCCAGCGCGCGATCAACTACCTCATAGAGCGCAGGCGTATCTGCTTCGTCGCGTCGCTTCGATAGTTGGGCGTAGCGCGCGCCGGCCGCGCGTCCAGAAGCGAACGCTTCCCAGCAATCGTGATTGCCGCACGAGCAAGCGACCGGCGCGTCCGCGCCGACAATCATGTGGCCGAACTCACCGGCCGCGCCGCGCTCGCCGCGATAGATTTGGCCGTCGAAGACGATGCCTGTGCCGATGCCGTCGGCGACGAGCACGAGGATGAAGTCGCGCGCTTCGCTCACTTCGGGCCGGCCGAACCACAACTCCGCGAGCGCCGCCGCGTTCGCATCGTTATCAACGATCACGTCGAGACCTGTGGCGCGCCCGATGCGCTCGACCACAGCCCAATCGCGCCAACGGAAATACGGGATGTAGATCGCGCGCCCGCTATCTGGATCAACGAGGCCGGGCAGACTGATCCCGACGCCTTCGATGGGTTGCCCGCCTGCGTCTTGCGCGATCCGCCTGACACTCTCGATGATCAATTCGGCCAACTGCTCCGGCGATTGGCTCATCGAAAACTCTGCGCGTTCGAGCACACGGCCTGCGAGATCGCACGTGGCGA
>QHXQ01000019.1 GCA_003223935.1 Acidobacteriota bacterium | reverse complement strand
TTTCAACCTGTCGCGCTCGTCGGCGTGAAGGCCGATCCGGCGACGATGTTGAACGTGAGCGGCAATAGCGGCTCGGAGTCGTTCAAGTTCGCGGACGATTACGTCGCGTTCACGGGCGCGCAAGAGGCGGACGTGGCGATCAAAGCGCCGCTTGTGTTTGTCGGTTACGGCATTGACGCGCCGGAGCAGCATTGGAACGACTACAAGGGCACACCGGACGACTATCGCGGCAAGATTCTCGTCATGCTCGTCAACGATCCGCCTGCGACGCCGCAAGAGCCGAACCTGTTCGGTGCGCGCGCGCTGACTTACTACGGTCGTTGGACGTACAAGTACGAAGAGGGCGCGCGACGTGGCGCGGCCGGCGTGATCCTGCTGCACACGGACGAGTCGGCCGGCTATCCTTGGAGCGTCGTGCGCACGTCGAACGGTTCTTGGCGTTTCGACATCGCACGCGGCGCAGGCGACAAAACGCCGTACCTCAAGATGCGTGCATGGATGACTGACGCCGCCGGGCATCGCCTGATGAAACTCGCGGGGCAAGACCTCGATGCGCTCCGCCGTGCGGCTGCCTCGCGCGACTTCAAACCCGTGCCGTTAAATCTCGAAGGCGCGATTGATCTGCACAGTGAGGTAAAGCGCGTGGCCGCGCCGAACGTCGTCGGCATCTTGCCGGGCCGCGATGCGCGGCTGCGCGATGAGTATGTCGTCTTCAGCGCGCATTGGGATCACTTCGGCATAGGCGCACCGGATAAGACGGGCGATAAGATTTACAACGGTGCAGTTGATAACGCATCGGGCGTGGCGTCTGTGCTCGGCATCGCACAGGCGCTCGTTAATCTGCCTGAGAGTGAACGCCCGCGCCGCTCGATCCTATTTCTATTTACGACAGCCGAAGAGCAGGGCTTACTCGGTTCAGAATGGTATGCGCGCCATCCGCTCGCGCCTTTGGCCAAGACTGCGGCGGACGTTAATCTCGATTCGATGAACGTGCTGGGGCTGACGCGCGATTTCATCCCGCTCGGCGCGAATCGTTCGACGTTGCAAGCGGTGGTCGAAGCGGTCGCGCGTGAACGCGGCATGGAAGTGAAACCCGACGCCCGCCCGGAACAGGGCCTGTTCTATCGTTCCGATCATTTCCCATTTGCCAAGGTCGGCGTGCCTTCGATCAATCTGGAACCGGGCGATGATTTCATCGGCCGGCCCAAAGGTTGGGGGCAAAAACAGTTCGAGGCTTACAACAACGCGCACTATCATCAACCGTCGGACGAGTACAGCGACACTTGGAATTTTCAAGGCATGATCCAAGAGGCCGAAATCGCGCTCGCCATTGGCCGCCACATTGCCGACGCGCCAGAGTTGCCGCGCTTCAATCCGAACGATGAATTTGCGAAAGCGCAGAGGAGATAAGTGGTCAGCGATCAGTTAAAAACTGTCTGCACTGACCACTGACCACTGACCACTGACCACTGATGAATACTTTCTACGCCACCACGCCGATCTATTACGCGAACAGCCTGCCGCACGTCGGGCACTTGTACACGACTGTCGTCGTGGACTGCGTCGTGCGCGCGCGTCGGCAGCGTGGTGCTGAGACCTATTTTCTGACTGGCACGGACGAGCACGGCACGAACGTGCAGCGCGCCGCCGCGCGCACGGGCAAGACGCCGAAGGAGCATGTTGATTACATCGTCGGCGAGTTGCAGAAGATGTTCGCCGCGTTTCAACTCGACGGCGCGCACGGCGGCTACGACATCTTCATGCGCACGACCGAGCCGTTTCATTATCGGGCGGTCGCAGAGTTCTGGCGTGCGTGCGCGCGCGCTCAGACGCCGAAGGGGCGCGAGGCGATCTACAAAGGTTTTTATGAAGGCTGGTTCTGTGCGCCGTGTGCGACGTTTAAGACGGAGGATGAGTACGCGAAGCCTGCGCGCGAGGGCGAGCCGCCGACGTGTCTGATTCATGAGACGCCGCTCGACCGCGTGTCGGAAGAGAGCTACTTCTTTCGTCTGTCAGATTACGACGAGGCGCTGCTTGCGCTCTACGATGCGCGCCCCGATTTCGTCCGGCCCGACGTGCGCCGCAACGAGGTCATTAGCTTCGTCAAGCGCGGGCTGCAAGATTTGTCGATCAGCCGTCTGAAGTCTTCGGTCAGTTGGGCGATCCCTGTGCCGGACGATCCGGCGCACACGGTCTATATCTGGCTCGACGCACTCACGAACTACATCACCGCGCTCGGCTGGAGCAGCGCGGACGACACACTGTTTCAAAAATTCTGGCCGCACACGCAAGATGATGAGCACACCGCGTTTCATTTCATCGGCAAAGACATCTTGCGCCAGCACGCGATCTATTGGCCCGCGTTCTTGATGGCTGCGGGGATAGAGCAACCGACCGCAGTCATCGCGCACGGCACTTGGGTTGATCAAGCGGCGCGCAAGTTGTCGAAGACGCTCGGCAATTCGATTGACATTAATCTGCTGCGCCGGCAGTTCGGCATTGACCCTGTGCGCTATTTCCTGCTGCGCGAGATGGTCTTCGGGCAGGATAGTAATTTCAGTTATGAAGCTCTGATCGCGCGCACGAACAGCGATCTGGCGAGCGGGCTGGGCAATCTTGTGAGTCGCACGCTGACGATGATCGAGCGTTATTGTGACGGTCGCGTGCCGTCGGACGACATCGGCGAAGCGCAACGCTTGCACGCCAAACGCGCGGGTGTTGATGCGGACGCGCAAGGGTTGGCGAGCGCGGTTGAATTGGCGCGCGATCAGTTTGTGCGCTTGCTGGACGAGCACGCTTTCAGTCGCGCGCTCGAAACAGCTTGGACGATCATTGCGCGCGTGGATAAGTTGATCTCGGACGCGAAGCCTTGGGAATTGGCGAAGGACAAAGCGCAGCGCCAGACGCTTAACGCCGTGCTCTATCGCGCGGCCGAGACGCTACGCTGGCTCGCCGTCATGCTCTATCCGTTCATGCCCGACTCGGCGCGCGCCATCTGGCAGCATTTGGACCAGACCACAGAGATCGAAGCAAACGATCCAGCAAAACTAACATGGGGAGGCTTGGCCGCGGGCACAAGCGTCGGCGCAGTCGCGCCGCTCTTTCCGCGCCTCGACAGAGCGAAGAAGATGGCAGAGATAGAAAAAGAACTTGCGCCGACAGCAGGACAGCAAACTGCGGCGACGAACGCACAAACGCCCGCGACCTCTGGCGCGCACGCGACTGAAGCGGACGCCGTGCCCAGCGCGCCTTCAAACGCAGAGACTAGCCCTCAGCCACCGATGCTCGGCGCAACCGAAGCTGACGCGGTGCCGTCGTCTGCTGCACCCGAAGGCGTCGTCAATCAGATCGAAATCGGTGACTTCGCCAAAGTCGAGTTGCGCGTCGGCGAAGTGCTGACCGCCGAGCGCATTCCGAAATCAGATAAGTTGTTGCGCTTCACTGTGGACTTAGGCGAAGCGCAACCGCGCCAGATTCTCGCCGGCATCGCCGAACACTATGAACCGGAGACGCTCGTCGGCCGCAAGTTGATCTTCGTCGCCAACCTAAAGCCGCGTAAGCTACGCGGTCTCGAATCGCAAGGCATGGTGCTCGCCGCTTCGGTCGGCGACGAAGGCAAGCCCATCCTCGCCACCTTCACAGAAGACGTGCCGAATGGCGCACGATTGAAATGATGAATGTAGAACGATGAACGATGAATAATCTTCTGTATTCGTCGTTCCGCATTCATCTTTCATCATTTCTGCTCATGTTTGTTGATTCACACGCGCATATAGACGGGCCGGAGTACGACGCGGATCGCGATGAGGTCGTGGCGCGTGCGCGTGCGGCCGGTGTCGTTGCGATTTTGAATGTGGGTACGGGCGATCCGCACAGTGGATCATTGGAGCGTGCGCTTGAGATTGCTGAACGCTATGAAGGCGTCTATGCGGCAGCCGGTGTGCATCCGCACGACGCGCGTTTGTTTGATGAACGGGCGGCGGAGCGTCTGCAACAGATCATGCGCAGCAGTCCGCGCGTGTTGGCTTGGGGCGAGATTGGCCTCGATTATCATTACGACAACTCGCCGCGCGAAGCGCAGCGCGAAGTCTTCGCGTGGCAGTTGCGTTTGGCGCGTGCGGCGCAGTTGCCCGTGATCATTCACTCGCGCGAAGCTGACGAAGACACGGCGGCGATCCTGCGCGCTGAATGGAGCGGGGCGAAACTTGGCGGCATCATGCACTGCTTCGGCGGCAGTTGGGCGTTGGCCGAAGCGGCCCTCGAACTCGGTTTGCTGATCTCTTTTGCCGGCAACGTCACGTTTAAGAACGCCGAGGCGTTGCGCGCCATCGCGCGCCGCATACCGCTCGACTGGCTGCTCGTTGAAACCGATTGCCCGTTTCTCACGCCAGTCCCATTTCGCGGCCGGCGCAACGAACCGGCGCGCGTGGTTGAAACGGCTCGCGTCGTCGCCGACTTGTATGACCTCGATCTAGCCGAGTTTGGCCGCAGCACAAGCGCCAACTTTGCGCGTCTCTTCAAACTGCAACTATGAAAAAACAGTTTTCAGTTTTCAGCTTTGCGCCGATCACTGAAAACTGAAAACTGTCTTCAAGCTTTCGCCATTCGTCGGTTAATGCTATAAAGAACCGAGACGGTTGAATGCGTGAGCAGGGCAAGGCTGTAACCTCTGCAAACTGCAACCCGTCACACGTCACCCTATGAACACAGGTCATCTCGCCACACTGGAAGAGCCGCAACTGACTGCGGCGCGCATCTTCAGCCTGATCGCGCCGGAGTTGCAACTGGTCGAAGCAGAGTTTGAGCGCCAAGCGCGCTCGAACATTCAAGTCATCGCGTACATCGGCGACTACCTGCGCGCCTCGGGCGGCAAGCGCGTCCGGCCCGCGCTGACGCTGCTCTCGACTTACGCCGTCGGCGGCGAGGCCGCGCGCCCCAATGTCATCCGCATGGCAACCGTGATGGAGTTCCTGCACACGGCGACGCTCGTGCATGACGACATCATTGACAACGCAGAGACGCGCCGCAACCGGCCTTCGATCAACAGTCGCTTCGGCAATCAGACGGCCGTCCTGATGGGAGATTGGCTTTACATGTCGGCCTTCGAGACGAGCCTCGCGGAGCGTTCGCTGCCCGTGCTCGACATCCTGACCGCCGTCACGCGCAAGATGACCGAAGGTGAACTGCTGCAACTGACCACGCTCGGTCGCGCAGACCTCGAAGAGGAGCAATACTTCGACATCCTCATGCGCAAGACCGCATACTTATTCAGCGCTTGCTGCGAGATCGGCGCGCTCTTGGGCGGCGCAGATGAGCATGCGCAGCGCGCCTTGCGCGATTACGGCCTACATCTCGGCACGGCCTTTCAACTTGTTGATGATCTGTTGGATTTCACCGCGACCGAAGATGCGCTCGGCAAAGCGGCCGGCGTCGATCTGCTCGAAGGCAAGTTGACGCTCCCGCTCATCTATCTGCTCGCAGCCGACCCACAGCAGCGCGCCGCCGTATTATCGGTGATGCGCACAGGCGATTACGACCACAGTCCGCGCGCTGCGCTCATCGCCGCCGCCGAACAGACCGGCGCGTTGGCCCGCGCACGCCGACGCGCCGTCGAGTACGCCGAAGCCGCGCGTTCGACGCTCGACGTGCTACCCGATTCGCCATACCGCGACGCTCTGCGCTCAATTCCGACTTACATCCTTGAGCGCGAGAGTTAATGGAGTGAACTGCGGATGAGAGATGAAACAATAATTCGCGCTCTGTTCATCCCACATCCTTCATCCCCCCGCTAACATTTATGCCCGATGAAAATCTCTTAGCCACGCTCGAACAGAGTCTGCGCCAGACGCGGGCCACGCGCAATCGCTTGGCCGCACGGCTCGCCGACCTCGAACTCGAAGCCGAGAAGCTGCGCACGGAACTCGCAGAGATGGACGCCATCGCCGGTCAGACCGAAGCCGCGATGCTGCGCATCCTGTCGTCCGTCATCAACCCCGCGCCGGCCCCGCCGTCCGATGCCGAGATCGAAAGCGCGCTCCGCCGCGACGAAGCGAAAGCTGCCCCGGTCGCCACCGGCTACAACGCGCCGCCGGGTTTTGCGCCTCAGCCGCGCACGCCCGCAGTGCCGCATCACATCCCGCCCGTACGCGCCGACATAGAGATCAAGGATGATCGTTTCTACGACCGCACGATCCCGCAGGCTACATCCATGATCCTGCGCGAAGCGGGCGTGCCGCTCCACGTCAACGAGATTTATAATCGGCTCAAAGAGGGCGGCTTTCAATTCACGGGTCAGCATCCGACCATCAGCATCGCCGTCTCGCTCAACCGCAATCGCCGCTTTCGCAAAGTCGCCCCCGGCACATTCGACCTCATGATCCGCGACGCGGCCCAAGCATCTTGAAAAGCAGTGGTCAGTGGTCAGTGATCAGTTAAAACCTGGCGGTCGCTGACCACTGACCACCGACCATTGTTCTTATGCGTGCGATGATCTTGGCCGCGGGCTACGGCACACGTCTCTGGCCTCTGACGATTGACCGCGCGAAGCCGGCGCTCCCATTTATGGGCCGGCCGCTGGTCGGTTATGTCGCAGAATATCTCGCGCAGTTTGGCTGCCGAGAGATCGCAGTTAATCTGCATCATCAACCTGAGTCCGTGCGCGCGGCTTTGGGTGACGGCACGAGCTTCGGTGTGCGTCTGCGCTACTTTGATGAGCCGACAATTCTCGGCACGAGCGGCGCGCTCGATAACGCGCGCGAATTTTTATCAGGCGACACCTTCATCGTCGTCAACGGCAAGATCGCCACCAATATCAACCTGCACGAAGCCCTCGCCACACACCGGCGCGAGCGCGCATTGGCAACGCTCGTCCTGCGCCGCAACGTCGAGCGCGAGCGTTACAGCATCGTGCACGTGCGCGATAACCTGCTCGAACGCTTCGGTCACTTCCCCGCGTCCGATAAGGTCAGGGACGCGAACAGCGTCCCTCCATCAAGTGAGAGCGGAGCAGCGATCAACGATCAGCGATCTGCGCTCGGCGAACAGCGATCCGCGATCCGCGATCCGCAGTCCGCGATCGAACCGCCTTTGATGTTCACAGGGATTCACATTCTTGAGCCGCGCATCTTCGACTTTATCCCGCGCGCCGCCTTCTCCGATACGGTCACGGATATCTATCCGCAAGCCATGCGCACGGGCGAGCGCCTCGTCGCCCACATCGCCACGGGCTACTGGTACGAACTTTCCACCGTGCGCCGCTACCTCGACACAAGCATCGCCCTCATGCGCCGCGCAGGGCGCGACGTAGAACTCGGCCCCGGCTCAGTCATCGAACCGGGCGCAGACGTGCGTGATGCGGTGCTCTGGGAAGACGTACACATCGCCGCAGGCGCGCGTGTGCGTCGGGCTGTGCTCGGCGCAGGCGTGTGCATCCTCGCGGGCGAGACGATTGAAGACGCAGCCGTCGTCCGCGCAGAGCTTGTGCGCGCTGTGGCGCGACCAGCCAAAGGTCTCACGGGCACGATTCGAGGCGAGAATTTTGTCGCGCCACTGGCGCAGTGATACAATCCCACACGCTTCGTAACAGTGGTCAGTGGTCAGTGGTCGGTGGTCAGTTAAGAAACTGTCTATCACTGACCATTGACCACTGACCACTGACCACTGTTTTTCTGTCCGATGAGCCATCCGACCGGGATCACGGCCAACGCTTTCGCCTCCTCCGCACGCCAGCGGTTGCAGGACTATCTCGCGCGCAAAGGTCTGCCCGCCGCTCAAGTCGTCGCGCTCACGCCCGACGCTTCGACGCGCGAATACTTTCGCATCCCTTGGCACAAAGCTACGGCCGTCGCCGCCGTCTATCCCGAACCGTTCGATCCAGACATACATCCGTACCTAGACGTGACACGCCTGTTCGTCGCCGCCCGCCTGCCCGTGCCCGAAGTCTTCGACGTTGACGGGCAGCAGGGCATCATCGTGCAAGAGGATTTGGGCGACCGCCAACTGCGCCGCATCTTTGAGAGTGCCACAGAGGACGAGCGCGACACTTACATCGAACAAGCCATCGCGCTAATCGCAGACATCCAAGCGGCCACCGCGCTCGCCTACGAACGCGACTCAATCGCCAGTCGCCTCGCCTTCGATGAAGCTAAGCTCTCTTGGGAACTCGATTTCTTTTTTGAGCATTACTTCAAGCGCCTGCGCGGCGAGACGCTCAAACACGGCGAAGAAGCCCAACTGCGCGCCGAACTCCGCGACGTCGCCTCAGAACTCGCCGCGCGCCCGCGCGTGCTCTGTCACCGCGACTATCACGCGGCAAATCTGATCGTTGACAAAGACGACAAGCTGCGGATCATTGATCATCAAGATGCGCGGATGGGGCCGGCAAGTTATGATCTGGTCTCACTGTTACTCGACCGTGTGACCGAGTCGCCGTCGCTCGCAGAGGTGCGCGTCCGCCGCCTGCACTTTCTCGCCGACCGCGAACAGCGCGGCTTGTCTGCGCTCGACCCGGACGAGTTCGCGCGCGAGTTCCGTTTGATGACGGTGCAGCGTTGTTTGAAGGCGTGCGGCACGTTTGCCTGTCAAACGGCCGTCTTCGGGCGCGGCGAAGTCTATGCACAATACATCGAGCCGATCCTGCTCATCGTCTTGCAAGCGGCACAATGGCTCAACCGTTTCCCCGCGCTGCAAGCGGCGATCAGCACGCGCGTGCTTGGTAAGTAGGCGAGCGCAGACGTTTAATCAGCACATCTCAGCGCAGCAGTTTTATCAGTTATGACGACACCGGAAACCGAAACACACACACCGACCAGCGCGGCTGCGCCGCCCGTTTACATCGACCAACTCGCCGCGCACGTCGGCACGACAGTGACCTTGCACGGTTGGCTTTACAACTTGCGTTCGAGCGGCAAGCTCCTGTTCCCGCAACTGCGCGACGGCACAGGCGTCGTCCAATGTGTCGTCTTCAAGAAGAACGTATCGGAAGCCGTGTGGGACGCGCTCAAACATCTCGGACAGGAATCAGCTTTGATCGTGCGTGGCAGCGTCCGAGCAGACGAACGCGCGCCGGGCGGGTTTGAGATTGACGTGCTTGACGCCGAAGTCGTGCAAGCGGTCGAAGGCTACCCGATCACTTTGAAGGAACACGGCACAGAGTTCTTGATGGATCATCGTCATCTGTGGCTACGTTCGCGCCGCCAGCACGCGATCCTCAAGGTGCGCCACACGGTCATCCGCGCCGTCCGCGATTTTCTCGACAACGACGGCTTTACGCTCGCCGATGCGCCGATCCTAACGCCCGCCGCTTGCGAAGGCACGACTACGCTCTTCGAGGTTGATTACTTTGAAGATGAGAAGGCTTATCTCACGCAGTCCGGTCAACTCTACAACGAAGCGACCGCCGCCGCCTTCGGCAAAGTCTATTGCTTCGGCCCGACCTTCCGCGCCGAACGTTCCAAGACGCGCCGCCACTTGACCGAGTTCTGGATGGTCGAACCTGAAATGGCCTATGCCACGCTCGACGACGTGATGAACCTCTGCGAGCGATTCATTTCATATATTGCCGCGCGCGTGCTCGACGAACGCAAAGAGGAGTTAAAAGTTTTAGAGCGCGATACATCGAAACTCGAAGCCATCGTGCCGCCGTTTCCGCGTCTGCACTACGACGATGCGGTGAAATTACTGCACGAAGGACACACGCGCGGTGAGTTGGAAAACCGTTTCGAGTGGGGCGGCGACTTCGGCGCGCCCGATGAGACGTATATCTCACAGCAGTTCGACCGGCCCGTGATGGTGCATCGCTATCCGGCGGCCGTCAAAGCCTTCTACATGAAGCGCGACCCGGAGCGCGATGAACTCGCGCTCGGCGTTGACGTACTCGCCTCGGAAGGCTACGGCGAAGTGATCGGCGGCGGCGAGCGCGCAACCTCGCTCGAATACTTGGAAGCGCAGATCAAAGCAGAGGAGTTGCCGCGCGAATCCTTCGAGTGGTATCTCGACCTGCGCCGCTACGGCAGCGTCCCGCACGCAGGCTTCGGCATGGGCATCGAACGCTGCACCGCTTGGATGTGCGGCATCGAACACGTCCGCGAAACCATCCCGTTCCCGCGCATGCTCTATAGGCTTAGACCATAGACGATAGATGATGGACGATGACTAAATTGGGCTTGCCATCGTCCATTGTCCATCAGCCATCGTCAATTATGAACGAACGCATCGTAACGATATTCGGCGGCTCGAAGTGCGGCGAGGATTCTGAGGAGTATGCGCAGGCGCGGCGCGTCGGGCAGTTGTTGGCTGAGGCGGGCTTCACCATTTGCACGGGCGGATATCTGGGTGTGATGGAGGCGGCGAGTCGTGGGGCGCATGAGCGGGGCGGACGTGTGCTGGGGATTGTGATGAATCAGTTCAAGGCTGAGCCGAATCGTTATCTCACGGACAAGGTGGCGAGCGCACATTTTTATGAACGCTTGCAGAATCTGATCATGCGCTCTGTGGGTTTCATCGCCATACGCGGCGGGATGGGCACGGTGACGGAATTGTCGCTCGTGTGGAATAAATTGATGACGCGCGTGATTGAGCCACGCCCGCTCGTCTTGTTGGGCGATTGTTGGCCGCCTGTGGTTGAGTGTTGGCGCAAACATCTCGTCGTGAGCGAGCAGGATGTGTCGTTGCTCAACTACGCGCGCACGCCGGAAGAGGCGGTGCAGATCATTTGCGAGAAATCTAAAGGAGTGATCTTATGAATTGCACTAATTGTGGCGCATCGTTGATTGAGGGCGCGCAGTTCTGCGGCTCGTGCGGCATGCGCGTCGGCGCGCAGAGCAGCAGTGGCGAGCCGCAACCGGCCGCGGCCGGTACTTGGTATGAGCAAGCGCAGGCGCAAAGCAGCGCGAGTCAACCGCAGCCGACCGGCGTTGATGTCAATCAGCCCACAGGTCAAGGCATCAACATTGATACGGACGGCACAGGCGAGGGGCGCGGTTACAGTTACGAAATCTTGCATCAGCCTTCTTACTCGCTCGCCGTCGTGCAACTGCAAGCCGAACAGTCCATCCTTGCTGAAGCGGGCGCGATGGTTTCGATGAGTGCGAACGTGGAACTGCAATCGCAGATGAAGGGTGGCTTGATGGGCGCTTTGAAACGCGCGGTCGGCGGCGAGTCTGCGTTCGTCTCGACGTTCACGGCGCGCGGCGCTCCCGGCGAAGTCACGCTCGCGCCGGGCGGCCCCGGCGACATCGCGGCGATTGAGATGACCAATCAACAGTTCTTCGTCCAATCGAGTTCGTATCTCGCGGGCGATGCGAACCTCGTCGTTGATACGAAGTGGGGCGGCGCGAAAAGTTTCTTCGCGGGTGAGGGCCTGTTCGTCTTGTCTGTGACGGGCGCGGGGCTGTTGCTCGTCTCTTCGTTTGGCGCGGTACATCGCAAGCGTCTGGGAGCAGGCGAGCGTTACGTCGTTGACACAGGCCACCTAGTCGCTTGGGAAGGGACGACGCAGTACACGTTGCGCAAAGCCGCCGCCGGTTTCTTCCGCAGCATGGTTAGCGGCGAAGGCATCGTCGCGGAGTTTACAGGCCCCGGCGAGATACTGATCCAGACACGCAACCTCGCCGCGTTCGCCGGCCTGATGAAGCCTTTCTTCCCGACGCAATCAGGCGGTGGTGGTGGCGGGTTCAATATCAATTTAGGCGGTTGAGCGAGACGAGCGAGGGGGGAGCATCATGTCAACTCTAGCTGAACAACCGAGCGCGCCTTTGACGACGCGACTGCCGGACGGCGGCCGGCGCGTGAGCATCATCGGTGTGCCGCTCGGTTTCGGTAGCAGCTTGGCGGGCGTTGACTTGGGGCCGGCGGCGATGCGGATCGCGCGCCTCAATCAACGCATCGCGCAACTCGGCTATGAAGTGCGCGACCTCGGCGACATGCGGATCGAACGGCCGCAGACGACTCCGCCGCCGCAAGAGAAGGCGAAGTACCTGCTTGAGATCAGCGCCGCATGCGAGGCGTTGGCCGTCGAGGTGCAGAACGTGATGCACGCGGGCGAGTTGCCGATCATACTCGGCGGCGATCATTCCATCGCCGTCGGCTCAGTCGCAGGCGTCACTTCGATGTTCCGCGCACAGCAACAGCCCGTCGGTCTCATCTGGTTCGACGCGCACGCCGACATGAACACGCCGGAGACGACCGTGAGCGGCAACATACACGGCATGCCGCTCGCCGCTCTGCTCGGCTACGGCCCAAAGGAGTTGACTGACGTCGCGGGCTTCGCGCCCAAACTCGATCCACGCTACTGCGCGCACGTCGGCGGGCGCGACATAGACCCGCCAGAGCGCGAGTTGATCAGACAGACGGGCCTGCGCTTCTTCACGATGCGCGAAATTGACGAGCGCGGCATGAGCGCCTGCATGGACGAAGCGATTGCGATTGCCAAGCGTGCGCCCGCTGGCTTCCACGTCACGCTCGACGTTGATGCGCTCGATCCGGGCGATGCGCCCGGCTCAGGCACAGTCGTGCGCGGCGGCCTCACCTATCGCGAAGCGCACTTAGGCATGGAGAAGATCGCCGAAGCAGGCGGCATGCTCGCGCTCGAAGTCGTCGAGATCAACACCGCGCTCGACAGCAACAATCGCACCGCCGAACTCGGCGTCGAACTGATCTTATCGGCCTTGGGCAAGACGATTCTGTAAAAGTAGTGATGAGTGACATGTGACGAGCGACGAGTTAAAAACTTGTGCTTGCTCGTCACTCGTCACTCGTCACTCGTCACTGTCTTTATGAAGAACAAGCTTCGCGTTGGCGTGGTGTTTGGCGGTCGGTCGGGTGAGCATGAGGTGTCTGTGCGCTCGGCCGGGTCTGTGATTGCGGCGATGGATGAAAGAAAGTATGAGGTCGTGCCGATTGCGATCACGCGGGCGGGACGTTGGCTGTCGCCGGCCGAGTCGGCGGGCTTGTTGCCTGAAAAAGCGACGAAGCGTCTGTCCGCAACGATTGAACATAAGACAGACGCAGTCGCAGTGGTCGGCGATCCGTCGCGCTCTGGGCTTGTCGCCTTCGATGCGCAAGACCGACATACGCCTGCGCCCGCGCTCGATCTGATCTTTCCGGTACTGCACGGCACATACGGCGAGGACGGCACGATTCAGGGCCTGCTCGAAATGGCGGGCGTGCCTTACGTCGGCTGCGGCGTGCTCGCTTCGGCCTGCGGCATGGACAAGGTGACGATGAAGGCGCTCTTCCGCGACGCCGGTCTGCCTTTGTGCGCTTACGTCTGGTTCTTGCGCTCGGAGTGGGAGCACGAACGCGACGCTGTGCTGCGGCGCATCATGCGCAAGCTTGGCTTTCCCTGCTTTGTGAAACCGGCCAATCTCGGTTCGTCGGTCGGCGTCTCGAAGGCGACAGATAAGCGGACGCTCGTTAAAGCGATTGATCTGGCTGCGCGTTACGACCGCAAAGTGATCGTGGAAGAAGGACTCGACGCGCGCGAGATTGAATGCGCCGTGATGGGCAACGATGAACCGGAGGCGAGTCTGCCGGGCGAGTACGTCGTGCATGATGAGCGCGGGGCGTTTCTTGATTACACGGAGAAGTACAGCAACACGGGGCATGTCGAATTTGTCGTGCCCGCGCCGATCAATAAAAGTCTCACGACACGCATTCGGCGTATGGCCCGTCAAGCCTTCAAAGCGGTTGACGGCGCGGGCTTCGCGCGCGTTGACTTCTTTCTGCGCCGCGACAACGGCGCGTTGCTCATCAACGAGATCAACACGTGCCCGGGCCTGACCGACGTGTCCGGCTTCCCGAAGATGTGGGCCGCTTCCGGATTGCCGTTCCCACAGGTGATTGATCGGCTGATCGAACTCGCCCGCGAACGCCACCAAGACAAGACGCGCAATCAGACAAGTCTCTGACAACGGGCAAGCACGCGCAAACTGCACAAGGGGAAACTCTACTGCAAAAGAAAGGGGTAACCCGTATGAGCGAGCCTGTGGGTGAGACGACGTTAAACCCGCGCGAAGCCATCGCGCAATTCTTGGCACAGCAGCTTAGGGGCATACAGTTGCTACGCATCCTCGCCAGTCATGATCATTGGCTCGTGCCCGCGAGCTTCGCGCAAGGCCAGCCGAGTTTTATCTATCTCAGAGATGGCGCGGGGCAGTTGAATCTTTTCACGTTCACGGACACAAAAGCCTACGACGCCTGCCGGGCGAAACTAGGCGCGCAAACGCTGGGCGAGCATTACATTGAGACGACAGGCGTGGGCGTCTGGGGCAGTCTGGCCGACGATGTGAGCATCGTCAATATCAATCCCAACTCGGAGCAGGAAATTCATTACAAGCGGGAGCAGATGCCGAACCTGCGTTATTGGGCGCAAGTGATCAAAGTCGAGCGCGCGCTCGCCAACGTCTTGACGACTGATAGTGGCTACGACGTGATCAAGGCGTTCGATGAGTACTACATAGCTTTCGGGAAGGACGAACAGGGGCGCTATTTGCTGCTCGCGCCTGATGACAAGGGGCGTAAGCTTGCTCTCCTATTCACAGCCGAAGACGCGGTTGACGCCTTGCTGGCCGCGCGCGGCCAGCAAGGGATAGAGGTCGTGAGTTACGACGGCGCGCCGCTCTTTAACATGCTCAAGCAGTGGCCGCTCGACGGCATGGTCTTCAATGCTTACGGCCCAACAAAACCTTTAGCGTTCGCGCTCGCTTTCGCGGAGCGCGTCTTACAGGTTGCTGGTTGATGGCCCCATGCTAATGCGCGCCTGCGTTGTAGAGCGTCGTATTCGGATGATAGCTGTGCCAGTCGAACCAGTAATCGTTCAAGATAGGCAGTTGCTTTAGTTGCCGCCCGACCAGAGGGCCGCTCATTGCATGGCCCGTAAAATCCCACACGCTGCCGGTCGCTGCGTCGGTCAAACGCAAAGGCGTCGCGTCTGCTTGCAAGAAGAACTCGACGGCGCGCCCGTCAATCGTGCGCTCGAAGGCGCGCACAGAACGTCTGTCTGAATCAACGACGAGGAGCACGGGCGTGCCGCCGACTGAATCGTTGATGGGACTCTGCGCGCTGAGCAAGTCCATCGGATAAGCCTGCGCCGCACCGTTGATGTCTAAGCCGGCGACGAGTGTGCGTTGTTTCGTCGTCTTGTCCGTGTCGGTCGTGGCGACGCGCACGCTCTGCATGCGCGTTTCCCAATCCGCCGATTCATAAAGTCCCGCCTGTTGAATGCGCGGGTCTGGCCGCAGGACGCGACCATCAGGTTGTTCCTGTCGCCAAGTGGCTAAGGTCAACTCGTCTTGGAGGATTGGTTGTAAGCGCGCACCTTTGAGCGGGCCGAGGATGGCCGCGCCCGTCACCTGTTGCCACCAAGAGCCTGTCTCTTCATCGCGCATGATGAAGTTCTGATTGTTGATGCCCGTGAGATGAAAGTGTAGTTGCTGCCCGTTGACTGTTGTCGCCCACACCAGACCGGTGTGACAGAGCGTTCAATAAGTGGCCACAAGCGGCACGCCGCCGACCGTGTCCGCGATGACGTGATGATAAGCCATCTGCCGGATTGGATAAGCGACGGCCTCGCCGTTTACGCGCACCGTCAACACCATATCTGAATCACCCACAAAGTTCGCCTCGCGTGCGCGCGCGTAAGCCGGGTTAGGTAGCGGATGAAACATCCACTCGAAATGGTTCTGCCGCGCCAGCCACGCCGCGCCGCAGACGAGCGCGAGCGCACAGACGAGTGCCGTCTTACGCCACCAACGCGCGCCGCGCCAGAGCCAGCCGCACAGAAGAAATGCCGTTACAGCGAAGACGAGCGTTACGATTGGCGACCAATGGCGCAGTGCGTATGAACGCACGAGCGCGCTCGGCGTCTGCGGGCGGAACGGTTGAATCAACCAAGCGGGCATGAGCACTAAGATTAAAGCCGAGATGACAAGGAGCAGCAAAGCTAGCCAAGCTATGCGGCGCAGGTTGTTTCGTTTGAATGTAGCGGTGCGGTTGTCTGCCTGAATTGTGGTCGTCATGTTATGTGGCGTAGTGCGCGTAAACCGTCTTGACTTTATCCAGAAAGTCGCGGCGATCCACGATGTAGTAGAGCTTGACCGCCGCGTCGCCGCCGGTCAGGTCTTCAATCAATTTTTCCAACGCTTCAAACTGATCGCCTTCGCTCACGCCATGTGCATCGAGATAGCCCACATAGCGCAAGCGCCGCATTAGTTCATGCAGCGTCAGCCGCCCTTCCATCGTCAACCCGCCGTGCGCGTGCGAGCGGCTGACGAGATATTGTACGAGCAGCGCATCGTGATAGAGCGACGGCGTGAGGAAGAGGCGCGCGCCATCGCGCTCCCAACCCGCCTCCAGTCGTTGCGAACGACGCACGGCGCGCAAGTCTTTGAACACTTCTGCCCAGACAGTCTTAGGTTCGATACGTTCGAGATAAGCGCGCGTCGCTTGAATCAACCATGCGTCGTCCGTGAAATCGAGTTGACGGCCCAAGCCGTCGAGCCACTCGAAAAATACTGCGCGCCGAGTCGAGCGCACTTCGATCATTAAAAACTGATCTTCCGCTTTGGGCAGAGACTTAACGAGCGCACGGCGGGAAGCATCGGTCGCCTTGCTGCCTTCGATGCGATACGTGTCGAAACGCGCGTGCCAGCGTTTGGCGGCGTCGCAGTAAGGGCAGCGCGGGTGCTTCTCGTCGCTATCGAAGTAGGGACGCACGGGTGTGCGCGCGGTCAACTCAGCGATGGTCGGCTCGTGCCGCTTGATCTCTGAGTAAGCTGTACGCGGCGCAAGGCGCATCTGCTTGGTGAAGAGATCGAAGATGCACGCGAGGCAGAGCAGGCGCGTATACTCGACGACCGTGCCCGGCGGAAACTCGCTCAGATCAAACTCGCGCTTCTTCGCGGCGGCTGGCATGCGCGTATCTTACACGATGAAGCATTGAGACGCAGGTAAAGAAACAGCGATTGTGTTAATCCGGGGCCGCACCGCCTGCGGTAGCGGACGGGTCTATCGTTAGCAGCATCCGCCCGCTATCGCAGGCGGTACTGACTGGTTTCATCCAATTTAGTTGTGAGCGCATAATGGCGGCGGTGATTCTGCCTGATAATACTGAGACGCACGCGCGTGCCGCCAAAATTGTGGCGGCGGGCGGCATTGTCGCTTTTCGCACGGACACGTTCTATGGTCTCGGTGCAGACCCGTTCAAGCGCGCGGCGTTGCTTGCGCTGCGAAACTTGAAGGGCAGAGAAGAGGACAAGCCGTTGCTCGTCGTCATAGGCGACGTTGGCGAAGCAGCGCGTTTCATGGTCAGCAGATCAAAATTATTCGACAGGCTGAGCGCGCGATTCTGGCCCGGCGCTTTGACATTGGTTGTCGCGGCGCGCGTTGAAGTGCCAACGGAGTTGACTGCGAACACTGGCACGATTGGCGTGCGTCTGCCAGCAGATGAAGCGGTGCGCGCGTTCGTGCGTGCGTGTGGGGGCGTGTTGACCGCGACGAGCGCAAACCTCGCAGGGCAACCGCCCGCTCGCACCGCCGCCGAAGTCGCGCGCGCTTTCCCGACAGGACTCGATCTTATCATTGACGGCGGCACGGCACGGACGGAGCAGCCTTCGACTGTGGTTGATGTCACGGGCCACGAAGCGCGACTAATACGTGAAGGCGTCGTCGCTTGGCGCGAAATACAAAAAAGCGTTAACTGGGAATTAGAGCAATGATTATTTCTGCGCGACAGTTAAGTTGCGCACGAACGTCCAGTCGCCGCCGGGCGGGACTTGTATGTTGCCGACCGACTTGCGCGCGATGACGATGTTGTTGGCGTACCAGAGTGGCAGCGCAGGCATCTCGCGGCTGATCAGTTCCTGCGCCTGCGCGTAGAGTTGTTTGGCGCGCGCGCGGTCGGCTGTGCTGACGGCTTCGCTGAGAATCTTGTCGAGTTCAGAGTTGTCGTAACGACTGCGGTTGAAGTTGCCGCCTTTCAAGTGTGTGAACAGGTCGCGCAAAAAGATCGGGTCTTGATTGCCGCCGACCCAACGCCCGGCCGTCAACTGAAACTGACCATTCACCTGCGCCTCGCGCAAAGTGTTGTCTTCGAGCGTCTCGATAGAGACAGGCAGGCCCACTTCCTTTAATTGATTCTGAATCACCTGCGCATACCCGCGCACAACCACATTACTCCCGGAGATTTCAAATGAAAGCGGTTTGTCGAGCCGCATGCGTGGGCCGTCGCCGTCCGGGTCGCGCAAGCCCGCTTCGTCGAGCAACTGTTTGGCGTGCGCCGGATCGTATGTGTAAACCTGTCCTTGCGCGTAGGCCCAAGATTCAGGCGGGATCATCGAGTGTGCGACGCGCGCTTGGCCTAGCAGCAAGTTCTTTACGATGCTCTCGCGATCAATCGCATAAGCGATGGCTTGCCGGACGCGCGCATCAGTTAATGGCGCGCTCTGCGTGTTGAAGCCGAGCCATTGGACGTTCGTGCCCGGACTTTGCGTGACTTGCAGGTTCGGGTCTTTGGCGAGCGCCACATATGCGTCGGGCGAAAGCGAAGTGTTGATGGCGAGGTCAACGCGCCCGCTGCGCAGTTCGGCCTGCTGCGTGTTTGCGTCGAGGATGACGCGCACGCGCAGTTGTTTGATGTTCGGCGCGCCCTGCCAATAGTCGTTGTTCGCCTCCATGTCCACGACCTGCTGCGACTCGTTCCAATTGACGAACTTGAACGGGCCGGAGCCGATTGGATGTGTTGCCTGTTGCTCGAACGTGCCTTCAGGAATGATCGGGATCGGGATCAGATTGGCGTACAGCTCTAGCCAAGGTTTGCGCAGATGAAAGACGAGCGTGCGCGCGTCGGGCGCATCAATCGAAGTGATGTAGGGTTGATTATCTTTGACTGCGCCTTCGTAGAACGAAGCGGCCTTCGTGTAGTCGGCAGCATGTTTGTAGATCAACTGCTCGAAAGTGTACTTGCAATCCGCAGCCGTGAGCGGCTTGCCGTTGTGAAACTTCACATTGTCTTGCAGCGTGAACGTGACAGTTAAGCCGTCAGATGAGACTTGCGGCGTGGCGAGTTCGGGCACGTAATCAAGTTGCTCGTTCTTACGCATCAGCGTATTGAACATCAACTGGCGCATGCGCTCGCTCGACGCATCGAAGCCTTTCAATGGATCGAGCGTCTTCGGACTTGACTCCAACGCCAGCACGAACGCGCTGCTGCGCGGGCTGCAAGCGGGCAGAAGGCAGAAAGCAGAAAGCAGAAGGCCGAAGGCCGAAGGCAGAAGGTAGTTAATGCGTCGTGGGCGATGGCGAACACGTGCCGGCCTCTGCGCCGCAAGCAGCGAATGATTATTGCCTGCTTGTTTCTTACTGTCTTCGGCCTTCGGCCTTCGGCCTACTGTCTTCATATTTTGCCTCCGTAGGTGTAATTCAGTTTCCGGTTGAGCGCGGCGGTCTCTTCGCAGAGTTGGCCGAAGCGCGCGGCATCGAAGGGAAGCGGCGGGCGCGCCAGAGCCTTGTACGCGGTGATGCGCCGCAGCGATACGCCGATGCGTTCTGCTGTCAACACGCCGGCGCGCGCGGCTTGCAGGAGCGACTGATAGCCGCGCCGGATCAATTCAGGGCGTGCGCAGATGAGCAGCATGTCTTCGCCCGCTTCGATGGCGAGCCGCACGGCGTCTTCGATCTGGTAATGCTTCGCAATCGCGCCCATCTCCATGTCGTCTGTGAGGACGAGACCTTCGTAGCCGAGTTCTTCGCGCAAGAGGTGCGTGACGATCTCTTGATTGATCGAAGCGGGCACGAGTCTGCCGCCCGCCGTGCCGCGATGTATGTCTATGTTCGGGAAACCGCCGTGACTGACCATGAGGGCGCGCACCATGTTGTCTTCGCGTTGGAACAGTTCGATGTAGGGCGCGAGGTCTTGCGCGATCAGATCGTCGTGCGTAAGTTGAATGATCGGCATCTCGTCGTGCGAATCAATTTCACCTGCGCCGATGCCGGGAAAATGTTTGGCGCAGCCGAGCAAGCCCGTGCCCTGCAAGCCCCGCAGATAGACCATTGTGTAGCCAAGCACTTCGCCGGGCGAGCGACCGTAAGAACGAGAGTAGAGTCCGTTCGAGAGCAGGTCGCGGTCGTCGGTCATGATGGACATGACCGGCGCGAAGTTCATGTTGAAGCCGAGCATGCGCAAGACTTCGCCGGTGATCTGACCGAGCATGCGCGCGGCGGCCAAGTCGCCGTGCTGTCTGATCGTGCGCGCCGACGGCATCGGCGTGCAGATTTTGCGCAGGCGATCAACGAGACCGCCCTCTTGATCTACGCCGAACAGAGGCTCGGTCGGCACAACTTCGCGCACGCTGTCGAGCAGTCCGCGCAACTGCGCGGGCGCGGCCACGTTGCGCCCGAAGATGATCACGCCGCCGGGCATGATCTCCGTGACGAGCGCGCGCGTCTCTTCGTCAAACTCAGTGCCGGGCAGCCCAATGTAGAGCAGTTGGCCGATCTGCTGTTCAAGCGGGAGCGCGAGCAGCGTCTCGGTCAGGCGCGCTTGCGTCGTCTCTAGGTCGGGGCGGTTGAGTGCTTGCATGCTGGCTTCAAAAAGACGAAAGGGGCAGGGACAAGCCCGACCCCGACGAAAGACTGGCGACGGTTAGAGGAGAGCGTTTATGGCTGAACTGTCTGTTCAAACGATTCGCTTGCGTATGTCCAACAGGAGCGCGCGCACTTCTTCGTGCGAAAGTTTTTCTACCTCAACCGCGCGAAGCTCGTCAAGCAAGCTTTGATTAACCACATCGAAGAGTGTGGCCTGCGCTGCCAATGCTTGCCTGCGCGCGCGCCGTGCGGCCTGCGCGAGCGCGCCACTGCCATCGTGCGGCTGTGACGGAGTCGCACTCGTGCTAGCAGCCTCGTTTGTCTGTGTCGCCGATTCAATCTGGTCTGCGAACACGTCCAACTCATAACGTTCAAGCCGCTGCAAGACTTCGCGCGCCCGCGCCAGCACTGCGGGCGGCAAGCCCGCCAAACGCGCGACCTCGATGCCGTAAGACTTCGACGCGCGCCCGCGCTCAAGCTTGTACAAGAAGATCACTTCGCCCTCGCGTTCGGCTACACGAATCTGATAATTCTGCGCGCCGGGCAGACGCTCGGCCAATTCGGTCAACTCGTGATAGTGCGTAGCGAAGAGCGTCTTGGCCGCATGTTCTGGCGAATCGTGCAAGTGTTCAGCTACAGCCCAAGCGATTGATAAGCCATCGAAGGTCGCCGTGCCGCGCCCGATCTCGTCGAGCAGGACGAGCGAGCGCGGACTGGCGTTGTGCAGAATCGCGGCCGTCTCCGTCATCTCAACCATGAAGGTCGAGCGCCCGCGCGACAGATCGTCCGATGCGCCGACGCGCGTCCAGATGCGATCAAGCAGAGGCAGACGCGCGCGCTCGGCCGGCACGAACGAACCCATCTGCGCGAGGATTGCGATCAACGCGGTCTGTCTGAGCAGCGTGGACTTGCCGCCCATATTCGGCCCCGTGATGATCAGCAGACGATCCGTCGAGTTGTTCATGTAGAGATCATTCGGCACAAACGGCGCGCTGCTCGTCGCTTCGATCACAGGATGACGGCCGCCGCCGATCTCGATCTCATCGCCGTCGTGGAGGATGGGTCGTTGATAGCGTTGGCGCACGGCGGTCGTCGCAAGTGCAGCCAATACGTCGAGCATCGCAAGCGCCCGCGCGGTCGTTTGCAGGCGCTTCGTCTCGGCGGCAACACGTGCGCGCACATCTGCGAAAAGTTGCGCTTCAAGTTCGCGTATGCGCTCCTCTGCGCCGCGCACGCGCTGCTCCCAATCTTTTAACTCCGGCGTCGTATAGCGTTCCGCATTGGCGAGCGTCTGCCGCCGCTCGTAATCCGGCGGCACACGCGCGGCGCTGGCTTTCGAGACTTCGATGAAATAGCCGAAGACGTTATTGAAACGCACGCGCAGCGAAGCGATGCCGGAACGCGCACGCTCGCGCGCTTCAAGCGCGGCGATGGTCTGCTTGGCGTCGCGGCTGACGACGCGCAGTTGGTCCAACTCTTCTGAGTAGCTAGCGCGGATCGCGCCCGTGTCTGAGAGCGCGAGCGGCGGGTCGTCGCTGATCGCATGCGCGATCAACTCGCGCACATCCGGCAACTCATCCGCGCTTTCATACAACACTTGCAGCAACGACGCCTCCGCGTCCGATAACGTCTGGCGGATTATTGGGACTTGTTCGAGCGAGCGACGCAGGGCGGCGAGGTCGCGGGGCGTCGCGGTGTTCATGTTGATGCGTGCGCAGAGGCGTTCGAGATCGGCCACATCTTTGAGTAACGTCTGCACGCGATCGCGTTTGAGTTGTGAGCGATGAAAATGTTCGACCGCAGCCAGACGCGCTTCGATCTCGCCGCGTTTAATCGAAGGGCGGAGCAGCCACGCCCGCAAGAGCCGCGCGCCCATGCCGGTCACGGTTGCGTCAATCACGCCGAGCAGCGTGTGTGCGCGGCCAGCGTTCTGTGCCTCCGTCAGTTCGAGATTGCGCACGGTCACGGCGTCAAGTAAGAGATGATCCTGCGCCTCGAAGTAAGTGATGTCGTTAACGTGCGCGACCTGTTCGCGTTGGGTCTCGCGTGCGTAGCGCAGACACGCGCCCGCGGCCGCGATGGCTTCGGTCTGTTGCTGCAAGCCATAACCTTCGAGCGTGCGTGCGCGAAACTGTTCGAGCAGCAGCATGGCGCAATTAACCGGCTCCCACAGCCAATCATCGAGCGGCGTGAGCGCCATTAGTTGTGAACCGAAAGCAGCGTTACCCGCAGGCGTGATGCGCGCAAGCGGTGCTGACTGACCACTATTTGCAGCCGCGTCGTGCTGTGTGCTGTCAGTCGTAAGCGGCAGCGGCGTAGTGCGCGCGCGGCCGGCATAGCTATCTCTGATGAGCGGCGCGAGCGAGGTGGGGAAGAGTAGTTCGCGCGGGGCGTAGGATTCGATGTCGGCACGTACGCGCGCCCAAGCGTCTGGGCCTGTAGCCTGTGTGGCGCGAAACTCGCCGGTTGAAAGATCGAGAAAGGCTGCGCCGAAGCTATCGCCTGCGCCACAGACCGCGACGAGATAGACAGACTCGCGTGCATCAACCAACTGCGGATCGACGGCCGTGCCCGGCGTGATGACGCGCACGACCTCGCGCCGCACAAGCTTCTTGGTCTTCGCAGGGTCTTCGGTCTGCTCGCAGATCGCGACGCGATAGCCTTTACGGATCAGACGCGCGACGTAGCCCGCGACCGCGTGATGCGGCACGCCGCACATGGGGATTGGTGTGCCGCGCTCTTTGTGGCGCGCGGTCAGAGTGATCTCAAGTTCGCGTGCGCCTGTGATGGCGTCGTCGAAGAAGAGTTCGTAGAAGTCGCCGAGGCGAAAGAAGAGCAGCGTGCCCGGATGCTGTTGCTTCAGTTCTTGATACTGCCGCAGCATTGGGGTAAGTGTGATTTCAGTCATGATCAATCCGGCATGAGGCGTCTCTGAGCGAAAGCCTATTGTAGTGAAAAGCCATTGAAGGGCAAGGCCAACTCGCAAAATTGAGCAAAATAATTTCGCCTTCGCGATTGCGCGCTAGACGCGCTCATGCAAGGTTCAAGTAATGCTTTAACTTCGTCGTCGTGCCGACTGTTGAAGTTAACTATTAAAGTCCAACGAAGGCAGCGCTAATTGAGATTGCGTTGAGCGAAGCAGAACTTGTCGCCGCTTGCTGGTGCGAAAATTTTTCTATCTCTTCATCTGCGAGTATTGCTTCAGCCGCTATATCGCATTTAGTTTCCTGCTCCCTCGCACGGTTCAAACTGCTCTACGCAGACCGGCGTGGTTCGTCATCGCAGGCTTCGCACTAATCTGGGTCGCCAACCAATACATGAGCCTGTACAATCGTCTGCGGCTCGACAGCAAGGGCGAAAAGATCGAGCACGAGCTGATGGAAGAAGAAAATGGGAGAGAAAGCAAGTTGGTTGATGGACAACGAGATAGCCGCCGGAGCTTAACACAAAGCCTGAATATACAAGGCGGATTTCAGCCGAAGAAGATTTCGGCGACGTTGTAAATCTCTTCGTCGAGTCGCTTGACCTCTTTAAGTGCCTCGTCGAACGAGATGCTGACTATGCGATTGCCTTGCAGCGCGGCCATATGCCCCCACTCGTTTGCGCGCACCATCTCATAAGCTTTGACGCCGAAGCGCGTCGCCAGCACGCGATCAAAAGCCGAAGGCGACCCGCCGCGCTGCACGTAGCCGAGTTTGGTGACGCGCGCCTGCATGCCTGTGCGCGCCTCGATCTCGCGCGCCAAGACGTTGCCGATGCCGCCGAACTGACCTTTGCGGTAAATCTCTGCGGCGACCTCTTCGGTAATAAAATTCTCGTCCGCGCGCGGGTGCGCGTACTCGGAGACGACAATGATTGAGAACGGTCTCCCTTGCGCTGCGCGATGAAGAATGAAATCGCAGATGCGCGAGAGGCGGAACGGATGTTCGGGGACGAGCACGATGTCTGCGCCGCCGGCGATGCCGCCGTAGGCTGCAATCCAGCCTGTGTGCCGGCCCATCACTTCGACGACCATGACGCGATGATGCGACTCGGCCGTCGAGTGCAGACGATCAACCGCCTCGCTCACGATATTCACGGCCGTGTCGAAGCCGAAGGTGAAATCCGTGCCGCCCACATCATTGTCAATTGTCTTAGGCACGCCGACGACTGGCATGTGCTCTGAGCGCCACAGGTCGCGCGCCGTGCGCAGTGAGCCGTCGCCGCCAACTACGATCAGCGCATTGAGTTTGTACTTGGCCCAGTTGCGACTAATGCGGATGAGATAATCAGGCTCGTCGAATGGATTGATGCGAGAGGTGCCGAGGATCGTGCCGCCGCGCGGGAGGATGCCGGTGACTGAGGCGCGTGTGAGCGGTTCGATGTCATCTTCGACAAGACCGCGCCAGCCGTTGCGGACGCCGAGCACTTCGGCCGCCTCATTGGTTGCGCGCCGGACGACGGCGCGGATGACAGCGTTGAGACCGGGGCAGTCGCCGCCTGCGGTCAGAATCCCTATGCGCACGCTCATGTGTACAAAACGAGCCGCTTGAATTTCGAGCTTCAGTTTGCGTTGCTTTATTTGCCGCGCCTATAATCGCGCGACCTCCCTTAACCTGTCAAACTTGAGGCGCGAAAGCGACGTGCGCGCGTGCGAGCGACGATCAGTTACGGGCCTATTTATGACGGCACAGACGGAGCACGAGCCATACATCTTGAGCGTTGACACAACGACCGATGCGCGCAGCGTCGCCATCTGCGCGGGTGCGCGCGTCTTAGCGCAGGCGGCAGGCAATCTGCGCAGCGCACAGTCGGCGAATCTGCTCGGTGACATTGATGCTACGCTCACAAAGGCCGGCCTGCGACTCGCTGAGATCGAACTGCTCGCGGTCGCGCGTGGGCCGGGCAGCTTCACGGGCTTGCGCGCAGGGTTGGCAACGATGAAAGCATTTGCGGCCACACTCAACAAGCCGCTCGTCGGTGTGCCCACGCTGCATGCTGTCGCATGCAGCGTGGGCGTTGCGCCGCACATCGTCGCCGCGTTGCCCGCCGGTCGCGGCGAACTCTTCGCGCAGTTGCTCGCATGCGAAGCCGATGGCATGATCATAGAACTAAGTGAGCCTGCGCATCTGCCGCCGCATGTGCTCGTTGAACGTGCGCTCAATTGGCCGACGCCGCTCAAGTGGGTCGGGAACGGAGCGCAAACGCGCGCCGAGTTGCTCGCTGAGACAGCGAAACGCATCGGCATCGAATGGCACGCAGAGGTTGATCAGTCCGGCTCGGAGGAAAGAAACTCAGGGCAGAGAAGTGGCAAGATGGCTGGCGCGCGTGTGTGGACGCTGGCGCGGCCTGCGGCCACGTATGCTACAGAGATCGCGGCGCTGGCTTTGCGCGAGTATCAAGCCGGGCGCACGTTGCAAGCGGAGGAGTTGCGCGCGCTCTACGTGCGTCTGTCCGATGCGGAGTTGAACGAGCGATGTCGCGTGTAGGACGAGCGCAGGTGAACGAGCGCAGGGATTATCGCGTCGATCTGGCGACGCGCCACGATCTGTTGGAGGTCGTCGAGATTGAGGATGCGTGTCAGTTGAGTGCTTGGGGCTGGGATGCGTACCACGGCGAACTGGCTAGGCCCGAAGCGATCATGCTCGTGGCGCGGCGCAGCACCCCCGATTGGCAGACAGGCAAATCGCTCTATGGCTTCATCGCCGCGCGGGTCACGGCGGAAGAGTTGCATATCAACAACATCGGCGTGCGTACATCGGCGCGCGGGCGCGGCATCGGCAGTGCGTTGCTGCGCGCGGCGCTCGCCACAGGGCGACGGCTCGGCGCGCACACTGCACTGCTTGAAGTGCGCGCCGGCAACCTTGAAGCGCAGGCGCTCTACCGGCGCTTCGGCTTCGAGGTGACGGGCCGGCGACGCAACTATTATCACGGGCCAACCGAGGATGCGCTACTTATGAGCGTCACCTTAGTGCGCAGGTGACAGCTAACGGACTTGATTCGCGCAGCGCAGTTGGGCTACCATTTTCACATCAATTGTGCGAAGGGCGCGCCGAGCAGTTTAAAGCCCGACCTGCTGCGCGTCAGAGGTTTTTCGGCACACCGCTCAAAGATGCATCTGCAAAGGAGGCTTCCAAGCAATGGAAATGACCAACACGGACAGCTTGAAGGAACACCTGATCACGACCGACCCGGAGTTTCGTGAACTGGCGCGCGAGCACGGCAAGTACGACGCGCGCTTACGCGAACTCTCGGCGCTCGCGTACCCGAACGACGAAGAGCAGTTGGAAGAGATCACTTTGAAGAAGAAGAAGCTGGCCGTGAAAGATCAGATGCACGAGATCATGCTGCGCTATCAGAAGCAGGCGAGCGTGACTCACTGATGAGCCGGCGCGCAACCGGCATGCGAAACTACAACTGACAGGCAATTCTTAACAGACGGGGATGCCACCCAACAGATGTGCGTCCCCGTCTTTGTTCAGCGCTGAAGCCGCCGGCACAGACAAGCGGAGTTGGCGCAAGCGTATTTATCATTTTCATTCTATGGTGCGAGACGGTCTGCCGTTTGTATTGATCCCGCTTGGCTGTGCCTTCTTGGCCACGGCCTTCGGTTACTGGTGGCTGGCCTTGCCGCTGATTCTGCTCGCGGCCTTCATGGCATTTTTCTTCCGCGATCCACAGCGCACAGTGCCGGGCGAAGCGAACATCGTCGTCGCGCCGGCCGACGGGCGCGTGACGCGCGTCGGCCCCATCGTGCCCGCTCAACCCGACTCGCCAAACGTCGTCAGCATCTTCCTCAGCCCCTTCGATGTGCACATCAACCGCGCGCCCATCGCCGGTGAGATCATAGACGTGACGCACACACGCGGACGCTTTCTGATGGCGACGCGCGCCGAAGCGAGCCTCGTCAACGAGCAGAACGCTTTGACTATACGCGGTGAGCGCATCACGGTCGTGTGCCGGCAGATCGCAGGCATACTCGCGCGCCGCATCGTCTGTTGGAAACGCGCAGGCGACCACGTCAGTCTTGGCGAACGCTTCGGCTTGATCAAGTTCAGTTCACGCACGGATGTGGTGCTGCCGCCAGAGGTTGAGTTGACAGTGAGCGTCGGCGAGCGCGTGCGTGGCGGCGTGAGCATCATCGGGAGGTTACGCGCATGAGTGCGACGAGCCTGCAAGCCGAAGAGACGCAGCCGGCGCGGCCCGAACGCAAAGGGCTGCGCAAAGGTCTCTATCTCATCCCCTCAGCTTTCACGGCCGCTAACATAGGCATGGGCTACTTCGCCGTTATGAGCGCGCTACGCGGTTTCCAGCTATTGCAAGGCGGGACGGATATCGAACTCAATCGCGCCGCATTGCTTTTCGACAGCGCCGCACACGCCATCGGCTGGGCTTGGGTCTTCGACACGCTCGACGGGCGGATCGCGCGCCTGACCAAGACGACGACAGAGATCGGCGTCCAGCTAGATTCACTGGCCGACGTGCTCACCTTCGGCATCGCACCGGCCGTGCTGGTTTACGCTTGGGGGTTCGGCTCGGCGCTGGCCGACGGCAGCGCCGCGCACAAACTCGGTTGGTTTCTCTCTTTCATGTTCCTCATCTGCGGCGCATTCCGCCTCGCACGCTTCAACGTGCAGGCCACGCGCCCGCGCGTGCTCGCAGAAGGCGCGGCCAAGGTTGATAAGAAAAACTTCGTCGGTCTGCCGATCCCTATGGCCGGCGGCTTGATCGCGGCGCTCGTGCACTTCGCGCCGCAGCCGCTCTCACGCTACGGCCCTGAGTTGGGCGCGCTCTACAGCGGCTTGTTGATGGGGCTTGTGGCGCTACTCGCCGCCTTGATGGTCAGCACCGTTCGGTATACCAGTTTCAAGACGGTCGGCGCTGATGGGCGCAGTACCCGCATCGCGATTTTAGTCATCGCTGCCATCGGCATGCTGGTCTGGCTCTACTCGCGCTACGTCGTGCTCGCGCTGGTTTCGCTCTATGTCTTGCACGGCATCGTCTTGCGCCTCGCTTCACTCTTCCGCACTACGCGCACCAAATAATCTTTAGACATCAGGTGCTTTAAGGCTGCTGTGCTGAAGTAGCAGGCACTGCGAAAGCCATCAGTCCATGTCTGGTTGTGATCAGCAGCACATCTGCCGCGACGATTGGCGAAGCTGAGGTGTTGCCGTCCGGGCCGACCTCAAGCGTATTGAGAGTCTTCCCATCATGCAACGCAAGCACGACGCACGCATCGCCACCTAAAGGAACGAACAGAGCGCTGTCCGCACTCGTTAGCGGCTGCGCCGCGATCCGGCCCGCAAGCTGTCGCTTCCAGACGCGCTGCCCGTGTCGGTAAGAGAGCAGATAAACAAAATTATCGAGCGAGGCGACGATCAACCCTTCGCCCGTCGCTGCGACGGCTTGCACGCCCGCCCCTGTGCGCGCGCGCCAGCGCAGTCGTCCGGTCACTTCATCAAGGGCATAGACGTATCCGTCAGTAGAGCCAAAGAGGACAAGTTGGTTCGCCACCACAACTGGGCCGCGAAGCGGGCCGTGAGTCTGATAACGCCAGAGGATGTTGCCTTGCTGTTCGTCAAAGACAAGCAGTGCGCCGTCCTCGCTGCCGAGATAGAGGCGGCCGCCATGCAGTGTGGGTTGGGAGGCGAAAGGCGCTGTGTACTGTGCCTGCCATTTAACTTCGCCGGTCGTTTTATTGATGGCATAAATTCGGCCATCGGTCGTGCCCCCGTATAAAGTCGTCGCGTTAGAAGTCAATGCACTACTAAAGGGGCGGGGCAGCGTGCGCATCCAAAGCGTCACTCCGCTCTTGCCGCTCAGCGCCCGGAGCGCGCCCGTAGCGCGATAGTAGGTTTGCGCGCTTTCGTGCGCGGCTGTCTCAGTCGCAATATAAACGCCCCGCTCGTCGCCCTCAGGCGCGGCTGAGAACTCTCCACCCAAATCAGTCTGCCAGAGTAACTGACCATCGGCGGCCCTTAGCGCGACGAGTCGGCCCGCTGCCAGAGGCAGATAGACGTGTCCATCAAAGGTCGCCGGGGTTAAGTTAGTCGTGTCCGCCGTCGCATACTGCCAGCGAGCGGTCAATGGTTGAGAAAATACCAATCGTTGCCCGAAGCTTATTCCATGGCAGAGTAGAGAGATTAAAGCGCTGGCGAGGCTCAGCCTCAGAGTTCGAGCCGCGAATGCTCCGCCCCCGCTTGGTCTCTTCAACTGGTAACTATACTTTTCTTTGAACTTCCACATAAAATGAGCAACTCATGGATGCCCGCTATGCCTTGAGCATAACTTAACTCTGCGGAATCTGCATTCGTGTCAGACGTATCAACGACCACGGAGGTTGACTAAAATTGACCGAGCAGCCCCACGCCACGATTATCATTCTTGATTTCGGCTCACAATACACGCAACTGATCGCCCGCCGTATACGCGAGTCAGGCGTCTATTGCGAAATCTGGCCCTATCACACGCCTGCCGCTAAAATACAAGCGGTGCGTCCGTGCGGTCTGATCCTTTCCGGCGGACCTTCTTCAGTTTACGACAAAGATGCGCCGCAACTACCCCCCGGCTTGCTGGACAACCTAGACTGCCCAGTGCTCGGAATCTGCTATGGGCTGCAACTTTTGGCGGCAGCTTTGGGCGGGGAAGTCAAACCATCACGCAGTCGTGAATATGGCTATGCTCGCTTGAGCGTGACGGCACCCGACAGTCTGCTGTTCAAAGGACTGCCGGAGGCTTTGGACGTTTGGCTGAGCCACGGTGACTATGTGACACATGTGCCGCCCGGCTTCCGCATTACCGCGCATACCGACGAAGCGCTTAATGCGTTTGAAGCTTTAAGCAGTCGCATATATGGCGTTCAATTCCATCCTGAGGTGGCACACACGCCGCTGGGCGCGGAAGTCCTGCGCAATTTTGTCTTTGAGGTTTGCCATGCGCGCGGCGACTGGTCTGCGCGCTCAATTATCATCGAACAGATCGCGCACATACGCGACCAGATCGGCGATGGTCGCGCCGTCTGCGGTCTGTCAGGTGGCGTGGACTCGACCGTCGCCGCGGCCCTCGTGCATGAAGCGATAGGTGAGCGTCAGACATGCCTCTTCGTAAATACGGGGCTATTAAGAGAGGGTGAGTTTGAGGCGACGCTGCGGCTGTTCCAACAGCAGATGCACTTGAATGTGCGCGGCGTCGAGGCCGGCGAGCGTTTCCTACTAGCCTTGCGCGGCGTCACTGACCCGGAAGAGAAGCGGCGCATCATCGGGCGCGTCTTCATCGAGGTCTTCGAAGCTGAGGCGCAACAGATCGGGGGCGTGGATTTTCTAGTGCAGGGCACTTTATATCCAGATGTGATCGAGTCGGTCTCCGTCCGCGGCCCCTCAGCCGTGATTAAGAGTCACCACAACGTTGGCGGTCTGCCCGCGCAGATGCGCCTGCGTTTAATTGAACCCTTGCGCGAGTTGTTCAAAGACGAGGTGCGACAGATCGGGCGCGACCTGCAAGTGCCCGAAGAGATTCTGCGCCGCCATCCATTTCCGGGGCCCGGCCTTGCGGTTCGCATTCTAGGCGAAATTACAGACGATAATCTGCGCTTGCTAAGGGCCGCTGACCGCATACTTGAAGAGGAACTGCGTTTGGCTAATCTGTACGACGCAGTATGGCAGTCCTTTCCGGTGCTGCTGCCTGTTTCATCTGTGGGGGTGATGGGCGACTTTCGGACATACGAGCGCGTCGTAGCGATCCGAGCCGTGACGAGCGTGGACGGAATGACGGCCGACTGGGCGCGCCTGCCGCATGATACGCTGGCCCGCATCTCGACGCGGATCGTGTCAGAAGTGCGCGGCATCAACCGTGTAGTTTATGACATCAGTTCCAAACCTCCGAGTACCATCGAGTGGGAGTAAGCCGATCTGTTCGGCTGCGCCGAGCTTCTAAAGCATTTTCTCACACGCGCAACATGAAAGCGCTCATAGGGCAAGGGTTTTATTCATCCTTCCAATCTCGCTTCAATATCTTGAGGTGATCAGAGCCGGTTCATACGTGATATAGTGCGCAGCGTTTGTTCGAAGAAGCGCACGACTTCCGTTCTACGATCTCATTCTTATATCGAGTTGACATGGCAAAACATAATTTCGCCCATCTGCATTTACATACGGACTATAGTCTGTTAGACGGCGCGATTCAGGTCAAACCCTTGGCCAAGCGCGTCGCTGAACTGGGCATGACGGCTTGCGCCGTCACGGATCATGGCAATATGTTCGGAGCGATCTCTTTCTACAATGCCATGAAGGCTCAAGGGGTCAAGCCGATCCTTGGTTGTGAGGTCTATATTACGCGAGGCAGCCGATTTGACCGCGCGCCGGCGAACGCCAAACCCGGCGAGAAGGCCAACTTCCATCTGATCCTACTGGCAAAGAATCTGGCGGGCTATCATAACCTTGTCCGGCTGACGTCTAGAGGATACACGGAGGGGTTCTATTATAAGCCGCGAATCGATCTGGAGTTGCTGGCCAAAAATAGCGAGGGCCTGATTGGCCTATCCGCGTGCATGTCCGGCGTGCCTTCGGCTCTACTGGCACGCGGCGCATGCGATGAAGCGGCCGCGGCCGCGCATGAGTTTCAAGAGATTCTGGGAAAAGGTAATTATTTCTTGGAAATCCAAGAGCATGATCTGGATGCGCAGAAGCGCATACGGAAGGACTTGGTGGCCCTTTCACAAAGGACAGGTGTGCCGCTCGTAGCGACCAACGATGCACATTATCTTATGCCCGACGATGCACGGGCACACGACATTTTGCTCTGCATCGGTTCGGGCAAGACCGTGCAAGACCCGAACCGTCTCCGCTATGGCTCGCCAAACTTTTATGTACGTTCGGCCGAGGAGATGTGGCGCATTTTCGGAGCCGAATTGCCTGAAGTATTGCACAGAACGGTCGAGATTGCGGAGATGTGCGAGGTTAAGTTTCCGACGGGCGTCAATCACGTGCCCGTCTATCCAATTCCACCCGGGCATGCGGAACTGACGATTGAAGAGTATTTCGAGAAGATAGTTAGGGAAGGGTATGAGCACCGTCGTGCGCAGGTTTGGGAGCCAGCGCAGCAAAGAGGCGAACTGCGCTATTCGTTGGCTGAGTATCAAGAGCGCATCTCACGTGAGATCGCAATGATCAAGCAGATGGGATTCGCTAGCTACTTTCTCATCGTATGGGATTTTATTCGATATGCGAAGGAGCGCTCGATCCCTGTTGGCCCAGGGCGTGGGTCTGCGGCCGGTTCGCTCGTCGCCTATTGTTTGGAAATCACCGACATTGATCCGATTCAATATGATCTGCTGTTCGAAAGGTTTTTGAACCCGGAACGTGTCTCCATGCCAGATATAGACGTGGATTTTTGTGTACGCGGGCGAGATGAAGTCATTCAACATGTAACCCAACTCTACGGGCGCGACTCCGTGTGCCAAATCATCACTTTTGGCACCTTAGCTTCAAAGGCTGCAATTAAAGATGTCGGACGGGCGCTTAACATGCCTTACGCGGAAGTGGAGCGGATCGCTAAATTGATCCCGCCGCCAGTACGCGGCCGGAACGTCTCAATTGCACAAGCTTTAGAGCAAGTGCCTGAGCTGCGTAAAGCAGTTGAAGGAAGCCCGCAGGTTAAAGAATTGATCGACATTGCACAACGGCTTGAGGGCTGTTCAAGACATGCCTCTGTGCACGCAGCCGGCGTGGTGATTTCGCCGGCCCCGCTAGACGAACTCGTACCTGTGGCTGTTTCTTCCAGACAGGAGCTAACGACGCAGTATGCCATGACGGATTTAGAAAAGACCGGCATGCTGAAGATGGACTTCTTGGCCTTAACCGCTTTAACTATTATAAGCGATTGTTTAAGCACAATTAAGCAGTTGCTTGGTATTGAGGTTGGGTGGTCTCAAATTCCGCTGGATGACCGAAAAGCAATGGAGCTATTTGCCGAAGGGCGCACCGAGGCTATCTTCCAGTTTGAATCGCAGGGAATGCAGGAAATCTGCCGTCGCCTGAAGCCCAAAGGATTGGAGGATTTGGCGGCCCTCAATGCACTCTATCGCCCGGGGCCGCTCGACGGCGGCATGGTTGACGATTTTATCGAACGGCATCATGGCCATAAATCCGTGCGCTACATTGTGCCGGAGATGAAGGATATTCTGGCCAATACATACGGTATCATCGTCTATCAGGAACAGATCATGCAACTTGCGCAAAAGCTCGCCGGCTATAGTCTCGGCGAAGCCGATTTGATGCGCCGCGCTATGGGTAAGAAAAAGCGTGAAGAGATGGCCTTGCATGAGAAAAAATTTGTGACAGGCGCGGTGGGGCGCGGGATTAAAAGGGAGAAAGCGGAACAGATCTTCTCGCTGATGGCGCAATTCGCCGACTATGGATTCAATCGAAGTCACAGCGTCGCCTACGCCTATCTGGCCTTCCAGACCGCTTACTTAAAGGCACATTATCCAGAGCATTTTTATGCTGCTGTGCTGTCGAATGAACTTGAAGACACGACGAAAGTATTTAAATACTCTAACGAACTAAAAGGGCAGGGCATTCAACTATTGCCCCCTGACGTGAATGAAAGTCAGGGGGGATTTACACCACTTAAAGGAGCGATCAGGTATGGTTTAGCCGCAATCAAAGGCGTCGGGCAAGCAAGCGTTGATGCTATCTTAGCGGCGCGCAGGGATGGCCCCTTCGCATCTATTTATAATTTTGCTGAAAGGGTCGAGCAGCGCGCGATTAATAAGAGAGTGCTTGAGAGTCTTGTATGCGCGGGCGCATTTGATTCCCTCGACCTAGACGGGCAGTATGGTCGGCATGTTTGGCGTGCGCGACTGTTCGCCGCTGTGGATACGTCCTTAGCACGGGGCGCACGGGCACAAAATGATAAACTAAGCGGCCAGAGCGGGCTGTTCGGCGGGACGGAATCAATCTCTACTCAAGTTTGGGTCGAACCGCTACCGGAGGTTGAGGTGTGGAATCACGCGGCCATTTTGGCGGCTGAGAAAAACGCAATCGGTTTTTATATCACGGGCCATCCGCTTGAAAATTACGTTGAAGTATTGAATGAACTCAAGTGCTTAAACAGTATGAAACTCAATGGCCTTGAGCATGGGTCACAGGTTCGCATGGGCGGGATCGTGACGGCCTTACAGTTGCGCACCACTAAGAAGGGTGACCGCTTTGCCCTACTGCGTCTGGAGGATCAAACAGGCGGCGTCAAATGCGTTATCTGGCCGGATACTTTTAATAAATGTACTCATCTGCTCGTGGACGACGCAGCTGTGCTCATCGGCGGTAAATGGGATTTGAGTGATGATGGCAGCGGTTCGATGATTGCAGATGAGGTTGAGCGGCTTGAGGATGTTTTGCAGCGCAAAGCTCGTGCGGTGTTGCTTCGGACACCTGCGGATATGACTCCAGACGTTATATTAGATGGTCTATTCGGAGTGCTGGATCGTTTCAGGGGCGATTGTGAAGTATTTATTGAGATGTACCTTGAAGGCGGCGTGCTAGTTCGCACGCGTGCGCATGGTGCGCTGAGGGTTGAGGGTAGTCTCCAGATGGAGGCTGCGGTACGAGAATTGGGCTGTACCGTCGAGTGGTTAAGTGGGGAGCGCGCTGTGCTATCCTAGACAGCAGATGGTTACTGTGATGTTGCGCCCCGTTCCATTCAGCCGCTAGAGGAAGATGAACTGTGTCCGATGATGCTAATGTTCGCGATAGAGATGAGCCTCTGCCAGCTTTTGAGCGCGTTAAGCTGGCAAGGCATACCGACCGTCCTTACGCGCTTGATTTTATACAGCGGCTCTTTAGTGATTTTACAGAATTGCGCGGCGACCGTCGTTTTGCCGATGATCCCGCACTGATTTGCGGTTTTGCCACATTTCAAGGTGAGCTGGTTGCGGTGATTGCCCATCAGAAAGGGCGAGATACAAAGCAGCGCCGCCACAGAAACTTTGGTATGCCCAAGCCAGAGGGGTATCGCAAAGCTCTGCGCATAATGCAACTGGCGGAAAAGTTTCAACGCCCGGTCTTCACCTTCATTGATACGCCGGGAGCATATCCGGGGATAGATGCTGAAGAGCGCGGCCAAGCTGAAGCAATCGCCCGAAATCTGATGGAAATGGCCAAGCTTGAGGTACCCATTATTGTAACTGTGATCGGTGAGGGTGGCTCCGGCGGTGCGCTGGCCATTGGCATAGGGGATTGGGTGCTGATGCTTGAGAATGCCATTTATTCTGTTATCTCGCCTGAAGGCTGCGCTGCGATTCTGTGGAAAGACGCCGCACAAGCCGCACAAGCCGCACAGGCGCTGCGTTTGACGGCGAACGACCTGAAGCGGCTGGGCATGGTTGATCAGATTGTGCCGGAGCCATCGGCGGGAGCGCATACAGATGCTGACGAGGCCGCACGCTTATTAAAAGAGAGTCTCAGCGAGGGTTTGGCGGCTGTGGTGAAGTGGTCGCCACACGAGCGCAAATCCCGTCGGTATGAAAAGTTGCGGGCATTAGGCGGATAGAGCAAGAAAGGCTCTAAGCGGTTGCGCCGGTTTCACACAGTCGCCAATAATGTCGGCGCGCCGACATGGCTAGAAGGGAATATCATCATCCGAAATGTCGGCTTCAATCGGCTCCGCTTTATTGGGTGTGCTGGGTTCGGTGCGCGGTGATGTCTCTTCGCCGCGGCCGCCGATGAACTGCATGTCGGTGGCGTGGACCTCGAGCGTGTGACGTTGGCGCCCGTCCCGATCCGTCCATTCCTCTACGCGCAGCCGGCCTTCTATATAGACGGGCCGCCCCTTGGTTAGATATTGCGAGGCGGTTTCTGCCTGTCGGCCCCAGAGTGTGATTTTGAACCATGTCGTTACGTCTTGAGTCTCACCTGCGCGATCTTTACGCCGCTCGTTCGTCGCCAAAGTAAAACTGCATACTGGCGTGCCTTGCGGTGTGTAGCGGAGTTCGGGATCGCGCCCGAGGTTGCCGACGAGAATGATCTTATTAAACGACATGGTGAGATTCCTTTTGCCACTAATTTGATGTTAGAACGGATAACATACTACATGCCGCAACAATTTACGGTCAAGAGGCAAGATTGCAGATCGTTGAATGGTTCGTGCATTACTTTTAAGGTGAAACCTGAACAATAGAGATTGGTTTATGTTGAAGTTCCTCAGTATCGTCAATTTTGCCATCATCTCGAAGTTGCGGGTCGAGTTCCATGAGGGGCTTAACCTTTTGACTGGAGAGACTGGGGCCGGAAAATCAATCATCGTTGATGCGCTCAGCTTGCTGCTTGGAACGCGCGCCTCGGCCGAGGTCATTAGAACTGGCGAGCGCGTATCATTTGTCGAAGGCGCGTTCGAGTTGAGTAGCGAGCGTCGGCTGAAGCTTCAGGAGCTACTGAGCGTTGTGGGGATCACGCTTGAGACGGACGAGGATTTAACTATCCGTCGAGAGTTGCAAGCTGGCGGGCGCAGCCGAGTCTTTATCAACGACCGAAACGTGTCGGCTGCAACGCTCAAAATACTGCAACCTTTCTTGGTTGAAATACACGGGCAGGGGCAACAGCAATCTCTGTTGGCCACACGCGGACAACTACGCCTGCTCGACGCCTTTGGCAGTTGCGAAGGGCTGCAACGCAGAGTGTCTGAAGCTTACGCGCGCTGGAAGAGCGTGACGGAAGCTTTGCGTTCGTCTGTCAGCGACGAGATTGAGCGTGCGCGCACGCTTGATCTGGTGCGTTATCAATTGACGGAACTTGAGCGCATCAATCCGCAGGCAGACGAAGAGGATGCGCTCTTGGCCGAGCGGGCCCGTTTGTCTCATGCGGAGCAGGTATTGGAGTTGAACGCGAGAGCCTATGCGGCGCTCTATGAGAGCGATGACAGTGTCTTGGCGCAACTCGCTTCCGTGAAGCGTTGGGTGCAGGATTTGCAGGCGTTAGATGGACGAGTCGCTGGCGCGAGCGAAACCATCGAGGCGGCGGTGAGCCAACTGGCGGATGTGGCCGATGAATTGCGCCGATACGGTACGGGCCTAGATTTCTCGCCGGTGCGCTTGGCAGAGATTGAAGCTAGGTTGGCGGAGTTGGAGCGGCTGAAACGAAAATATGGCTGCGGTCTCGAGGGACTGCAACAGGTGTGCACGGTGCTGCAGGCGAAGGTCAACGAATTGGAGAATTGGGCGGAGCGTGAGCAAGAATTGCATGCGCAGTTGCTTGCGGCTGAACAAGAGTATGCGGCAGCAGCAGAGCGGCTGTCCGTTTGCCGGCGGGCAGCTGCACCCTTATTGGCCCAGCTTGTTGAAGCAGGCTTGCGGCATGTGGCTTTAGAGCGGGCACGCTTTATCGTCCAAGTCGAGACCGCGCAGGCGCATAATCGCGGCCTTGAAAGGTCGCGGGCAGATGGAGATGACGAGGCGTGTGTCTATTGGACACAGCATGGGGCTGATCGAATTGAGTTTCTACTGACGGCCAACGTCGGTGAAGAGGCGAAGCCTTTGAATCGGGTCGCGTCTGGCGGTGAGCTTTCGCGTCTGATGCTTACATTGCATGCGGTCGTGCAAGGGAATTCGGCCAAAGCAAGCGGCCGGACGCAAGGCGCGACCCTCGTCTTTGACGAGATAGACGTGGGCATTGGCGGGCGCGTCGCTGAGACGGTTGGGCTGCGACTTAAGACTTTGGCCGAAGCACAGCAGGTTTTATGCGTGACGCACCAACCACAGATCGCGCGCTTTGCAGATCATCATTACTTGGTCGAGAAGGGAGAGGTGGAGGGGCGCACTATGGCTTCGGTGAGAGAAGTCAGAGGTGAAGCGCGTGTCGGTGAACTAGCACGTATGATCGGCGGCACAGAGGATGTAGCGACGACACGCGAGACAGCGCGTTGGTTAATCGAAAGCGCTGCGGGCGCGCAGACCCGCGCCGAGGTGGCGACACAGAGCAGAGTAAAGAGTCGTAAAGGCGGCCGTGCAGGTCGTTCGGCCTAAAAGTATCTCGCGCGGCCTGGCGGATTCTGTTACACTCGTGCGCGAATGGGTATCGGTCGTTTATGTATAAAGGGAGCATCTACATTGAAACATTTGGCTGTCAGATGAACACAGCCGATACGGAGCGAGCGGCGACGGGATTGCGTGCGGCCGGCTATCAGTTGACGCAACAGGCCGAGGATGCCGATGTCGTGCTCTTTAACACTTGCTCTGTGCGTGCGCGTGCGGAGCAAAAGGTATTCACACGCATCGGCGAAGTTCGACGCGGCGCAAAAGAGCCCCTAATTGGAGTGATGGGCTGTGTCGCACAACTTGAGGGCGAGACTATTTTTGCTCAAGCGCCCAGCGTCCGTCTGCTTGTCGGCACGAGGGCGACAGACCGCCTGCCGACGTTGATTGAGCAGGCGCGTGCCGGCGCGAGACGCGTGATAGATTTGGGCGAGCGGCAGGCGGGCGAAGAGTGGGCTGTCTCGCCTGCAGAGCGGCGCTCAAAGCATGTAGCATTTGTGCCGATCATCGAAGGGTGTAATAAATTCTGTACCTACTGCATAGTGCCTTACTCACGCGGGCGTGAGCGGAGCCGACCCGCGGTTGAGATCGTGGCCGAGATCGAACGTCTGCGAGAACTTGGCTATAGCGAGGTGCATCTGATCGGGCAGAACGTCAACAGCTACCGACCGAAGACCGAAAGCGGATTAGAGGGGCACACAGGCGCAACCCCCTTTGCGCGCTTATTGCGCGCTGTTGCCGCGACCGGCATACCACGGATCAAGTACACCACATCGTTCCCCAGAGATTTCCACACGGACATCGTGCAGGCTATGGACGAGCACGAGAATCTCTGTAACTGGATACACTTGCCCGTGCAGTCAGGCAGTGACCGCGTATTGCGTTCAATGCGCAGAGGCTACAAGGTATCGGATTACCTGGCCCGGGTCGAGGCGATCAGAGGCGCAAAACGACGTTATGCTCTAACTAGCGATATCATCATAGGCTTTCCCGGCGAGACGCGGAAAGAGTTCAAAGACACAATGCGATTAGTCGAGCAATGTCAATTCGATAGCCTTTATATCTTCAAGTACTCCAAGAGGCGGGGGACGCCTGCGGCCAAATTGGCCGACATTGTGTCCGATAACGAAATGGCGGCGCGCTTCGTTGAGCTTGAAGCGCTTCAGAAGGAGATTCAGGCTCAAATTTTTAGTGCTTATGTTGGGCAGACTGTCTCTGTCTTAGTTGCAGGGGAGAGCACTAGGAGTACTGTGGATGTGACTGGGCACACTACCTGTAATAAGGTTGTAAACTTTCCGGGCGACGTATCGCTCATAGGGCGAATAGCTCCTATTAGAGTGACGGGAGCTAAGGCACATAGTCTATATGGTGAACGCTGCGAGATTTGAGCGGCTGCGGACAGCAAGCAGGGTGTGAGGTGTAGGCATGGAAATAGAGGTCAAAATAAGGGGTCTGATGATGGACCCGAATAGTGGGACGCCAATCGTTATCCTTAAAGACGTGAACAGCGACACCATGCTACCGATCTGGGTCGGCGCATATGAGGCTAATGCCATCGCTCTGGAGATTGAGAAGATCGCGCCGCAGCGACCGATGACACATGATCTGTTGCGCAATTTGATAGTTGAAATGGGTGCGCAGGTCGAACGTGTGGTCGTGACGGAACTGCGTGATAACACTTTTTTCGCCATCATAGAGATGCGTAATCATGAAGGAGAGAAGGTCCTGCTCGATTCGCGCCCGTCGGATGCGATTGCGCTGGCGTTGCGCGCGGACTGCCCGATCTATGTAAATGACGAGGTCATACGTGCGTCGCAGAGCGTCTCTGGACGTGAAGAGGAAGGGGTTGGCGGCGCAGAAGACGAAGAGTGGCCGGATGTCATAGGGGAGGCTGGTGATCTACCGATGTAGTTTCAACCTTGCGCACGATTCGCGTAAATTTTGAGTCGGGCCGCGAGGAGAGTTTGAGGCTGACAACCCTTGAACGCCGTTATCGCGATAGCTAATCAGAAAGGCGGGGTGGGCAAGACCACCACGGCCATCAACTTGGCGGCTGCTTTCGCACGCTGCGGCCGGCGCACGCTACTCTTAGATTTAGACCCGCAAGGCAATAGCTCAATCTCTTTTCTCGATGCGGCGCAAGTCGAGCGTTCAGCCTATGACATGTTGTTAGACGGGCAGGGGATTTGGAACGGCTACGTCTATACGACCCCGGTCGAAGGGCTGGAAATGATCCCAGCGCGCATCAATCTAGCCAAGCTTGAATCGAAGTTGGTTGGTGATTTCGACGCACCTTTCCGCTTGAAAGATCGCATGGAGCCTTTGCGCTCCAAATATGATGTGATCATCATAGACACCCCGCCCACGCTGGGGCTGATCACGGTCAACGCGCTGGTGGCGGCCACACACGTTTTGATTCCCATACAATCTTCCTACTTCGCCTTGGAGGGGACTGATGATCTGCTTGAGACGATTGAGAAGGTCAGGGCGCGGCCCAACCCGAACCTACGAGTATTGGGAGTCGTGGTGACGCTGCACGACCGGCGCACGACACTGGCGCGCGAGGTGTATGAGCAGATTCGTCGCGTGTTTGGTGCCCAACTGTTTGAGACTGTCATCACCAAGAGTGTGCGTCTGGAAGAAGCGCCGGCCTATAAAGAGTCTATCTTCACGTTCGCGCCACAGTCTTCGGGCGCGGCCGAGTACGCTAAACTTTGTGAAGAGGTAATCGCACGTGTCTAAGAGAGGCTTGCCATCGGGCGTGCGTATGCGGCATGACGCGCACTACGTCGAAGAGCTTTCGGGGCAGCGCCCGACGCCCGTCGGGCGCTTGATTGCGCTTGAGCAGCTTGATCCAAATCCAGATCAGCCGCGCGTAGAGATAGGCGATCTGACAGAGTTGACCGCCTCGATTAGAGAGAAGGGGGTGTTGGAGCCGCTGCTGGTGAAGCCTGCGCGCGAGCCGGGGCGTTGGATGATCATTGCAGGCGAACGGCGCTGGCGCGCTTCGAAAGCGGCGGGCTTGCGCGAAGTCCCTTGTATAGAGATGGACGTAGATGATCGGGCTGTAGCCGAGATCGCTTTGATCGAGAACATGCAGCGCAAGGATTTGACCCCTTGGGAGGAGGCGGACGGGCTGGCAGCCCTATGCGAACGTTTCGGCTACACACATGAAGAGGTGGCGCGCAAAGTAGGGAAGAGCCGGAGCACCGTGACGGAGGCGCTCTCGATTGCCACGTTACCGGAGCGAATCAGGGGACAGTGTCGGCGCGCCGACATCAGCTCGAAATCGCTCCTTTTGCAGGTCGTGCGCCAGCCCGACGAAGAGTCCATGCAGCACATGTTGGATGAGATCACGAATCGCGGTCTGACGCGCGATGGGGCACGCGCGGTGCGCCGGGCCATTGTTAATAACGGCGCGAGCGGAGCTGCGTCGCAAGCGGCGCGACCTTACACATATAGCTATACGGCCCCAGACCGCGCATATAAGCTTGAGGTTCGCTTTCGCCGCCAGCAGGTGCAAAGAACCGAACTGATCGCCGCATTGCAAACGGTAATTGCTAACCTCACCTCGGCGCTGACAGCGCTTGGGTCTGATAACGACGGCGAACGATCTTAGGTCTTTCTTATTAGTTTAAGACGGCTTGGGCGTGCTCTTCTTTCGCTCTGCAGCAGCCCGGCGCTGCAGCGTGCGCGCCCAACGTTCAAAAGTAGGTTGTAAGGGCTTGAAGAGACGCGCGCGTAGATTATGCTCGCGTTCGCCCCAGATGCGTAGATATTTCTCTGTATAAGCGCGCACGGCCGGCTCAAGCCGATCTTTTTTCATAGAATGGCGCAGGGTCAAGTGATAGTGTTGGCCGATCAGCATGAAGACCACGCTGGCCAGTTGCCCCTTGAAGGAGAGGCGCGGGAGCAGGCGCTTAAAGAAAGGACGATCGCTTGGCAGCAGCGCTTTTGTGGAAATTTCTAGCCAAGCCGGCTGATGACCCTGTCGCGGATGATACAGACCGGGCAATTGGTTAGATTGTAACGCGCGCACACGCGGGTCGGAGATCGTCTCTACGAGTCGCACGCGCTCAATCCCGCGCAGGTGCTCGCGCGGCACACATTCCAACATTTTGCTTAGCCGCTGCTCGGTCTGACGCGGCAGCTTAGTTTGCGAGAGATTTTCTATTTTGATAGCCATTGGATGATATTTAGGCACTGTAAGGCGAAAAGCCAAACGTCGTCAAGGGCTGAGAATTGCCGACTTATGTGGCCAAATCATGCGCGATCTAATACGTGAATATATCTCGTTTTTGCGAGTTGAAAAAGGGTTGGCGACAAACTCTCTGGCGAGTTATGTGCGAGATTTGGAGAAGTTGACAAGCTGGGCAAGTGTGCATGGGAAAGAGCTACAGGATTTGAGCCGGGTCGAGATGGCTGGCTGGAGCAAGTGGCTTTTGCAAGCAGGATTGTCGGCACGCACGGTCGCACGCGCCATCTCAACTGCGCGCGGCTTCTTTAACTATCTTTTACGCGACGGTTTCATTAAGAACGATCCGATGGCGGGCGTCGGCACACCACAGAGAGTCTGCACCCTACCTGTGCACTTGACCTGTGAAGAGCTCGAAAGACTGCTGGCAGCGGCTGATGTTGACACGCCTGAGAGCGTGCGTGATAGAGCAATCCTGGAACTGTTTTATGCGAGCGGATTGCGTGTCTCGGAACTAATCAAGCTAAAACTCGGGGACATTGACCGCGAACGTGGGCTGTTATTTTGTCAAGGAAAGGGCAGTAAACAGCGTTGCTTACCAATCGGCCGGAGTGCTTTGCTTTGGTTACAGCGTTATGATCAGGCGCGCGTGGCATTGGCCGAAGGGTACCCGACAATCTTTCTATTCATCTCCCGCGGAGGGAGAGCCATGTCACGACAGGCGATCTGGCGGCTATTAAAGCGCTACTCGTCGCGCGTCGGCCTCCAGAGTATCTCGCCGCACACCTTACGCCATACGTTTGCCACACACTTGATGCAGCGAGGGGCGGATTCGCGCTCTGTTCAAACTTTGCTTGGGCATAGTGATCTCGCGACAACGCAGCTATATACGCACATGACCGTGCAGCACCTACGTAGCGCCTATGATCTACACCACCCAAGAGCCAAGATCAGGGCGATCAAGGGAAGCAGAGATGCCGACTCACACAAGGATTAAGAAGCGCTGGTGCATTTGTGGCGTCCGATAATAGACGTTATGTACCGCGCCGGTTCCAACATACAGGAATGAATCTGTATTAGCCGACCTCTTCCACCGTTTACTCCATCCTCCGTCACACTTCATAATGGCTTGACAGCGATCATATCAACTGCTACAGTACGCGGTCTTTTTACTAGACCCTTCAAGATGTCAACCCTTGAACTTACCATGATTAAGGAGCACTGAAGTTTTGAGCCAAACCGGAAGCTATCTGTTCACCTCCGAGTCCGTGACGGAAGGACACCCAGACAAGATCGCGGATCAAATTTCAGACGCAGTTCTAGACGAAGTGCTAAGGCAGGATGAATGCGGGCGCGTAGCCTGTGAAACACTCGTCACCACGGGGCTGGTAGTAATCGCTGGCGAAATCACTACCACCGCGCACGTAGACTTTTCGCAGGTGGCACGTGAAACCATTCGAGAGATAGGTTATACACGCGCTAAGTACGGTTTCGACTGCGATACATGTAGCGTGCTGACTGCGATAGATCGGCAATCTCCAGACATCGCCATGGGCGTGGATACCGGCGGTGCGGGTGATCAAGGGCTAATGTTTGGCTTCGCCTGCAATGAAACCCCCGAATTAATGCCCCTACCGATCCAGTTGGCCCACAGGCTCTCGCAAAGGCTGGCGGAAGTAAGACGTAACCAGACGTTGCCCTTTCTCAGACCTGACGGTAAGTCGCAAGTGACTGTGGAATATCGTGATGGACATCCGCACAGGATAGATGCGGTTGTCGTATCTACCCAACACGATGCTCAGGTAGATAGGCCGACGTTAACCGAAGAGGTCACCAGACATGTCATACAGCACACCATCTCACCGGAACTGCTTGACCAGAAGACCAAATATCATATTAACCCGACCGGACGTTTCGTTACCGGTGGGCCGCAGGGAGATGCTGGGCTAACTGGGCGCAAGATTATTGTGGATACTTATGGCGGATATGCACCACATGGCGGCGGCGCATTCTCAGGTAAAGACCCGACCAAGGTTGATAGATCCGCAGCCTACATGGCCCGCTATATCGCCAAAAATATTGTGGCCGCAGGCTTGGCGGATCGCTGCTTGGTGCAACTAGCGTACGCTATCGGAGTGGCCGAGCCTGTGTCTGTCTTAGTGGAGACCTCTGGCACGGGGCGGGTCAGCGAAGCGGTCTTGGCGGAGTTGATCCGTGAACACTTTAACTTAACCCCTAAAGGCATTATCCAACACCTTCACTTACGCAGGCCAATCTATAGACAAACCGCCGCTTACGGGCACTTCGGACGAGCACAAGCGGGCTTTACATGGGAACAGGTCGATAAGGCTGAAGTCCTACGCACAGCCGCAGGTATATAAGGACGCGACCGTGAACGATCCCATCGGGTGTTAACAAAACCAGCGGAAAGGAAACATTACAGATGAGTGCGACTCGCACCATAAGCTTTGATGTCAAGGATTTGACTCTCGCCCCAGAGGGTAAACGGCGCATTGAATGGGCCGAGCGCGAAATGCCCGTGCTCCGTCTGATCAGAGAACGTTTCGCCGCCGAGCAACCCCTACGTGGCATACGATTGGCTGCCTGCGCGCACGTAACGACTGAGACTGCCAATCTGGTGCGCACACTGCAAGCCGGGGGGGCCGAGTCCGTACTTATTGCCTCCAACCCGCTTTCTACGCAGGATGATGTCGCAGCTTCACTGGTGGCAGACTATTCCGTGCCTGTATATGCCATCAAAGGTGAGACGACTGACACGTATAGCCGACATGTGCGCACGGCCTTGGACTTTCACCCGATGATGATCATAGACGATGGCTCTGACGTAGTAGCCACGCTGATAAAAGAACGCCACGAGCAGTTAGGTGAGATCATTGGGACGACGGAAGAGACTACGACAGGCATCGTCCGTCTGCGCGCGATGGAGCATGCCGGGGTGTTGACCTTCCCTGCTATTGCGGTCAACAACGCGCAGACCAAGCATTTATTTGACAACCGCTATGGGACAGGACAGTCAACTATCGATGGTATCGTACGCGCGACAAATATTCTGCTGGCAGGGCGGACGCTGGTTGTAGTCGGCTACGGCTGGTGCGGGAAAGGCGTCGCCTTGCGCGCGCGCGGTATGGGCGCAAACGTGGTCGTCACAGAGGTCAATCCTATTAAGGCGGTCGAGGCGGTGATGGACGGTTTCCGCGTCATGCCTATGTCGGAAGCTGCCGGTTTGGGCGACATCTTCGTTACGGTGACGGGCAATAGACATGTGGTCGATAAGCAGCATTTCAACTCGATGAAGGATGGCGCGATCGTCTGCAACAGCGGCCATTTTGACCTTGAGATCAACCTAGAGGCTCTGCGCGAGCTATCGGTACCCGCAGTGCGCGTGCGCCCGTTCGTCGAGGAATATACCCTCAATGAGACAAGGGCCCGTATTATCGTGCTGGGTGAAGGACGCTTGATTAACTTGGCGGCAGCCGAAGGGCACCCGGCAAGCGTCATGGATCTGAGCTTCGCCAATCAAGCCTTATCAGTTGAATACCTAATTAAGCGCCGCGGCCAACTCAGTCCGGGCGTGCATTTGCTGCCAGAGGATGTTGACACGGAGATTGCGGGGCTGAAGCTCCGCTCGCTAGGCTTGAGCATAGATACGCTCACACCTGAACAGATGGAGTATCTATCCAGCTGGGAGACTGGCACGTAGAGCAGCCAGTCATAGCTATGTTGGGGCTATCGCAGAGTTTAGGTTTTTGCTTTTGATAGCAAGTAAGCCCCCACGGCCGAGAAGAGTAGCAGCGGCACCCAAGCAGCGACAGGTGGTGGCAGTAATTGATACTGACTTAGCTGCTGAAAACCGCTGACACTACCCCAGAAGGCCAAGCCCACTGTGACCGCGGCACTTAGCGCCGCCAAGGCCGTATGGCGGCCAACGGCAAGAGCGAGGGGCAGCCCCAGTAGGGCCATGACTAGAGGAGCTAGGGGGGTGACCCAACGCTCCGCCAATGCCACTTCGAACGACCGCACATCAACCCCCCGCTGCAGTTTAAGTGTTTTTATGTAGGCGCTTAAAGCATTAGTATTAAGCTCCAGCGGCTTGCTAAGCAGTGGCTTAAACAAGTCGTGGGGCATAGGTGCTGTTAATTGCAGCGTGCCCACTTTTCGCCAGCCCGCCGACGGCCGGGGCAACTCAAACACCCGTGCTTGCTCAAACTCTAACTTGTCCGGGCCCAGCCAAACGCCCTGCCCGCCTGTGATGATACGCCGAACGTGTACATTTTCATCATCAAACTCGAACACTGTGGGCGTTTCGAGCGTTTCTGTCCTGCTATTATAGCTGTAAGTGAAAATATTCGACGACGACGGTAGAGCTAGCCAGTGCTGCCCTATGGATGTCACAACCTGTGCTGCCCCACCGCGGATCTGCGCCCGCAACATTTCCTGCCGACGGTTGGCCTCTGGCAAAATGTGTTCTTGGCATAACCAGACGCCGCCGGATACCAAAACAGCACAGAGGAGGCAAGGTAAGGCCATGCGATAGACACTCTGTCCCGCAGCCCACCAAGCCACCGCCTCGCTCCGCCGTGCCAGTAGAGCGTAAGTGATCAAAACCGCCACCAGCATACTAATCGGCGCGATGCTAACGCCTGCCATCGGGATTAAGAAGAATAGATAGCGGCTCAATAGGCTCCACCTCCCCCCGTTCATATAACGTAGCATCTCGAACAGGGTAAAGATCAAAAAGATGCAGACCATCGTGGCAAGTGCAAAGGCGAAATTCAGCAACAACGCGCGCAGCAGGCTGCGATCAAGCAGACCCAAGAGCGCATATTGCCCATGCTGTCTGGCTGCGGGTTTCCCAGCCGAACGTAGGTGCGTGCGCGGCAGCCGAAACACACGGTGCCAACCCCTCGGCAGACCATGACGGGTTGACAGTAATAACAGCGTGCCGACCAATATGGAGAGTCCGGTTGCCAACCAAGTCCCCAGTTGTAGGGGCACTCTACCGCTGCGACCTAGTTGGTCGCCCCCAAGCAGGAGCAGGTAATAAGCCAATAAGGAGGCGAGCGATAGCAGCATACCCGACGCGCGTCCGCCCCGCCGGACACGCACGCCTATGCCGGACCCAAGCAGCGCTAAGGCTAACGGCGCGCAACATAGGGCCAGCCGCTTATGTAATGCTTGGAGCGCGGTGCGCCGTGCTTCGCCCGGCCCGTTGCGGCTGCGCGCCAACAGTTCATGCCAGTTCATCTGCTCTAGTTCGTTCGGTGCGGATTCCAGTTTTTTGATCAGCGCATCTCGTCCGGTGTTCAAGCGCACGCGCAGTTGCGCCGAACGTTCGATCACGACCTGACCCGGGACCGTGCTCTGTCCCGCGCGTGCCTCCAATGTGGTTACCACCATCGCGTCGCTCAACACCAGTTCCGACTGTCCGCCCGATGTGTCGATCCGACCTGTCCTTGCTGTGACGATGCGTGTTGGCTCTGTTCCCTCTTGCCAATGTATGAAGACGCGCCCCCAATGCCCTTGTGCCACGTCGCCTTCGCGCACATAGATCACCTTGTCCGGTAGGTCCGTGTTAAAGGTGTTCGGCTCAACTGGCGATTCGAGCTTATAGAGCGCCGCACGCAAGGCAGATTGGTATAACTGGTGTGCCGCCTCGGGTGCGAGCACCAGCCCGTTATAGAGTGTCAACAGAGTCGTCAGCAGGCCCAACAGCAGTACGGGCATGATGATCCGTACGTGCCCGACCCCTGCGGCCTTCATGGCCACTAACTCACTATCACTGCCGAGCCGGCTGAAGCCCGTGGCCGTTCCGACCAATACGGCCATTGGCAGGGTAAATAACAGTATGTTGGGCAACAATTCCAGCAAGACCTCGGCTGCCAGATTGAAAGGGGTGCGCGTGCTGCCCAGAATTTCGGCGAAGCGTGTGGATTGCTGCGCCAGCAGCATGACTGTTAGTAGGGCCAGAGACAAAAACAGGTAAGGTAGGATGGCCGCAATGACGTATCTCTCGATCAGACGGCTGTTGAGGCGCATGGCTTGTAAACTAGCGCATGTTGCGTCGAGACTGCAAACGCGGCGGCGCATACGGCTTTGAGTCTCGGCCTCATCCTTCGGTGCGTTGGCTGCGCGGCGTGCGCTCCAAGGCCTTTGCGATCAGCCTGTGTGCCAATTGTGCCAACTGCTGCTGCGTCTCCTTTGATGAGTTGCGCCCTGCTTGTGCCCAAGCGTCGGGGGGCATACTCAGTAGTGTGCGCAGACGCGCTTGGGCTTCGGCATCTAGTTTTAGCCCTACGCCCTGCGCGCATTCGTTGCATTGCAGGGTGCTGTCGGTGCTTAAGAAGGCCTCTGCCTGTAGTTGTCGTCGGCAAATCGCGCAAGCGCGCACGTCCGGCAGGAAGCCCGAAAGTTTAAGCAGCCAGACTTCAAAATAGCGCACGACCTCGCCTGCGGCTGCGGGTGCTTCGGCGACGGTGTCCAGACAGGCGCGGATCATGCGAAATAGTTTCTCGTTTGGGTCGTGTGGTGGGACGAACTCAACTATCAGTTCGCTGAGGTAATTTAGGGCGGATACTATTTCAGCTTTATTGGCTAGATGGAAGTAGGAGCGTAATATCTCCGCTTGCCTGATTGAAACTAACTCGCGTGTCTCTTTCTCATAGTAGCTGAGCGACACGAGTGTGAACAGTTCGAAGCTGGCCCCGAATCGGCTCTTCAGTTTGCGTGCCCCATGTGCTACGCCACGCAGCAGCCCAGCTTTCCGCGTTAACAGCAGGATGATCTTGTCTGCCTCTGCTAGCTTGTAGGTGCGTAACACGAAGGCTTCGGTTTCGTTCAGACCCATTTGGCTTTTAGGTGAATCGGTTGGACCGTTAGACCGGCTGTGTGTGTTGTCAGTTTTTATCGGACGCGGGGTGTTCGCTTAGCGAAGTGGGAGCCAGTAAAGCAACCAGCCAAGCGCCAGCCCTATACCAACAAACTCGGCGAAGACCTTTAGCCCGTAGAAGATTCGGGCGCGCGTTGTCTCGCGCCCAGTGACACCGAAGACGACCGAGACGGCAAAGGCAAACACTACCATTAAGAGAAAATGGTTCAAATCTTCCTCCTCACCGCAATGTCGAAGGCGTCTAACGCCAGTAGGTAGTTCAACAACCCGGCGACCATCAAAAAGACATTCCCGTACTCGGCGGTCGCACGACTAGCTTGCTCAACTATACCGATGTTGCCCCAAAGACTGACCAAATAGACTAGCCCCGTGCCGAGATCACAAAACCCGAAGACGTAAGCCAGCAAGCCCGCCTCGTCAACATTATGCAAGCCGTACAAGTGCCCGCCAAGCAACAGCCCGACGAAATACAGCCCATAAACCACGCCAGCCAGCAATAGACCGCGCCCGACCCGCCCGAGCAAGAGATGTCCAACACCGGGCACAAGCCACGCCAGCAAACCGGCCAACCAAGCCATCCCACCTACCTGCACCGCACCCGCTTCTGTCTCTGCCACCTCTCTGCCCCCCTTACTTGAACCTTCCAATTCGCCTCTTCTTATCACTAAGCGTCCGCGTTAGCTCAAGTCAACTCCGAAGAGTCGGCACGGCGACCGAACTTAAAGCTATAGGTCAGATACGAACGGCGAAACTTAACAAACCAAACGTCTCAAACTCAATACAGCAGATACCGCGCTCGGGCTTCCGCGAACCGTTCGAGCGGCTCGCGCCAAGACGCCACTATCTCAGATAGTGCAGCGCCTCGCTCAATCGCCGTCCGCAGACGAGCCGTGCCCGCAATTACATCGAAAGGATTCTTGTCATAGACGTATTCGTAAGGCGGTTCCTTCCAGCGGAACTGCTCACGATAGAGCGCATAAGCCTCGCGCACAACGGCTACGCCCGCCGTCACAGGCTCGAACTGCTCTCGGTCTGTGACGTGTATCTGCACCCCGCCGCAACTTCGCCCCGCATGCTTCTGGAAGGTCGGCTGAAAATTACAACTGCGGAAATAGACGCCCGGCAGCTCATAAGCCGCGAGTGCACGCGCAAAGCATGCAGCCTCTATGTAGGGCGCGCCGACCAACTCGAACGGGCGCGTCGTCCCACGCCCCTCAGACAGCTGTGTCCCTTCCAGATGCACCGCCCCCGGAAAGACCGCAGCCGTATCTGGCGTAGGCATATTCGGCGAAGGCAAGACCCAAGGCGCGTCTGTCTCGTCAAACCATAGCTCGCGCGCCCAACCTTCGAGCAGCACCAACTCCAGTTCGCAATCCAAGCCCCATTCCCCTCTGAACATCTGCGCCAATTCGCACACGGTCATCCCGTGGCGCGTCGCTAGCGGAAACTGCCCGACGAAAGAGGCATACTCAGGCTCAAGCACTGTGCCCGCCACCTGCATACCGCCGATCGGGTTCGGCCGGTCGCACACCACAACCTTCTTGCCGTAGCGCGCCGCCGCGCGCATGCAGTTCGCCAGCGTATAGATGAATGTATAGATGCGGCAGCCCACGTCTTGCAAGTCGCAGACGAGCACGTCCACATCGCGCAGCATCTCTTCGGTCGGCTCGCGCGTCTCGCTGTAGAGCGAATAGACTGGCACGCCTGTCTCTGCGTCAAATGTGTGCGCCGTCTCGACCATATTGTCCTGCACCTCGCCGCGTATGCCGTGCTGCGGGCCGAAGAGCGCTGTCAGTTTACAGGCAGTCTGTTCGCGGAGCAGGTCTGCTGCGTGGCGCAGTTCATGATTCACAGAAGCTTGATTACAGACGAGGCCGACGCGCGCGCCGCGCACCAAATCGAGTCTCTCACTAAAAAGCTTCTCTAAGCCCAACACTGTGCGCCGGCCCGTACGACTTTGTCTCTTCGCTCCTGCCGCCACAGACGCACTCACCTTCGTCTCCAATATCTGCACCATTCTCTTCCCTCTCCAATGTTCTCAGCCGCACAACACCGCGCCGCCGTTCACATTCAGCACCGCGCCTGTGATGTGGCGCGCCCATTCGCTGCACAGGAAAAGCACGGGCCAAGCCACATCGTCCGGCGACGCCAGATGGCCGAGCGGGATCGTGCGCTCGACCTCCGCGCGCCGCGCCGCATCAGCCGTCACCCCTGCGATCATCTCCGTCGCCACCCAACCGGGCGCGACCGCGTTGACCGTGATGCTGTATGGCGCTAACTCGATGGCGAGTGACTTGGCCAGAGCGATCTGTCCGCCCTTCGCCGCCGCGTAATTAGAGAAGTTCGCTTCGCCACGCTGGCCCGCAGTCGAACTGATGATGACGATCCGCCCAAATCTCTGTCGCGTCAGCGATGGTGCAGCCGCACGACACACAGCCCAAGCCCCTTTGAGATTCGCGTCCAACACGCCGTCCCACAGCGCTTCGTCCATCTCTGCTACGGGTGCGCCCGCCCACACGCCCGCGTTGCAGACCACTATGTCGAGCCGCCCGAACTTCTCTTCGATTGCCTGTACCAGCGTCGTAGCCTCAAGCGGCTGGCTCACATCTGCGCGCAACGTCAACGCCTCAACGCCCTGCGCGCGCGCCTGCCGCGCGACCTCTTCCGCTGCCTCTGTCGCATGCAGATAGTTGATGCATACGTGGACGCCCGCCTCAGCCAAGCGCGAGACTATCGCGCGCCCTATGCCACGCGCTCCACCCGTCACAAGCGCCACACGCCCGCGTAAGTTCAAGCTCTCAGCCGGAATCATTAGCTCTGTCGTTATCGGACGCTTTCAAGCTCTGGGCGCGTTTCTTGTCTGTGCTCTTCCGCGCGGCGTCGGGCGGCCTCAACAAAGGCCGCGAAGAGGCGCGTGGAAAATTCGTCGCTAGCCCAAGCGATCTCCGGATGCCACTGCACGCCGACCGCCCAATGTTCCGTGCGTTCGTCCTCGACCGCTTCGATCAAACCATCCGTCGCCCAAGCCGTCGCACGCAAGCCTCGCCCGACGCACTCAATCGCTTGATGATGATGGCTGTTCACCAGAGCGCTCTCGGCGCAAGCCAGTTGGGCCAGCTTGCTGCCCGCGAGCAGACGCACTTGATGTGAGCGACGTTCACGCGGTGCGCCCTGTTCGTGCTTGATCGCTTCAGGCAGTTGACTCTCGATGTCCTGAATCAGCGTCCCACCGCGCGTCACGTTCCAGATTTGTAACCCGAAACAGATTGCTAAGAGCGGCAGCCCGCGCCTCTCTAACTCCGCTAAGACCAGCGCGTCCGTCTCGTCTTTGAGCGGATGCACACTGCCCAGACGTGTGTGCGGCTCGCGTCCGTAGCGCAGAGGGTCAACGTCCGAGGCGCTGCCCGGCAACAAGATGCCGTCAAGCTGCGCCATCAATGCTGCTATATATCCGGCGCGCGGAATGAGCGAGATGTGTAAGGGCACGCCGCCCGCCGCTTCGACTGCTTCGCCGTATGTGCGCGCCAGATAGAAACGCTCCGTCTCCAACTCGTGACGCATCGTGATCCCGATCAGCGGTCGGCCTGCAATCATCTCATTCGTCTCGCTGCAAGTTCTGCGCGCGCGCTCCACTACCGACGTTGCCGGCTTACGCAAACTAGCTGCGCGCGGTTTCGTGGGCCCGGGCCCACAACAATCTGCGGGAGCGGTCTTATCATAACTCAAATCGCCCGCGCCGCCGACACGCCAGCGCAAGGTTCGAAATTCGGCCTGTCCTTTTCAGTCTCTCCTCTGCGGCTTGGGGGCCCGCGTTCCTTGACTTCCCTTCCGCCCTGTTCCTATAGTCTCGCCTTGCACAGATGAAAAGAAAGAATTCAATGCCGCGTTTGCGCAGCACGACCGTGCTGCTCGTCCGTCGGGCCGGGCGTGTCGCCATGGCTGGCGATGGGCAGGTCACAATAGGCGACACCGTGATGAAAGCGGCGGCGCGCAAGGTGCGCCGGCTCTACAATGACAAGATCATCGCCGGTTTCGCCGGCGCGTCCGCAGACGCTTTCTCTCTGCTCACGCGCTTCGAGACCAAACTTGAACAGTATCACGGCAACCTAGAGCGCGCCGCCATCGAGTTGAGCAAAGAGTGGCGCACGGATAAAGTCCTGCGCCATCTCGAAGCGTTGCTGCTGGTGGCAGACGAGCGCAGTTCGTTTCTGCTCTCCGGCAATGGCGACGTGATCGCGCCCGATGCAAGTGAGGGCGCGCTCGCCATCGGCTCGGGCGGCCCCTACGCGCTTGCCGCCGCCCGCGCCCTCTTGCAACACACAGAACTGAGCGCGCACGACATCGCCCGCGAAGCCCTGCGCATCGCCGGCGACATCTGCATCTACTCGAATCAGAACATCATCGTGGAAGAAGTGTGAAGAGCAGCGGTCAGTGGTCAGTGATCGGTGGTCAGTAAAAACTGATTGCACCGATCACTGACCACTGACCACTGACCATTGACCATTGACATCATGGTTATCTATCTCTCAGGTGACGTGGACGACCACATAGGCTTGGACGAGATGACGCCGCGCCAGATCGTGGCGGAATTGGACAAGCACGTCGTCGGGCAGCACGCGGCGAAGCGCGCGGTCGCTATCGCGCTGCGCAATCGCGTGCGCCGGCAGAAGCTCGCGCCCGATCTGGCCGCCGATGTGTTGCCCAAAAACATCATCATGATCGGCTCGACCGGCGTCGGTAAAACCGAGATCGCGCGCCGGCTGGCGCGGCTCTCCAATTCGCCCTTCCTCAAGGTCGAAGCGTCGAAGTTCACGGAGGTCGGTTATGTCGGGCGCGATGTCGAGAGCATGATCCGCGACCTGTGCGAGATCGCTGTGGACATGGTGCGCGTCGAAAAGACAGACGAGATCGCAGACAAAGCCGAGCAGAACGCAGAGGAGCGCATCCTCGATCTGCTCCTGCCGCCGCGCCCGGCCGCCGCCAACTATTTCGATTTCGATGCGGCGGAAGCAAGCGCTGAGACACCTGCGCGTACGGACGAGCCGCGCGACGAACAGTTTCAAAGCACGCGCGAGAAGCTGCGCGAACAGTTGCGGGCCGGCAAACTCGCCAACCGCATCGTCGAGATCGAGGTCCACGAGAAGAGTTTTCCAACCATAGAGGTCGCCGGGCCCCAAGGCATCGAAGAGATGGGCATCAACATGAAGGACATGCTCGGCAATCTCTTCCAAGGGCGCACCAAACGCCAGCGCATGCGCGTTGACGAGGCGCTGGAATATCTGATGCAGGAAGAGGAGGAGCGCCTGATTGACATGGACGCGGTCGCGCGCGCCGCCCTTGAGCGCGTCGAATCGGCCGGGATCATCTTCCTTGACGAGTTGGACAAGATCGCCGGGCGCGAAACCGGTGCCGGCCCCGACGTGTCGCGCGAAGGCGTGCAACGCGACATCTTGCCCATCGTCGAAGGCACGACCGTCAACACGCGCTACGGCATGGTGCGCACAGACCATATCCTCTTCATCGCCGCCGGTGCGTTCCACGTCTCCAAGCCTTCCGATCTGATCCCTGAACTGCAAGGGCGCTTCCCCATCCGCGTCGAGCTTGAATCGCTCACGGTCGAAGATTTCAAACGCATCCTTGTCGAGCCGAAGAATTCGCTCGTCAAACAATACAAGGCGCTGCTTGAGACCGAAGGCGTCGAGCTTGAGTTCACTGCGGACGCAATCGACTCGGTCGCGCAATTTGCCGGCCGCGTCAACGAGCAGACCGAAGACATCGGCGCGCGCCGCCTGCACACGATCATGGAGAAGGTCTTGGACGAGATCAGCTTCAACGCGCCCGAACTCGAAGCCAAACGCCAAGTGATCGACGCCGCCTACGTCACACGCACGCTCGCAGAGATCGTCAAAGACCAAGATTTGAGCCGATATATTCTCTGACACCCCGCAAGTCGCAAACAGGTCACATTAAGTTATCAGGCGCGCAACGGTCTCAAGCTCATCGGTAGGCAATCGGTAGCGCCATCGGCGGAAGTGGCGAGCGCATATAATCTTCATATATATCGCATGGTCGTTCCGGCCCTTCTGGGCAATAACGTTTCTCCAACAGTAGGCCATCTTGGGCAAAGCGATCTAATAAGAATACCTGCTGGTTGTCGTTTAAGTAGGTTCGCTGTTTTTCCACCACGACGCCCCCGGCATAGCGGAACGAATCGCGTGCGATCAGGTGGCCTTCATGGAAAAACATGCGCCAAGTCATTTGTCCCTGCTGCCATACGTCCCGCATGACAAGCTCATGTGTGGGCCGATCAAAAAACTCGCGCTCTGCGCCGGCCAATACCTGTTCGTAATCTCTTTTGAGTGCTTTGGTTTCAATGCTCTGAATTAGCAACTGTGTCTGGCGTAGCGAGGCAAAAGTATTATCACGACCAAACCAATCCCGCAGCCCTTTGATGATCAATGGGGCAAAGATAAAGAGTAGGACAAAGAACAACACCAAAGCGAGCGGGACTTGGGGGAATTTCCAGAGCGGCACCTTAGATAGTTGCCCCGGCGGCCCCGGCGGCGTCCCGCGTAACGCGCGCCGCAGCTTTACCAGCGCTGCTTTTCTAGCGGCGGGTGTCTGATCGCGAAAATCTACATACTGATGACTCTCCAACAGTTTGGGCACTTCGCAGGCGCGGTATAACACAGGAATCAGCGGTCGGCCTTGCTCGTTCCAAGATTGATTGAGCAAGGCCGTCAATTCAGCATTGACTACACCGGACGCGATGGCATCCGGACTGAGCACGACTATGCCTGACTGACTCTGTTTGAGCGCTGCCTCAATCTGCGTCCGCCATTCGCTCCCCGGCACCAATTCCCAATCGTCAACGAAAACCCGGAACTCATCCTGCAAGGCGCTGGCTAGCTGCAACACCCACTCTTTATCTACGTGGCTGTATGAGATAAACACATCGAAGGTAAAGAGTCTCATCAATCCGCCTCAACCTTTACCCGGCTGCGTGTCTCGGCTCCGCGTTGCCAGATGGAAATGATGAATAGGCTGACTGGAGATAGCAACAGATAGGCGACCCAAAGTAGGTTGAAACCCAACAGCAGATTTGTCGGGTGGCGCAACACTATCGCCATGATGCCGCTCAGTAACACGCCTGTCGTGAGCCAACGGGTCAAGCGCCGGGCTATTTGCGCGTCTTGCTGTCTAGCGTAGCCGGAATTTGTGGGGATGAACTTGGTCTGGAGGCCGCTGGCCGACGCGAGCATCGAGCCGGCCAGTGGTAACAGCATCACGGCAGCCGGCGCATTGCCCAAGAGACCCGCCAGCAAGAGCGCGCGCCACTCGACTCCTGTCAAGCGGGCCAACACAATGCGGAGCGCGATAAAGAGCGCAGACGCTGTGAAAGTTGACCAGAAAGTTAAACCGTACAACTCATAGCCGGGCCGCAAGGCAAGTGCGTGGGCCAGAAACTGCCAGTAGCGCGTCGGCCGTTCAAAGCTTGCGCCGAGCGAGATACCGAGCAGCAGCAGCCCGACCAACGGAAGCAAGTAAGCCAATAGCTGACGACAGAGCAAGAGCTTGAGGCGCAGCGGGACCTTGGGCCAAGGGTCATGAAATAGCTCGACCGTCTGCCGCGCCCAGCGCAGCGTCCGCCGGATATAGGCGGAAACTGTGGCCGGCTCTGTATCTGTCGTCCAGACATCTACGAGCGCAGCCCGCTGCCCCGCCGCAGCGAGGCGCAGACTCAAGACCGTATCTTCATTGGTCAGCCTCTCTTCAAATCCACCCAACTCGCGTACAGGTTGTAACCTTATCAGTTGATTATGACCAAACGAGAGTAACAGTCCGAGTGGCCCGTGCACGCGCTCCATCACACGCATGCGCGGACGCGCGCCCGTCGCGAGAATCTTCGCCATCAACGAGCATGCGCCGGCCTGCGGCTCGATCTTAGCTTGAAACAGCGCGACGTCGGCGTTTGCCGGATGCCCGGCCGCGCGCAACAACGTGTCGGCAGCTTCGACGGTAAGTTGGCTATCGGCATCGAGCAATAACGCAGACTCGTAACGCGCCCCGCGTCGCGCCAGCCAATGATTAAGATTGCCGGCCTTCGCGCCGCACCGTCCGGGTCGGCGCAAGTGCGCGAGCAACTCCACCTGCCTCTGCGACAGGGCCACAGGCGCGTGCGAATCATCCAAGAGATAGACGTCGTAACCGGCAACCGCCAACGGCACTAACGATTCGACACAAGCTGCACTGGCATCATCGCAAACGACCATCAACACCGCCGTCCCTTCTCTGCGCACTGCTCCAGCCATAAGCGGGGCCGTCTGCGGCGACCAGACAAGCGCTAAGATCAACTCCGTGATCTCGACAGCCAAGCCAACTGCGAGCAATGAGTAGAGCGCAAACGCCAAGAGCTGCAACGCGCTGCTGCTCGGCGGCCAGAAAATCCAAGGCCCGGTCAACAGTCCGTAACAGCACAAAAACATCGTCACCGCGATGCTTCTCTTCGTCACTTTTCTCTCCAAATCACCACTGGCTCAGACTGGGTCCACAAAGGGATGTTGTCCTGCGGCGTCCCGCTCATGAACGCGCGCCCAGTGAGCGCATCGAATAGGCGGCTATCGGCTGAGGCTAAGGCGACAAGCTCAAAGCTTTGGCGCCGCCCCTCCGTTGGCGTGCCGATGTGTGCGCGCACAGACCAATGACCTGTTAGCGCGTCTGTGCGTTCGGCCGTAACGACCGGTTGCACCCACCAACGTATATCGGTTTCGGAGCGAACCACGACGGTCACGCGCGCGTCGGGCGGGCTGACCCGCCCCTCGATCACCAACTGCTCTCCTGTGACATGCTGGGCACTGCCAGGCGCTGTGATTTCAACCCGCACAGGCGCAGGTCGGACGTGAAGGCGAATAAGGAATAGCGAGGTGAGGACGCCGCTCATCGTGACCGCCCCGAGGAACGAAGCGACGGCTCTGCGGAAGTGCAGCCGCAGGCTGACAGACATGATGGCGAGCGCCGTGCTGAGCGCCAAGGCGAGCCAAACGATCCAGCTAAGCCAAGACATTGTGAGATACCGATGCCGTGTCGAATTGTTGAAAACCTTGCCGAGAGCTTCGAGATAATATACTTATTTGTAGTATTATCAAGCCGGTTTTTATGTAAGACGCATATCTAGCTGATGCTATCTCAGGATTCAGCCTGTCCGACGGCCTACATGCAACGATTCTGCTTCACGCTGGGTATTGTGCTACCCCTCATCTGTTTTTTTGCAGCCTGCGGCAAACGCCGGCCGCCTTTGCCGCCGGTCGAGCGCATTCCGCAGCGCACGGAGTTGTTGTCGGGCGTGCAGCGTGGCAATCAGGTGATCTTGAGTTGGCCTGCGCCGCGCCGGAATGCGTCGGCTGAGAGCGTGCAATCAATCCGCCGTGTGGATGTCTATCGCGTCGCCGAGCGCACCGACGCGCCTCTGCCTCTGACCGAAGAGCAGTTCGGCACGCGCGCGACCTTGATCGGCTCTGTGCCTTACGAAGAGATCAAACAGGCGCAAGAGTCGCTCACCTACACGGACACTCTGACGCTGACCGAACCTGTGCGCCTGCGCTACGCCATACGCTACGTCAATGCCGCAGGCCAGCGCGCAGCCTTCTCGAACTTTCTTTTGCTCGAACCGGCCGCGCGCGTCAGTCAGCCGCCTGCGCTCATGTCCATCACCAACCCAAATGAATCTTCCATCGTCGTGCGCTGGCAGCCGCCGACGGCGAACGTTGATGGTTCGACGCCCGTCAACCTGCTCGGTTATAACGTCTATCGCACAGACCGCTCGCAACAAGAGCCGGGGCAGACGCCGCTCAACAAAGCGCTGGTCGGCCCCAACGAGATGACCTACGCCGATCAAACCTTCCGCTTCGGCGAGGAGTACACCTACATTGCGCGCGCCGTCTCACTCGGCACGGCTGCCGCGCAGGTCGAGAGCTTGAACTCGAACGCGAAGAGCATCGCGCCCAAAGATGTCTTTCCACCCTCCGCGCCGACTTCAATCACAGTCGCTGCCGCGCCCGGTCGTCTGTCGCTCTTCTGGCCCGCAAACCCTGAGCGCGATGTCGCGGGTTACAACATCTATCGCTCGACCGATCCGAATTTACCGAAGGAACGTTGGACGAAACTAAACCGCGCGCTCTACGAGCGCATTACCTATCAGGACGAAGCGGTCGAGGCGGGCACACGTTATTACTACTATCTGACGGCTGTTGACACGTCGGGCAACGTGAGCCAGCCATCAGAGGTTGTGTCCGAGGTCGTGCCTTGATCTGTGGCCGGCGCTGCATCATTTATTCGTGCTTCGTTTGCGCGCATAACAGATCGACAGCAGTAGCGAGTAACAGTGGCTTCAAGTGAGTTGATTAGCTGCGCCGGCGCTAACAGGGCCGCGCAGGCTGGCTCGATTTCCCCAAGCAGAGAGGAGACGCAAATGTCTTGGCACATCACCATCACCAACAATTATCACGAAACGCTCAGAGCCTTCGGCATGGTCGTTAATGCTGGCGACAAGCGACCACATAAGGTGCCGCACGCCTTGGGTAACGGCTACATCGAAGTTCCCGGCTTTGGCAGCATCAATTTCATTGACATCGGTGACAAGAAAGTCGGCGGTCACAGTCAAGCGACATGGGGCGTGCTGCTCAGCTATCAAGGCGAGGAGCTTATCTTTCGCTATGAAGGCGGCGGGGACATACACGTCAACATCAACCAGTTCGGCCAAGCCGAACTGAGCGGGAACGGAGAATTTTCCAGAATCCTGCTATCGCCTTTCGCCTTCAAAGGATGAAGATAAACTCAGGCCGCGCGGTTCGCATAGATGCTCAGTGCGCCGCCCGCGCGGCCTGAGCAGCAACATGAAACTCTGCCGCTACTCTACACGCTCGGCTGTTGAGCCGCGCTACGGGTTCGTCGTCGGCGCGGAGATTTTCCCGCTCGCGGCTGATGAAATCTTCCGTCTCACGTTTGCGCCGCCTGAGACCGGGCCGGCCTGTGCGCTCAACGAAGCGACGCTCATCGTGCCCGTCACGCCCTCGAAGATCGTCTGCGTCGGGCGCAACTATCTGGCGCACGCGGCCGAACTCGGCAACCCGATGCCCGACGAGCCGCTGCTCTTTCTCAAAGCTCCGTCGGCGCTCATCGGCCCCGACGCGACCATCGAGTTGCCCGCCGCTTCTGAGCGGGTCGAACATGAAGGCGAACTCGCTGTCGTTATCGGACGCCAAGCGCGGCGTTTGAGTGCGGCAGACGATCCGCTCGACTACGTGCTCGGCTACACCTGCCTCAACGACGTGACAGCGCGCGACCTGCAACGCAAAGACGTGCAGTTCACCCGCGCCAAATCTTTCGACACCTTCTGCCCCGTCGGCCCTTACATCGAAACCGAACTCGATCCCTTGGACGTCGCAGTCACCACGCGCGTCAACAGAGAGCTCAGGCAACAAGGGCGCACCAGCGCGATGGCCTTCCCCATCCCCTTCCTCATCCGCTACATCTCAAACATCATGACCATGGAACCCGGCGACCTGATCGCCACCGGCACACCCGCAGGCGTCGGGCCACTTGCGGCCGGTGACACGGTCGAAGTCGAAGTCGAAGGCGTTGGCGTGCTGCGCAATTTTGTCCGCGCGCGTTGAATCGTTAAGCGCAAAGCACAAGGTTCAAAGTTTAAGGTTCAAAGCTCAAGATTGGACAACCTTGAACATTGAACCTTAAACTTTGAACTCATCAGAGATGAGCACAGAGATCGAAATTGCGCCTGCGCCACGTGCACGAGAGCCTGCCGTCAAGGCCGAACCGGTCGTTGAGGCGCAGGGCCTCACTAAAGTCTATGGCATGCGCAGAGCCGTTGACGCGATTGATTTCACGGTCGCGCGCGGTGAGGCGTTCGGCCTGCTGGGGCCGAACGGTGCGGGCAAGTCAACGACCATGCGCATGATCGCTTGCCGCACGCCTCTGACGGCGGGCGCGCTCTCGGTCGAAGGCTTAGACGTGCGCCGCGCCGGGCGCGCGATTCGCTCAATGCTCGGCGTCGTTTCGCAAGAGAACAATCTTGATCCTGATCTTTCAGTCCGCCAGAACCTGCTCGTCTATGCGCGCTATTTTCATCTGCCGCGCGCCCGTGCGCTCACAAAGACTGTTGAACTACTCGCCTTCATCGGCATGAGCGAGCGCGCCGACGCGCGCGTCGAAGAGTTATCGGGCGGCATGAAGCGGCGGCTGATGATCGCGCGTGCGCTCTTGCATGAGCCGCGCCTGCTCGTGCTTGATGAACCGACGACGGGCCTCGATCCGCAAGTGCGACAGGAAATCTGGCAGCGCCTCGAAGAGTTGCGCCGGCAGACCGGGCTGACGCTCATCATCTCCACGCATTATATGGACGAAGCCGAGCGGCTCTGTGATCGTCTGCTCATCATCGGGCGCGGGCGCGTGCTCGCCGCCGGTTCGCCGCGCGAACTGATCGCCGCGCGCTTCGCACACTACGCGCTTGAAGTGCGCGACGCGGGTGCCGCGCCGCTCTTATCTACCACGGCACACGTGCGCGCGCTCACACGCGCAGGCGCGCATCTCTACTTTGCCGCAACACCAGATGCGTTGATGCCTCTGATGAAGCACTACCCTGCCCCGCGCACCTTCCTGCGCCCGGCCAATCTTGAAGACGTCTTCCTAGACATCGTCGGCGACACGCCGGAGGAAGGATTGACGGCGCATGACGAGTGAACTGCATGCGCAAGCAACGACGGATGTGCCTATCATCGTCCACGCGCGCAAACTCGATGGTCGGCTGCATCGCCGTTGGGACGCGCGACTGGTTGAGCAGACGGGCGCGCTCGTCGTCCTCGACGGCGTCTTTGTCGAAGAGGTGCAACACCCTCTGCTCGGACTGATCGCGCGCGGCACACTCAGCACCGAATACTATTGGACGGATCGTTGGTACAGCGTCTTTCGTTTCCGCGAACCGGACGGGCGCTTGCGCAACTACTATTGCAACCTCAATCAGCCCGCGCGCTTCGACGGCCGAGTGTTAAGTTTCATTGACCTAGACATTGACGTGCTCGTCGCGCCTGATTTTAGTTATCGCGTGCTTGATGAAGACGATTTCGCACGCCACGCTGAAGAGTTCAACTATTCGACAGAGTTGCGCGCGCAAGTCCGCCGCGCGCTCATAGAGTTGCTTGCGCTCATCGAACGCCGCGAGTTTCCTTTTAATGAATGATGGCGGATTCAGTTGGCAGCAATGATTGATTCAACCGTTAGCAACAGGTCTGCTTCATTGCGGACGGCGTTCGCACGTGTCCACTTGCGCGATGCGTTCGCCGTCTGGCAGAGACATTTAGAGGTCTATCTGCGGCTCTGGAAGATGGAGTTGGCTGCGCCTCTGATCGAGCCGGTCTTTATGGTCTTTGCGTTCGGCTGGGGCGTCGGCTCGCTCATTGCTGCGCGTGTCGCGGGCGTGCCTTATCTCGCGTTTGTCGGCGCGGGCGTGCTCGGTTTCGCTTGTCTCTCGCGCGCCATGTTTGAGACGGCTTACGGCTCTTACTTTCGCATGGTCTATCAAGCGACCTTTGACGCGATCCTCGCCACGCCGGTCGAGGCCGAGTCGCTCGCCTGCGCCGAAATCTGTTGGGCCGCGTCGAAATCTCTGATTGACGCGCTCATCATCATGCTCGTGCTCACATGCTTCGGCGCGGCCGAGTCTTGGTGGGCCTTGCTCGTGCCGCTGCCGCTCCTCGCCGGTAGCTTCTTCACTGGCGCGCTCTCGCTCGGCGTCACCGCGCACATACACGACATAGACTCTTACAACCTCTACATCGCCCTCTTCTTCTCCGCCATCTTTCTCTGCGGCGTCTGGTTTCCCGTGGGCGTGCTGCCCACGCCCTTGCAGGCCATCGCTTGGCTCATCCCCATCACCAGCGCGATTGACCTGACGCGCGCACTCTTGATCGGGCAACTGCGTTGGACGCACTGGCTCGAACTGCTCTACCTCATCATCACTGCTCTCGCCTGCGCCGAATGGGCCATGCGAAGTTTGCGCCGCCGTATGATCGGGTGAGAAAACGATGAACGATGTGCGATGAATGATGAACTAAAGGCAAGCTATCTTTGCGTTCCCTCTTTGCGTCTTTGCGTGGGGAGGATACAGACGAATGAATAACCTCACGCAAAGACGCAAAGAACGCGAAGCGCGGTTTCGGGCGTTCGATGTTACAATGGCTCGCGTTTTGAAGCTCATCGTTCATCGTTCATCATTCATCATTTAGCAACATGAGTTCAACGAAGAAGTCTGAGCAGACCACCTCGAAACTTGAACGCCTGCGCGAGCGTGAGCGGCGCGCGGAAGCGGGCGGCGGTGCAGAGCGCGTCGCGCGGCAACACGCCGCCGGTAAGATGACTGCGCGCGAGCGGATCAACTTCCTGCTCGACGAGGGGACGTTCGAGGAGTTCGATAAACACGTCGTTCATCGCACGCGCGATTTTGGTTTAGACAAACAGCAGTATCCCGGCGACGGCGTCATCACTGGCTATGGTCTCGTTGACGGTCGCCGCGTCTTCATCTTCGCGCAGGACTTCACGGTCTTCGGCGGCTCGCTCTCAGAAACGCACGCGGAAAAAATCTGCAAGGTGATGGACTTGGCCATGAAGGTCGGCGCACCCATCATCGGCTTGGACGATTCGGGCGGCGCGCGCATACAAGAGGGCGTGTTAAGCCTCGGCGGTTATGCCGATATTTTCTTACGCAACACGCTCGCCTCAGGCGTCGTCCCGCAGATCAGTTGCATCATGGGGCCATGCGCGGGCGGCGCGGTCTATAGCCCCGCCATCACAGACTTCAACGTGATGGTGCAGCACACGTCCTACATGTTCATCACAGGGCCGGACGTGATCAAGACCGTCACGCACGAGGACGTAACAAAGGAAGAACTCGGCGGCGCAGACACGCACAACCGCATCTCCGGCGTCGCGCACTTCGCCGCGACGAACGACGAGCACGCTTTGCAGCTCGTCCGCGAACTGCTCTCCTTCATTCCGTCAAACAACATGGACGAAGCGCCGCGTGTGGCGACAAACGACCGCGCAGATCGCACGGATGAGCGGCTGAACTCAATCGTGCCCGAAGCATCGAATCAGCCTTACGATATACGCGACGTGATTCACGCGGTCGTTGACGACAACTATTTCTTTGAAGTCCACGCGCAGTACGCGCCCAACATCTGCGTCGGCTTCGCGCGCCTTGACGGTCGCAGCGTCGGCATCGTCGCCAATCAACCCGCTTACCTCGCGGGCGTGCTCGACATTGACGCTTCCGTCAAAGCCGCGCGCTTCGTCCGCTTCTGCGACTGCTTCAACATCCCGCTCGTCACGTTTGAAGATGTGCCCGGCTTCCTGCCCGGCGTCCGCCAAGAGCACGGCGGCATCATCCGGCACGGCGCGAAACTCCTCTACGCCTTCGCCGAAGCGACCGTGCCCAAAGTCACAGTCATCACACGCAAAGCCTACGGCGGCGCATACTGCGTCATGGCCTCCAAGCACATACGCACCGACATCAACCTCGCTTGGCCCACCGCCGAGATCGCCGTCATGGGCGCAGAGGGCGCGGTCGGCGTTCTTTATCGCCGAGAAATCAACGACGCGCCCGACAAAGAACAAGCCCGCGCCACACGCATCGCCGAGTTCGAGGAAAAATTCGCCAACCCCTACGTCGCCGCCGAACGCGGCTTCATAGACGAGATCATCGAACCTGCCCAAACGCGCCCCAAACTCATCCGCGTGCTCGCCCTACTCGAAAACAAACGCGACACCAATCCGCCAAAGAAGCACGGAAACATTCCGTTGTAAGACTGCTCTTACATTGAACTTGTTTCATTAAATGATATGACAGAGCGATATCTGAGGTTCTTTTGCCAGACCCACAAGATCAGCTTTTCTGATGTCAGTGCAGGCACAATTACTTGTCAGAATGGCCCACATCCACTCGCCGGTAATTTTCCCTTTGAATATTTTTGGGAGTATTGCTGCGACTGCCGACATTTTTGGCCTTCGAATATCACCACCCGTGTCAATGATGTTGAAGTCACATGCCCAATTTGCGAAAGACAGATCGTCAATCGCTATTTGTGTAATCATTGTAAGGTGATGAGCGTTGAATCAAACACACCTGTAAAACGGAAACCCTTTAGCATCTCAACAGAAGGAGTAATCGAACCAGCATGCCCGGGATGTTTGACTCAATCCGAAATTGATGTAACTGCCCATCTTTGTTTCGAACTTTGGAAGAATTATATTCCTGGCGTAAGTTATGCAACTGCTCTCATTGATTGCCCTTTCTGCAACTCTGTCTTGAAACAAGGGCCGCCCAAGACTACAACACACCAATCAATTAAGTTCCATTCTTGCTTTATAAGTTATTCAAGCAAGGATCGAGAGTTTGCTAATCGCATCTATGCAGACTTACGCAAGCAAGGAGTACCTTGTTGGTTTGCACATGAAGATTTAAAAATTGGTGATAAATTTTGGGGCCAAATTGAAGAATCGATCAAGGCACGTGAAAAGTTTTTGCTCATACTTTCGGAGAATTCGATTTCAAGTGCTTGGGTAGAGTACGAGGTAGAATGCGCATTGGAAGAAGAGCGCATATCTACATCTCAGACTGGAGGGAAACAAAATATTGTTTTCCCAATACGTTTAGATGATTCCGTGCAAAGCAGCGAGTCTGCATGGGCAGCATTAATACGTAGAACACGCCACATCGGTGATTTTAGACATTGGCAGAATGAGGTTAACTACCAGAAGGCGCTCAACCGCTTGCTGCGTGACCTAAAAATAGAATAATTATCTTTGCCTATTATGTAGGATGCTGCGCGCGCGGCGTTTAGTTCATAACAGTGAAGATATTTAGAGGTTGAACCATGTGTCTGTTGAAACATATCGGCGGAGCTTTCACACATCGGCCGGAAGAGTTGAAAGACCGGCTGAGCGTGAAGGCGAGCGATCTCGTCAAGCGTGCGTTTGCGGACGTTGACCCGGCGCGACTCGTTGATTATCACACGCACATCGCGGGCATCGGCACGGGCGATAGCGCGAACGCCGTCAATCCCAAGATGCGGACTTGGAAGCACCCGTTTCATCGCATCAAGTTCGCAGTCTATCTGAGCGGCGCGGGGGTTGAACATTTGGAGCGGGCAGATAAGGAGTTCGCCGCGCGGCTTGTCAGTCTCATCGAACACATAGAGGAGCACGGCAAGTATCGGCTGCTGGCGTTTGATAAAAATTACAACCGAGACGGGACGGCGAATCTGGCCAAGACGGAGTTCTACGTGCCGAACGAATATGTCTTCGCGCTCGCGGCTGAGCATCCCCGTTTGTTCGAGCCGGTCATCTCTGTGAATCCTTATTGCCCGGATGCGCTTGAGGAATTAGCGAAGTGGGCCGGGCGCGGTGGGCGTATGGTCAAGTGGTTGCCGAATGCGATGGGGATTGATCCGGCGGATGAGTTGTGCGATCCGTTTTATCGAAGGATGAAGGAGCTTGACCTTGTGCTCTTGAGTCACGGCGGCGAGGAGAAGGCGGTCGAGGCGGAAGAGGATCAAAAGTGGGGTAATCCGTTGCGCTTGCGTCGCCCGCTTGAGCATGGCGTCAAAACCATCGTCGCGCATTGCGCCGGGTTAGGTCAGAACGAAGACTTGGACGACCCGCAACGGCGGCGCATGAGCAACTTCGATCTGTTCATGCGGCTGATGGACGACAAGCGTTACGACGGCCTTCTCTTCGGCGACATCTCCGCGATGACGCAGTTCAACCGCATCGGCGCGCCGCTCTCAACCATCATCGCGCGCGAGGATTTGCATCACAGACTCGTCAACGGGAGCGATTATCCGCTGCCCGCGATCAACGTGCTCATCCGCACGAAGCCCCTGCTCGACGGCGGCTACATCAACGCGGACGAGCGCGCGTCCTTGCGCGAGATTTACGGCTTCAATCCGCTCCTCTTCGATTTTACGCTCAAACGCTGTCTCCGACTGCCCGGCACGAACAAGCGTCTGCCGGCAACCGTCTTTATGTCTCATCCAGAGCTATGACTTACGTGCAAGCGAAAAGGGCCGGAGCAAGTTGCTCTGGCCCTTTTCGCTGTTCTCTAGTTTGCAGCTCAAGCCGCTTTCTGCACCTGCTTGTTCTCGCGCAGGAGTTCGAGCGCCTTCTTGAGTTGCGTATCTTCGGGCTGCTGCTTGGGCGAGGCAGCTTCGGGCGCAACCTCGTGCTTGTCTCCGGTCTGCGGCTGCGGGCGCGCGATAGCGTCGTCGTCGTTGCCGGTCAGATCGTCCGGGTCAACCGCTTCGGCCAACTCAGGCCGTTTGACTTCGACCGAAGGCACGACGCCTGTGCCGAGGAACGGCTTGCCGTTGCTCGATGCCCACTTAACGACCGTAAGCAACAGACCATCGCCATTGCGCAGCGTGAAGAGTTGCTGCTCCGCGCCCGCGCCGAAACTCTTCTCGCCGACCACATCGCCGCGCTTGCGCTCGATGAACGCAGAGGCGACGACTTCGGCTGCGCCTGCCGTGCCGCGATCAATAACAGCGACGACGGGGCCGTCGAAGATCGCCAGCTTTGGATCGGCCGTTAAGGTCTTGATCGTCTTGCCGCCGCGCCCGACAGTCTGTGCGAGCGTGCCGTCGCGGATGAAGAGGTTCGCCACCTTCATGCCTTCCGCGAGCGAGCCGCCTGCGACGCTGCGCAGGTCGAGCACGAACTTCTGCGCGCCCTGCTTCTGCAACTCTTGCACGCGCTTCTGCACGTCCGTCGCTTCGCCGTCCGCGAGACTGTTGATGCGCACGACCCCAATGCGGCCCGCTTCCATCCGCCCTTCGGCCGCAGGCACGGTCACCGGCGCACGCTTGACTGTAACAGTCAACGGGCGCGTTGAGGCGCGCAGGATGCGCAGTTTGACCTCTGTGCCCGGCCCGCCGTTCAAAAGCTGCTTGGCATCGTAGAGCGAGATGTCGCGCGTCGCCTTGCTGTCAATGTACTCGATGATGTCGCCGGCTTGCACGCCTGCTTGCTCTGCGGGGCCGCCTTTGACCGGCGCGATCACGTAGAGATAAGAGGCGACCTGCGAAAGCTCTGCGCCGATGCCGACTGCGCTCTTGTCCGTGTTGGCCCGATAGTCGCGCACTTGATCCACGGTCAGATAAGTTGAATATGGATCGAGACCGTAGGCGAGACCGCGCAAGGCGCCCGCGCGTACTTTGTTGAGATCAGGCTCGTCCACATAGTCGTCGCGTATGTGTTGGAGCACGCTCTCGAAGATGCGTAGCTGCGCGCCGGGATCGTTCTGTTGTTGCGCGCGCGTGAGCATCCAGCCGCCGATGACGGAGTAGATCGCGAGCGTCGCGGAAAAGACGACGATGATAAATTTACTGCGGAAAGACATCCAAAGACTCCTAAGTTTCGTGGCCCAACAGCCGTCTCGCCGAGCTAGAGGCTGCTTGTTAAAGATGCTTGCGCGTCGGGCAGCGCAAAGCGATGATACAGGAGCGCGGTTTGGGTCGCAAGAAAGCCGCGCCCTTTAGCACGCCGCCAAAGGCTTGCGTTATACTCGCTCGCGCCGCGTTCGAGACAACTTTGCCAGACCGAGACGACAAGTTAGACGCAGATGCGACCGTCGCCCCGCATGGTCGTCTGCTCGCGCTCGACTTGGGCACGCGCCGCGTCGGCGTCGCCGTCTCCGACGAGTTGCGTCTGACCGCCCGCCCTTTGCCCGCCCTGCGCCGGAGCAACTGGAAGCGACTCCTGCGCGAAATCAAAAACTTGCGCGAGCAGTTTGACGCGCGCGGGGTGGTAATTGGTTTGCCGCTCAGATTGGACGGCACTGAGGGCGACGCGGCGCATGAAGCGCGCCGGATCGCGCGCAACATAGAACTTTCGCTTGACGTGCCCGTCTATTTGCAGGACGAACGATTGACTTCACGCGAGGCCGAGAATGAGTTGCGGGCCGAACGTATCACGGAGGAAGAGTTAAAGGCGCGCGTTGACAGTGCCGCCGCCGTGATTATCCTGCGCGATTTTCTGGCGCACGGGTCTTCGAGCGGCAACTAAATCGGCTGTTTGAGCTGTCAAAGGGTTGTGTCTGACTATCAATTCAGCAGAAATTGCCCTGATAGCGGTGAATTTATTTCGTCTTGCTTCGCGTACTTTTGCGGTTTCAAATTTGGCCTCGTTCATATTCGGCTTCATTGATGAAACTAATTCGCGCTTTTCTCTTGCTCACCATCACGTTTGCTCTCTGCGCTGGCGGCTTCGCGCTCTGGCTGCGTCACGAACTGCGTGCGCCCTTCGAGCACACACGCGCTGACGACTACATCGAAATCCCGCACGGCTTATCTTCGGATGAGATTGTCGAGATGCTACACCAATCCGGCGTTATCAGACGCGGCTGGCCTTTGCGCCTCTACATCAAGCTGACGGGCGCAGGGCCGCGCCTCAAGGCCGGCGAGTATCGCTTCCCTTCACCTATCACGCCGCTCACAGCCCTGCGCAAACTCGAAGAGGGTCAACAACGGCTCGGTCGCTTCACCGTCATCGAAGGCTGGACGCGCTGGGACATCGCCAGCGCTATGGCCCGCCTGCCCGACCTCAAACTCACAGACGCCAACGAGGCGCTCGCCTTGATGGACGACACGAGCGCCATCAGCGACATCGATCCGACGGCGCGCAGCCTCGAAGGCTATCTCTATCCAGACACCTATAGCTTTCCGCCCAATACTACGCCTCGGCAGGTGATCGCGACGATGGTGCAGCGTTTTCGCCAAGTCTGGACAGACGGCTTGGCCGATCAGGCCCGCGCACAAGGCAAGAGCGTACATGAGATCGTGACCGTCGCGTCTCTCATCGAAACCGAAGCGAAGTTGAAAGAGGAGCGACCCGTGATCGCTTCAGTCATTTACAATCGGCTCGAACGCGGCATCCCGCTCGGCGTTGACTCGACTGTGATCTACGCCTCGAAGCTCGCAGGCAAGTGGCGCGGCGACGGTAAAGTCTATCAGAGCGATCTTGATCGCAACTCGCCCTACAACACGCGCAAGGTTAAGGGGCTGCCGCCGGGGCCGATTGCTTCGCCGCACGCGCGCTCACTCTCGGCCGCCCTCGCGCCGACTCCGACGGATTATCTCTACTACGTCCGCGAGCCGGCGCGCGACGATGGTGCACACAATTTCTATAGTAACGAGTCGGACTTTCAACGTGGCGTGCAGGCGTTGCGCAACTGGGAGCGGCAGCGCGACGCAAGCGCTGCAAACGGCAACAATAATCAAAATGCTACGAACGATAACGGCAATCAATAGAGAGTTGCTTTTATGTGAAAGCGAGATTCATTTGCGATCGGCTGTCGTCATCCTCTTGAAATCACACATGCGTTGCTTTATGCTCCCCGTGTCCCCCGTTTGATCATTAGTGCCGTGGTAAACAAGGGTGGGATGCTAACCATGAAACTGCTTTTATCTCTCTTACTCTTTTGCGCTGTGGCAGCCGTCACTGCGCAGGCGCAGGACAATCAAGGCAAAGGTGTGGACACGCAGACGGGTCGCATACGCGACACGGGCAGCGACCGGCAACCGGGCAACAACGGCCGGAATCAGAGTACAGGGACGGGGCGCGGCATAGACTTTGGCGGTGGCCGCACGCCCGCGCCGCCGCCGCTACCTAACCCGTATCACTTCGTCGCGCGCCGCGATGCGGTGCTACGCACTGCGCAGGAATTGATGCGCGAGCGCAACCTCATCCTCGACACGAGCGTGTCGAAACCCGATGAAGGTATTTTGATCAGTCAGCCTTACAGGTTCGTCAAAGGCGCTGTCGTCGCCGTGACTGAACTGAACCGCTATGCCGATCTGCCGAACGACTCGACGCGAGGCTGGTCGCAAGGGCGTTACACATTGATCGTCGAGGTGCAGCCGGTTGACGGCGCGAACACTAACGTCTCCATCAACGCGCGCGTCGAGGGGCGGAGCGACGGCGCAGCCGGGGCTGAGTGGATCAGCCTGCGCAGCAGTGGCGCAGCCGAGCAAGACTTTCTGGAAGCACTTATTGAAAAGATCACAGGCGCGCCTGCGCCGGGTCATCAGCCGCAAAAGGAATCCGAGCCGTAAACGACAAGATACTGCGTTATCAGCCGTTGGCAGGAGATAGTTAAAGTATCATCTGAACTGATTTTCAAGCTCGTGAAAGGTAGTTAAGCTCTTGTCTTATAACTCCTCAAAGGAATTTCACTTCACGGTTGAGGAACGAAAGTCACCGTGGATTAAGGTCGGTGCGGTGGTCTGTGCCTTGGCAGTAACGGGCGCACTACTCACGGGTTATTTTGTCTTGCAGCGACGACACAAGCAGCAGGCGCTTGCAGCTCAGCAAGCCGCGCAGGAGGCGAAGAAGAAAGCTCCAGTTGAAGCGCAGGTGTTCGAGGATGAGGCGCGATTGCAAGGCGGCGAAGCGTTGATCGGCGGCGTCGTGCGCAATATCTCGAACACGAGAATAGACAACCTAAGTTTGGAGATTCAGCTAATTCCGCGCGCGGGCGAGACTCTGAAGGCGCAACAGATTAAGCTTGAGCCTGCCAGTCTCAATCCCGGCGAAGAGGGCCATTATTCTCTGACCATCCCTTCGCACCAATGGAGCGCGACGCGCATCGTGCGTCTGTTCAGCGCAGGGCGCAATGCGGAGATCGCTTTTAAGTCTGAGGCCGGCACGCGCCGGCCTCTGGAAGCGCCGCAAGGAGAGACTAAAATTGTGATCGTGCCCAAACAGAAAGGCAATGGCGACGGGTTTCTGAACACGCCGGATAATCCGATCCCCATTCACTAGAAGCTCCGTTTCTCAGGTATAACTTTACGAGTCGGCACGACGACCGGGATTAAAGCTACGACTCAAGCGATGCGCGGCTATTACTTAAATAATTAGACATGCCTTCGACCCGGCAACATCGCAAGGCGCAGACAACCTAAACGCGCCTGCGTGTCGTCACAGTGTCGTCAGCAACAGAGTTCGTAGCAGCCGCTACAGCTTCAGAGCAAGCGGCACGCTTACGTCACCATCTTGATAATTGCGGCCGGATATACTTCGATGCTTCGTCAACTCTCTTTACTACTGATCTCGCTTGGGCTGCTCTATTCCGTTGCGTCTGCGCAAGGTCCAAGCCGCACTATCGTCAAAGATGAAAAGCCGATGAGCGCGCAAGACGACCCTAATAATCCGACGCAGGAAGTGAATCAAGATATGCTGCGCGAACTTGAGATCAAGCGGGACGAGAGTTCGCATAAACAGAACATTGAACATGCGAAGGAGAGCGCGCAATTGGGTGCGGAACTGCGCGCCGCATACGAGCAGCAGAAGACGCTTGGGCAAGGCGAATTAAAGAAACTCGGCCGGCTGGAGAAGTTGGCCCGCCAGATACGCAGCGCAGCCGGCGGCTCAGATGACGAAGAAGAGTTGAAAAACCCGCCGAAGGATTTGGCCGCGACGCTTGCGCGCATGGCCGACATCACGGAGGAGTTGCGCAAGTGCGTCGAAAAGACGCCGCGACAGGTCGTCTCAGCCGGGGTCATCACGCAAGCCAATGAACTGATTTCACTCATACGCATCGCTCGTAATCTCGCCCATTAAAGCCAGTCTCCTGAAGATGAACAGGAAACGACAACCAACCCGCCCGCAGACGCTCTGGCTGCTCACGCTTATCTGCCTGCTCTCGCTCATCGCGCCCGCCGTCCGCTCACACACCCGCCCGCAGGACGACGAAGTGGAGCGCGTCAATAGCGATCTGGTCGTGCTCAATGTGACGGTCACAAATAAACAGGGCGAGTACCTGCATGGTCTGAAGCGTGCAGACTTCAAGGTCTTTGAAGATGGACGGGAGCAGACGATTACAGGTTTTGGCGAGGAGGCGACGCCGTTCGCGGCGGCGTTGTTGCTCGACATTTCCGGCAGCATGGAGGGTCGCATTTCGCTCGCGCGCTCTGCGGCGATCCGTTTTCTCGATGGTTTGCGCACGGACGACAATGTCGCGGTCTATAGTTTTCACAACGATGTGCGACAGATGCAGGATTTCGCTTTCACGCGCGACCTTGATCCGCTCGTCTTTGGCCTTAACGCCGATGGACTGACCGTACTCAATGACGCCATCGTGCATGCGGCGCACGACTTGGCGGCGCGCCCGGAAAAACGCCGCGCCATTGTCGTCCTCTCCGATGGCGCAGACACGCACAGTGCCGCCTCTGCCGACAAGGCGCTTAATACTGCGCTCGCAGCCAATGCTACGATCTATACAGTCGATCTTTCGGATCGCAACGCGATGAAGTCTGAGACGGCGGCCGGCTCGGCCGCGCTCAGTCACTTCGCTGCGCGCAGTGGCGGGCGTTATCTGTCGTCGCCCGGTGGCAAAGAGTTGCGCGATGCGTTCGCCGCTGTCGTCGAAGAACTCAGTAATCAGTACACCGTCAGTTATCGGCCGACGAACCGCTCGCATGATGGCCGTTGGCGCACCATCGAGATCAAACTCGCGCGCACGGACGCAAACGCGCGCACGCGCCGTGGCTATCGCGCGCCCAAAGACTAACGAATCCGCGCAGGCGCATGTCCGACATGCTTAGCAGGCTGGCTCAGGCATTTTTCCGGGCAGGTAGTTTTGTCTGGCGCAAACCGCGCGAGGCGGCGCTGCTTGTGCGCATGGCGGGCTGGGTGTTGATATTGTCTGTGCTGATGAGGCTGCTGCCGTTGCCCCGTGCGCTGCGCTTGGTTGTAATGGAGCCGCGCGCGGCACATGCGGCTCAGTCGTTCACGGCTGAACGACTCGCGCAACTCGTCGATCTACTACTCGGTCTTGATCTGTTCGTCTTCACGCCGACCTGTTGGAAACGTGCGCCGTTGCTGCAACGCTATCTTGCGCTCAATGGCATCGAGGCGCGCATCCTCTTTGGCGTGCGCAAGACAGGTGGCGCGCTACTCGACGGTCACGCATGGCTTGAGCGCGATGGCCAACCCATCTTTGAAACCAGCCCGCCGACTTACCTTGTGACATATGCTTACCCGTAAAGAACAGTAGGCCAATTAACAGCAGGGTGCTGGTTGATTTATTCCTCATCAACTAATGAAGAACATACCAACCAGCACCCTGCTGTTTATCTGGTAACTGCTTACGGACTGCTGTTCCCTACGGTAGCGCTTCAACGTTGATGAAGAAGCGATAGGTGCCGCCTTGCTGTATGCCGAGCAGGAAGTGCACGTCTATGGTCATGCCGTCCGCGAGCGCCCCGCCGGGAATGGCGACCGTGACGGTTGAGTTCAGCCCGCCACCGTTTGGCTGCGTGAGCGGAGCCGGTTGTTCGACGGTCGTGCCCAACACGGTCAACATGCCCCGACTGGTCGTGATACTGAAGTTTGCACCGTCAATGGCACGGATGTCTGCTTGACCACCACCGGGCACGTAACCCGGACTATTCAAGGTCGTGATGTCCACAATGCGGAAGCGTAGCCGCGTGACGGTTGCGCCGGTGTTGTTGATGAAGCGCCGCCGGATCGAGAGCGTGCCTTGCGAACCGTTGGTGACGGTCGTGAAATCACGCACGCGATTGGGCGCAACGCTCGATGACGATTGCGGCTCAATGAGCGAAGCTTTGATCTGTGCGTTGCGTTGGATTGGGCTGACTGTGTCTTCCGGCCCCGGCGCGCCTAGTTGCGACTGCACCCCGCCGTAAGAACCGGCGTTCGTCGAGATGAAGACGAAATCGGCGGCGTTGTTGTCCGTGTCCTGCGGCGTACCCGAAGTTAGTTTGCGCACGAAGGCGTACTGCCCGTCGTTTGCGCCGGGCGAAGGCAAGCTCGTGCCTTCGCGGAAGAGACTGGAGAACGTGCCGGAGCCGTTGTTTAGACTGACCGCGTCGAGGCGCGTTGCGGTGGAGAAATTCGCGGCGCTGCCGGTTTGGAAGAGCGCGAGCGCGCCAGCGGCTGGGATGTCGCCGCCGTAACTCATGTCAGCCGCCGCATAGCTGCTCAAGCTATAGCCCGATGACACTAAGTTCGGTTTGATCGCCTCACCGAGTTTGAAGAAGCTGGGAGCAGGTGCGCTGCCGTCGTTTGCGATCAAGAAGTGCCCGTGCGCCGGAATGACCGTTCCGTTCGGGATGGTAACCAAACTCAAAGCAGACGCGCCTGTGCTGTCCGTGTAAGCGAGCGTCCAGCCATTAGTGCCGTCAACGGCGTTGACCGTGAGCGGTGCGGCCGAGTTGTTGTACAGCTCTGCGTATTCATCAGTCGAGCCGTTCGCGCCATGCAAGCGAAACTCGCTGATGATGAGCGGCGAGCCGAGCGAGAGATAAACGACCGGCTGGTCGTGATCCGAGAGCCGCAGTTCGTTCGGGTTCTCGTAATTCTTGACGGGGAAATCGGCGTCGTCGCGCGCGTAGGTGAAACGGTTAACGAGCGCGAGCGCGGGTTGGTTGACGATGATGTGGTCGAGCACCTGCGCGTTACCGTCGAAGCTGAACGAATAGCGTTGGTCGGCCGGGAGCGTGTCAACTAGGTCGGTCAGATCGGGATTGACGAGATCGCTGCTCGCCAGCACCACTTGATCGGGCGGGGCGGGCGTGCCCTTGATCGTGCCGATCACATCCACGTAGCCATCGTTGAGTTGGAATGCGTTGTAGTCGCCGACAGAGATGATCTTCTCGGTCGGGTCGGCTACCTGTCGTGCCTGAATGAAGTTGGCGAGAAATTCTGCTTGCGCACGCCGCTTGGTGCGGATGCGATTGCCGTCCGTCGGATCGTCAATGCCGGAGAGCGAGCGCAGGTGATTGACGATGACCGTGAAGGCGAACGTGCCGCCGTTGGGGCGCGGGACTGTCGCCAGCAGGACGAGCGGCGGACGGTCGTTCAAGATGTCCGGCTGCCCGTTGTTCGGGTTGGTGTAGTTATAGCAAGTGGAGGCCGTCACGTGGTCACAGCCGGCCAATTCGATCTGCGTGACGCTCGTCACAGAGACGCGCGACTGTTTGACGAGGAAGCCCACGTCTATGCCGCCTATGTCGTTGCCTTCGACGAGGTAAGCCACATAGTTCGGGTCGACGCCGCTCGCGCCCTGTTCGTCGCTGTTGACCTTGGCGGCGACCGCTTGCAGGGTCGTCAGGTTCTCCATCTCTTCGACGCCGATCACGTCGGGCAGGCGTTGGATGGTGCGTATGATCTGCGACGCCTTGCTGAGTCGCTTGTCAAAGGCGGCTTGGGTCAGGATGGGATCGTTGGGGTTGTTCGGGTCGTTCACCGTGTCGAAGAAGCGCTCCATGTTGAAGGAAGCGATCTTCAGTTCGTTGGTGAATGCTACGGGCGCGGGCGTCGCGCCGGGTTGCGTGCCGACCGTCGGCGGACTGGCTGCTTCGGGATCAATCGTGTAAGTGCGAAAAGCGTAATCGAGTTCGCCGACGACGTTTGTGAGCACAGTGCCGGCCGCCACATCGAGCACGGTCGTGCCGGGTTGCGCGTCGCTGTCCACGCGAATCCGCTCAGGATTTTCGTCGAAGCGTGGGACGTTGGCGGGTGCACCCGCAGGCAATGAATCGGAGGCGTTGATGCCCGGCTCGCGGAACGGACGCGCGACGCCAGTGACGACGCCGTAGAAGACGCCGTTTGAGACGACGGTCGCGCTCGGCTCTGTGATCGTTCCTTGCGTCGGCGCAACCACCGTGAGTGATGGAACGCTCACGCGCATGCCTTCATACTTCTCAAGGTTGTTGAGATCGTTGACCTGCGTGTCGGCGGCTGTGATCGTGACCGGCGCGGGCAGCGTTTGCCCCGTCGCCAACACGACCACGTTGATCGTGCCGCTCAGTTCCGTCAAAGGCTTCTGATTCGGATCGGCTGAAGGGATGAATTCGCTGACCGTGCCGGAGACCTGCACGCTGTTAGTGATGACCGCGCCTGCGGGCAAAGAACTGCCGGTGAAGACGAAGATGCCGTCTGAGGTCGTCGTATTACCGTCGCTGTTCGGGTCTTGAATGAAGAAGCCGCCGCTCGAACCCGCCTTGATGCCGGTCACGACACCGGAAGTCGTAACACTCTGGCCCGCAAGTGGCGAGGTCGCGCCGCTGCCTTGAATTGTGTAGATCGGTGTGAGCGTCGCGTCGTCGTTTTGGATCGTGCCCTGCCCTTGCTTGTCGCCTGCGGTCGCGCCGGAGATGTTCGAGATATTGACGAAGAAGGTCTCGTTCGGTTCAACCGTCATATCGCCGTTGACCTGCACGGTGACGTTTGTTGAGGTATTGCCTGAACTGATGCTGCCGGTCGTGTGGAGGGCGACGTAGTCGTTGTCGGCTGTGGTCGCCGTGCCATCGGCCGTGTCCACGTTGAAGGTGACGCCGCCCGCACCCGCAGGCGCAGTCAGACTGACGGTAAAGTTGAAGGCCGTCTGACCGCTGTTGCCCTCTGCCATCGCCACGTCGTTGATGTTGAGCGTTGGCGTCGCAACGCCGCCGTTGGCGGTCACGGAGAAGTCATCAATCGCAAGGCCATGGTCGTTGCCAGCGTCGTTCGTATCCTTCCAACGGAGCCAGATTTCCTGACCGTTGTTCACGGTCACGGGCAGGTTGGCTGATTTGGCCGTGCGATTGGCTGCCGCGTTGCCATCGAGGGCGGCTGCGGTTGCGCCCGTCGTGGGGCTGACGAAATCGAGCGTGTCGAAGTCCGTCCAGCCGGTCGTAGGTGTGTTGGCGTCCGTGATCGTGCCTGCGTTGGCCACTTGATATTGGAAATCTAGTTGCTGTGCGCTCGTGTTGCCGCCGTTGCGCCACTGCTCGCCCGTGTAACTGATGTCGAGCGAAGTGATCGTCGAGCCTGTATTGTTGGTCAGCTTCAAGGCGTTGAAGATGTCGCCCGGTGTGCCCGAGGCGACCGAGCCGAACGCGCGGTCGGTAACTGGGTTTGTGCCGGCTATGCCGTAGCTATAGATCGCGCCGGTGTTAGAAGTTCCGGTGTCCGCGCGATAAGTTGTCGGGTTGGTAGTTACGGCGCTGAACTGCGAGTACCAGCCGGGGAGCGTCGTATCGTCCGTCCAAGTGTTCGCCGTGCCGCTGGTGGCAAGCGTGTCGAAATTCTGCGTGATGGGCGACCCCAGCGTGTTGATGTTGACGCTCGGTTTCACTGGCCGCTTAGCGCCTTTTTGCGCGGCGACGCGCGGTGCGATGAGCAGCGTTAATGGCAGGCTGATGAGTACAGCCGCGATGACGGCGAAGAGGACGATGAGTTTGCGCCGGACGGACACGACCGGACGGGTGCGGCTAAACGAAACACGCATGAGTTGAAGACCTTTCTTTCAGCTTGGGACAACGCGGCCGGCTCTGTTGACTGACAGCGATTTGTTACGATTGAAACATGACCGGTGGAGACCCGCATGTATGTGGTTTTAATTATACCCTTCCCCTGCTGCTTGCAGGCGAAATCAGGGCACAAAAAATTAACATAACTCGCACACGGCGACAAGCAGACCGAGCAGCAAGCATCGGTGATTATTAGCTGCCTGACTCAAGCGCCGGAACGAAGCAACCTGTGCGCTGCGAGCGAGGCGAGCAGGCGCTCAACCGAGTCGGCAGCGTGTTCGACGCTTACGTCATAGACGACTGTCAATTCGTGCGCGATCTCGGCCTTCGTCCGGCCGCTTTCGAGCGCACGCCAGACGAGCATGGCTGTCTCGTTCAGCGTGTAATAACGCTTCGTGTTGAGATCAACGAGTACCGCTTCGCGGCCGTCAAACTCTGTATAGACGATGTGCTCGTGCGGGCGGAGAATGTTGTCCGTCATCAAACAGTGTCCAGTTTTCAGTTTTCAGTCGCCGCATACTTTAGCTGATCGTCGAGCCGGTCGTGGCTGACGTTGTGGATAGGACCGGTAACGCACGCTGAGCGCTTGCCGTCGTGCTATTCACCTGTGCGCTGCGCCAAGGGATTTTGCCGAACGATTGCAGGCAGAATAGACAGGGCGAGCCGGTATAGAGATCAGGCTCTAGGCCGCGCGCGGCGTAGGCGGCGAGCGCTTGCGCGCGGCGCTCGACCTGCGCGCGCGCTACCGCTTGCAAGCGCGCGTAGGCTGGGCCAAATTCCTCGCGCGTTAGATCAGCGACCACGTCCGGTTCACCGTCTGCGTTGCGATAACCGGCCATGTTGCAACAAAGCGTGAGCCGCCCACGCCAATCTATGTTACAACTCGTGCCCTTGAGCGGCGAACAGGGCGCGTTCGCGTCAAGGTCGTAATAACCAACGGCCATGCCGATGGGCATCTTCAGTATGCGCGCCAGCACGCCGACCTCTTGCTCTGCATGGCGTTGCTCTTCGAGCGTCAGCGCAGACGCGGCTTCGAGTTCGGCGGAGGTCGGAAGCAGATGAGCGAAGTGCAGCGCGGCAGCGCCGAGACGCGCGGCGAGGAGCGCGATCTGTTCGAGTTGCGGCAGCGTGTCGCGGCGTATGCCGACCTTAAAGACGAAGGGGATGCCGAGCACATGACAGCGCGTGATGGCGCGGATGACGCGGGCGAACGAACCTGCGCCGCGCCAATAGTCGTGTGCCTCGCGCGTCGCGCCGTCCACGCTGAAGGCGACGACGCGCACAGCTTGTCTGTGCGCGATGAGGGCCGGCAGCACACGCTCGAAATGCCAACCGTTGGTGACGAAGCTGAACTGTATCCCTTCGACCGCGACCGCCGCCACGATCTCAGCGAAGCGCGGGTGCAGCGTGACCTCACCGCCCGTGAACGAGATGTAGTCTATGCCGTAAGTCGCGCGCGCGCCGCGCAGAATGCGGCCTAAAAGATCGGCGGGAAAATAGTTGGCTTTCGTGTGATAGAGCGCATCTTCGTCGCGCATGCAGTAGCTGCAATGCAGATTGCAGACGTTGGTTAGTTCGACCGTGAGTCGAACCGGATCATCGGCGCGTTGGATTGAAGGGGTTGGCACGAAAGCGTTCTACTCTTTCATGTAGGGCGCGAGCAAGTCGGCGGCGCGCGCCGCGTCATGCAACAGGTCGCGGCCGGCGCGCAACTCGTAAGCCCGGCACTCATTCGCAAGACGCGCGAGCACGCGCAAGTAGTCCGGCGCGGTGTGCGCGTCGTAAGTCGCCCAAGGGCAGAAGCGTATGAGTTGCTGCATGGCTCTGCGGGCCGGCATCTCTAAGACATGGGTTTCGCTCGCGTCGGTCACCTGTGTAAAGAAGAGCGCGCGCGGGCGACAGCTCACGGCTCGTCCATCTGGAAAGACGATCTCCGGCACGAGCCGGCGCTTCGTCGGATCGGACGCGACGGGCGCACCGAGCGCCGCTTCGAGTCGTGGCAGTTGGCTACCTTCAATGGCCTGCGGGGCGATGGAAAAGATGCGCCGCAGTCCTTCGATTTCAAGCCCCGCGCTCGTCTCGCGCAAGACCACCATGTCGTCCGACAGATAGCGCCAACCGTGCGCCGCCAGTTTGAGCGTCAGCGTGCTCTTGCCGCTGCCCGACGCGCCGACGATGAGCGCGCCTGCGCCCGACTTAGGTTCAAGCACGCCGGCCGCGTGCACATCATACACGCCCGCGCGGCGCAAAGCGGCTTGCAGGCCGTAGGAGAACGTGTTGACGAGCGCAATGGGGTGGCGCGCGTGCGCGGTCGTACCAAAGCAGACTTCGATGGTCTGAGCCGCAGGCTCGTTGATGCTGATGAGCGATTCGTCAACAGCTAGAAAATACTGCGTCCCATCCGTGTGGCAAAAACCGTGATTGATCGCGAATGTTTGCAGCCCGGATGGGACGATGGGCGGCTGTGAGCGCCGGACTTTAAGCGTGACGGCGGCCCGTTCTTGCACAGGAGCCGCCGTCCGTCTGAGATAGAATCCGTTTAGAAAATTTGCAACCCACCCAGCCGTCCAATCGTCTTGCGCCTCAACGCGCAGCAGACGCCCCGCGAGGGTGTAGTAGCTGACGCGCGCAGCCGGGGTTACTGTTTGGGCAAACGATCCGAACACGTTGTCGGGCCAAAGCTGGCCAAAGGATGACGCACGGCTAAACGGACGAGGCTTCAATCGTCGGCGCTTGGAAGAAGGTTGTCGCCTCCAGCACGTCCACAGGCACAGACACGGTTGGCTCGACGAACTGTTTCTTCTCCGCGACCGACGGTAGTGGCTGTTCGCTGCGCTCGACTTGCTCGGTATATTGCTCGTTGACCACTTGATTGTTCTGGGTGTTCAAGGCTTCCGTCTCCTCACATTTTGGTAGTTTGTTGCGTGTTGGTAGGCGGCGCTAGAACTATGCGCAGCGGCCTCGTTTCGAATGTCTGTAGATCAGTACGTTGGTACAGGTGGACGTTCGGCGAGAGAGCGTGCACCACTTGCTCCATCGTCGCGTTACTCAGGTCAACATCAACCAATTCGGGAGAGTCATATGGCATCTCGAATGGAATGTCAACCTTGTTAGCAAGCTCACCGAGCACGACCGACAATGGCTGTCGGTGCGCGTGCAAGGTCACTTGGTTGCGCTCAATCTTGACGCTCAGCGTTTTATCCTGCGCCTCTTTGTCGCTGCTCCCATCAATTCCGTCTTCAGTATTGCCTTCAATCAGCAAGGCCTGAGACGAACCTGTGACAACGGCGGACTCCGCAGGCGGCGGCTCGTTCAGAGCGTACAGATAGATCGCGACCAGCTTGGGCGCGGCCCCATCGCCAGTTATTTCGTAATCAACATACGGCTGCGGCGCGATCATACGGAGCGCGCCTTCAAGCGGCGTGCCCGTGAATTCGAGCGTAATGCGCGCTTTCTCCATCACAGGGCTGAGCAAGACGGGCACGTTGAGTCTCCGTTTCAACTCGGCTGCGATCTCCTTAGCCGGCGCATGATCGGCCTTCAGACTGAAAAGCTGCGGTTGTCCTTTTGAAATCTTTAGCTGCCAAGTGCCTTTGGTCTCTTTCGAACCAGTGGTCGCACCGCCAGTTTGCGCTTGGGTCGCAATCGGCGTGCTGGATGGTTTAGCCTGTGTGGCTTGTGTTGCCGGTGCGTTCGTCTGTGCGCGCGGGGTTGTGCGTTGCTGTCCCCCAGCGAACACAGGTATGACCAGAGACAAAACTACTCCCGATAGGAACGACATCCAACGCCTTGTAAGCATCATCAACATTCTAACCTACCTTACTTATATGTTTCCAGACTTTTTGTCATTCAGCGAACATTAAGCAGGATTCCGCCCATGACTCAGCTTCGATGTTGTGGCTGAAAAATGGTTGCTACTACTCAGCGACTATATCAGCGGCTTTAATTGACTCTCCGCTCACCTAAGTACATCGCTTAATGGATGGAGCGTCTTTGTGTTGCCGTGAAAGTAGCATACTTTCACGGCTGCGGCAACGACCGTTGCCGATGTTCATATTAATTGTTAATGAAAATGATCAGGTCCGCCTGTTGTCAGCATGCGGACGGGGCGCAGCAGATAATAGACGAAAGTGAATGGCGCAGGCAGAGCCAGCCGCGCAAGATCATTCTCCGTCGGCGTGATGACGAAGCACAGATATTGAACTTTATCGCGCAGCCGTCGCCTGGCCTTGAGTTGAAAGCGAAAATAGCCCGTGAGGCCGCTCGGCGTGAGTTCCGGCGTGAACAGATAGCGTACGACTTCAGCGGCCAGCGCACCGATCATCGGATCGGCGGCCAGCGCCTGTTCAGCTTCGGGCGGCAGCGGCACGGCGAGCAGGTCGGCGGCCAAGCGCAGACCGAGCAAGAGCATGCGCTCGCTGCCCGTCGCGCGCGCCGCCGCGATGAGCACGGGCCAGTTCACGTCCGGCCGCTGCGCGATCAACTCCGCGATGTCGCAGACCCATGCGAGCCGTTCCCAAAGGTGCTTCGAGCCATGCACGCAGAGGGCGAGCAACAGGTCTTCAATAGCAAGCCGCTTGATCTTTGTCGCGCCGAGTTGGCCGGCCTCTCTGCCCGACCAGAGCGCGTCGTCGGCAAACGGGCGCGCGAAACGCGGTGCGCTCACAGCCCAATGCAACTCAACGATCAGCCGGTTCTGTTCGCGCGTGAATGGTAGATTGCACTGCATCCGCATGAGCAAAGTTTGCTGTGCATGGTTGAGCGGCGGTAACGGCGCGTAGCCTTCGGCAAGTAGGATTTCGCTTGCGCGCGGCACATCGCGCGGGCGCACAAGGATGTCTAGATCGCTGGACTGGCGGAGCGCAATGTTGCCATAGATTTCGGCCGCGAGGGCCGGCCCCTTATAGGGCATCGCCTCGATTCCTTCGGCCGCGAAGAGCGCGAGCAACCTTTGCAGTTCATTCGCCAGAAAAGTATTAAGCGCCGAAACGCGCCGGGCCGCTTCGCGCAGCCGTTGTGCATAAGCATCAGGGACGGAGGTCGCGCAGATCGCATCGAGGTGGTGGTGCAGGAGGGGCTGCAATCCATGCCTATCCGCCACGCGCAGCAGATAGTCCCAATCAAGTTCGTGCTCGACCAGCGCGCGAATCCGCGCCGCGCCTTCCCGGTCAACGCGCGCCCGCGCGCAACTCAACAACAGTTCGATCTCAGGTCGCCATGAGCGCGCCGCTGGCTCTTCGCTTACGAGGTTGTGTACTGCCGACATCAAAATGTGCTGGGGGTTGAAACTAAAACAGTTCGTTTTTTGCCCGTTGCGTCGAAGGTCAGACCGTGCTTTTTTTTCGTTCACTACGCTGTGCGGGTCTATCCCCTTCTTCAAACGATCTTCACGCCATAGCCCAAACCGTCGCCGATCGAAAGCACTTCGGCGCGCAGTTGCGGATGGCGCACGAACCTTTGATTGAAGACGCGCAACGCTTGCGTCGAAGCTGTCTGCTCAGGCGCACGCACGTCGCCCGCCACCTGCCCGCCCCATAACAGATTGTCCGCGATGACGACACCGCCGATGCGCAAGAGTGGCAGCGCCTGTTCAAGATAATCGCTGTACTCTTCTTTGACCGCGTCTAGGTAGATCAGATCGAAAGTCTCTTTGAGTTGCGGGATCACTTCGAGCGCGCGCCCGCGCTCAATCCGCACGCGCCCGCCGACGCCAGCACGTGCGAAGTAATCTGTCGCGCGTGCGATCATCACGTCGCTCGGTTCAATCGTGACGACGAGGCCGTCTTCAGGCATGCCGCGCAAGAGGTGCAAGACCGAATAGCCGATGGCCATGCCGATCTCAAGCCCGCGCCGCGCAGTTATGGCGCGAGCCGTGATCTCCAAAAAGAGCGCGACCTCGCGATCCGCAATCGGCACGCGATGCTCGGCCGCGTAGGCTTCCATCTCAGCGCAGATGTCTGCGCTCGCGGGGTGCAGTTGGTCGAGATATTCGGCCTGTTCGCGTTGAATGATGGCGTCAATCTTTGCTTTCATAGCTTCACTTCGACGGATGATCTCCTGCGCGAGCGTGAAGTCTAAACGCAACTCCAGCTCAAGCGCAATTGTCGGCTGAGTGTTACGTTGGTTGATTACTATGAATAAGTCAGTACCGCCTGTGGTCGCGGGCAGGTCTGTATCATCAGCATCCGCCCGCTACCACCGGCGGTAGTGACTTGTGATTCCGTCAGTTGTCGGAATTTTCTGGCATCGCTTCTTCGTCGCCTGCGATGGCGACGTAGCGACGCGCGAGACCGAGTTCGCGTAGTTTGTGTTGGAGCGATTGGCGGTGCATGCCGAGGATGGCGGCGGCGCGCGTGACGTTGCCGCCGGATTCTTCGAGGCAGCGCGTGATGTAGCGCCGCTCAAACTCGCGCCGGTCTTGGCGAAAATCGGCCGTGAACGGCACGGCGAGTTGATCGCCTTCAAGTTCCCTGCTCGCGCGTGGCTGTGCGCTGCCTGTCTTGAAATCTTCGGGCAGATCGCGCGCCGTCAACTCTTCGCCTTCGGCAAGGATCAAGGCGCGCTCGATTGTGTTGCGCAGTTCGCGCACGTTGCCGGGCCAAGCGTAGTCGATCAGTTGCCGCAAGGCCGAAGGGGCGAGCCGACGCGCGGGCAGTTTGTAGCGTTCGGTGGTCATCCGCGCGAACGCTTCTGCGAGCACGGGGATGTCTTCGCGGCGCTCGCGCAGAGGGGCGACTTCGATGGTCACGACGCGTAGTCGATAGAAGAGATCGGCGCGAAAGTTTCCTTGCTCGATCTCTTGTTCGAGCGGGCGATGCGTGGCGCTGATGATGCGCACGTCAACCGGGATTGATTCGTTGCCGCCGAGCCGTTCGATGCGTCGTTCTTCAAGCGCGCGCAAGAGCTTGGCTTGCACGTTCGCGCTCATGTCGCCGATCTCGTCGAGAAAGATCGTACCGCCATCAGCCTGCTCGAATTTGCCGCGCCGCCGCGTCGCCGCGCCCGTAAATGCGCCCTTTTCGTGACCGAACAATTCAGACTCGATTAGTTCGGACGGCAACGCGGCGCAGTTGACGGCGACGAATGCGCCGCGCCGCCGCGCACTGCTGCGTTCGTGAATCTCGCGCGCGACGAGTTCCTTGCCTGTGCCCGACTCGCCGCGTATGAGCACGGTCGCGTCCGTCTCGGCCACTTTGTCGATCAGCGCGCGCACGCGGCGCAACGCTTCAGAGCTGCCGATGAGCGAGCCTTGTTCCGCGCCTGCGCGCGCGAGCGTTTCGCGCAAGCGTTCGTTCTCGCGGCGCAGGCGCACGGTCTCAAGCGCGTTCTTGACGACGAGCCGCAGGTCTTCAACCTCGAAGGGCTTTGGCAGATAATCGTATGCGCCCACTTTGATCGCTTCGACGGCCATGCGCTCAGAGCCATGCGCAGTGATGAGCACGGTGAGCGGCGCGTCTGCGTTCTGTTGTAGCTCGTGCAAGAATTCAAGCCCGCTTTGCCCCGGCAGGTTCACGTCAAGCAAGATCAGATCGGGCGGCTGCGCGCTCATTTCGTCGCGCGCCTCTGCAACGCTGCCCGCCTCTGCGATGTCGTGACCTAATTGGCCGAGCGCGCGCCGCATGCCGTAACGCGCGGCCTCTTCATCATCCACAATGAGCACGCGCAAAGTTGTGTCTCTTCGATTTTGATCAGTCATTCAGTTTTCGTTTGAGTCAGCAGAATCATGACAACTTGACCGCAGTGACAGGCAAATTCGCGGCCACAGACGCGCGCGGCAGAAGCAACTCGAAGCGCGCGCCCGTGTTCGGCTGCTGAGGCGCAAGTTGCGCACGCCCGCCAACCTCCTCCATGCGTTTGCGCACAATCGCCAAACCTAAGCCTGTGCCGCGTTGGCGCGTCGTGAAGAAAGGCTCCCAGATGCGTTCGCGCAGTTCTGCGGGCACGCCTGCGCCGCCGTCTGTGACGACGAACAGCGGCGCGCCGTCCGCTTCTTTAACTTCGATCAGTACGCGCCCGCGCATGGGCGTCGCTTGCAGCGCATTGAGGAGCAGATTTGAGAGCGCAGCGCGGACGGCAGTCGCTTGTGCGCCGTCGAGCATGACTTGGCTGTCGGTATGCAGTTCGAGTTTGATCGAACGGGCGCGTGCGTCTGATTGGAAGAGTTCGACGAGTGTGCGCGCAAGCTCGTCGGCGGGGATGGGCGCGCTCGCGGGCGGCGTGTGGCGTGCAAAGCTCAAGAGTTGCGTGACGCTACGGCTCAAGCGATCAGTTTCGCCGACGATCAGATCGAGGTCGCGCGCGTACTCGCCCGTCATGCGCTCGTCTTCGCGCATGACTTGAGCGATGGACTTGATCGCAGAGAGCGGATTCCTGATCTCGTGCGCGACGGCCGCGGCCATCTGACCGAGCGCCGCGAGCCGTTCGCCCTGCGCCAGCTTTCGTTCGAGTAGTACGTTCTCTTCGACGAGCCGCGCATCCTCGACCGCAATGGCCACCTGCCCGGCAAGCACCGCAAGCGCCGTCCGCACCTCAGTCGTCAACGCCGCAGGGGCCGCATCAACCAACATCAACCCGACCGCGCGCTCATCTCGACACAAAGCATAGGCCAACTCAAACCCGCGCGTTTGTAATTCCGGCATAGCTTCGACAAGACCTTCGTGCCCATGCGCCAACATTAACAACTGTTCGGCCCAAGCCGACTTGTTTCCGTCGTTGTCATCCATGTGCGCGCCCTTGGCAACCACATCATCGCCACTGCGCCCGACAGTTTCAGCATCACCCACAGCTTCAAGCAAAAATGCTGACGCATTTTCGTTGGCGTTATCGGACGTGGCGGGATTATGGTTGCGCAGCAGGAAGCGGACGCGGCGCAAGTTCAGTTCGTGCGCCGTCTTCTCTGCGACGAAGCGCAGGAGTTCGGGCAGGTGCTGATGGCGGCGCGGTTGTGCGCCGAGCCGCGTTACGACCTGACGATAGAGCGCAGCTTCGCGGGCGAAGAGCGGTTGAAAGCGCCTTTCGAGCCACGTCCGCAAAGGCGCGGCGAGCAGCGCGAAGGCGAGGATGAGCAGTGCCTCAATCGCCCCCGCACGCAGTTGATAGTGCGCCGTCAGCCATGTCTCAATCGCGCGTATGCCGTAGAGATAGACGACGAGAATGACCACTGCAAACGAAGCGGCGACGAGGCTCTCTCTGATGATCAATTCGAGATAGCGATAGCGATAGATGTGATAAGCGATGAGCGCCGTCGGCAATAATGAGCCGAGATTGCCGAGCGTCTGCAAGTAGTCTTTAAGCACGCTGTCGCGGCCCGCGCCCAGTGCGTAAACCGAAAGTAAGAGCGCGGCGATGATCAGGAACGAGCCGGCGAGCGTGGCCATCAGCCGCCGCTCGCTCGTTGACTCAGACATGCGCGCGATCAAGAGATCGGTCGCAGCAATAAGACACAGCACGTAGGTCGCCCACAGACCAAAGGGCAACACAAAGAACGATAGCTTGACGAGCATCGGCGCGTATGCGCCCGTCCACAAGCGCGGCACGGCGATGACGAGAAAGAGCGTCGGTGCGTAAGAGAGATAGATGCGCCCGCGCTCGAAGCGCGTCAACGGGCGGTTGCGCGCGTTCGCCCAGAGGTGCAGATGGACGTGGAGCAGGAACGAATAGGCGAACGTGATGGACGTGACGGCGAACGTGTCTGCGAGCCGCAGCAGCCAAACCCAACGCGCCACGTCCAAACCGAGCAGTGCGCGCAGAGCAAGCAACAGGTTGCTCGTGTGCCACAGCCCGATGCTGATCGCAAGCGCGAGCAGGACGCGCTCCTGCGGCTTGAGCGTGCGCCGTTGGCGTGCGAGCAGCACGCTCAACCACAGAGGCAGCGCCGCCCCTGTGCTGTAGCCGATCAGTTGAATGATTTCGAGCAGAGACATAAAAAACGGTGACAAGTGACGAGTGATGAGTGACGAGTGAACAGCATTTTAACTCGTCACTCATCACTCGTCACTTGTCACTGTCTTCACTGACTTGAAGCCGCGCTCGTCTGGTTTGGCGGGACGATGATGATCTCTGTGCGCCGGTTGCGCAGACGACCCGCAGGCGTCGAGTTGGGCGCGATGGGGTTATCGGGGCCGAGGCCGCTCGATTGGATGCGCGCGTTGTCAACGCCGGCGGTGACGAGCCGGCCGGCGAGCGCATCGGCGCGCTCTTGCGTGAGTTTGCGCAGCGCCGCTTCGTCGCCGCGACTGTCTGTGTAAGCTTCGATGATCACTTGATAGTCTGGGTTATTGGCGAGCAAGGCGGCGAGCGGTTCGAGCGTCGCGGCCGCTTTGGACGAGAGTTCTGCAACGCGCGCGCTGACCCAAAGAGATTCGGGCAGCACGACGACAAGCCCGCGATTGGTCTCGCGCACAGTGCCGAAGCGCGCGAGGTTTTGGCGCAAAGCGTTGGCGGCTTCGCGTTGTTGCGCGGCCTTTTGCTCGGCTGCGATGCGCGCCTGTTCGGCGGCTCGTTCGCCTTCGATGCGCGCGAGTTTAACTTTCGCGTCTTCCGATTCGGCGCGCACGTTCTGCAACTCTTCGCGCAACTGCGCCAACTCGCTGCGCAGATCGCGCACCGTCTGATTGGCGTTCGCCAGATCGCGTTCGGACAACTCGCGCGCGTGCGTCTCGCGTTCGAGCGCGTCTTTTAACTGCACCACCTCTTGTGAAGCTGAATCGGCGCTGCGCTCCGCTTCTTGAATGGCGCGGTCGCGGCGCGCGATCTCTTCACGGCGCAGGCGTGCAGCCTTGCGCTCCTCCGCCACCTCTTCCGCCCGCTCGCCCAGACTGATCGCCTGTCGCGCCAACGCATCAACCTCTTCGTCCTGCTGCTTCAGACGCCAAGCGTTCTCGGCGGCGGCGAGTTGATCGGAGGCTTGCTTTAATTCGTCGGGCGCGTCGCGGTCTGCGCCGGCATAGCGCGCGAGGTTGATCGCTTGGCGCGCGCCCAAGAGCGACACAGGCGTGCGCAAATAATCGGCGTCAGCGACATCGGGCACGCGCGGGTTGTTGAAATAGTCGCTCGTGTTGCCGATATATCTGACGCTGACCGTCGCCACATCTGCATTGCCCGGTCTCGACGGCGGCAAGTTTTCGAGCACGACCAAGCGACTCGGCCCGCGCACCATGAAGTGCGGCTCGGCCGTAACGATCAAGGCGAAAGTTTGGAGCGGTGTGGTCACATCGAGTTTTGAGTCTATGAACTGGCTGCCGCTGCGTTTGATCTCGCCGAGATTATCGGCGTGGCCTTCAGGTGAGATGGCCCAGAGCACATAGGTCGTATAGACGCCGCCGAGTTCGTTGGCGCGCGGCAGATTATGGACGCTCAACTCGACGTGCGTATTGCGCCGGCCCGTTCGTTTCACCTTCGCTTCGCCGCTCAAGCGGGGTAGTCGCGTCGTCCCGCGAAAGCGTACCGTCACTGCTTGATCGAGCGGGTAAGTGATCGCAACCGTCTCGCGCGGGATGTCCGATTGCGCGTGTGCAAGCGGAGCGCCAGCAAGCAAGATCAATGTCACAGAGAGGAGAGCGATGAAATTAAAGTGGGAGCTTGAATGCTTCATAAAGTCTTTGCTCCTGCTGATTGTTGTGTCATCGCGCCGGGCTTCGCGCGTGGGAAAACCTATCGTCACATCCATTGATGCGTTGAGCGCGCCGGTTGTTGCCGGAAAAAAACAGTAGGCAGTAGGCAGTAAAAATAAAGAACTGCTTTTTTTGCTGCCCACTCCCCTTTCATCCCTGCTTCGTCCGCCGCTCCGCGACCCATTGCACGAGCGCGAGCGAGAGGGCGCACAGCAACAAGATGTGTATGAAGCCGCCCTTGCCGAGCAAGAATTTGCAGACCAGCCAGATCAGAAATAGCACAGACGAAAGTATCCAGATAGGCACTAGCTTTAACCTCTCAATCGTGCCGCGCGCCGCCGCCTCATCATTGCTCGCGCCACTTATTGCGCAGCTACTTTAACCGAGCTATTCGGCAACCCGACTGCACGCACGCCCGTGCGCCCTTGATCGCCGCTCACGACGAGCATGCGATTCGCGCCCGCATCAATGAGGGTCAGCGCGCGAAGGGCCGGCGTGCCGCTTGTCGCCGCCGCCGCCTTCGGTTCGTCCACCTGCCAGATGAGCGCACCGTTGCGTCCGTTGAAGCCGACGGCAAACGAACGATCAGAGGCGACGAGCACGTCCAGCACGCCGTCGCCGTCCACGTCGGCGAACACCGGGCTGTAAGCTTCGCCGGCACCTTCGGCCGTCCAAGCGATGTGCCCCATCGCGCTGACCACGACGATCCCGCCAGACTTCAAAGGCGCGACAATCTCAAGCACGTTGTCGTGATCGAGATCGGCGGCCGCCAACCGACCGCGCGGCATGTCGCCCGGCGTCGAGACCTTGCCCAACGGCTTCAAATTGAGGCCATCGAGATAGAGCAATCCGTGCTCTGTGCCGACGACGATGAGTGCGCCGCTCGGGCCTGAGATGATCAAAGGCGGCGTGGTGAACGGCACGTCGAACTTGACGGCGCGGTAGCGTGTGCCGTCCATGCGCCGTATGTCCAACAGACCATCCGTCAACGAGAGCGCCACGCCGCGCGTAGCACTGGTGATGTATGGCACGGGTGCGCCGATAGCCGTCCCATCAAGTTTTAGGTGTGAGATTTCTTTGCCGGTGCGCGCGTCAACGAAATGCAGCGCCGGTTCATCTGTGACCAAGGCCAGTTCGGCCGTCACGTTGTCGTCGTCTAGATCGGCGACCATCGCGCTCTGCGCCGCGCTCGGCAGAGACGCGCGCCATAACTCGCGCCCCGTTTCGCCTTCGAGCGCACGCACGCCGCCATCAAACGCGACCACAACGCTCATCTTATCGTTCGCCGTCGGGCGCACGAAGACCGGCGTGAAGATGGCAGACGGCGGCGCGGGCGCGTCGCCGCGTCGGGCGTTCGGCTTGTAGCGTGCAGTCCACAGCGCCGAGCCGTTCACACCGTCGAGCGCGAAGACAGTGCCGTCGGTGTTGACCGCTACTACGTCCATCGTGTTCGCGCCGCGCAGAGGCGCGGACTGCGGACGCAAGACTGCGCCGGTAAATGACTGCCAACCCACATCCACAGGCGAGCGCAAGACGGCGGATGAGACATTCGCGTTCGTCGTTGTGCTCGCGCTTTGGTTCAAGTTAACCGGCTCAGGTGCAGAGAACTCGCCGGTCTCTTGCGCGGCGGGCGCGACGCGCCAAAAGAAAGCGTCGCCCGCCGGCAATTCGACCTGATATTCAAGCCCGACCACCGCGCGATCAAACACGATGTCGCGGAAGTCGCGGTCGCGCGCCACCTGCAAACGATAACGTTGGACGTCGGGCCGGCCGCGCCAACGGATCGCGATCTTTTTAGCAGTCTGCGCGGCCGTCTGTTGCGCCTGCGGCACAGACTTGTGCGGCGCAGCCGGTTTCACCGCCGGCTGGCTGGGGCTGGGTTTAGGTTGGGCTGGTTTAGCCTGCGTGCGGCGTTGCGCGTGCGCGCGCTCCATTGTGAGCAGCGCAAGCGACAGACAGGCGAGCAGGCAGAGCGACGTTGTGCGGAGGGGAATGGTGTTCATAGGGCATCATTGAGTTTGTAGCCGACGCCGCGCACGGTCAGCACGTATCGGGGGTTTTTCGGGTCGGGTTCAATCTTCTGACGCAGGCGATTGATGTGCGGATCGACGTTGCGCTGATAACCTTCGTAGTCTGTGCTCCAGACCTGATCGAGCAGATCGTTGCGCGACCAAGCGCGCCCCGGTTCGCTCGCCAGCCGTTCAAGAATCTGAAACTCAAGCGGCGTGAGATCGACCGGCTGACCGTTAAGCGTGACCTCGTGTCTGCGCTTGTCAATCACCAACTCGCCGATCTCGATCCGTTGCTTATCAGTCTGTCCTTCGGTCGTTTGCCGGCCCGCGCGCCGCAGCAGCGCCTCGACGCGCACTTCAAGCTCGCGCGGGTCGAAAGGCTTCTGCAAGTAATCGTCCGCGCCGGCCTTGAAGCCCGCAACTTTGGCGTCAATCTCGCCGTGCGCGGTCAGGAAGAGCGCGGGCGTCTCGACGCCGCGCTCGCGCAGGCGGCGCATCAATTCAAGTCCGTTCATGCCCGGCATGGTCACGTCGAAGATGAAACAATCGAACCGGCCGTTGAGGGCTGCGGGCAGCGCCTCCTCGGCGTTGTCTTTCTCTTCAACCTCGAAGCCCGCGCGCGTGAAATAGCCCGCGAGCAACGGGCGCAAGTTTTCGTCGTCGTCCACGATCAGGATTCTGTGCTTCACTTGTGGTCTCAGGTTCCCTTGTGTTCTGCGGCTCGCGTTCGGGGGCGACGCGGGCGCGGCAACTGATAAAGACTGTGCGGTCATTATAGGCCAAACGGCCGCAGGGCAAAGTCTAAAATTGACAGACCTGAAAAAAGTGAAAGGGGCAAGAATGGCCAACAGATTGCCTCCGGCTGATGAGGTAACTTTCCGGCGCGCCTTCAATCCGTTGCGCTGCGCTGCCACATGCTCGCTTCCTTGACGCTGTGCGCTGCCTGTTCGTATAGTCTTTGATTTAGCGGCGAGCAGCATTTCTAAATTACCTCTGACGAACCGGGCGACCCCGACATGTGCGTATAGCGATGCAAGACCTGCGGCGACTCTTAACCTATCTGAAACCGCATTGGGGTAAGTTCACGCTGGCGACTGTGGCGATGCTCGCAGGCGCGGCGTTGCAGAGCGCGATCAATGCGCTCGTCGTCCCCATCTTCGATCAAGCGCTCGGCGGCGTGCATGGCACGGGCCAACACAGCAAGACGCTCTTTGCCCTCCAACGCCTGATCCCAGATTCCGGCGTCGCCGCTTGGCGCAGCATCGCCATCCTGCTCATCATCTTCACCATCGCCAAAGGCATCGCTGAATACTTTTCGATCTACCTGATGGCGCGCGTCGGTCAAGAATCCGTGCTGCGCCTGCGGCAAGACCTGTACGCGCATTTGCTGAAACAGTCCGCTGATTTCTTCGAGCGGCATCGCACGAACTACTTAGTCTCGCGCCTCGTCACTTCAGCATCGGCGATTCAGGATGCGGTGACGAGTACGCTGCGTGACATGCTGCAACAGAGCTTCATGCTCATCGCCTTCCTGGCCGCTTCGTTCTACTTCTCTTGGCGACTCACGCTCGGCTCGCTCATCATCGCGCCCGTCATTGCTTGGCTCACCGCCAGATTCGGGCGCTCTCTACGCAATCTTGCGCGCGACGCCAACGAAGGCAGCCAACAGCTTGTTGACACAGCGCAAGAAGCCCTCGCCAATCAAACTATCGTCAAAGCTTATCGCGCAGAACAGCGCGAGCAAGCGCGTTTCGTGCGCGTGGCTCGACAGATCGTGCGCGCGAACTTGCACACTTCAAAGATCACCGGCTTTGCCCCGCCGGTCATCGAGATGATCGGCGTTATCGCTGTCGCCGTGTTGCTCTTCTACGGTCAGCGCGAGATCATGGCGGATCGGATGACCACCGCACAGTTTCTCACCTTCCTCTTCTTTCTCTTCTCGTCTTACGATCCGATGCGCCGGCTCTCGCGCCTACAGAACTCGATGGAGATCGCCATCGCTGCCGCGCGCCACGTCTGGGAAGTGGTTGACGAAAATATCGAGATGAAGGAACGGCCCGACGCCGTTGCGCTCAAACCGCTCCAAGCCGCGATTGAATTACGTGACGTTTCGTTCAACTACGCGAACGAAGAGCGTGAGGTGCTGCGCCATATCAATCTGCGCATTCCGGCTGGTCAGGTCGTCGCGCTCGTCGGCGAATCGGGTGGCGGCAAATCAACGCTGACGAAATTGATCCCGCGCTTTCACGATCCGTCTGCGGGCGCGGTGCTGTGGGACGGTACGGACTTGCGCGCCGCCCGGCTCGAATCCTTGCGCGCGCAACTCGCCATCGTCACGCAGGAGACCGTGCTCTTTAACGACACGGTGCGCTACAACATCTCCTACAGTCGCCCCGACGCCACCGATCAAGAGATCGAAGCGGCCGCGCGCATCGCCTTCGCACACGACTTCATCAAGGAACTGCCGCACGGCTACGACACCATCGTCGGCGAGCGCGGCATCTTTTTATCAGGTGGGCAACGGCAACGCTTAGCCATCGCGCGGGCAGTGCTCGCAAACGCCAGCGTGCTCGTGCTCGACGAAGCCACGTCCGCGCTCGACACTGAATCCGAACGGCTCGTGCAACAGGCGCTCGCGAACTTGATGCAGAACCGCACGTCCGTTGTCATCGCGCACCGGCTCTCGACCGTCCGCCGCGCCGATCTGATCTGCGTCATCGAACGCGGACGGATCATCGAACTCGGCCGCCACGCCGACCTGCTCGCTCAAAGCGGCACGTACAAACGGCTCTATGAACTGCAATTCGCCGATGAAGAGGAGATGGAGGTAGTGAGCAGTGAGCAGAAAGCAGCCATTTGACTTGGCTGCTTTTTGCTCACTGCTTACTGCTCACTGCTTACTTATCATGAAATCAATGACTGGTTTTGGGCGCGGCGCGGCGGCGGGCGCGGGCTTCGGCGTCGCGGTTGATTTGAAGACCGTCAACAATCGGTTTCTCGACGTGCATCTGCGGCTGGGCGCGGATATGGCGAGCGTCGAGACGCTGATCAGACGACGCATCGGCGAACAACTGTCGCGCGGGCGCGTTGACGTAAGCGTCTCGCTCGACCGCACGGATGAAGTGGCTTATGAGATTAACCGGCCGCTGGTCACAGGTTTCATCGCGGCGATGCGCGAGTTGCAGCAAGAGTTTTCGCTGACGGGCGAGCCGGACGTGAACGTGTTGGCGCGGCTGCCCGGCGCGATGCAGCCTGTGCGCAATGGCAATCTGAGCGAAGAGATGATCGCGGCCGTCGGGCAAGCGCTCGACGAGGCGCTCGTTGAATTGAATCGCATGCGCGAGCAGGAGGGCGCGGCACTCGCGGCCGAGATGCGTGGCCGGCTCGATTCGATTGAGAAGCAGATTCCGATCATAGAGGCGGTGGCCGTCGGCATGGTCGAAAACTATCGCGCGCGGCTGCAACGGCGGATCAGCGAACTGCTGGCGCGCGATGGACTAGAGATCGTCGAACTCGATCAAGGCCGGCTCGCGCAAGAGGTTGCATATCTGGCCGACCGCAGCGATATCACTGAGGAGTTAGTACGGCTGCGCAGTCACGTGCAACAGTTTCGCGCCGGGTTGGATAGCGCGGGCGAAGCGGGCAAGCGGCTCGATTTTCTGTTGCAGGAGTTGAACCGCGAAGCCAACACTGTGCTCTCTAAATCAACCGATCTGGCGATTAAAGAGGCGGCGCTGAGCATCAAGGCGGAAGCGGAAAAATTGCGCGAGCAGGTGCAGAACGTTGAGTGACGAACCGGTTGCAGAAGATGTCACGCCGCTCGACGCGGAACCAAGCGAGCGCGGCATCCTGTTTGTCATCAGTTCGCCGTCGGGCGGCGGCAAGGGCACGCTCATCCGGCGCATCCTCCCACGAGTGCCGCGCCTCGGCTACTCCGTCTCTTGGACGACGCGCCCGCCGCGCACAGGCGAGCGACACGGCGTCCATTATTTTTTCGTCATGCCCGAAGAGTTCATCGCGGCCCGCGAGCGCGGCGAATTTCTCGAATGGGCGGTCGTGCACGGACACTATTACGGCACTTCGCGCCCGGTCGTTGAGCGCGAGTTGGCTTGCGGGCGCGACGTGATCCTTGAGATTGACGTGCAGGGCGCGGCGTCTATGCGACAGTTGCCGCTCGACTCAGTTGGCGTTTTTATTCTGCCGCCTTCATATGAGGTCTTGCGCGTGCGCTTGATTGCGCGCAAGTCTGAAAGCTTAGACGACCTCGCATTGCGCCTGCGCAACGCGCGTGGCGAGATCGAGCATTATCGCGAGTTCGATTATGTGATCTTGAATGATGAGGTCGAGCGCGCTTCGGCGCAACTCGCTGCAATCGTGTATGCCGCACGTGCTGAGCGGCAACGGCAAGAGTCTCTAGTGCGGCGCGTGCTCACAAGTTTTCCAGAGCCGACTGGGTGAGACGCGCTGCCGACTTGCGCGCGCGATCTTTCTTGGGAATAATAGCTGATCGGCACGTGTGGCTTACAGTTAATCAACTAAATAATCAATATGTCCAAAGTTAAAGCGGAACAAGCAGAGCGTAACGAGCAGACGGCAGGGGAGCAACCGGAGATTGATTCCAAATACCGCATGATCATCGTGGCAGCGCAGCGCAGCAAACAACTACAGCGCGGCGCGCGGCCGCGCGTTGACCTCGACATACAACGTCACAAGCCCACGCGCATCGCGCTTGAAGAGGTGCAACAGGGCAAGGTCAATTTCTCACTCATCCACAAAGAGTGAACTGTATAAAGCCATAACAGGTGACCGGCGACAAGTGACCAGTTCAAACCTACTCTTTCTTGTCGCCGGTCACTATCGCGACATTCTCGTGGTTGCAGTTTTCTGCCGCCTGAATCAGATCAGCGTCAACATTTCCGCGCGCTCAGTCCAGTCACAATAAGCCGCCTCAGCCGCACGCGCCTCAACTTCATGTGCGATGGCCCGATACGCAACCCAGTGCCTTGCCGCATTAAAACTTTTCCCACGTCGCCGCGCCCGTGCATACTCACGCAGATACGCAAAGAGAAAGCGCGCCATGCCTGCGCGTTCATACTGAATGACGTGCATCGCCTCATGCGCCACGAGCCAACCGGGCACGCACACGCGTTCATCAACATCACACACCAGCAAAGTCGGCGCAACGAACACATGTCGGCCGAACGTGATCGCGCCGATGCGAAATGATCCTGTTATCACGTGCGCCAACTGATCTGTGTGGACCGAAATCGCTGGCAACGACAACCGCTCATCACGCAGATACACGCGAAAGAACCTCTCCACATGCGCCTGTGCTTCTGCCGTGAGCCGCATAACAAAAGTGGTCGGTGGTCAGTGATCAGAAAGGGCTTATTCTTTTACTGACCGCCGACCACTGACCACAGCCTTTACATGTTCTTGTAATCCGGCCCGCCGCCACCTTCGGGCGTGACCCAGTTGATGATCTGATAAGGGTCCATAATGTCGCACGTCTTGCAGTGGACGCAGTTGGAGAAGTTGATCTGCAAACGACGGCGACCGCCCGCGCTATCTTCGACCATTTCATAGACGGCCGCCGGGCAGAAGCGTTGACATGGGTTGCCATATTCTTCAGCGCAGCGCGTCGAGCAGATGTTGGTGTCGAGCACATGCAGGTGCGCCGGTTGATCTTCATCGTGCCCGACGGCGGCGTGATACACGTCCGTCAGTTTGTTGAAAGTCAGCTTGCCGTCAAAACGCAGGCCGTTGTAACGCTGCTCAAGCGCATCGCCCTTGTAGCCATAGTCAGCGAGTTTACGCATGGCGACGTGCCCCGGCTCTGTGCTGGTGCGATCAAACAAGCCCCACGAACGACCGCCCGTGATGAACTGTAAGCCAGCGTTAGCGAGACCGAGCCAGCGCCCATGACGAAACGACGCATGAAAGTTGCGCACCTTGCGCAGTTCGGGCATGACCCAACTTGCCTTGACCAGTTCTTCGTAACGCTGAAGTTGCCGCTCGGAATAATCGCCTGCGACGAGCGCTTCAAAGATCGCTTCGGCGGCGAGCATGCCGCTTTTGATCGCTGTGTGAATGCCTTTTATCCTCTGCGGATTAAGAAAGCTTGCGCAGTCGCCGACGAGCAGCACGCCGTCCGCGTAGAGTTGCGGCATCGCATGGTAGCCGCCGGCCGCAATGGTCTTCGCGCCGTAGCGCAGGAGTTTACCGCCTTCGAGCAGGTGGGCGACGAACGGATGCTGCTTGAAGCGTTGGAACTCTGCGTGCGGGTCGAGCAGCGGGTCGCGGTAGTCTAAACCTGTGACGTAGCCAAGATTGAGTATGCGATTTGGCAGACCGTAAATCCAACCGCCGCCGTAGGTCTGCGCGTCGGACGGAAACCCTAACGTGTGCGTCACGCGCCCCGCCGGATAACGATCATCGGGTAGTTCCCACAACTCTTTGACGCCGATGCTATAGACTTGCGGCTCGCGTCCTTCGTTCAAGTTGAGGCGCTCAGAAAGTTGTTTCGTCAGAGAGCCGCGCGGCCCTTCGCCGAGCACGGTCACTTTCGCCAACAGATCAACGCCCGGCTCAAAGTTCGCTTTCGGCTTCCCTTCCTTGTCAATGCCTTTGTCGCCGGTGCGCACGCCGACGACACAATCTCGCTCGTCATAGAGCATCTCCGCGCCGGGAAACTCCGGGAAGATGTTGACGCCCGCCGCCTCACACTGTTCGCCCAGCCACGCGGTCAACTTGTTCAGCGAGACGATGTAGTAGCCGTGATTCTTGAGCGGCGGCGGCGTAATCGGTGAACGAATCGCGCGCGTCTTCGTGAGATAGAGAAAATAGTCTTCTTTCACAGGCGCTTCGAGCGGCACGCCCTGTTCAACGAAATCAGGGATCAACTCTTTGAGCGCCCGCGGATCCATCACTGCGCCCGACAGGATGTGCGCGCCGACCGACGCGCCCTTCTCGATCACGCCGATCTCGATCTCGCCGAGCGACTTGCCTTCCCGCCGGCCGGCCGCGACCGCTTCGTTGTACTCTTTCACCAACCGCGCCAAGTGCAGCGCGCCGCTCAGGTTCGCCGGCCCCGCACCGACGAACACCACATCCATCTCTAAACTCTCTCGTTCCATTTAGACTCCAAGAAAAAAATGAATCACCATTCAGTGGGTCGAGTATAACAGAACGCCATTCAGTATCTAAGCGAAGGAAAATGTTTTCACCACTGCGACTTTCTTTATCTCCGGCTCTGCGCGTTAGAATGAGCGCAAGTAATCTGAAAGGACAACTAGGATGGCCGAGCACAAGCACACTAATCGTCTGCAACACGAGACCAGTCCCTATCTCTTGCAGCACGCGCATAACCCTGTGAACTGGTATCCGTGGGGCGAAGAGGCTTTGATGAAAGCGCGCACGGAGAACAAGCCGATCCTGTTGAGCATCGGTTATTCAGCCTGCCATTGGTGTCATGTGATGGAGCGCGAATCGTTTGAGGATGAAGAGATCGCGCGGTTGATGAATGAACATTTCGTCAACATCAAGGTTGATCGCGAGGAGCGACCAGACCTCGATCAGGTTTACATGAACGCAGTGCAGTTGATGACCGGACACGGCGGTTGGCCGATGACGATGTTTCTCACACCTGAGCTTGTGCCCTTCTACGGCGGCACATACTTTCCACCGGCTGATCGCCACAATCTGCCCGGCTTCCCGCGCATTCTTCAAGCCGTCGCCGAAGCTTATAAAGAAGACCTCGAAGGGGTGGCGCAGACAACCGCGAGTATCTTGACGGAACTGCGCCGCATGAATCTGACGCGCGAGTCGGAGTCTGCCTTGTCTGTGTCGGCGCTCGATCTGGCCGCCCGCAATATCGCACGCAGTTATGATCCGTGCTTCGGCGGCTTCGGCAGTGCACCCAAGTTTCCGGCCGCTGCGACGCTGGAGTTTCTGCTACGCACATACCATCGCACGAATAATGCAGAGCTGCTTGAGATGGTCACGCACACATGCCGGCGCATGGCCGAGGGCGGCATGTACGATCAAATCGGCGGCGGCTTTCATCGCTATTCGACCGACGCGCGCTGGCTCGTGCCGCATTTCGAGAAGATGCTCTACGACAACGCGCTGCTCTCGCGCCTGTATCTGCACGTTTATCAGGCGACAGGCGAGGCGTTCTTTCGTCGTGTGACCGAAGAGACTTTAGATTACGTCGCGCGTGAGATGACCGATGCGAGCGGCGGTTTTTATTCGACGCAGGATGCAGATTCGGAAGGCGTCGAAGGTAAATTCTTCGTCTGGTCTGCGGCTGAGATCGTTGAACTGCTCGGCCGCGAAGATAGCGCGCTCGTCTGCGCTTACTACGGCGTCACGGAAGAGGGCAACTTTGAGGGTGAGAACATTCTGCACGTCGCGCGGCCCGCTGAGATCGTGGCGCGTGAACAGGGGGTAACGATAGAGAAACTGCTGGCAGCAGTCGAGCGCGGGCGAAAAATACTTTTTGCAGCGCGTGAGCAGCGCGTGAAACCGGGCCGCGACGAGAAGATCTTAACAGCATGGAACGGTCTGATGCTCACGAGTTTTGCTGAAGCGGCAACGGTGCTTGAGCGTGCAGACTATCGTGAGATGGCAGAGCGCAGCGCCGAGTTCATCCTTGGTTCGCTACGGCCTGACGGCGCGCTCTTGCACGTTTACAAAGACGGGCAGACGAAGCAACAGGGCTTTCTGGATGATTATGCTTGTGTCGCGCAAGGGCTGCTCGCCCTCTACGAAGCGACGGGTGCGTTGCTTTGGCTTGAGGCGGCGCACGCGCTCGGCGAAGAGATGAGCGCGGAGTTCTGGGACGAGGCGGAAGGCGGTTTCTTCTACACCGCGCGGCATGGCGAGCAACTGATCGTGCGGCAGAAAGATTTTTTCGACAACGCCACGCCGTCCGGCAACTCCGTCGCCGCCGATGTGCTGTTGCGCCTCGCCGTGTTGCTCGACAAGCCCGACTACCAACGCAAAGCGATCACGATCTTTCGGCTCGTGCATGAGCCGTTAATGCGCTACCCGTCCGCCTTTGGCTACCTGCTCGGCGCGCTCGACTTTCATCTCTCGACGCCGAAAGAGATCGCGCTCATCGGCGACCCACAGACTACGGCGACGCGCGCCCTTGCGCGTGAAGTGTGGCGACCGTTTCTGCCGAACAAGGTAGTGGCGCAAGCAATCGAAGGCGATGAACAGGCGGCTGCACTCGTGCCGCTCTTGCGCGACCGGCCGGCGCTTGGCGGCCGACCGACGGCCTACGTCTGCACGAACTATACTTGCCAACAACCTGTGACCAAGCCGCAAGAGTTGGCCGCACAACTCGACGCGACCAAAGGCCAAAGCGCTGGCAATTGAAAGCTCTTTTAATCGAATGAGTCGCTTAGTTGAAGGCGTCGCGCAGCGCGGCGAGGAGGTCTGGGCCGAAGAGTGCGATCTTGGATTCGCCGAGACCGTAGACGGATTTGAGCGCGTCGAGTGTGTCGGGACGTATGTGCGCGAGTTCGTCGAGCGTGCGGTCGGAACAGATCATGTAGGCGGGCAAGCGCTGCGCGTGAGCGCGTTCGAGTCGCCACCGCTTGAGGCGTGTGACCGCGCGCCGTTCTTCATCCGTTAAGACGGGTGGCGGCGTCTTCGGTTTCAACTTCCGGTGCGGTTCGCGCGCCGGCGCGCCCGTCAACGTCGCCGCGCGTAGCACCGGCTCCCAACGATTCTCCGCTTCGAGTCGCCGTTTCAATTCATCGAACATGCGCAGAGTGATGTGCGCATCCAGCGCGGCATACTGTAGCTGCGCGCGCGTCAGCGGCCGCCGTCGCCAGTTCGACTGTTGCAGGCTTTTATCAAGCGCAAGACCGAAAAGGTGTGCGACGACTGCCGCGAGACTGTAGGACGACAAGTCTAGCGTCATGCGCGCGAGGCGCAGAGTGTCAATGAGCGCGGCCGGTTGGAGCGATGCGCCGAGCAAGATAAGCTCGTCGAAGCGTGCGTTGTGCGCGACCATTGTGATCGCAGGTGATTCAACGAGCGGGCGCACAACTTCGACGCCTGTGGCTTGCACGTCAACGACCAAAGTCTCGCCCACACGCGGCGCGATCTGCACGAGCGAGACACGGTTTTGGTTCGTGCTTCTGTCCCAATAAGTCTCTGTGTCCAATCCGACGACCGGCTCGTTGGTGAAACGCGCAAGCGCATCTACCGCTTCCTGCGCGTCAACGACGTAACGATACGCGGGCCGCTCGTCCATGCTCGAAGTAAAGATGTCAGCCGATGAAAACGAAAGGCGCGCCAGCGAACTGTCAGCGCGCCTTCATCGTCGAAGTGCAGACCGACGGAAGCAACTACTTGTTGTGATTGTTTGCGTTCGCCGCGTGGTTGGCGTTATTCGCGTTCACCGCATGATTCGCGTTATTCGCGTTCACGGCATGGTTCGCATTGTTCGCGTTGTTCGCGTTCGCCGCGCGATTCGCGTTGTTCGCATTCACTGCGGTATTCGCGTTGTTCGCATTCATGGTCATCGGGGTGCTGGTGTTTGCCGGTGGCACCGTCGTGGTAGTGGTTGTAGTGGTCGTAGCATTGGTGTTCGTCGCGTTTGTGTTATCGGCGGTGGTGCAGCCGAGCCACAAGCTGGTTAACGCTAGCATGGCCAGCAGAGCCAAAGTTCGTCGCATCGCTTATCCTCCTGTTGCCCCGCAGGGACTTGGTTGATTTGTTGTTTGAAGAGCCGTGCGCTCCGGCGCGTAGGCTCTGCCACTCAGCCGGACGGCGGCAACGCGGCGCACAACAGTGCAACGCATGGCCGGACTCTGCCGGGTGAAGGCTGCCACAGCTTCACGGCAAGTTGAGCGCATATTTAAGACTGCACGCGCAGTGTAACATTGGGTTAGGCGGAAATACACGATTTTTTTTTCATCAGTCAAGCGCAGCCCCTCGACGAATCGCGCAACTTGAGGGCGCGTCACAAAGCCCGTACCCCAAGCCGACACTTGCGAGCTAAGGGTCAATCATCAAACCCGCCCCCATCTTTGTCTTGAGCGAAACCTAAGGCGTTGCCTTTGCGCTTTAACTGATGAACCTCCCTGCCCCTAACCTCTTTGCTTCCCTTGCGCTCGCACCCGCAAAAAAGCTTGACGATTTGCACTAAAAACCATTATTTTGTAATTGCCAACATCGTTTGGCATAAGCTTTTAGCTTGCCTGCATGCGCTTGGCGCGCAGCCGCTTTTATGTTTCTCGCCGATTAATCCGAAGCATAGATTAAGAGACCGTTCCCTCGTAGGACAGTCGCCCGACATGCCAAACGGAAACTGGAAATGCCTCGCCCTACTGTGTGGTGTCAGCACGCTGGCAGCCGCGCTTCTCTGTACCACGCTCTCAAGCTTGCTCACGTTACCCGCAAGCAGTTGGCTTTGGGCGGGCGTGTTGCTCTGCTTGACGATCACGGCGGGGCGTTTTACCGTGCCGGTGACCAACGCAGACGGCACGAGCCAGAGTCATAAGTCCATCGCCGATGCTTTCATCTTTCTCGCGGCGATGATGTTCGGCGGCGCACCCGCAGCTATCATCGCTGGCGTTGATGCCGGCAACACTTCGCGTCGTGACGGCACACGGACACGCATCGTCTTCTCAACGGCCGCCGCCATAGCTTCGACCGCCATCGCTGTTTTCTGTTACGAGCCGTTGGCGCGATTCTTTACGACACGCGCTGGCGTGCCTGCAATGCAGGATGCGCCGCTTGAAATATTGCTGCTGCCTTTGTGTGTACTGGCGCTCGTGCAATATGGCTTGAACACTTTGGCGACGGCTGCGTATTCGGCTTGCGAGTCAGGGCAGATGAGTTTGCACCTGTCGCGCGAGAGTCTGGTCTGGACGGCTGTCACGCAGATGGCCGGTGCAGGCGCAGCCGCGCTCTTCTTTCATGCGCGCCAGCAGAACGGTCGCTTACCGTTTCTCATGCTCGGTCTGTTGATGATCAGTCTCGTCTATCTGCTCTATCGCTTCGACCGCCAGCGCGTCGAAGAGTTGAAACGAGCTGAGGCGGAAAAACTTCGGCACGTGCAGGAGATCGCAGACCTGCACATGAACACGATTGAATCGCTCGCCATCGCCATTGACGCCAAAGACCAGACGACGCACGGACACGTCCGCCGCACCCAAATCTACGCCCTCGAACTCGGCAAGCTGCTCGGCGTGAGCGCTACCGACCTGCTCGCCTTGCGCGCGGGCGCGCTCCTGCACGACATCGGCAAGTTGGCTGTCCCCGAGTATATCTTGAACAAGCCCGGCAAACTCACCGCCGCCGAGTTCGACAAGATGAAAGTGCATACGGTCGTCGGCGGCGACATAATCAGGCGCGTCAATTTTCCTTATCCGGTCGAAGAGATCGTTCGTTTCCATCATGAGAAGTGGGACGGCACAGGCTATCCGCGCGGCTTGAAGGGCGAACAGATTCCGATGGTCGCGCGCATCATCTCGGTCGTGGACTTTTACGATGCGACGCGCTGCGACCGCCCGTATCGCGTCGGCATGCGCCGCGAAGATTCGCTCGCGCTCCTGCGGCGCATGGCCGATTCTTCGTTCGATCCGCGCGTCGTCGAAACCTTCGTCAGCCACATTGATTTCTTCGACGCCTTGATCGCCGATCAAGACATCAAGGAACAAGTCGCGTCAGGTGATGAACAGTTGATGACTGGCGGCGGCCCAGATGCCGGCCTCGCTGCCGACGTGCTCGGCGCACCGACAGATGAACAGGCCGGCTTTCGTTCGATTGTCGAAGCGCAGCGCGAGGTCTTCGCGCTCCACGAGATCGCGCAGACCATCGGCTCGTCTTTGAACTTGCAGGACACAGTTACGCTCGTCACCAGCAAGCTACGCGCGATTGTGCCCTTCGACACCTGCGTCATTTATCTCGTTGACGAGCGCACGGGTAAAGCCATTGCGACGCACGTCGCCGGGCAGGATGAGGAAGCGTTCGCGCAACGTCGCGTCACGCTCGGTGAAGGCATATCGGGTTGGGTCATCGCCAACGCGCGTTCGATGTGCAACACGCCGCCGGAGCTTGATCTCGTCGGCGTGCCGGAAGAGGTCGCGCGCCAGATCAAAGGCGTGCTCGTCGCGCCGCTCATCCGTGAAGACGGCGCGTTCGGCGCGCTCACGCTCTACTCGAAGACGCGCACGTCATACACGACCGAGCAGGTGCGCCTCCTTGAATCGGTCGCACATCACGCCGCCACTGCGCTCAACAACGCGCTCACCTTCGAGCGCACGAAAGAGAGCGCGCTCACAGACCCGCTCACAGACCTGCCCAACGCGCGCTCGTTCCATCTCATGCTCGAACAGCGCCTCGCCGAATGCCAGCGCCACAACCGCGAGCCGCTCACGGTACTCAGCATGGACTTAGACGACTTCAAGTCCGTCAACGATTCTTATGGGCACGGCGTCGGCGACCGGCTGCTCGCGGGCGTCGCTGCGGTCGTCAAGCGCCAACTCAGGCAGATGGACATACTCGCGCGTTATGCGGGCGACGAGTTCGTCGCGATCATGCCGATGGCTTCGGCTGATGTGGCGGCGTTAGTCGCAGATCGCATCCGTTCGGCGGTCGAGTCGCACCCGTTCACCGTGCGCACAGGACGCACCGCACAGGTCAGCATCAGCATCGGCATCGCCTGCTTCCCTGGCGATGGCGAGACGGTCGAAGCGCTACTCAACACCGCCGGCCGCAACATGCAGCAAGCCAAATACTCGCGCCGACTCAAACCCGCAACCGCCACCGGCGTTGTCGTACCCTTCGACACACTGCGCTGATCACAAACAACTCTTCGCGTTCTTTGCGTCTTTGCGTGAGGTTATTCTTTAGCAAGATAAACCTCACGCAAAGATGCAAAGCATATTTACTGCAATGGTCTGCTTTTGCGCGCGGGCCGACATCTCGCGTATAATCCGCATTGTAATCACCTGATTTACTCGTACTCGCCAGCGCGCGCCCCATACGCAAGCCAGCGCAGACGTGTCACGCCGAGTCTTTTATGCGTCAGTGAGTGTGTCCAGATGAGCGAACTGAAAGTCAAACCTTTGAAACCACGCGGGCCAAGCGCAGCACCCGCCAGCGCAGGCGTTGTCACCGAACGCGGCCCTGACGAAATTGATCAAGCCGAACTGCGCGCCGAACATCAAGAGCGGCAACAGCATTTGCACGCCTCTATCGAAGGGCTTGAGCGCGAGACGCTGCTCAACATGCTCTCTCAGATGGTGCTCATCCGGCGCTTCGAGGAAAAGGCGGCCGAAGCTTACACGCTCGGCAAGATCGGCGGCTTCTGTCATCTCTACATCGGACAAGAGGCGGTTGCCGTCGGCTCAATTGCGGCGCTCCGCCCTGATGATTATGTGATGACTAGTTACCGCGATCACGGGCACGCGCTCGCACGCGGCACTTCGCCCGACGAAGTGATGGCGGAACTGTTTGGCAAAGCTGGCGGCTGCTCGGCCGGCAAAGGCGGCTCGATGCACCTGTTCGACCGCGACAACCATTTTCTCGGCGGGCACGCGATTGTCGGCGGGCAAATTCCGCTGGCGACGGGGGTTGCGTTTGCGGCGAAGTACAAGGGTACGGATCAAGTGTCGTGTGTCTATTTTGGCGAGGCGGCGGTCAATCAAGGCGTCTTTCACGAGTCGCTGAACATGGCGCAGCTTTGGAAGCTGCCATGCATCTACATCTGCGAAAACAATCAGTACGGCATGGGCACGGCCCTCAAGCGTGCCATGTCTCTGAGCGACGTGTCGCAGAAGGCTTGCGCCTACGGCATGGCTTCGGAGTTCGTTGACGGCATGGACGTGCTCGCGGTCTATGAGGCGACCAGACGCGCCGCCGCCCGCGCGCGCAAAGAGTCGCAGCCTTCGCTCATCGAAGTGCGCACCTATCGCTTCATGGGCCACTCGATGTCTGATCCCGGCAACTATCGCACGCGCGCCGAGATCGAGAAGTATCAAGAGCGCGATCCCGTCAAGGTCTTCATCGAGAGTCTCAAGCAGAAGCAGATCGTTGACGACGCTACGATCAAAGAGATCGAAGACCGCGTCCGCGCGCAGGTCGAGCACGCAATTAAATTCGCTGACAGCAGCCCCGAACCCGCGCCCGAAGAGTTGCACACGCACATTTACGCGAACCCGATAAAATAGTGACGAGTGCCAAGTGACGAGCGACAAGCAAGCCCTTGTTTTATCTCGTCACTTGTCATTCGTCACTTGGCACTGCTTTCGGAGGTTTTAATGGCCGTTATCACGATCCGCGAGGCTTTGAATCAGGCGTTGCGCGAAGAACTTGAGCGCGACGAGAACGTGTTTCTGATGGGCGAAGAGGTTGGCGCTTATCAGGGTGCGTACAAAGTCTCGAAAGGTTTATTGGAAGAGTTTGGCGAGAAGCGTGTGATCGATTCCCCGATCACGGAGCTGGGCTTCGCGGGTCTCGGCGTGGGCGCGGCGATGGTGGGCCTCAGGCCGGTCATCGAGTTTATGACGTTCAACTTCTCTATTCTCGCCACCGATCAGATCATCAACTCGGCCGCGAAGATGCTCTACATGTCTGGCGGACAGTTCAAGATTCCCATCGTCTTTCGCGGCCCGAACGGCTCGGCTTATCAAGTCTCTTCGCAGCACTCGCAGGCGCTCGAATCTTGGTACGCGCATTTCCCCGGCATCAAGGTCGTCATGCCTTCGACGCCGGCCGATGCGAAGGGCTTATTGAAGAGCGCGATCCGCGACGACGATCCGGTCATCTTTCTTGAACAGGAACGCATGTATGGTCTCAAGGGCGAGGTGCCTGACGACGGCGACTTCACCATCCCGCTCGGCGTCGCGGAGGTGAAGCGCGAAGGCACGGACGCGACCATCGTGGCGCGCTCTTTGACTGTGCCGCTTGCGTTAAAGGCAGCCGAGGAACTTGAGAAGCAAGGCGTCTCGGTCGAAGTCATAGACCCGCGCACGATCCGGCCGCTCGACATCGAGACGATCATCAAGTCGGTGCAGAAGACCAATCGCGTGGTCATCGCTGAAGAGTCGCATCCGTTCTGCGGCGTCGGCGCGGAGTTGAGTGCGCAGATCATGGAGCGCGCCTTCGACTATTTGGACGCGCCCGTCAAGCGCATCTCCGGCGCAGACGCCCCGATGCCCTACGCCAAGAATTTGGAAAAGCTCGCGCTCCCCGACATCGAGCGCATCATCGCAGCCGTGCGCGAAGTAGCATACTTGTAAGAAGCTGTCAGCGTTCAGCAGTCAGCCGTCAGCTAAAACCGAACTGACCTCTGACCTCTGACCTCTGACCTCTGAGGAGAACAATGGCAACGCAGGTGGTCATGCCGAAGCTGTCGCCGACGATGGAAGAGGGCCAGTTGGCGCGTTGGCTGAAGAACGAAGGCGACAAGGTGAGCGTGGGCGAACCGCTCGCTGAAATTGATACGGATAAAGCGACGATGGAGGCGCAGGCGCTTACATCAGGCGTGCTGCGTAAGATTCTCGTGCCGGCGGGCGAGACCGTGCCGCTCGGTCAAATCATCGCGATCATCGGCGAACCGGACGAAGACATCTCTGGTCTTGTAGCGCAAGCCGAGTCGGACGCGGCGCCGGCTGCGAACAAGCAGCAGATCGAGGAACGGGTCGAAGCCGGACAGGACGGCGCGCAGAAAGAGTTGGCCCAGGTCGTTCCCGGCGGCGCACGCACACAAGAGACCATCGAAGGGCAACCGCTCAAAGGCGACGTCGGCGGTCAAGCAACAACGGGCGCAGCCCAAGCGCAAACAACTGCGAGCGACAAGGCACAAGCGACAGCAACGCAACCGACCGACGGCGGCAATGGTCAACGCACGGGCGGGCGCGTCGTCGTTTCGCCACTTGCTGCGCGCATGGCGGCGGATGCGGGGATCAATCTGCAAACGCTCGCGGGCAGCGGCCCCGGCGGGCGCATCGTTAAGCGCGACATCGAAGCCGCGATCAAAGAAGGACAGCAGCGACCACAGGCACAAGCTCAAGCACAAGCGCAACCAGAACAGCGCGCCGTCGAAACACGCGCACAGCAACCCGCGCCGCAATTCCAACAACCCGCCGCCGCCAGCGCATCGCCTTATCGTGATGAACCTGTCTCGACGATGCGCGCGACAATTGCGCGCCGGCTCGCGACTTCAATCGGCCCTGTGCCCCATTTCTTCCTAACGACCGAGATCGAGATGGACAAGGTTGCAGACCTGCGCCAACAGATCAACGAGTCAGACAAAGAGAACAAGGTCAGCGTCAACGACATCATCATCAAGGTTGCGGCCGTTGCGCTCGTGCGCCACTCACAGGTCAACGCTTCGTTTCAAGACAAAGTGGTTCGTTACTACGAGCGCGCAGACATCGGCGTCGCGGTCGCGATTGAAGACGGCTTGATCACGCCGGTGGTGCGCGCGGCTGAGACGAAGACCATCGGACAGATCAGCCGCGAAGTGCGCGCCTTGGCCGAACGCGCACGCGCGCGCAAACTTCAACCTGAAGAGTACACGGGCGCGACCTTCTCGATCAGCAATCTCGGCATGTTCGGCATAGACGAGTTCACGGCCGTCATCAATCCGCCTGAAGGTGCGATCCTCGCCGTCGGCGCGATGCAGCCGAAGCCCGTCGTTCGTGACGGACAGATCGTCGTGCGACAGATGATGCGCGTCACGATGTCTTGCGATCATCGCGTGATAGACGGTGCGACCGGCGCAAAATTCTTACAAACCTTCAAACAGCTTTTGGAAAATCCACTGCTCATGTTGTGATTGCACTCAAGGGAGGGCGAAACAAGTTGGACGAACAACTCAGCCGCGAGCGCGCCGAAGAACAGAGACGTAGGCAAGAACAGAATCCTGCCGGCTCAAGCCAAGATCAGACAAGCGGTCAGGCCGGCGCGAAGCCTGAACCGCATGGCACAACTACAGGCGCAGCATCTGAAGGCAAGCCGCCCGCCAACGCAGCCGAATCTGGCCCCGACATGCACGCCGACGAGCGCACAGGCGAAGGCACGGGGGCGCGCGCGGGCGAGTATAGCTAAGGTTTGAGTCGAGCGACACAGAACCTTAAGCCGCATCTGGCGCTCGTCGCCGTGCAAATCTTTTTCGGCACGTGGCCCATCGTCGGCAAGATCGCTCTGCGCACTCTGCCGAGCACAGGCCTCGTCGCCCTCCGCGTCGCAGGCGCAACACTCGCCTTCCTCTGCTTGCGCCGTCTGACCGCCCGCCCGCGCATCACACAGCGCAGCGATTACGCACGGCTTGCGCTCTACAGCCTGCTCGGCGTCGTGCTCAATCAGTTCCTTTACGTCAAAGGTCTCGCGCTCTCGACCGTCATCAACGCGACGATCCTCAGCACAACGATCCCAATCGCCGCTTTGCTCGTCAGCATACTTATGGGCCGCGAACGGCCTGCGCCCCGCATCTTCATCGGGATGTTGGTTGCGGCCTGTGGCGTTGTCTATCTCATCAATCCAGCGCATGCAGATTTTTCGCGCGACACGATGATCGGCAACCTGCTGCTCATCCTCAATACTCTCGCCTACGGCGCATACATCGCCGTCTCGCAAGACTTGATCAAACGCTACGGTGCGTTGACCGTCATCACTTGGATTTTTCTCTTCGGCAGCGTCGCGACGCTGCCCGTCGGCGGCTACTACCTCGCGCAGACGCCGCTCACACACTTGAGCGCGAGCCTCTGGTTCGCCATCGCTTACATCATTCTCGTGCCCACCGTCGGCGCTTATTATCTAAACGCTTGGGCCCTGGGGCGCGTCGCACCGAGCACCGTTGCGATCTACATCTACCTGCAACCGCTCATCGCGTTTGCCTTCGCGCCGCTCCTGCTCGGCGAACGTTTGAACTCACGCACGTGGCTCGCCGCGCTGCTCATCTTTGCCGGTGTCGCACTGGTCACTTTGGCCTCGCGCAGTCGCACCGTCGAAGAAGTGTCAGAACGACCGGAGGCGCTTGGTCACTAAGATTTGTTAAGATGCGCGGGCGCATCCGAACGACATGTCAGACACAGCAGCAACACGAGCGGTAGAGAGCGGCTATGATGAAGAGGCCGCACAGAAGACCTCTGCGGCGCGACTATCAATCATCGCTGCGGCTTTTCTGATCGTCCTCAAAACAATCACAGGTATTCTCACCGGCTCGATCAGCGTCTGGGCCTCGCTCCTCGATTCAGCGATGGACATTTTCGCCTCGACGATCAACCTCTTCGCCGTCCGCGCCGCCGCCCGCCCGCCCGACGCCGAGCACACATACGGTCACGGCAAGGTTGAATCGCTCGCCGGTCTATTTCAATCTTTCGTCATCACCGTCTCAGGTCTCTTCCTGATCCGCGAAGCCGGCTTGCGCTTTATACGCCAGCCCGCAACCAGTTCGGAGTTGCTCGGCAGCGCGTCAATGCTCATCGCCATCGGCGTCAGCATTGCGCTCGTCGCGCGGCTGCGTCGCGTCGCGCGCCAGACAGATTCGCCTGCGCTCAGTGCCGACGCGCTCCACTACGCGACTGATGTCTATACGAACGGCGGCGCGTTCCTCGCGCTCATCATCATCCGTCTAAGCGGTTGGCGACGCGCCGACCCGCTCATCTCCATCGCCATCTCGCTCTACATTCTCTATTCCGCGTTCATCGTCGCGCGCGACTCGGTTGATGTGCTGATGGACAAACGCTTGCCGCTCGAAGTGGACGAACAGATCGCGGAGATCGTCAGCCGCTTCCACGAGCAAGGCGTCATCGGGTTTCACGATCTGCGCACACGCCGAAGCGGGTCACAGAAGTTTATTGACCTGCACCTCGAAGTCGCACGCGACAAGAGCCTCGAAGCCGCGCACGAACTCACAGTGCAAGTGCTCCGCGCCATCGAAGCCGAAATCCCACGCGCCCGCGTGCAGATTCACACCGATCCGGCTTAACACAAGCTCTGCCCTTCAATGTACGTCAATCAAGCAGTGCGCAACGTCCGCGCGTCGCCCGACTCATCCCCTTCAATCAAACGTCGCAACTCATAAAGCTTCATCAAAGCTTCGACCGGCGAGAGTGTATTCAGATCAAGCTCAAGCAGTGCAGTGGTGAGTTGCGCCGTTCGTGTGTCGGCGCTTGACGGTCGAATAGGCTTAACAGTCTCAGCCACAGGAGCACTCGGGCCAGCTTGCGTCTCGTATTCGTAGAGCAGTTCTTCGGCGCGGCGCACGACGGGGCGCGGCAGGCCCGCGAGTTTGGCAGCATAGACGCCGTAACTGCGCTCGGCGCTGCCGGGTGTGATGCGGTAGAGAAAACGCAACTCGCCGTTCTCTTCTGCGATTTCGACGCGAAAGTTTTCGAGACGCGGCAACACGGCGGCGAGCGCGGTCAGTTCGTGATAGTGCGTGGCGAAGAGCGTCTTGGCGCGCAGGTCCGGGTGATTGTGGATGTATTCGAGCACGGCACGCGCGACGGCAAGGCCGTCGTAGGTTGAAGTGCCGCGTCCGAGTTCGTCGAGCAGGATCAAAGAGCGCGGTGTCGCGTGATGAAGAATCTGTGCGGTCTCGACCATCTCGGTCATGAAGGTTGACTCGCCGCTGCCGATGCGATCATAGAGACCGATGCGCGTGAAGATGCGATCACAGAGACCTATGCTCGCCTCGCGTGCAGGCACGAAGCTGCCCGCTTGCGCCATCAGCACGATGAGCGCAGCCTGCCGCAAGAAAGTTGACTTGCCCGACATATTCGGCCCCGTGATCAAAGCGATCTCAGGTGCGCCCGCGCCGCCTAAGCTCAGATCGTTGGCGACGAACGACTCGTCGGTCATGATTCGTTCGAGCACCGGATGACGCCCTTCGTGAATATGTAGGGCCGGCGTGTCGGTCATCAAGGGGCGCACGTAGTTGTGACGTGCAGCCACTTCTGCGAACGAGGCAACCGCATCGAGATAAGCGATGGTGCTCGCGGCGGCGAGAATTTCGTCGCGCTGTTTGCCGATCTCCGCGCAGACTTGGCGAAAGATGCTCGCTTCGAGTTCGGCGATGCGCTCCTGCGCGTTGCTGACGAGCGATTCGTGCTCTTTGAGTTCGAGCGTGATGAAGCGTTCGGCGTTGGTGAGCGTCTGCTTGCGCGTGTAGCCTTCGGGGACGAGGTGCAGGTTCGGCTTGGTTATTTCGATGTAGTGCCCGAAGACCTTGTTGTAACCGACCCTCAGACTCTTAATGCCTGTCCGCGCACGCTCGCGCTGCTCCATCTCCGCGAGATACGTCTTGCCGTTGCGCAACAACTCACGCAAGCGATCAAGCTCTTCAGAGAAACCCGCACGAATGACGTTGACGCCCTCAGTCCGACGCGGCAACTCTTCACGCAACGCAGCGCGGATCGTTTTGACTGTCGCCTCGCACGTCGGTAAAGCGGTGAGTGCAGCGCCGAATCGCTTTGTGTCTTGCTGCAAGACTGCACGCACGCGCGGGATCGCTTCGAGACCTTGAGAGAGCGCGAGCACTTCCTGCGGCGCAGCGACACCGGCGCGCGCACGACCCGACAGGCGCTCTAAATCGTGAACCAGTTCGAGCGCAGCGAAAAATTCTGTGCGTGCGTCCGTGTGCGCGTGCAGCCAACCAACGTGCTCGTGGCGGCGCGCGATCTCTGCGAGATCGAGCAAGGGCTGGCGCAGCCATTGGCGCAGACGGCGTCCGCCCATCGCCGTGCGCGTAAGGTCGAGCGCAGTCAGCAGCGACGGCGCGCCGCCCATGCTCTCGAAGATTTCGAGGCTGCGGAGCGTGTGCGCGTCGAGCAGCATGTAGCTGCCCGTGTGATAGCTTGAGAGGCGCGTGAGTTGACCGGCGGCGAACGATTGTGTATCGCGCAAGTAGGAAATGATCGCGCCGGCCGCGGCCGTCGCCAACGGCCATTTTGATAAACCGAAGGCGGCAAGGCTGCGCGCGCCGAAGTGATGAAGCACGGCCGTGCGCGCGAGTTGCGGCGCGAAGTAATCGTCGTTACAGCGTGTGAGAAAACCGGGCAGCGCGTTATCTCCAATCTCAAAACTGCGTGCGACGAGCAGTTCAGATGGCGCGATACGTTGTAACTCTGTGAGCGCGGCTGCCGTGTCGATCTCGGTCGCGGTGAATTCACCTGTAGTCACATCGGCGAATGCGATGCCGGCGCGTCGGCCGTCGGTCGTGTAAGCGGCCAAGTAGTTATTGATTTTACTGCGCAGCAGACCCGGCTCGATGATCGTGCCCGGCGTGACGACGCGCACTACGTCGCGTTCGATGAGGCCCCGACCCGATTCGCCTTTGACCGGCGCGTCGGTCAGTTGCTCGCAGATGGCGACGCGATGGCCGCGCGCGATGAGGCGCGAGAGATAACGTTCGAGACTGTGATGCGGCACGCCCGCGAGCGGCACGCGGACATTTTTGCCCATCGGCTTAGAGGTTAAGACAATGCCGAGTTCGCGCGAGATAGTGCGGGCATCGTCGTCGAAAGCTTCGTAGAAATCGCCGATGCGAAACAGGAGAATCGCGTCCGGGTGGCGGCGCTTGATCTCTAGGTACTGTCTGCGTAGTGGCGTGCCGCTCATCGTTCAAAGATTAGCGTCAGCAAGTCTGAAACAGAATTGAGCGCGCGATGCAGCCGGTGCAGTTGCTCGAAACTGAGAATGGTTGTGACGCGACCGATTTCGTGAAACGCGCCCGTGCGCGCAAGGCTTAACTGCATCTCGGCACGATTCGTGTCGCGCTCGCTGGCGACGACGAGAAAAGGCTTCGAGCGTTGCGCATCGTAAGCGCGTTTGAGTTTGGCGAGCGCCGCATCAACATTGCCCTTGCGCTGCACCTCAAAGATGTGGCTTAGGCGCTGGCTCTGCGCGCTCGCGCGCCAGACCACGTCGTAATAATCAAACTCCCTTTCGGCGTGATAGCCGAGCGCGTGCCCGATGTCTAAGAGCATCTGCTGCACGTCTGCGTGCGAGTAAGAAGCCGAGCCAGTCGGTTGTGTATCAGCCGCGACACTGAAAGAGAAACTTGGCGCTTCTTCTGTAACGCGGCGGCGACCTTGCGCAGTAATCGTCCATTGTCCGCGCTTGTTGCGCGCGATCTGTCGCTTCTCGTCGAGCACGCGACCGGCGCGTTGGACATGTCGCCGCCAGCCGCGCAACTCGCCGTTAGTGAGCGCATGCTTGTCCGCATCTGTAATTTGCGGAAAGTAAGCGACGAGCCGTTGGTAGAGAAAGCGCACGTCGTCAGCGCCGCCTGTGGCGACGAGTTCCTGCAAGATCGGGAGTTCGAGCCGGGCGATACCGGGGAGTGTCATGACAATTTAGACGGGAGCATTTCGGAATGACGTTACAGCTTGCCCTTCGCCGGCAAAGTTACAGGAGAAACCTTGGATTGAGCAAGCGGGGAACAGCAGAAAGCAGTAGGCAGTAAGCAGAAAGCAGCCGGTTGAAATTCGCTCAAATCCGCGAGTGAAAATTCAACCGGCTCTTTACCGCCTTCTGCCTACTGCTTTCTGCGTACTATTTCTTAGGCAGCTTGTTGCGCCGCCTTGCGCCCGAAACATCCTTGAATCTCTTCCGAATCGAGCGTATCGCGCTCCATCAAACCGGCGACGAGACGCGCGATCTCTGCGCGGCGTGTGGCGACAATATCGCAGGCGCGCTGCATCTGCGCGTTGACGATGTCGTTTGTTGCGCATTCGATGCGATCAAGCAGCGATTGGCTGTGTGGGTCGTCAGGCTTGCCAAGATGGACAGGCCCCAATGGACTCATGCCGTACTCTGCGACCATCTTGCGCGCGATCTCGACGGCGCGTTCGATGTCGTTTGACGCGCCGGCCGTCATCGTGTCCAGCAAGATCTGTTCGGCGGCCCGCCCGCCCAAGAGCATCGCGATCTGATCTTCTAGGTACTCGCGCGTCTTCATCAGACGGTCGCGCTCAGGCAAAGCCTGTGTGACGCCAAGCGCGCGCCCACGCGGCAGGATCGAGACCTTATGGATCGGATCGCCGTGCTGCACATCAAGCCCGACGGCAACGTGCCCTGCTTCGTGGACAGCCGTGGCGTAGCGTTCGCTCTCATCAATCATGAAGCCGTGGCGTTCTGCGCCCATCAGAATTTTGTCGCGGGCGTATTCGACGTGCGGGCGGGCGACGGCCGGCGCGTTGTCGCGCGTGGCGGCGATGGCGGCTTCGTTCAGAAGGTTGGCGAGGTCTGCGCCGGAGAAGCCGGGCGTGCCGCGCGCGAGCCAGCCGAGATCGAGTTCGGGTTCGAGCGTGAGTTTGCGCGCGTGAACGCGCAGGATCGCTTCGCGCCCGGTGGCGCTCGCTAAACCGACCGTGATCTCGCGGTCGAAACGGCCCGGTCGGGTCAACGCATAGTCGAGTATGTCGGGGCGGTTGGTTGAAGCGATGACGACGATGCCGGTCGCTTGCTCGAAGCCATCCATCTCGACGAGCAGTTGGTTGAGCGTCTGATCTTGATCGGCGGAAGCTGAGTCGCCGCCGCGCCCGCGACTCCGTCCCAGCGCATCAATCTCGTCAATGAAGATGATGCAAGGCGCAACTTTGCGGGCGCGGGTGAACAGACGGCGGACGCGCGCTGCGCCGAGACCGGCGAATTTTTCTTGGAAGCTTGAACCGGAGACCGAGAGAAATGGCACGCTTGCTTCATGCGCGGCGGCGCGCGCAAGGAGCGTCTTGCCCGTGCCCGGCGGGCCCGAAAGTAAGATGCCACGTGGGGCGCGACCGCCGAGCCGGCCGAAGCGTTGCGGGTCGCGCAGGAACTCGATTGTCTCAGCCAGTTCATGCTTCGCCTCGTCCACGCCGGCCACTTCGTCGAAGGTGACGGGCTGTTGCCCTTGTGCGTCGGCTAGGGGGAAGCTGCCCTGTCCGCCGCCCATACTGGCATAGACGCGCCAACCGACGAAGCCGAGGATGGCGAGCATCAAGCCTGTGATGACCCAGTTGAGCGTCGCGCTCAACAGCCCCGGCTCAAGCGAGCGAAACTCAATCGGCACGTGTTGATGGTCGAAGGCATTGATGATCTCTTGCTGCGCGACGGAGTTCGTGACCACCGCCTGCGCGAGTGTGCCGTCTTGCTTGACGACCGTGATCAGTTCGCCATCAACGATCAAGGATTTGGCCGTCGCAGCGTCGCTCAGTTGCCGCAACTCTGTGTAGTTGATCTTCTGCAAGACGGGTTGGTGCGTGTGCGTGTACCAAGCGATGCAGATGATGGCGAACGCGAGCAAGAGCGCGACGAGGCCGAGCGCGAGGCCAAGTTTTTGCGTGCGGGGGAGCGGACGGGATAAAGGCATAACAAAACTCTCCAAGGGCAGCGCGACCGTTGCACAGGGGAGCGGCGGCCGGCGCTGCAATCAAATTAATTGCGCTGAGAATTATTTGCGACTGAAGTCGTCGGGCACTACGGATGGGATTTCACGCGCGACTAAGGCGGGCCAAATCCTCGTAGCTGAAGCGCGGTTGTCAGGCGCAACCGCACAAACAATTTACCATCCCCGGCTCGCGCTCGTCCAGCATCTCCCGGCTGAAGTGATATTGCTGCGCATGAAGACCGGAGGCAGCGCCGTCACAAGCGACCATCTGCCGCCAGACTTTCGGATGAAGCGCGGCCGGTTCAGGTTGCAAAGCCATTGCGCCGCGATTGTAAAGATCATAGGGCCAGCCTTGCCCGGACAGCTTTGTTGTTGGCTGAATTTAGAACACCCTTGCGGCTCAAAGCCAAGCATATTTCCATCCAGAGGCTCAACGTTCGCGCAGTCTCTGATTGACGTAAAACTCCATATTTTGCAGCTTTTCTCATAGATATGCGAACAAAGCGCGCTGGCATGGTCGTTGCACTTTTACGGTGGTGACAGGTTCAAAGTGAACCATCAGGACTAACGAATAACTAAGCGAAGGAGAAAGCGTTTATGCTGTGGACGATTCTAGTGGTGTTGCTCGTGCTGTGGCTCTTGGGTGTGGTCACGTCATATACTGCGGGTGGTTTGATTCACATCATTTTGGTCATCGCCCTCGTTCTGCTCGTCATTCAGTTGCTGACGGGCCGGCGCACGGTTTAGCGCGAGTAAGGGGAACAAGCGAGCCGGGGATGCGCCCCTCGCAAACAGCGCATCCCCTTTTTCATTTGGCTGAGGTGAACTCGACGAGCCGTGCGTCCGTCGGCGTCGTGATGCGCCCGACCGGGTAGAGATTCAACTGCCGATCCCAAAAGGGCGAACGCTCGTGAAAGAAGCGCAGGCGTTCTTGCGCGCTGGCGGCGAACTTCGGATCGTTCGCTACGCGCTGCTCAAACTCGTGGCGCAGTTTCTCGTCGTGCGCCAACATCTCGCGCGCCAGTTTTTCTAAGACATAATCCTCGCCATACTCTTTCTGCTCGAAGACGGAATTGAAGAAGCCCCACGCGACGAACGAGTCGGGCGCGTCGGGTTCGAGCAGATTGAGCGCCACACGCGCCGCCGGCTGCGCTAACGGCACGACGACCGAGCCGGCTGGATACGTCCGCCGCTCGCTGACCGTCTGATTCTTCTGCGCCACTAACACGCGCCCTTCAAACGAACTGCTGCCCCACTTCACTTCGCTGAACCGATAGCTCTCAACATCAACGGTCAAAGGCTCGGCCAGACGTTGCATGCGCAAGCCGTGCGCCGCGAGCACGTCAATCACGCTCGTCCATTGGGGCGGGATGATGTAGGAGAGCGGCGGCGCGACCGAGACAACAGCATGCGTCTCGTTGAAGAATGGCACGGTGTAATCAAACAGCTTCGTGCCATAGACGACGCGCAACGCGCCCGACACGTCGCTCAACTCGGTGTGAAACTCAATGCCCTTGATCAAGCGCGGCACAGACTTGTCTGTAAACGCGAGCCGCAGAGCAACCTTGCGCGCTGGATCATACGTGCGCCCTTCGCTCGTCACCTGCTCGTCCGCCGCGCGGTCTGCGCGCAACAGTCCTTCGGGGTCGCGGTTTACTTCTTCGAGCGCTGCACGCAAGAGATCATAAGTGCCGAGGACGCGCGTGCGATAGTCTTTGAGCATGTGCGTCTCGATGAGCAAGCCCGGACGATTGCGCAAAGGCGTGTAGCCGGTGGCGAAGCGCGGCGTGCCGATGAAGCCTTCGACGCCTTTGTGTTGTGGATCGCGATTGTCACGAAAGACGAGATAGGTTGAAAACAACCTGCCTGCCGCTTCGGCTGACGGCACGATACGCCCCTCATACGCCGTGCGCCACCACTCGCGCAGAGGCGCGGGCACGTTCTCGCCCGCTTCATACTGATAGGTCACGTCGTAGCGAAAATCCGCGCCGTCCGTCACGTGACAATCAATGAACAGGTCGGGTTGCCACTCATTCCATAGGCGCAGCCAAGCGCGCGTCTCCGGCGCGTCCGCTTTCATGTAATCGCGATTCAGATTGAGATTGGTCGCGTTCGCGCGCCAGCCCATCTCTGCGGGGCCGTTTTGATTGATGCGATTGTAAGGGCTGCGCCGTTCGTGCCCGTCAACGTTATAGATCGGGATGAAGAGGACGACGGCGTGTTCAAGCAGCCCGGCACGCGTCTTCGTAATCACGATGTCGCGTAGCAGCGCCAGCCCCGCGTCTTTGCCGTCGGTCTCGCCCGCGTGAATGTTCGCTTGGATGAGCACGACGACCTTGCCCGCGCGATGTGCGGCTTCAGGCGTGAACGTGTCGCCGCTTGCGGCAACGACGAGCGGCAGTGCGCGCCCTTCGCCGCTACGACCAAAATCCGTGTAACGGATCAAGGGCGAAGCGGCGGCGAGCTTGCGGCAGTAAGCGACCGTCTCATCGTAGCGCGGCGTCTCGCGGTAGTCGGTCTGTTCAGCAGGCGTCCGCCATTCGGGCGGAATGGGCGGCGAGTTCTGTGCGTTTGCCTCGACAGTCATGATCGTAAACAGCAGGATGAGCAGTTTGCTGAGTCGGGCCACCTGTGGTCCTCTTAATTGGATCAAGATTGAAAGTAGCGAGCGATCAGTTTCAACAGACACAGAGTTGCTAGTTTTGTATCGCTTGACCACACGAGCGGCAATGCGTGCGCCGCTTCGCGTTGAGCGTGCCGCAGGCCGCGCAGGTGCGATACATCGTGCGCGCGAACCATTGCGTGATGAGCGCGCTCACGCCGAGGATGGCGCCGAGTACGAAGATACTGAGCAGCGTATCTTTCAACCTTTGTAACGCTCCCGCAGACGCGCGTGATAGTCTTGCCCGCGCTCATAGCCGCGTCGAAAGGCTTCCGCGTCGCACTCGTCACCGTAGCACTGGCGCAGCCGCGCTATGTCGTCGGCGTAAGCCTGACCTCGCGCCTTTGGATGCAACGCCGCCTCAAAGCCGCGCCGGTAGATCGGCTCATCGCGCACGAAGTCACTGCCTTGTCCGGTGTAAGCTTCCATCTCTGCATCGCGCAGACCGATCCACCATTCATCGCACGCTGCATCAACGGTCTCAGCGCCCGCCAGCGCGAGCGTACGCCGCGCCGCCGCGCCCTGTTCGTCCGACTCTGCAACGGCGATGACAACTGTGCGCCCCTGTCGCAGCGCATCTTCATAGACGAACAACTCATCGTGCGGCAAGCCGACGGCCAAGTTTTCTTCAATAGCGCCGCCCGCAGCCATGCCCGCAGCCGCACCGCCCGTGCCTAAGAGCGCCGCGCCGACGACGCCCGCCGCCAACACAGGCCCGACGCCCGGCACAAACAGACTCGACAACGCCAAGCCGAGATGCAGTCCGCCCGCGATGCCTATCGCGCCGCCGACCGCGCCGCCCAGTGCTGTGCCCATGCCCGGTTGCTCCGTCTCGGTCGTTGGCACGCGCTCGTCCAATTGTTCGGGGGTCGTGCCCGGCATCAGCAAAGAGATATTGTTTTCACTGATGCCGAGCGCGCGCAGACGCTCGACTGCCGCTTCTGCGTCAGCCCGCACGCCAAAGATGCCAGCCACAGTTTCCATTGCGAGAGTATTCGCGCCGCCGCCCGCCTTGCGAGCGGACAAACGCCGGTCGCCTTTCTTCGACCGCGATGCGCTCAAGAATCAAACGAACTACTACAACGATTAAGAGTGGTTGTGATTTTACCACGAACCTGACAGGCGGCAGCACTTTTCGCAACGGGCAGGGTGGTCAAGGCCTCGTCGCTTGAAGCGGGTTGATTTAGTATGCATTGATCGGTAAATTTAACCCGAAGAAAATTTGCGTTCGATGCCCCAAAGCATGCAGGAGTTTAGAGTCATGATGCTCAATATCACTTCGCAGGAGCGAGAGTTCCTGCTTGAATTGCTAGACGCCAAGCGCACGGCGATGCTGCACGAATTGCATCACACGGACACGCAGGATTACAAAGAACTATTACGGAGACAGGTTGCGCTACTCGAAGAATTGCAACAGAAGATTGAGCGGGCGCAAGTTGAATGACACGTTCTCAGGTCTTCAGTTTGTGGCCGGGCGCAGATAATGATTGAGGCACATCACGCGCCGTGTTAAAGTATCCATGTTCGTTATTCTTCGGCAGTTATCAACGGGAACACTGCATGATTCAAGTTATTGAGAAGCATTGGCCGATGTCAATCGGCGACGGCAAGGCGACGCGGAAAAAGAAACCGCGCATTCTGGCGATTACGACCGATTGCTGCACGGGTTGCGCCGGCTCGCCCGCGTGCATCGAGTATTGTCCGATTGAAGCATGTATGTTCTGGGTGCCGGACGAAGATCACCCACCGTTCGGGCGTATAGAGGTTGACCCGGAACTCTGCATCGGTTGTCAGAAGTGCATCAGCAAGGGGCCTGAGGGCGCTTTCCTCGACGGCTGTCCGTGGGACGCAATCGAGATGGTGCCGACCGAAGATTGGGAAGCGGCACACGGCATCACTCTGCCGGACGCACCGACAGCGGCGGCCGGTTAATTTTTAATTCGTTCTATTCTGCTCCGCGCGGCGCTTGATGGTTTCGGCCGTCAACGCCGCTTCCTTTTTGATCTCTTCGGGCATGCCTGCGACACCGCTTGCGTACCGTTCAACCTCTGGCAAATCTTCTTGCGCGCCGACGAAGCGCAAACCTACGAGCGCGTCGAGCGCGCTGTCTGCGTCGGGCGCGAGCGTGAGCAGAGGCTGCCCTTGTGTGATCCGCGCGTCGGGCGCGGCGGCAAGTTGTTCGATCCGGCCGGGTAGAGGCGAGCGAATCTCCACGAGTTGATCAGAGGCGAGCTTAATACGTGCGAGCATCGCTTCGCGTTTGACTGGTGTGCCGACCGGTAAGACGGAGACGAGTTGACCGGCGATGGGCGCGTTGAAGGTGTACGGACGCAGCATCGCTGTGAGTTCCGCGCGGCTGCGTGCGTCGTTGAAAGAGACGAGCGCGAGCGCGGCGTTGCGCCGGACAATCGGTTCATTGTCTGCGAGCAAGCGCAACAAGCCAGTGTGAAACTCTTCGCTCTTTGTGTCGCCGCCCATCACCCAAGCGGCGGTCATGCGCACGTCCGCGTGCTGGCTCGACGCAAGCGCGACGACCTGCGGATACCAACGACGCACGCTCGCGTCGCCCCGCTTCATGCGCTCGACGATCTGCGAGAGCGCGTGCTGCTCGTGGCGCGGGTTTGCTTCATCTGTTAGATAATTTTCGATCTCTGTATCGTTCAGACTGCGCCCGAACCATGTACCGTACCAAGCCAGAAACGGCACGATGACGAAGAGCGCCGCGACCACCGCCAGCGGCCAAGGCGTGCGCCGTCGTCCCTGCGCGTGAAGCGCAGCGCGTTGGCGGTTTGCGTGATGACCGTTACTCTCAGTCATGCCTTGCGAGTCAGTTTCAAGGGGCAGCATAGAAATGATAAAGCATCAGGTAAACCACGACGCCCGTCACGGAGACGTATAGCCAGAGCGGCAGCGTCCAGCGCGCAAGCCGCAGGTGCCGCCCGAATTCGCCGCGCCAAGCCCGACCGAGCGTGATGACGATCAGAGGCACGATGACAGCAGCGAGGATCGTGTGTGTCGTCAGAATGAAGAAGTAGAGTGGGCGCACCGCGCCTTGACCGGCGAAGCGCGTCGTACCGTGATGCGCGTGGTAGACGAGATAGGAGATGAGAAATGCAACCGAAGCGGCGAGCGCAGCCAACATGCACGCGCGATGCGCGGAGATTTGCCGCCGCCGTATGAAATAGAAACCGGCGCAGAGTAATACGCCGCTCGTCGCGTTCAAGGTTGCGTTCAGGTGCGGGAGCGCATCATAACTCATATATAAAAAGATGAACGCAGAACGATGAATTAAAACAACTGCCTGTCATTCATCGTTCATCTTACCGCGTTCATCGTTCCTTTATTCAGGTAACTCTTTCTTCGCGCCGTGCGGCCCGGCCTTCTTTGTGGCCGGCTTCTTCTCGCCCAACTCTTCGTAGCCGCAACGCTCGCACTGCCAGACGGGAAAAAGCTGCGCTGGGTCTTTGCTCTCATAGACGGCGCGCATGCTGGGAATGATCTTGCCGCCGCAACGCGGACACACGCGCCCGCGTATGCTGGCGCGCATGTTATCAACGACTGGTTTCTCTTCGGCCATAAATTTCCCGCAGCTTATTCGTCGCCGCCGGGCGGGCGGCGGTGTTTGTAGGTGAGATAGATGAAGGTGCAGAAGAGCGCGACCGGCGGCGAGACCATCATCACGATAGCGCCGTTCATATGTCGCGCTTCGGTGGCGCTCAAGCCCGCCGTCGTCGCCTTGCACATCGCGCACTGTGCGAGCGCAGGCACACACAACACGACCAGCGCAAACAGCAGCGCCAAGCCGAGCCAGATGAATTTGAGCAGACGTCTTGCGTTCATAATCATTCGTGCGTGGTGGTCGTGGGCGGTTGATTGTAAGTGCGCATCTTATTCAACCGGAAGCTATCGGGGAAGAAGATGAGCAGCAGGCAGATGCAGACGACGAGCATCGGCACGAGCGTCAGCATAAGGCTGATGCGCTCGAAGCGCAGGTGCATGAAGTAGGCGACGATGAGCGCGGCTTTGATGATTGATAAACCGAGCAGGATCGTTAACATCAGTTCGAGCGGCACCTTGAAGTAAGCCAACAGCACTTCGACCAGCGTCATCCCCAACAGGCCGCCAAGCACGGCGAGGAACAGTTTCGTCGTGCCCTCGAAATGTAGATCGACGGCCGGCGCAGCCCCCTTTTCTTCCGCCGCAAACAGTCCGTGCTCGTGCGCCCACAACGCCGGATTGATCATGAAGACGCCGGCGAGCATCAGACAGACGGCGGTCATAAACAGGCTATCAATCGTCAGAAAATTTCCCGCCCAACGTAGATTCGATAGGGCGAGGATGAAGAAGAAGGTCGCCAACAGCAGGCAAATCGCGTTCAGGATCACGTCCTGCTTCTGCATCAAGTTTTGCAAGCGGCTGCTCATGTTCGGTCTCTTGCCTCGCAGTTGAAAGTTTATTGCGTCACCCTTTGAAATCCACCGACAGCAGATAGATCATCGGGAACACGAACATCCAGACCAGATCAACGAAGTGCCAGTAGAGACCGCTGACCTCCACGTCTTCGTGCGTGCGCTTGCGGATCGTCAAGGCGACGATGCCGAGATAGCAGAAGCCCGTGAAGACGTGGAACATATGCAGGCCCGTGATCGCAAAGAAGGTCGCACCAAAGAGCGGCGATGCCTGCGGCCAACGCTCTAGCCATTCTTTCGGCAGCGAGAACGGCTTCAGCCCTTCGCTGATCAAGTGATTCCATTCGTAAAGGTGCAGCACGAGAAACAGCAGACCGCCGAGCATCGTCCCGCCGATCCAGCGCCGCGCCGCTCGTCGGTTGCCGTGCGCTGAAGCCTTGACCGCCATGACCATCGTGAAACTCGACGAGAGCAGGCAGAGCGTCATCGTCGTCGAGAACAGGATGGACGGCGAAAATTTGAAGGGCGTCGGCCATTGATTACTAGCGAGCCGCGCGTAGCTGTAACCGATCAACAACGCCGAGAACGTGAGCGCGTCCGAGACGATGAAGAGCCACATGCCGAGCTTCTTGTGCCCGATGCGATAAGGGAGTGTGCCGCCGCCCCAGTCGGCGGTGACAGCAGTTTCAACTTCTGCGTGCGTGCTCAAATGAGCTTTACCTCCAGAAAAGTAGGAGTGCGAATAGATAGACCCATAGTCCGTCCATGAAATGCCAGTACAACCCGACCGCATCGGTTAAGGCGCGTCGCTTCTTCGTCGCCGACTCGCGCAACTCGCGCAACTCACGCGCGTCTCTGAGCGCGCGCCACAGCAGATAGACGAGACCAAGGATGCCGCCGAGCAGGTGTATGCCGTGCAGCCCCGTCAACAGATAAAAGAAAGAACTGAACGGGTTGGTCGGGAAGTAAACGCCTTGCGCGACGAGTTGCCGCCACGCGAGCAGTTGTGAAACGAGAAAGCCGCAGCCCAGCGCAAGCGAGACGGCGAGCCAAAGCCGATAGATAGCATCATCGCCACGACGCTGAGCGCGGCGCGCTACTTCAAAGGTCACACTGCTCACAAGGATCAGAGTCGTGCTCAGCCACAGCAAGCGCGGCAACTTGAGCACGACAAAGTCGCTCATGCTGGCGCGAAACATGTACGCGCTCGTGAATGCGACGAAGAACATAAGGACCGCCGCCACGAGCACCCACGCGCCGATGCGAAACTGCGCGCCTTCGTAGCCTGTGCCACCGCTATCGTCGCCGCCATTGGGGCCGCGCCGTCCACCGTTCCCGTTCGGACGCGGCCCGCCGAAACCTAAACCTTTATCTTTGACCGCACTGTGTGCGCGCGTCTCAGTGGTGGCCGTCATGCCCATTGCCTGTACTTCCCTGCCCTGTGTGTCCGTCGCCGTCAGCCGCGACGTTCGCCTCAGTCGCGTCGGGTGTCGTCTGCATCACGTAATCGTCCGGCGCATCGGGCACAGCAAACTCGTATGCGCCGCGATAGACCGTTGGCAGTTTGCCGCCGAAGTTGTCATGCGGCGGTGGCGTCGTCGTCGTCCATTCGAGCGTCGTCGCCTCCCAAGGGTTGTCGCTCGCCTTTGGCCCTTTGAAGATTGACCAGAAGAAGTTGAAGAGAAAAATGAGTTGCGTGAACGCTGTGATGATCGCCGCGATGGTGACGAGCATGACGAGCGGGTGCGTCTTGGTGAGAAACTGGTATTCGGCAAACGATGCGTAGCGGCGCGGCATGCCGACGAGGCCCATCACGTGCATCGGGATGAAGATGGCATAGACGCCGATGAAAGTCGGCCAGAAATGTATGTAGCCGAGCGTCTGATTCATCATGCGCCCGAACATCTTCGGAAACCAAAAGTACATGCCCGCGAACATGCCGAAGATCGCGGCCACACCCATCACCAAGTGGAAGTGACCGAGCACGAAGTATGTGTCGTGCATCGAAAGGTCGAGCGAAGTCTGACCGAGCACGAGTCCTGTGATGCCGCCCGCGACGAAGAGTGAGACGAAGCCGATGGCAAAGAGCATCGGCACTGTAAAGCGTATGCGCGCGCCCCAGAGCGTGCCGAGCCAGTTGAAGGTTTTGATCGCCGAAGGCACGCCGATTGAAAGTGTCAGCACAGAGAACGCCATGCCCGAATACGGACTCATGCCGCTGATGAACATGTGATGCCCCCAGACGAAGAAGCCGAGGAGGCCAATGGCGAACATCGCAAAGACCATTGCGCGGTAGCCGAAAATGGGTTTACGCGCGAAGGTCGAGAGGATGTGCGAGGTCGCGCCCATGCCCGGCAAGATGGCGATATAGACTTCCGGGTGACCGAAGAACCAGAACAAGTGCTGCCACAAGATGGGCGAGCCGCCTGCGTGACTCGTCAACAACTTATCGCTCACGACCAACCCACCCGGAATGAAGAAACTCGTGCCCGCGTGTCGATCAAGCAATAACAAGATGCCGCCAGCGAGCAGCACAGGGAATGAGAGGAGCGCGAGGATCGCCGTCGTGAACCAAGACCAGCAGGTGAGCGGCATGCGCATCAAGGCCATGCCGCGCGTGCGCATGTTCAAGAGCGTTGTGATGAAGTTCAAAGCGCCGAGCAGCGAGGCGACGCAGAAGATGGCGATTGAAGTGATCCAGAGCGTGACACCTGCGCCTTGTCCGGGGCCGGCGATCTTGCCGAGCGCGCTCAAGGTCGGGTAGCCCGTCCAACCGCCGATGGGGCCGACCGTGCCACTGCCGCCGCCTTCAAGATATTTCGCTACCCACTTTGCAATTGCAGAGTTCGGATTGATGCTGACGCTGAAAGCCGCGCTGCCCTCGACGAAGATGGCCGAGACGAGTACGACCAGACCGACGAACGTGATCCAGAACGAGAGCATGTTGAGGACGGGAAAGGCCATGTCCTCAGCGCCGATCTGGATCGGCAGGAAGTAGTTGCCGAAGCCGCCTTGCGGCGCGGTCGTCAACACGAAGAAGACCATGATCGTGCCGTGCATCGTGACGAGCGAGAGGTAGAACTCCGGCGACATCTGGCCGCCCGGCGCGCCGACTTTGAACAGACTGCCCAACAGCGGCCACTTGTGATCCGGCCACGTCAGGTTCATACGCATCAGCACGGACATGATCAGTCCGACGAAGACCGAGAACAGGGCGAGCAGCAGGTATTGAATGCCGATCACCTTGTGGTCAATGCTAAAGATATATTTGCGTATAAAACTCGTCGGCGGCCCGTGATGATGCGCCGCGTGATGCTCTACGTCGGCGTGGGCTTCGGGAACGGGAACTGCCTCTGACATCAATCTGCTCCTCTCGCTTGAGGCTAGATAGGGTCAACGCTTAAACATGCTTACTCAATACTGCTCGCCGGGTAGCCCCAACGGTTGCTTATTCAACTCCGTGATGCGCGCCTGAAATTGCGCCTGCGGCAAGCGTAGCAACGCATCGTAGTCGGCTTCCGGCAAAACGATCAGATAACTCTTCATCTTATAGTGCAACTGCCCGCACAGTTCGGCGCAAGCCAACTCGAAGCGGCCCGTCTTGACCGGCTTGAAATGCACCTTGATGTTCATGCCCGGCACAACGTCCTGTTTGAACCGCAGTTCCGGCACCCAAATATCGTGTGTCACATCCTTCGAGGTCATCGTCAACTCAACGTCGCGGCCGGCGGGCATGACGAGCGTCGTGACGACTTGATCGTCTTTTGCGGCTGGGTCGGCGTCGTCCAAGCCGACGAAATTCAACTCGGCGTCTTTGATCTTCGCCGGGTCTGTGCGCCCGAAGATATTGTCCGCGCCGGGATACTGAAAGTTCCATTGAAACTGCTGCGCGACCACGTGGACTTGAGCCGAACCGGGCGGCGCTTCATGGAAATGGAGTTGCGCCCAGACGCGCTGACCAAAGAGCGCCATCGTGATAAAGACGACCGCCGTCACCGCCGTGCAGAGCATCTCGACGCGATTGTTGCCGTGCGAATAGATGCCGCGCGACGAGTCGCGTCGTGCGCCGTAGCGCCAGAGCATGTAGCCCAAAGCGATCTGTGCGCCCGCAAACGCGATGCCGACGATGATGATCGTCACCAGAAACTGCCGATCATAAGCCGGCCCGTGCTCCGTGATCGCGGGCGGCAACCACCACTTCTTACTCACAAACATCCAGACCGTCAGGATCGTTATCAGCCAGAGCAGAGCACCGAACACACGGCCCATTATCGTCTCCTTAGAGGTCAGAGGTAAGAGGTCAGTGAGAAAAGCTTTGAACTAATCTCTGACCTCTAACCTCTGACCTCTGATCACTGATTCAAAACCATTAGCCCGAACAGAAACGGCAGGTACAGCACCGACGCGAGCAGGACGCGCCGGGCGTTGCGCCGCGAAAGCGTTAAGAATGCGGCGACGCTCGTCAGCAAGAAGAGCGCGCCAAGGACGAGCGCGCCGACGAAGTAGATCGCGCCGGAGAGTCCGAGCGCCGCAGGCGCAAGGCTCACAGGTACGAGCAATAGAGTCCAGACGACGATCTGTTGTTTGGTCAGCCGCCCATCCGTTTCAATCACCGGCAGCATCAAGATACCTGCGCGCGCGTAGTCTTCGCGATACATCCACGCGATGGCGAAGAAGTGTGGGAACTGCCACAGGAACAGAATCGCAAAGAGCACTAAACCTTCGACGCTCACATGTCCGGTCGCCGCGGTCCAACCCAAGAGCGGCGGGACTGCGCCCGGAAACGCGCCGACCAGAGTCGAGAGCGACGTACGCGTCTTGAGCGGCGTGTAGCAGCCGAGATAGCCAATAACGACGCCCGCGCCGAGCAAAGCGGAGAGCGGATTGACCAAGAGCAGCAGATAGAGTTCGGCGCTGAGCGTCAGCGCCGCGCCAAAGATGAGAGCGCCGCGCGGCGTGATGCGACCCATTGGTAGCGGGCGCATCATCGTGCGCCGCATGCGGCCGTCAAGTTCGCGCTCCATGAATTGATTGAGCGCGGCGATGCCTGAAGAGAGCAAACCTGTGCCGGCCAACGTGTGTAGCAGACCCGTATAGTTGAGCGTGCGCCCTGCACCGAGGAAATAACCGGCGGCGGTCGTCAGCATGACGAGCAGCGTGATGCGCGGCTTCGTCAACTCGACGTAAGCCGCCACGCGCACACGCGCCGCCACAGGCGCAAGCGGCGCAACGACCGGCTCTCGTGTTAGCTCAATCTCTTCGATCACAATAGTCAGTGGTCAGTGGTCAGTGGTCAGTGAAATCAGTTTTTACTGATCACTGACCACTGACCACTGCTTTTAATGCTTCATCGGCATCGGCACATCAAGCGCAGGCTCGATGCGGATCGCGCCGCCGAACGGTTCGAGCATCGCGCTCGCCGGTTTGGCTGCATCGAATGAAAAGTCTTGCGTCTTCGCTTCCTTCGCGCCGACTGTGACCTGCATCGTCTTCTCGCCGTAAAGCTCGTGCAACGCGGCGACGGTGTACGTGCCCGGCGGCACGCCCGTGATGGTGAATCGGCCGTCTTCTGCGCTGACGGCGTAGAGCGGGCTGCGCATCACGCCGATGAAGGCTTTCATCCAAGGATGCTGATTGCACTTCACAGGCACGACCACTTCCGGTCGCCCGAACGTTTTTATTTTAGCCTCCGAGCCGGGCGATTGCGACTCATTCCACTCAGGGTTAACCTTTGGTAACGGATGGATGTTGTGCGTTGTCGGATCGGTATTCGTGATCTTCAACTTCTGCCCCGCCATCACGCCGAGCACGTGCGGGATGTAGTGGCAGCCGTGCTGGTCCAATACAACCTCAGTGGCCGGCACATCCCAACTCATCGTCGTAATGGTCTTGCCATCGGCCGTCTTGCCGTCTTTGATATAGATGAGGACGTTCGCCAGCTTGCCGTCTTTCGCGACCACCGTCTCTGTGTGCGGGTTTGGATTGTTCTGCGCACACGCGGCGTCCGCGTCCATGCTGATCGGCGCAGGCGCAGGCGCGGGGCCGTTCAAAGCAATCGTGCCGGTGATCTGACCCTCGTTGCCGGTCGGCGTGTACTTCGGGCCGGCCGCGACGCCGCTGTCATTCGAGTTATCTTCGCCCTCATCCTCATCGCTACTACTGCAAGCCGCGAACACCAACGAGAGCAGAGCGACCGCCAACAGCAGCGCGACGATCCGGCGCACACGTGCAAAAGACATCCTTTTCTCTCCTGAAGGAAATATATTTTCCTTGATTATGCCGCAAAAAGATCAAGGTGAAAAACCGCCGACGCCATGACACACAGCAGCCGTGAACGCTTCCGGCACGTGCATCGTGATTTCATCCCCTGTTCGCGTCGGGCCGCGCGCGGTCGTCCGTCGTGCGCGCGCGTGATGCTGCGCGCTCGCGCGAGTTGCATGATGCGTCGCAGCGGCCGGCGGCGCTGATGGTTGACTCGTGCCGGTCGGCGTGCGGCCGGCGGTTGCGCTGGGCGAGCTGGCAGCGAGTCGCGCTTGCTCGGCCGGCGTGAGCGCGAGTATGTAGCGCGTTAGTAGTTGCGCGTGGTCGCCTTGATATTCGTTGAGGCCGCTATTGGGCACGTCGAAGGCGAAGACCCAACGGTCGCCGTCCTTCTTAAAGAGGCCCGAAGGCATCGCCGTGCCCGGTATGACGCGCTGCGGATCAAGCAGCCAACGGAAGGTCCAACCGGGTTGCAGGCGCGTCGAGGCTTGCAGGAAGTTCGGCGCGGTCGCGTTCTTGTCGTGCTCAGGGTTGCCGGTCAAGTGACACTTCAGACACGGCGCTTGCTGCGACTGAAAGATCGCGCGCGCCATGTTGCGCTCTTGATCCGTCAACGGCTCAAGCTGCTGCTTCATGTACGGCTCCTGCTCGGAGGCAACCGCCATGAAGAAGCGGACGAGTGTGCGCAATTCGTTCGGCGAAAAGTTGAACGTAGGCATGCGCGGCTTCAAGTACAGACGCACGCCGTTGCGATTCGCGCCCGGCTGCGCAGGCAAGCCGCCTTCGCCGTTCGCGCTCGCTTGTGTGCCGTTCCCTTGCCTGTTGCTCGCGTTGTTTGTCGCTTGCGCGGCGTTTGCATTTGCGCCCGCGCTGGCTTGCGCGTTGTTGTTGCCGCCTGTGGCATTCTCGTGACCATTGACGATCAGATCATAACCGCCGCCGCTCAAAGACGGATCACTCAGGAAGCGCAACAGCCATTCAGGATCAACGCGCGCGCCTTCTGTAAAGAGCGCGGGCGGGAGCTGATCTTTGCCTTCGGGCGTCTGGAACTGCGGCAGTCCTGAGATGACAGACTTCTGTCCGACCTGCACCGAATGACAGCCCATGCAGTTATATTTCTTGACGACCCACCAACCATCTTGTATGTCCTTCTGCCGGTTGGTCGGATTGTAGAAGAGCGACGCGGGCACGTTTGCGCCGTCTGTGCCGACGCTGCCTAGCAGGAACGTCGTCAACGCCGTCTGCCACTCGTCCGTCAAATAAGGCTTCGGCATGCGCAGGTGATCGCGCGCGTCCTTCTCCTTGTTGCGATCATAGACGGACGGGTCGGCCAGCTTGTGCTCGAAGAAGCCTTTGTGGTTGTACCACTCTCTGACCTTGTTGCCGTCCTTGTCCTTTTTCGTGCCGGTGTATGGGTCTTTGCCATCCTGTGCGTTGCTAGTCTGTAGGGCAAAGTCGAGACGCTCAAGCGGCGTCGCGCCTTCGTTCGTCAACTCCTTGCCGATGCGCTGCTCTTCCTCGAAGCCTTTGATCTCATGGCAGCCCGCGCAGCCGTACTGCTTGATCAAGGTGAAGCCTTTATCCTTCAACTTCGGATCGTCCAAGTAGGACGCATCCGCGTAAGACGGCTGCGTGTTGCCGAGCGAGAACAAGTAAGTGGCAATGTCGCGCGCGTCCTGCACAGACAGACGGAAGTTCGGCATCACCGTCATGTTCTGCACTTGCAACTCCGCGCCATCGTTCGGACACTTCGAGTGCAGGCCCGTGTCGAAGACGTAAGGCTGTTTGTGTTTCGCGTAATCGTCGGGCGTCAGGTCGCGATGCTCTTTCGGGCAGTAGGGCGCGTAGCGTTCGCGCGGATTGTGAATCCAACGGACGATGTAATCGAAGCTCGCCTTCTCGCCGACGCGCGTCAAGTTCGCCGCGAAGTCACCGCCGACTTTGTTGTCGCTCTCGCCGATTGAGTGGCAGGCCATGCAGCCCTTCGTCTCGAACAACTCTTTGCCGTGCCCTGCGTCGCCGCCGTCCTGCTTCGGTATATCACCCTCAAACGCGGATTGCCATAGATAAGCGGCGATGGCTTTGCGCTCATCGTCTGCCTGTTGTGCCGTCTGCGACTTGAAGACCAGCAGGTCCGGGTTGAGATACCAGAAGGTCGGCATCTTCGTGCCGGGACGAAACGCCTGCGGGTCTTTGAGCCATTCAGGAATCCACTCTTTGCGCAACTTCAAGCGCACGTCTTTCAGATTCGGCCCGACCTTCTTCTGATCCTGCATCAAGTAGCGCGACTGTGTGTTCAACTGCTCGACGCGCGCTGCGAGTTGGCTGCTCGTCACGCGCAGCGCCGTCGCGCGCGTGTTCAAACGTTGCGCGGTCGCATCGTCGGGCGCAGTGGCCGCTTCTTGCTCCGCTTGTTTGGCGTCGCGTTCGTTCGCGGCCATCTGCTCTTCGAGTTGCTTGATCTCTTGACGTGAGTTCGTGAGCGCGTCTGTCTCGCGGTCGTAGCCCTCGAAGCGATGGCAGCCGACGCAGCCGCGCGTCTGGAATAAATCTTTGCCAAGCGTCAGATTGTTAGCATATTGCACCACGCGGTCGTTCGAGTGGCACTGCTGACAACCGGCCTCGACGTTGTCTTTTTCGTGCAGCGGATGCAGCCAGAATTCGTTTAGCCCGTGCGCCTTCTCGACCGTTGTGGTCGCGCGCCCGTTGCCGCCGTGACACGAAGAGCAGCCGAACTTTTCCGGATCGTGAATCTGCAAAAGCTCCTTGCTCTCGCTCGGATGGTTGACGAAGGCGCGCGCATCCGCGTCAATCTTCCGGCCCGTCGGCTTCATCGCGGCGGGCGTTAAGCGCAGCGGCTCGCGCACGCCGAGATGGCACGTCTCACAGCGATCTACGATGTTGTATTCGTTGACGTTGATCTGGTGCAGCCCGAAATCATATTTATCATTGCGCTCGATCAGCTTGCTGAGCTGCTCGGCTGTGAGACCAACAACATTGTCTTTCACATACTCTTCGAGCTTCTTATTCTTCTCCGTGTAATCCTTCATCACGTCGGCCTGCTCGACGAGCAACTGTGCCTTGCGGGCCTTCAAATCGTTGTAGGTCTGATCGAGTTTCGTGAAATCGAACGGCTGCTTTTGTTTGCGTCCAGAGCCATCGAGCGGATAGCTGATCTGCACAGTCTCCTGTCGGATTTGCTGCGCTTCATGTTCATACTTTGCTTTGGTGTTCTTATCATGCGCGGTTTCGGCGCGATAGTTGGCGACCGTGAGATGCCCGCGTCTATCTTGGAATGGATCGGAGATGGCGGCGAGTTGCTGATCGATGAGTCTGATCTGCTGCGCCTTTTCGTTGTACGCAGGGTTGGCAGCCTCTTTCGCTGCATCAGCCTCATCCTTCAGTTGCTGATACTCTGCGCTCGCGCGAACTTCCTTCTCCGTCGCGTTGCCCTGCTTCTTGAGTCGCTTCAAATAGCGCGTCTCGCGCGCGACGAACTCGCGCTGCATGTCCTTCCAAGGTCGCAGTCCATAAACTTCGTCATACAGAGACCAACCGACCACGGCCATCATCAGCAGCGTGCAGATGAGCAGGATGCCGCTCGTCGAGCGACTGGCAATCGGATCGCGCGCCGGCTCGTCCGGTTCTCTTACGACCAGCGCGTCATCAGGAGTCTCAGCCACCTTAATCGTCCCTCCACACGTTCGGCTCAGATGTTAAACCACGGCGTGACCCAGACGTATTTGATCGTGAACACAAGGCGCAAGATCAGTTTGATCGGAAACGCGAGTAGCACCGTGATGGCGAAGAACTGAAACGTCAGGTACTGCAAGATGCTCGTGCGCGCGAGTATCTTCGACTCGAATTCATCCGAAGTCTTAGCCCAATGTAAGAATTCGCGCGGATGAAACAAGTATCTGAACTTGAACCGGCTGCGCTTCATCAGCCAGTGAAAGAACAACCCGCCGACGAAGTAGAAACCGCCGACCACGAGCGCGCCGAAGACGAGCTTGCCCGGCATACTCGTGATGCCGAAGATTTCATGCAGGTCGCGGTTGCGATCATAGACGACCGCGTTGTGATCCCAACGCTGTCCGGGCCAGAACCAAATCCAGCCGGGGCCGCGTATGAACGTGCCGATGATGATCAGCGCGATCCACATGAAGAAGCCCCACAAAAACATCGAGACCGCGAAGCGGCGCTGCCGCCAAGAGTAGTAGCCGTTGCCCAAGGGGTTCGAGTCCACGTAAGGGAAGACCATCAAGCCGACGATGAGCAGACTCGGCATCACCACGCCCGCGATCCACGGATCGAAATAGACGAGCATCTCCTGAAGGCCAAGAAAGTACCAAGGCGCTTTCGACGGGTTCATCGTGAGGTTCGGATTCGCCGGTTCTTCGAGCGGCGCATTGAGCGTGATTGACCAGACGTAGAGAATCACCGTGACGATGATCGCGGCGAGAAATTCGATGCGGATCAGGTACGGCCAGACGTGCAGTTCCCGCGCCCAACCGGGCCGCCAAGGCTGCGTCTTGCGATGATGCGTCTTGGCGAGTTGCGGGTCGGCTTGGAGGTGTTCGGCCAATTCATCGTTCGCGCGCGCCTGCTTCATGCCAAGCCAAGTGAAGAAGATGACGAGCGGGATGAGCGCAACGATGGGGATGTTGTCGGGCTTGGTGGCGATGCTGATCAGTTGATGCCAGTCCTCGACAAAGAAGGCCGAGATGACGAGCGCGAGGACGACCAAGATCAAGGCCGCGCGCCCGCCCGTCAACCAACTGCCCTTACGCTCCTCGAAGTCCTCGAATTCTTCTACGTTCTGCATCTCTCCGTTGTCTCCTCATAGTCAACGGTTCAGCGTCTATCAGCTTTCAGCAATCGGCAATCAGCTTTCAGCTTCTATTTCTTCAACGCCTTCATCTCCGATTCGAGCATCACCGGCGCAGGCCCCGATATGCCACCATCCTTTCGTATGCGCCAGAAGTGGACGGCCATGAAGATTGAGGCGACGAGCGGGATGCCGATGCAATGCCAGATGTATGAACGCAAGAGCGCGTTCGCATCCACGATTGAACCGCCGAGCAGGCCGAAGCGCACGTCGTTGTATGGCGTCATGCCGAGTTGTGGCCCGAACGGGCCTTCGTGGCCGAAGATAGGTGTCGCGCGCGCCATGTTCGTGCCGACCGTGACCGCCCAGAAGCCAAGTTGGTCGTCGGGCAACAAGTAGCCTGTGAACGAGAGCAACATCGTCAAGACCAGCAGCACGACGCCGACGCACCAGTTGAACTCGCGCGGGCGTTTGTAAGAACCAGTGAGCACGACGCGAAACATGTGCAGCCACGTCGTGATGATCATCAGGTGCGCGGCCCAACGGTGCATGTTGCGCAGGAGTTTGCCGAACGGCACGTCGTGTTCGAGATAGAGGATGTCGCGGAAGGCTGCGCCCTTCACGGGATGGTAATAGTACATCAAGAGCACGCCCGTGAAGGTCAAGACGATGAAGAGGTAGAACGTGATGCCGCCCATGCCCCAAGTGAAACTGTAGCGCGTGGCGTCGCGATTGATCTTCGCCGGATGCAGGTGCAGGAAGACGTTCGAGAGGACGGCTAAGCTGCGGTTGCGCGGATCGGAGCGGTCGTGCGAGACGCGGAAGATAGACTTCCAGAGTTGCGTCTGCTGCGGGTCTTTGTAGCCCTCAAACTCTTTCTTCGCGCGGTCGCGCAAGGCCAACCCTTGCTCGCGCGCTTTCTCGATCAAAGCTGTCGCTTTGCTTTGCCCCTCTTCCGTCTTCACGTCTGGCCCATCGGGCCGCTCAGGCTCCATAACGATTGCTCCTCGTTAAGACTGAAGCTCGAATCTCAAATTTGAAATCTCAAACTCAAATCTCAAATCACGAATTTAGATCGGAATGTACGCGCCCGGATTGTTGAACTCGTTCGTCTCGCCTTTGGGCCACTTGTAGAGGCGGCTTGTGTCCACGACGATCTGCCCTTCGGCATCCATTTCGACGTGCGCGCGATCCATCGGGCGCGGTGCAGGGCCTTCAAAGTTGACGCCCTCGCTGTCGTAGCCGCTGCCGTGACATGGACACTTGAACTTGTTCTCGCTCGCCTTCCAGTCGGGCGTGCAGCCCAAGTGTGTGCAGCGCGCATAGATGACGAAGAGCCGATCCGAAGTCTTATCAACCCAGATGCGATAGGTCTGCTGCCACTTCGTGTCCACGCCCTGCGCGTAGTCGCCGGGGAAGCCGATGCGAAAGACCGACGACGGCTCGTAGATGGCGCGCGCCATGAAGAAGCGCAGGAACGAGAGGAAGCAGACGGTCAGGAAGCCTGCGATGGCGGCCCAAGTGATGCGCCGCCGCATCTTGTTGATCGGCGGGTCGGGCGGCGCTTCGACGAGCGCGCCCGCAGCCTTCGACGCCAACCCTTTCGGTACGCCTTTCACGACGCTCGCCGTCGGCGTCGTCCGCGCCGCAGCCGGCGCGACACGTGCGGCGGGCGTCGTGCCTGCTGGCGTCTCGGTCTTGACGGTTGCGCCCGCTTTCGTCGCGCCCCAATCGTCGTCGGCACGACGCGCAGCCGGCTCTTTTTTCGCGGCCGGCAGACCGGCGGCGGCGCGCAACAAAGGCTCGACGCGAGCCTTGTCGTTCGACTGTTCGTTCTCTGTGGCAGACGTGAGGGGCGCGTTCTCGACAGGCTTCGTGTTCTCGACGGGCGTGTCTAAAATCTTTTCGCTATCCAAGCGCGACCTCCGAATTTCAGCAGATGTAGCCGCAAGCACCTCGCTAATTCACAGTGCGTGCATCGAATCGTTTGCAGTATGGTCGGGTGCGAACGGTCAGGCTGCGCCCAATCGGAGGCGTGCCTCCTGCCCGCGCGGTGATTCGAATGCTATGCGTAACGAAGAAGAGCCGGCCACGCCAGAAATAATTTAGATATACGACATGGCGTGGCTGCATTATATACTGATCACACGGAATTGTGGCAAGGCGAAAATTTCTCTGTGTGCCAATGAAAGCTCAAGTCGTCATCTACACGCGCCCCGGCTGTCATCTCTGCGACGAAGCCAAGCGCGAAATCCTTGCCGCCGGCTGCGCAAATGATTATGATCTCCGCGAAGTCAACATAGACGCCGACCCCACCCTCGCCGCGCGTTATGCCTGGGATATCCCGGTCATCGCCATCAATGGCGTCGTCGCTTTCAAACACCGCTTGACCGCCCCCGAGTTCAAGCACGAACTGCAACGCCTCAAGGAGAACAGCACATGAAAAACTTAAACGCCCGGCACCTCCTCTCGCTCGTTACACTATTCGCCTTGCTCATACAATTCCCCGTCCGTGCCGCCGATTTCAAGCACGAGGTCATCTACCAGATCATTACCGACCGCTTCTTCGACGGCTCGACGGCCAACAACAACCCGGCGCAGTCTTCAGGTCTCTACGACGGCACGCACACCAACTGGCGCGCCTATTGGGGCGGCGATCTGGCCGGCATTCAACAGAAGATGTCTTACCTTGCCGGTCTCGGCGTCACCGCCATCTGGATTTCGCCGCCCATTGATAATCTTAACGCGAACATCCCCGATGGTCAGGGCAACCCGACCGCCGCTTATCACGGCTATCAGGGGCGCGACTTCAAACGCATCGAAGAGCATTTCGGCAACACCTCGAACACTTGGACAGACTTTGATAGCCTCGTCACGGCCGCGCATGCAAACGGCATCAAGGTCATCGTTGATTTCGCGCCCAACCATTCGACCCAAGACAACGCGGGCGAGTTCGGCTCGCTCTACGACAACGGCACATTCCTTGGCAACTACACCAACGACACGAACGGTTACTATCACCACAATCCGAACATTTCGGGTGGCGGTTGGGACGACCGCTATCAGGTCGAGTATTACACGCTCTTCGACCTTGCCGATCTGAATCAGGAGAACGCGACTGTGGACGGCTACTTGAAGGCTGCGACACAACTCCTACAACAGCACGGCGTGGATGGCTTTCGCATTGATGCCGTCAAGCATGTCACTTGGGGCTGGGAGTACAGCTTCGCCAATTCGATCTACACCAACGGCGACAGCTTCCTCTTCGGCGAGTGGTATCAAGGCAACACGAGCGATCCGCTCTATCACGACTCTTACAAGTTCGCCAACAAGAGCGGCATCTCGCTCCTAGACTTCCCGCTCAACACGGCGATCCGCAACGTCTTCGGGTCAAACACCAACTTCTCCGACATTGACAGCGTCATCACGGCCGAGGGCACGAACTTCACTTGGAAGGACGACCTCGTCACCTTCATAGACAATCACGACATGGCGCGCTTCCTGACCGTCAACAATAACAACAACCGGCTGCACGAGGCGCTCGCCTTCATCCTCACCGCGCGCGGCATCCCCTGCATCTATTACGGCACAGAGCAATACTTGCACAACGACACGAACGGCGGCACAGACCCCTACAACCGCCCGATGATGCCCGGCTTCGACACGACCACGACCGCCTATAAGCTCATGGGCAAACTCTCGACGCTTCGGCACAGCAACCCGGCCGTCTCCTATGGCTCGATGAGTCAACGCTGGATCAATTCCGACGTGTACATCTACGAGCGCAAGTTCTTCGGCAGCGTCGTCCTCGTCGCCATCAACAAGAACGACGCGACCGCATACAACATCACGGGACTGAACACGTCGCTGCCCGTCGGCACGTACTCCGATTATCTGACGAGCTTGCTCGGCGGTTCATCCATTACGGTCACGAGCGGCACGGGTGGCAATAATCCAGTCACGAGTTTCTCGTTGCCCGCGCATACGGTCGGCGTCTGGCAGTTCACCGAAGGCGCGGCCCCGCCTGAGATCGGCTCAATCGGCCCGGCTGAGGCGCAACCCGGCGTCTCGGTTGTCATCGGCGGCAACAACTTTGGCTCGACGACCGGCACGGTCAAATTCGGCACGACTGTCGCCACCGTTAGCTCTTGGTCGCCGACGAAGATCGTGGCCACTGTGCCATCGGTCGCCAACGGCAACTACAGCGTGACCGTGACCAACTCATCGAGTCAGGTCTCGAACGGCATACAGTTCACCGCGCTGACAGCGAAACTGATCCCCGTGACGTTCACAGTCAACAACGCGACGCCCACACAGGTCGGCGATTACATTTTCTTGACGGGCAATACGATTGAGTTGGGCCAGTGGGCCACGACTTGGGACGGCGCGTTCGGGCCGATGCTGACGCCGAACTATCCGAACTGGTTCATCAACGCCAGCGTGCCCGCCGGCCAAACGATTCAATTCAAGTTCATCAAGATCGCGGCAGGCGGCGCGGTCACTTGGGAGGCGGGCGCGAATCACACTTACACCGTGCCGACGAGCGGCACAGGCTCCGTCAACGTCAACTGGCAGTATTAACCGCAGTAGCATGAGACAGGGCACAGCAGGTCTGCAACAGTGCAAACCTATTGTGCCCTGTCACGCAAAACGAGAGATGTGCCGATCTTCGCTCGCGGTCTGTTTGTTAGCTCTCTTCTGTTCGACGCCCGCGCGAGTTGCGTGTGGACCAGCGCAAACTGCGCCGTCGCCCGGCCCAAGTCCGCAAGCTATTGAGAAGTCTGCGCGCAAAGAATCGCCGCTTAAAAAATTTGCCGGCCGTTATGAACTCGAAACCGGCATCATCCCCATCTCGACGCTCGACGTGACGCTTGCAGGCGAGCAACTGTGGCTCAAGCCTTCGCTCGTCAAGAAACGTCGGCTGCTGCAAAAATCCAAACTAACATTTGTTGACGAGATCGAAGGTACGCGCTACAAGTTCGCGCCTGACGAAGAGGGACGCATCATGAGTGTGACCTTTGCCTACGAAGGCGCCAACTACACAGCCCAGCGCGTGCAACTGCCCCCGCCGAGTCTTCAAGGCAACACAACCTTTCGTTTGCGCGGCTACCCGGACGCAGACATCGTCGCCCTCGCTGGTTCATTCAACAACTGGAATCAGTCGCAACTCATCTGCGCCCGACAAGACGACGAATGGGTCTGTCGCACAGACCTCTATCCGGGTCGCTACACTTATAAATTTATCGTTGACGGCAACTGGACACTCGACCCGGCCAATCCCGACACAGAAGAGGACGCCGCCGGCAACATCAACAACGTGCTCATCGTCGGCAACAGATGAAGGTGTGATTCAGATTCCGACTTGGCCGGTGTCCAGATGAAGCGCATCGCCTTGCGCGATGATGCTTTCGTAGAGCAGCGCACGCTCGCGCTCGTCCGTTGTCTGTCGGTAAGCAAGCAACAGTTCTTTGAGCGCAGCGAGGTCGCGATACAGCCCTGCGTCGGCGACGGGCGGCGTGAGATAAGAGATCAGTTCGGCGTAGGAGCGGCGGCGCGCGATTGTGCCTTCCGAAGGATTATTGACGCTGTAGAGATAGACGTGCGGCAACTCGCCGATCAATCTATCGGGCCAACACTGTGCTGATAAGCCGACCTGCTTGCCCGGCATGAACTCAAGCGCGCCGTGCGTGCCGACGTGGACGACCGCATCGACGCAGAAAACTTTTTTGATGAACGTGTAGAGCGCCGCGAAGCCGTGATGCGGCGCACCACTGCGCGCCATCAAGAGGCGCATCGGATCGCCTTCGTAACCGAAGGTTGGCTGCACGCCAACGAAGACGTTGCCGAGTTGCAAGCCCTGAATCAACAGCGTCCCGCCGAAAGAGTTGATCGCGCCCGGTGCAGCGCCCCACTCAGCTTCGATCTCTGAAACATAAGGACACAAGCGGCGATACTCGTCCACCGTCATGCGATGCGCTACGTGCGTCGTCGCCGCGAACTGATCTGAGTTGCCGCCGAGCAGGCGCGCGCGCAACTCGTCCGCACTCGCGGGCAGTTCGACTGTGTAGCCTTCTGCGCGCAGACGTTCGAGCGCCGCATAGATGCTGGGGAAGACATCTAGGTCTGCGGCCGTGCCGATGTTGCCCTTGTTCGGCGGAAAGCAGAAAGCGACGAGCGCGAGGCGCAGGTCGGCGCGTGGCGCGGTCTGCAAGCGATGCCAGCGTTTCAAACGGCGCGCGATGCGTCGGCAACGATCCACGAGCGGCACAGGCGCGGTTGTCTGCTCTGACATGCCGCCATAGACGAACGGCTCGGTCGCGCCGTCAATCTCAGGGATTGCGATCTGCATCCCCGCTTGCACAGGATTCAAACCCGTCCACGATTCGCGCCACGCTTCGATGGTCTGTACATCAAGACTCACGGCCGAACGAAACGGCACGTTCAACTCGCTTAAGAACTCGACCGCCGCCGTGCTGTCGTTCATCGCCGGCCCGCCGACGAAACTGAAGCCGGTCAGCGATACAACCTGACTGACGCGCGCTTTCATCTGTCGCTTAGGCAGCGCATCGTCGTTGAAGCTCTCACGCGCGTTACCTGCCTCGCCCATTGCTTTACTTGCACCGCTCTTTCGTCCGCTACGCTGATCTTCTTCGATAAAAAACTGCGCGCATGCTTCGCGGTTGTCCATGAAGGTCGAGATCGCGGGCAGCACATTCAAGCCTTCGGCTTCGATGGCGCGGATCAAACCGTCGTAAGCAGCGCGTGCGCCGCTCACGATCTGCGGGCGCAGCAGCAGCAGGCCAATCGTGCGCTCCGGCGCAAGTGCGTCCAGACTTTGCGCGCGCGCACGCCGGTCGTGCCACTTGCGATAAGCCGCGAAAGACTGAAAGAGCGCGGGCGCGTCCGGGTGATAGATGCCGACGATGGGCATCGTCTCTGGCGGCGCGCACTCGATCCGCGCGCGTGTGATCTTTTCCTCCGCCGCGTAATGCTTGAGCGCGTAGAGCAGCATCGCGCGAATGTTGGCGGGCGTCGGTTGCAGGAAATAGCAGAAGAGGTAAAGGTAATGTTTGAGATCGCGTAACCGGCCCGCGCTCGGCACAAAGCGCAGCAGCGCAGGCATGCGCTCGACGTAGCGCAGGTATTGTGCATGATTTCCCGCCCCGCGCCGCGCACTCTCGCCCATCCACGCGCCGATGCGCCCGACCAGCCGCCGCGCCCGGCTCGCGTGCGCGCCATTCGTCTTTTCATTCGTCGCCTGCTCTGCCTCGTGCGCCAACTCGCGGCCAAAGCGCAAACGCCCCATGCGCGTGCGCCGCATCAACTCAGGCATGCAGTTGAAGACGACGACGGTGCGCTGTCGCGTCTCGTAGCGCGCGAGCAGCGGCAACAGGCGCGCGGCGTTCTCGCCGTCGGTCACGTGTATGATGAAGACGATCTCGGCCGCAGCGAGGTCGCGCTCAACATCCATCCACGCGCGTTCGTCGAGCGCCGCGCCGAAGTTGTACGCAGTGACGCGCAAGCCCAAAGCATAACGTTGCTCGATCTCGCGCTCCGCCTGTTTGAGCGGCGCGAGCAGACTTGAGCCGACGTAGAAAACGGTGATGTTCATAACACGAAATGCAGTGGTCAGTGGTCAGTGATCAATGATCAGTAAAAGCAACTTCTGATTTCACCGACCACCGACCACTGACCACTGACCACTAATTTTTATCCTTCGGCACTAACCCTTCGGCCTTCAGACGCTCAATCGCTCGCTCTGCGGCCAATTGCCCGCGCTTTGAGCCGGCCACTGTCCCTTCTTGATAGATGACAGGCATGATCTCGACCAGTTTCCGCCCCAATGGCGTTTCGTAGAAGGTTACAAGATCGTTTACTTCTCCATCTGTCAGATGCTTGTCGTAGATCGGCAACATCAGTTCGGTGTAGTTAATCGCATCCAACTCCTCTTTGAAGATCGTCAGCACGCGCGGTGGCACGTCGGGCGGCAGCGTCTGTTTAAGTTGCTCGAACTGTTGGTTGGCCACCATCTGCGCCAACTCACTAGCCTTCGTCAGTTGCAACAGCCGGCGTATGTTCTGCTCTTTGAGCGCGGATGGCTTGCGCCCCACCGCAGCGACCACAAGGTCGTCTGCGTGGTAGCCTTCGACGGTGGCGAATGGGCGCTGCTCTTTGCCTGCGCCGAGATCGAGCGCGACGCGCTTCGGCACGCGATCCTGTAGATACTTGACGAGGCCCGAGAGCGTCACCTCGCCCCGCTCGTTCGCCGCGCCGCCCTTGAGGCCCTCGACCAAAGCCCAAGTGAAATAACCCTGCTTCATCTCTGTAAATTCATAAGCACGATGGCCGACCGCCGTCGCATAGAGCGTGGCAAAAGCTTCGACTTCGCGATTGCGCACGTCGAAACTAAAGCCGCGGGCGAAGTCTGCGCTCAGAGGATTGTCGGCTTCGGCGCGCCCGCCCGGATCGTTGCGACAGGCGTCGAGGATCATCACCACTTGCGCGAGGCCGAGTTTCTTGATCTGATTCTTGATCTGCGTGACGTTGATCGCGGTCTGCTCTAACAACTCCACGTCGTTGCTGACCTGCGCATCCTGCGGCAACAGAAATGCCTGCTGCTCGCGCTCGATGCCATGCCCGGAGAACGCGACGAGCAACAGCCCTTCCTTCGGCAAGACGCCTTTCAAGTTCGACAGACGCCGCAGGATGTTGCCGCGCGTCGGTTGGCGTTCGGGCGGCTGATCCGACGCGAGCAGGGTGATCTGATCTTCGCCGAAGCCTGCGTAACGCACGAGCGCATCTTTCAGCGCCTTCGCATCGTTCGATGCGCCGCCGAGCGTCGTGATCTGCGTGTCGTCGTAGCGATCCACACCGATGATCAAGGCAAAGCGCTTTGGCCCCGCCGGCCAAGCGACCGGCGGTTGCTTCTGCTGCGCCATCTCGCGCGAGATGCCGCGCCCTTCGTCCGGCGCGGGCGTAGGCGTCGGCGTCTGCGCGTTGGCAACCTGCGTTAATGCGAACAGGCAACAGAGTGCGGCCGGAATGATGAATGGGGGATGCGGTTTCATATTTACTGCTCCACTAAGCGGGGTTGGAAGATAATGGCTGATCGCCTCGACGATCTCACATCGTAAATTTGAAATCTCAAAACTACGATCTCAAGTTTCAGATCAAGCCACGCCTTCGATCTGGTCTTCAAGTTCGTTCAGAATTTCGCGCAGGCGCGCGATGAGACTCTCATCCGTTGTCCAGAAGCCGCGCCCTTCGGCTTCGAGCAGGCGACCGACGAGCGTGCGCGCGGAATGCGGATTGAGTTGACTCAGACGTTCAAGCATCGCCTCGTCAAAGACGAAAGTGCGCGCTACTTCGTCATAAACCCAGTCGTCCACCGCACCTGTCGTCGCGCTCCAACCGAACGTGTTCGTGACGTGACTCTCGATCTCCGCGACGCCGCGAAAGCCGTGCCTGAGCATCCCTTCGTACCATTTCGGATTAAGCGTCTTGGTGCGCGTTTCAAGCCTGATGGTCTCGTCGAGTGTGCGCACCTTCGCTTCGCGCGCGAGCGCATCTGAGAGATAGATCGCGGGGCGCGTCTGCGCGCGCTGCTCAACAGCCTTTGAGATGCCGCCCAGATACTCGAAATAATGATCCACGTCGGTAATGCCGATCTCGAACGAGTCAATGTTCTGATACGTCGCTTCAACCACCGCCAGCGCGCGCCCCAGAGAGGCACGCGCCTCGCGCCCTTCAAGCGTGACGCCGTCGCGCCCGCGCCCGTAGGCGAAGCACTTGCGCGTGATGAACAGATCGGCGAGCGCGCCGTCGTGCTCCCACTGCGAATCGAGCACCATGAAGTTGACGTTCGTGCCGTAGTTGCCCGGCGCATTTGAGAACACACGCAACGCGGCTTCGTCGAACGTGCAACGCGCTTCCGTCATCTGCGCCGAGATGTTGCGCCGCACGTAGTTCAACTCCGGCGGCTCATTCAATTGCGCGACCGCGCGCACGGCCCTGTCGAGCAGGTTCATGGTCGCGCCGAACAGATCGCGGAAGATGCCGGAGACGGTTAAGACAACATCAATGCGTGGTCTTTGCAACTGTTCAAGCGGGATCGGCTCGACGTCCGTGACGCGGTTCATCCTGTCGCGCACCGGGCGCACGCCGAGCAGCCAGAGCGCCTGCGCCACGCCCTCGCCCTGCGTCTTGATGTTGTCGAGACCCCAAAGCACGAGCGCCATCGCGGCCGGAAAGCGTCCGTGCTCCGCATGATGCCGCGCGAGTAATTGTTTGACCAGAGGCTCGGCGCGTCTGTACGCCGAATCGGACGGGACGTTATATGGATTGACGGCGTGCGTGTTGCGCCCGGTCGGTAGCACCGACGGATTTTGCACTAGGTCTGCGCCCGGCCCCGGCTCGATGTACTCGCCGCGCAAAGCGCGCACGAACTGATCAAGTTCCTGATTGCGCCGCAACTGCGTGCGCACGCGCTCAAGCAACACAAAGACGGGGCGCGATTCAGCGCGTTCAACGTGCGCCGCCTGCTCAAGCCAAGCGGCCGCTTCATCTGCTCCATCGCGCAGTAAGCGTGTGATCGCTTCACGCGCCAACATCTCCACATACTCGCGTGCGCGCAAGCGTGCATCGCTCTGTCTGCTCTCCGCGCTTAAAACTTCATAAGAGCCGAGCGATAAACCTTCCGCAACAAGATCAGGTAACGCACGTACGCCTGCCTCGGGCCGGTCGAACGAAGCAATCATGTAGAGCAGGTCAGCGCAGTCGTCCGCACCGGCCGCGCGCCCGAAGACGTGCAGGCCCGTCGGGATCAGACGCTGCTCGATCTCAAGCAACTGCTCGTAGAGATCGAGCACGCGCCGGTCGCGCTCGGCCGAATCTATTTGTAAATTGTGCGCGGGGTCGTTCAAGTGTCTTGTGCTTCTCTTCGTGTGGCTTCGTGGTTCAGCCCTTTTCATCGGTACTTGACTCAGCTTCAAACTTGCACTGCCGGTAGCGGCAGATATTGACCGCCGAGCGCACGCGCCAACCTTTCGCCTTCGTCGCCGGCCGTGAAGCGCTGACGTGTGTCCACGACGACTGTGTGCGCGCCCGTCTGACGTAGCGCCGTGCTGATGCGGGCAAGCTCATCTGCGATGCGCTGGCGCAACTGCGCGCGCGCGCCCATCGTCTGGCCAACGAGCGGCACGTTGGCGCGGCCGTCGGTGAAGACTAGCACGGCGATGCGCTCTGCGCCGTGCCGACGCGCCTGCTGCGCCAATTCATACGCGCGCAGGAGACCGGCCGCGAGCGGCGTTGCACCACCGACCGGCAGCGCGTCGAGCAGCCGGCGCGCGAGCGCAGTTGAACGATTTGGTCGCAGCAAGAGTTGCGCGCCGCGCTCACGAAAGCTGATGAGCGCGACGCGGTCGCGGTTGATGTATGACTGGCGCAACAGATGCGCGAGCGCGCCTTTCGCTTGCCCGATCCGGTTGAGCGCCATGCTGCCTGATGTGTCAACGACGAAGATGTAGAGCGTGCCCGCGCACCGTCTAAACTCTTTGAAGCGCAGATCAGCTTTTGAGATTACCAACGCGCGCGTGCCTGCAACACTCCGCGTCCGCCTGCTTGCGGCCACGCGCAACGTCGCATCAAGCGCAAGCCGCAACTCTTCGGTTGGGCGCACGACTGCGCGCGCATAGCGCCCCCTGCGCGCCGACATGGATGAACGGCCGCCACTTTGCCGCCGACTCGATGCGGCGCGTCGTGGCTGCGTGATAGTTGTCTGTGCGCTACGCAGATCAAACGTGATCCGACCGGCTGCTGGCGGCGCAGTCTGTTCGCTGCTGCGCGTTTCGCTTGCGCGTCCGTCCGGGTCTGTGCGCGTTGGCCGATTAGCAGCCCGCTTGCCTGCATCGTCATCTTCGGGCGATAGCTGATCAGGGCCGACAGTCTTGTGCGCACTAGACTTCTGGTTCGCGTCGGTTTCATCCGCGCCGAACAGCTCTTCGATTGCTTGCTCGATGCGCGCGCGGCTCGCGGTCTGTTCGAGTGGATCGCGCCGCTGGCGATGTTGCAGCGCGAGCAGGGCAACGCGGCGCACGTCCGCATCGGTCGCGCGCTTGCGTCCTTCGAATGCGGCCAAAGCGCGCGCCGCGCGCGTGATCGTCAACTCACCGCGATGGCCATCCACTTGCAGGCTCGCGCAGAGTTCGGCGATGCGCTGCAATAGTGCGCGCGCGACTTCGACGCTTGCAACCATGCGCCGCGCCCGTGCGATGCGTCGCCGCAGTTGTGCTTGCTGATCATCCATTTGCGCGCAGAAAGTTTGCGGGTCGCGCGCGAAGGCTTCGTGGCGTGCGACGACTTCGACGCGCTCAGCCACATCGTTGGGCGTTTGAATCTCGACGTAGAGACCGAAGCGATCAAGCAACTGCGGGCGCAGTTCGCCCTCTTCCGGATTGCCTGAGCCGACGAGCACGAAGCGCGACGGGTGTTCGACAGAGATGCCTTCGCGTTCGACTCGATTGCGGCCGGTTGCGGCTGCATCGAGCAGCAGATCAACGAGGTGGTCTTCGAGCAGATTCACCTCGTCAATGTAGAGGAAGCCGCGATTGGCGCGCGCGAGCAACCCCGGCTCGAACGCTCTGACGCCTTCGCTTATGGCGCGCTCAAAATTGATCGTGCCGCTTACGCGATCCTCCGTCGCGTTCAAAGGCAACTCGACGACCGGCACATGCGCGCGCACACGCGGCAGACGCCCCTCGACTTGCAAACGCGCGCGACAATCCGCGCACAAGCGCGCCGCATCGTCCGGGTCGCAGTTATATGCGCAGCCGCGCACACACGCGAGCGGCGGCAAGAGTTCAGCGAGCGCGCGCACGGCGGTTGACTTACCCGTGCCGCGCTGCCCCATGATGAGCGCGCCGCCGACCGCCGGCTCGATCACGTTGAGCAACAGCGCGAGCTTCATCTCCTCTTGCCCGACCAATGCCGCGAACGGAAAGGCGTGCGCCGACAACGCGCCGTCAACATGCGCGTTGTTAGTTCGTCGCGTTGTCTGTTTGCTCATCGTGAACGATCGAAAATATTTTGCTAACCACCGTGCCGGAATTCGGGATAGAGCGTCATGCCGCCGTCAACGTAGAGGATTGCGCCGGTGACGTAGCTCGCTTCGTCCGAGCAGAGGAAGGCGACGCACGCGGCGACCTCTTCGGTCTGCCCCATACGCTCGGAGGGAATTTTGCGCAAGAGGTCTTGCAACATCGCCGGGTCGCCCCAGACGTTTTGATTGATCGGCGTCTGAATCGCACCCGGCGCGACGGAGTTCACGCGCACGCGTTCGGTCGCAAGCTCAAGCGCCATCGTCTTCGTCAACATGTCGAGACCGGCCTTGGCGGCGCAGTAGTGCGCGAATCCGCCCCAAGGGATGACGTTGTGCACCGAAGAGATGTTGACGATTGCGCCGCCCGTCTTTGCTTCGACCATCTGCCGTGCGGCTCTCTGTGCGCACAGAAACGCGCCGGTCAGATCAACGTCGAGCACTTTGCGCCAAGCGTCCGCAGGCATCTCAAGGATCGGGTGCTGCGTTTCAAAACCCGCATTATTGACGAGCGCATCAATGCCGCCGAACTCTGCGCGCGCGCGCTCAAACATCGCATCAACCTGTTGCTCGTTCGATATGTCGGCTTGCACGGCGATGGCGCGTCCGCCCTGCGCAACGATCTCTTGCACCATCTCGTCGGCTTCGGCTGGATTCTTGACAAAGTTGATCGCAACGGCCGCGCCTTCACGCGCCAGCCGCAGCGCAATCGTGCGCCCGATGCCGCTATTCGCACCGGTCACTAGCGCCCGCCGCCCGCGCAGACGTTGCGGTGCACTCTGCTCTTGATTGATGTTGGCTGACATCCCTGTTCCCTGCTCGAAGATGATTTTGTGCTGCGAGCGATCTGTTCATGGCTCGATGGCCATACGCAGCACGTTGGTCAAAGGATAACGCTCGATGCGTCCGTTCTTGAGCACGACTACGATCAGTTGATTAACCACCGTGACGCGGCCCACTTCGTTCATATCATGCTCGACCTTCGTGCCATCTTTAATCTCGATGACGAGACGTGTCGCGCCAATCTGCGGTGCTGCGACGGCTCCGCCGTTCGCCGGCGCGGGCGTTGTCTCATTTGCCGGCTCGTTAGTGCGCTGCGCCGTCTGACCAGTGCGTGGGGTACGAGCGTTGCGCCTGCGGGCCGTGCGCGTGTTACGTGTCGGCGCAGGCTTGGCCGGCGTTGGCGCAGCGGTCGCGGTCTCTGTCGGCGTGCTCGTGCTTTCGGTTGGCGCACTCGTCTCTGCCGTCTCAGTCTTAGTGGTCTCGGTTTTGTTTGACTCTACGGGCGCAGGCGTGGGCTTACGCGCCGTCGTGGTACGCGCCGCAGGCCGACCGCGACGGGTCGGTCTGGTTCGAGTTGTAGTAGCTCGCGGCGTTGTGCTTGAATCGCTGGCTGGCGTTTCCGTCTTCGCTTCCTTCTCGTTCGTTTCGGCCTTCGGCTCAGGCTCTTCGATACGCGCGCCGACCGCGTTCACGCGATGTAGGTTTCTGCCCGACGACCTTGCGGGCGGACGATTCGCGGCGGCGTTCTCCGTTTGTGCGGGCGTATTGGCCGCGACATTAGCGACTGGCTGAAACGTGCCGCCGAGCCGGATGCGATATGTGCCGTCCGTATCATTCGGCGTGCGCGCCTGCACACGCAGCACGAGCGCTTCTTCTTTGCGCAGAAAGACCGACTTCGTTACGTTGAGCGCGCCGATGCCGCCATAGAGCGTGATCTGCGTGAGCGGGCGCAAGCCATTGGTGAGAAATAGATCGATTGCGCCGTCAAGATTGTTGCTCTCGATTGTGAGCACTAGGTCGCCCTGCGTGCCGTTGAACGTGTAGAAGTGGCTGGTCAGGCGCGAGTCGCCGAGGTCGCGCGGCACAATGCGCCCTTCAATTTCGTTTGTGCCAACCGGCGTCGGTAGATTGAGATCGGGCGACTGTGCGGCCACCCAAGCAGGCACAACTAACACGAACGCCCATGCAAGCGCATAGCGTCGTAACATCCATCTACTTCTCGATCTTTTCTTCATCAGAGCACGCGCAAGACGAGACAGGCTGGCGGGAGTTTAGCAGGGTCGCAAGCCGCTCACAACAAGAAGCATCGGTTTGCGCTCGCGCACCGGAGATAAAAAATCGGCAAGCAGTTGAAACAAACCGCTTGCCGCATCGCTTGCCTGCTGAGCCGCGAATTATCGCGCATACTCGGCAGCAAAATTTTAATGGGGATGGTCAGAATCGAACTGACACGGGTTGCCCCACACGCCCCTCAAACGTGCGCGTCTACCAGTTCCGCCACATCCCCAGACTTAATTTATCAAACAGCGCGGCTGCTATTGTAGCGTCGCCCACGCGAACGGTCTGCTCTATCTCTTCACTTCTTCGGCTGCGACTTGTCGTTCGCGTTCTTCGTTGTGTTCGTGTTGCTCGCGGGCGCGGTGTTCGCGTTCGCGTTCACGTTGGTCGCAGGCACGGCGACGGGCGCGATGGTCGGTTGCGGTGTCGCAGGTGCGACCGGCGCGGGTGTCGGCGTCGGTTCGGCCTGCGTTGATTGCAGCACGGAGCGCGAGCCTGTGAGCGCAGGCAACGAGAGCATCAGTGCGACCAACATGAAGATGGCCGCCGCCGCGATGGTGATCTTGGCGAGCAACGTCTGCGTGCCGCGCGGGCCGAAGGCTGCGCTCGACACCGAACTGGTGAAGAGCGCGCCCGCGTCAGATTTGCCCGGTTGCAACAAGACCGAGATGATCATCACGAGACATGCGAGGATGAACAGCCCGTATAATAAATAGACTAGCAAAACTTAAGTCCTCTTAAGCTCAAACTCAAAGATTGAAATGCACGATCTGCGCGAACGTCTCGGCGTCCAAACTTGCACCGCCGACGAGCGCGCCGTCTAAGTCCGTCTGCTCCATCAAGCCCACGACGTTGTCGGGCTTAACCGAGCCGCCATAGAGGATGCGTAACACCTCGGCTGCGTCCTCGTTGTGCCTCTCCGCGAAAACGCGCCGGATAAACGCATGCATTTCCTGCGCTTGCTCCGGCGTCGCAGTGTGCCCGGTGCCGATGGCCCAGACAGGCTCGTAGGCCACGATGATACGGGCGAGATCGTTTGATGTCAAACCGCGCAAACCGCCCTCCAACTGCCCGCGCACGACCGGCTCCGCATGCCCCGCTTCGCGCTGCGCCAACGTCTCGCCGACGCACAAAATCACAGTCAAACCGGCCGCCAACGCAGCCTGCGTTTTATGATTGACCATCGAATCGGTCTCGGCGTAGAGATGTCGCCGCTCGCTGTGGCCGATGATGACGTGCGTGCAGCCCACGTCGCGTAGCATGTCGGCCGCGATCTCGCCCGTGTGCGCGCCGTGCTTTAACTCGGTCGAACAGTTCTGCCCGGCGACCTTGATGTTCGAGCCTTCGAGCCTGTCCGCCACCGTCTTCAACGATGTGAACGGCGGCGCGATAATCACTTCGCAGTGATTCGCATTCGCCACGAGCGGACGAAGCGCGAGCGCGGTCGCCACTGACTCTGCGACCAATTTATACATCTTCCAGTTACCGGCGATGATCGGTTTACGCATAAAGGCAGAGGTTAGAGGTTAGAGGTTAGAGATCAGTGAAATCGGCTTTTGTTTTAGCTGACCTCTGACCTCTAACCTCTGCCCTCTTCATTTGTCGTTCAATGCAGCAACGCCCGGCAGTTCGTCGCCCGCTAAGAATTCGAGCGTTGCGCCGCCGCCGGTGGAGATGTGCGTGATGCGGTCGGCGACGCCGGCCTGTGTGACGGCGGCGACTGAATCACCGCCGCCGACGATGACGGTCGCACCTCGGTCGGCCGCTTCTGCGACGGCGCGCGCGACGCCGACTGTGCCTTCATCGAAGCCCAACTCTTTCTCTTCAAAGATACCCATCGGGCCGTTCCAGATGACGGTCTTCGCATCCTGCAAGGCGCGCGCGAAATGCGCGATGGTTTCGATGCCTATATCCACGCCGACGTGGCCCGCGTTGGTGAACTCAATCGGGATCGTCTTCTTCGACTTGAGCGGATCGTAGCTGTCCACGACGACGTGATCGGTTGGCAACAACAACTCGACGCCCGCACTCTCGGCGCGCTGCATGATCTCGCGCGCCGTCTCCAGTTTGTCGTCTTCAACGAGTGACTTGCCGACGGTGAACCCTTGCGCCTTGAAAAATGTGTAAGCCATCGCGCCGCCGATGAGCAGCCGATCAACTTTGCGCGCGATGAGTGCTTCAATCACAGCGATCTTGTCAGACACTTTCGCGCCGCCGAGTATGGCGACGAACGGATGCTCAGGGTTGTTGATGACGCGGCCGAGATAATCAAGCTCCTGCTGCATCAATAAGCCCGCCGCAGCTTGCGCAACAAATTTCGTAATCCCTGCGGTCGAAGCATGCGCCCGATGCGCCGCGCCGAAAGCGTCGTTCACATACACGTCGCACAAGGAAGCAAGCGCGCGCGCGAACCCTTCGTCGTTCTTCTCTTCTTCAGGATGGAAACGCAGATTCTCAAGCAACAACACATCGCCATCTTGCAACTTCTCGACCTGCGCCCGCGCCGCCTCGCCGATGCAATCCTCCGCGAACGCGACGGGCTGGCCCAACAACTCCGATAGATGCTCAGCCACCGGCCGCAGACTGAGCTTCTCCACGCGCTCGCCTTTGGGCCGGCCCAAGTGCGACGCGAGAATCACGCGCGCGCCTTGACTGGTCGCATACTGAATCGTCGGCAGCGCCGCGCGAATCCGCGTGTCGTCCGTCACCTTGCCATCCTTGATCGGCACGTTGAAATCCACACGCACAAAGACGCGCTTGCCGTTCAGATCGAGGTCTTTGATCGATAGCTTCATAGAAAGCAGTGACAAGTGAAGAGCCAGACGGTTTTGAATTCGTCACTCGTCACTGTTTTTACAGTCCTTTCCCCGCGATGTACTTGACTAGGTCGCGGACGCGGCAGGAGTAGCCCCATTCGTTGTCGTACCAAGAGAGCACTTTGATGAGATTGCCGTTAATGACTTTGGTGTACTCTGCGTCCACGATGGACGAGTTGTCGTTCTTGCGGAAGTCAACCGAGACGAGCGGCTCTTCGGAGAAGGCGAGGATGCCGCGCAGTTCTTCGTTGGCGGCGTTTTTCAACGCGGTGTTGACCTCGTCGGTCGTCGTCTCGCGCTCAACTTCCATCACCACATCAACGAGCGAGACGTTCGGCGTCGGCACGCGCACACTGATGCCGTCAAACTTGCCCTTGAGTTCCGGCAGCACGAGCGCGACGGCTTTGGCCGCGCCGGTCGAGGTCGGGATCATCGAGAGCGCGGCGGCGCGCGCGCGGCGCAAATCCTTGTGCGGCAGATCGAGCAGTTGCTGATCGTTCGTGTACGAGTGGATCGTCGTCATCTGCGCCGAGCGTATGCCAAAATTTTGATGAATGACTTTGGCGACGGGCGCGAGACAGTTGGTCGTGCAGGAGGCGTTCGAGATGACGTTGTGCGTCGCCGGGTCGTAAGCGTGCTCGTTGACACCGAGCACGATGGTGATGTCTTCGTTCTTCGCAGGTGCGCTGATGATTACCTTCTTGACTGAACCGCGCAGATGTTTGCGCGCGTCTTCGGCTTTCGTGAAGAGACCCGTTGACTCGATGACCACCTCTGCGCCGACCTCATCCCAAGGGATCGCCGCCGGGTCGCGCACAGAGAAGACGCGCAGTTCGTTACCTTCGACCGTGATGCCGTTCTCGCTCGCTTTGATCTCGTGTTCGAGATTGCCGAGCACTGAGTCGTATTTCAACAGGTGCGCAAGCGTCCGCGTGTCGGTGATGTCGTTGACGGCGACGAAATCAATTTCTGTGTCGCCGAGACTGGCGCGCAGGATGTTGCGCCCGATGCGTCCGAAACCATTGATGCCGACTTTCACAGCCATATCAAACCAGCCTCCTCAACCTCTTTGATGATCAGCACGCACAGGCGCGGGCACGTTCAAACTCGCGTGCGCACATACGCGGCACATCTCTGGCGCGGCCCCGCGCCCGCGTTCACTTGCGCAAAGAATTAATTGCGACTTGAAGATCGGCAAGATAATGTGCGCGCGCAGTCAGTGTCAAGGAACTCGCCCGCAACGTTTCCCGAAAACGGGATCAGCCGTTCACGAATTTGCGACGCACGCACTATCCTCAGTCGCAAAGCACCGATTTTTCGCCCATAAATCGCGGCTCGGCTGCGGTCTATCGCTTGCTTATTTGAAACTCCGCGCGCAAGCGTGACGTAGTAGGGACAGACCGGCGGCGCGCTTCTATCATCAACGCTAAAATCATTTGCGCCGACAGGTTCTGGATCACCAACGCTTCTATCTGAGGAGTTTTAGTTTTAATGTCGAGTCATCGCCTGCGCACACATTTGCAGACCGCGACCATCTGGCTCTCGCTGTGTGCGGTCACATTCGCCCAGACGCCCGCGCCCACGCCGCAGAATCCGGCGCAACAAGATGCGACGCGCCCGCCCGGCACGCAGCAGCAACAGCCCAACGTGCCGCAACAAGCGCGCCCGTCGCAGAACCCGACGCAACCGCCGAGCGTCGAGCGGCCCAACCCGCAAGCGCCGCCCGGTACAAACTTGCCGCCTGCGGCGCAACAGCCGACGCCAAGTGAAACGCCCACGACCAGCGCGACGCCCATCGAGTCGCCTACGCCGTCCACACAGCAGCCAGAGACGGGCTTAGAGCAAGCCGCGCCCGTGTTAACCGACACGACGCCGCGCCCTGTGCCGCCGCTCCCGCCACTCACACGGCTCGGCGTAGAGAGCGGCAACAATCTGCCGCTCACGCTCAACGAAGCGATCCGGCGGGCGCTAGAAAATAACAACGACATACAGGTTGCACGTGACGATGTGAAGTTCGCCGAGACGCAACTGCGCGCGCTCGAAGGCGTCTTCGATCCCCTGTTCCAGTACACGCCGCAGATCAACAACTCCGTGCGCCCTGTGTCGAGCACGCTTGCCGGTTCGAATCAAGGCTCGACCGTGACGACGACCGACATCAACAACGACTTCTCAGTCAACAAGCAGTTCAGTCGCGGCGGCGGCAACTACACTTATTTTTTCAACAACACACGCGAGACCACCAACTCGCGCTTTACGACGCTCAATCCGTTCTACTCGGCCAATCAGGGCATACAGTTCACGCAACCGCTCTTCCGCAATCGTTCGATTGACGGCAACCGGCATCAGATTCGCGTCCAGCGCAAACGGCTTGAACAGTCCGATGCAGACTTCCGTCGCCGCACGATTGATGTGATCCAACAGGTGCAGCGCGCCTACTGGGATTTGGTCTTCGCCCTCAAAGATCAAGAGAATCAGATGGCGAACGTGAAGCTGGCGCAGGAGAATTTCCGGCGCACGGAGGCGAGCGTTGCGGCGGGCGCGGCCGCACCGCTTCAACGCGCAGAGGTGCAGACCGAGTTGTCGAATCGCATCGCGGCGCTCTTGAGCGCCACGCAACTTGTCTCCGTCGCGGAGAACACTTTGAAGCAGTTGCTCCTCAAAGACCAGCTTGCGCCCGAATGGTCTGCGGCGCTCGTGCCGACCGACCAGCCGACGTTTGACGAGACGCCCATCGATCTCAATGCTGCGCTCACAGAGGCGCGCGCCAATCGCCCTGAGTTGCGCCGCCAGTCGTTGCAGCGAGAGATTAACGACATAGACATCAGCTATTTCAAAAACCAGACCAAACCGCGCGTTGATCTAACGGCGACGCTTTCGACCACGGGCCTCGCCGGCACGCCCGCGCCCGGCCTTAACTCGCCGAGTGGGCTTGTGCCGCTCATCAGTGGCGACCCGGCGACGAACGCCAACGCCTTCCTGCTCGCCGAACTCAGGCGTCTGCGTTTGGATGCAGGCTTGCCCGATAACATCGTCGTCCCGAACGTCACCGTGCAATCATCCGGCGTCTCGCCCGATGTGATCGGCGGCTACGGTCAGACGTTGCAGAATCTGTTCAATTTCAAAACGCGCAACGTCGTCGTCGGCGCGACAATTCAACTGCCTTTGCACAATCGCACCGCCCAAGCGAATCTTGCGGGTGCGCGTATCCAACGCGATCAGATCGAAGCGCAGACGCGCTTGCAGGAACAGAGCATCGAAGTTGAGGTGCGCAACGCAGCGCAGGCCGTTGAGACCGCGCGGCAGACCGTGTTGACGGCGCGTGAGGCGCGGCAAAATGCAGAGTTGCAACTGGCGGGTGAGCGGCGCTTGTATCAAGTCGGGCGCTCGACCACATTTATTCTCTTCCAACGCGAGAACGAACTGGTCAACGCGCGCAATCAAGAACTGCGCGCCCAGACCGACTACAACAAGGCGCTCGCCGATCTGCAACGCGCCACCTCAACCACACTGCGCGCCAACAACGTCATCGTCGAAACGCCGACGCTGCCTTAAACGATCTCGCAGCCGAGACTGAAACACCAACGGCGGGCATGGAAGAATTTCTCTCTGCTCGCCGTTAGTGTTTAGCAGCTCAATCGAAAATTTCTTAATCGCCGATTTGCAGATCGGCTGGCGGCAACAGTTGCCGGCGCATCTCGCCCGGCTGAAAGACGCAAGCGGCCGGGTGCTCGTGCAAGACTTCGGCAAGCAGTTGATCGGCCATCTGTTTGTTGTCCCAAATTCTTTGCCCTTGCGCGAGGATGACGAAGAGGATCATGCCGTCGTCTTTCGTATAGACGAGGCCGCCCAAGTTCGACATGCCGCCGTCCTGCTGCGTGAGCGTGCCGGTCTTGCCGACGACCGCGCCCTCAAAACCTGTGCCCTCCATCCGCCGCTTGAGCGTGCCCGCATCGCAACTCGCCACCGGCAGCACATCTTCAAGCTTCAAGCCCTGTCGCGCCGTCTCTTCAATCAACGCATGGATGACGGCGACCAGACCGCGCGGACTCATCCGATTGTTATACAGCCCCGAAGTCGTCTCAAGTTGCACTTGATCGGGCGGCAGTTTGAGTCCGTCACTGATCGCGCGGGCCACGCCGTCCGCACCGCCGAGTTGATCGCCGATGCGATGCGCGATGAAGTTGACCGAGTGCGCGTTCATGTAGAGCAAGATGTCGCGCAGAGGATATGAGCGCATGACGAACAGTTGCCGCCCATGCGCGTTTGCAACCGCGCCCGTGCCCGTCTGCTTGAGTTGCAGCACTTGCGCAACGTACTTCGCAGAGTCTTCCGGCTTCTCGCTCAGGTTAAATGAGAAGCTCGGCGTTACGAGAATTTTCCCCTGCACGCGCTCGATGCCGCGCGCCTTCAACTCGCGCGCCACCTGCACGGCCGATGTATCGCCGAAACTCGGATCGTTGCCGTCCAAGCAAAGATCGCCGTGCAGCGTCTTCTTTTGATCGATCTGCCCGTCAACGACGACGCGCGTCTCAAAGCGATAATCTTTGCCGAGTCGTTGCAAAGCGACGAGCGTGGTAGTGAGTTTGACGAGCGAAGCGGGGTTGAAGGTCGTGTCGGCGTTGTGTGTGGCGAAGACGTGTTGCCCGTCGTAAGATTCGATTAAGACGCCGTGCCGCTCAGGCTCTTCGCCGCGTGCGCCGTACCACGTCGCCACGTCGAACGCAGGCTCAGGCGGCTTGTTGATCTCCGCCTCGAAGGTTGGATCGGACGCGGGCGCAAACGCCGTGACGGCGGCGTCCGCCAAGCGCGCGCCCGCACGTTTGGCAAGCGTCAGAGAATGAGGGACGAAGGCGAGTACAGCGACGCAGACCGCGCCCAGCACCAACATCAAGATCACAGGTCTGCGAGGATTCACGCGCGCCTCTCCCTTCGGTTTGTTCTTTTCAGTCTTTCGCAAATCATTGCGAAGCTTTAATATGCTTGCGGGCATGCGCGGGCGTCAAGCAGTCAGCGCGCGGCCATGAAACTGGGCAACGCTCTTAACCCCACAGCATGATCTTATCGCTCATACTGCAAACTGGCCCGACCGCACCACTGTTGCTACCCTTCCCTCTGCTTCTTTGCGGCGTCATCGCGCTCGGCTTCGCTATCGGCAGTTTTCTGAACGTCGTCATCCATCGCGTCCCGCGCGACGAGTCCATCGTCTTTCCAAACTCGCGCTGCCCCGAATGCGGCGTCGCGATCCGGCCGTATGACAACGTGCCGGTCATCAGTTACCTAGTGCTGCGCGGTCGCTGCCGCAACTGCCGGACGCCAATCTCTGCGCGCTATCCGGCGGTCGAAGCATTAACCGGACTGCTGTTCGCCATGACCTTCTTGCACGACGGCCTTGCGCCCGTGCTACCGTTTGATCTCATCTTCGTCGCCGCGCTCATCGCGCTCATCTTCATTGACGCGGAGCACATGATCCTGCCCGATGTGATCACGCTGCCCGGTCTCCTGATCATGCTCGTCTGTCGCGCGCTCGTGCCGAATTTCTTCGGGCTTGGCTTCGTTATCAACGGACTACTCGCAGGCTGGCCTACGTGGACAGTCTCACTCTTCGGCGCACTCTTCGGCGCTGTATTAGGCGGCGGCTCGCTCTGGTTGGTCGGTTGGCTGTGGCAACGTCTGCGCGGCGTCGAGGCGATGGGTTTGGGCGACGTGAAGATGATGTTCATGGTCGGCGCGCTGCTGGGTTGGCCGCTGACGCTCTTGACGATCTTCATTGCCGTCTTCGCCGGCTCGCTCGCCGGCATCTTTGTCATGCTCTGGCGGCGCGAGCGCGACATGCAGATGCTTTTGCCCTTCGGCATCTTTCTCGGCATCGGCGCCCTCGTCAGTCTCTTCGTCGGCCAAGAGATCATCAGCTGGTACGTCGGGCGCTTCATGCCCTAAAAGTGATCGGTGGTCAGTGGTCGGTGGTCAGCTAAACTGTCTATCACTGACCATCGATCACTGATCGCTGACCACTAAATCATGTCTCGTTACGAAAATCGCGTGCAGTTGGCGTTGGCGCTGGTAATTGGTTTGTTGCTGTTGGCAAACCTGTTCACGTTGACGCTCGTGGCGCTGACGCCGCAGACGCGCGCAGCACGTGCGCCCGTGCTCTTAACGGTCTTCGTCATCACGCTTATCGTGAGCGTGCCCTGCGTCGTGTTGCTGCCGCGTTGGTTGCTGCGCCCGTACCGGCAATTGCTCGGCGAAGCGGAGCGCGCGCCCGTTGCGGCTCGACCGGAAGGCGCACGCGATGAGACGGAGTTCGTGTTGGAAACATTTCAAGCGGTCGTGGCGCAACTGCGCGCCCAACAGCGAGAGCTTGAGATATTGAGCGCGCGGGCAAGCGCACGTGCGGCGAGCGCGGAACAGTTCAGCGAGCGGATTATCGCCAGCGTGCCGTCGGGTCTCGTCGCCTTCGACGCGCAAGGACGGGCCACAGTCGTCAATACGCCCGCGCGCGCTTTGCTCGAGGTTGATGGCGAAGCCGAAGGACAGCCGGTCGAGCGCCTCTTGCGCGCTACGCCCGAACTCGCGGAGTTGGTCGCGCATTGCTTACAGACCGGCGAGCTTTATCGCCGTGAAGAGGTAACGACGACGGGCATGGATGGGCGCGTGCGGCGGCTGGGCACGACCGTCGCGCCGATTGATCCAAGACCGGGCGCGGGCGCACGCGGTGCGCTCTGCTTGCTCACAGACATCACAGAAGTCGCGCAACTACGCGAAGCGCTTGCGCTCAAGCGCAATCTCGAAAGTCTCGGCGAGATGTCCGCCGGACTCGCGCACGAGTTCAAGAACTCGCTCGCTACGCTGCAAGGCTACACGCAACTCTTACAGAAGCTCGAACTCGACGAGCGCGGGCAGACGGCCGCCGCCGCGCTCTTGCAAGAAGTCCGCAGCCTCACCGAACTGGTCACGGGCTTTCTCAACTTTGCGCGCCCGCAACCGCTCACGCTCTCTGATGTCTCGCTCGCAGAACTGCTCGCCGACTGCGCGACCGAGTTACAATCGTTCTTCGCCGCGCGCCATGTCGCGCTCGACACGAACGGCGACCTGCCGCGCGTGCGCGCCGACGAGCGCATGTTGCGACAGGCGCTCTTGAATCTCCTGCGCAACGCCGCCGAGGCCGTCGAAGAAGCGCCAAGCGAACGACGTGTCAGCGTGCGCGGCGCAGACACGGTGGACGCAAGCGGTCACGCATGGGCCGTCATCGAGATCGAAGACAACGGCGCGGGCATCGCGCCCGCCGACCTGCAACGCATCTTCATCCCCTTCTTCACCACCAAATCCAAAGGACACGGCGTCGGTCTCGCCCTCGCCCACCGCGTCATCGCCGAGCACGGTGGCACGCTCACCGCAACCAACGCGCCCACCGGCGGCGCACTCTTCACCATTCGCTTACCATTGCAAGATTAAACTGCGCGCCGATTAAAACTCGCGCGGGAAGAATTCGGACCAACGTCGGTCAACTAGCTCAGCGATGTCTGGCCGAACGACCAGTTCATCTGGATAGCCGGGCTTCATGCGTGCGTCAATGACGATGGGCGCGCGATAGGCGAGATGGTGACGTTGGACGCTTGTGTCGGCCGCATGGATGTCGGCCGCAGGCTCGAAGCGCGTCCAAGTGGCCCAGAGAAAATCTGGCGTTGAATGTGCGACCGAGGCATCGTCGTGCAGGACGATGAGCGGCCAATCGGCGAAACTTTCGGCGCGGGCAAGCCGCGCGGCTTGCTCTGCGTCTTGCGTGTAAGGCAGACCTTCGACGACGAGGCAGCCGCCGCAGAAGACTTCAGCGCACTTGATGTCGCGCGGCAACTGCCCACGAAACTCGCGCGGCAAATCGCGCACCGGCGTGCCCAAGCCGAGCATGATCGCTTTGCTGCCTTCATTGACTTTGCCGCTCGTGTAGTCGAGCGTGTCCATCGAAACGTTCGAGAAGATGAACAGGTCGCGCTCGAACCGCACGCGCGCGAGTATGTGCTCGAAGAGGCGGCGGAAGTCGTGCAGGTCTTGCGGCGTGTCTGTGAGCAGTAGAAATTTTGTGAGCGATAGTTGGCCTTCGCCGAGGATGCGGAAGCCTGAGACCAGCGCCTCGCGCCCGTAGCGTTCGCGCACGACGGCCGCAGCGAGTGAATGAAAACCCGTCTCGCCGTAAGACCAAAGGTCGCGCACGCTCGGCATGACGACGGGAAAGAGCGGCGCGAGCAGTTGCTGCAAATAATCGCCGATGAAGAAATCTTCCTGTCGCGGTTTGCCGACGACCGTCGCCGGATAGATCGCATCGCGCCGGTGATAGACCGACCCGACGTGAAAGACCGGGTAGTCGTGTTGCAGTGAATAGTAACCGTAGTGATCGCCGAACGGCCCTTCGGGTCTGCGCTCATGTGGCGGCACACGTCCAGTCAAAGCAAACTCAGCTTCGGCGACGAGCCGGTGCGCGCTGTTCGCAGCTTGCGCGACGCCGATCTTCTCGCCCGCGAGTAAGGAAGCGAGCACAAGCTCCGGTACGTCTTCAGGCAGAGGCGCGACGGCCGCGAGGATGAGCGCGGGCGGGCCGCCTAAAAAAACTGTGACCGGCAGCGATTGATTCAACGCTTCCGCCGCGTGATAGTGGAAGCCGCCGCCTTTGTGTATCTGCCAGTGCATGCCGGTCGTCGCGGCATCGTAGCGTTGCATGCGATAGATGCCGAGGTTGTGCTTGTGCGTCGTTGGGTATTCCGTATAGACGAGCGGTAGTGTGAAGAACGGCCCGCCGTCCTCTTGCCAAGTCGTGAGCACAGGCAACTCGTCGAGCCGCGCCGGCCGGTCCATCACTTCAAGCACAGGTGCGCGTCGCACACGCCGCGTGCCCAACTTCAACGCATCGAGCGCGAGCGCACGATGCTGCCACAACTCGCGCGGACGCGGTGGCAGAAGCGACCCGGCGACGCGCACAACCTCGCGCACCAACGCTTCAGGCTTCGGCCCAAAGGCCAACTCGATGCGCCGCGCCGTGCCGAATAAGTTCGTGACGACAGGGTAGCGACTGCCGCGCACACGCTTGAACAGCAGCGCGGGGCCGCCGCGCGCGATCACGCGCCGATGAATCTCTGCAAGTTCGAGATATGGATCAACTTCTGCTTCGACCGCGACGAGATCATGCTCGCGTTCAAGCAGCGCCATGAATGAGCGCAGGTTCCGGTGCATCGGCTGAGAATTAACCACAAAGCCACGAAGGACACAAAGAGAAACTTTCATCGTCTTTGTGTCCTTCGCTTCTTTGCGGTTAATTTTTTAGATAACGCTTCACAGCATCGGCGGTTTACCTTTATGAACTTGGCGCGGGCGTGTGGTTGCATCGCTGGGCTGATTGGCGAGCCGGTGCTTGATATCTTGCTCGGCTTGGCGCGCCGCTTCTGCGATCAAAGGATCGAACGAGTCTATGTAAGGCTTGATCTGTTCGAGCGTCGTGGCGTCGCCGATGCGCGCGAGGATTTTGAGTAGTTTGATCTGCGTATTGCCGTTGACGTGTGGGAGGACTGGATAGAGCGGCTGCGGCGTTTCGAGTTGCGCGAGATAGCCGGCCGCTTGTGCATCGTGCGCAGAGTCGAGCGCGCGCACAACCATGTAGAGCGATTCGTCTTTGCCCATGCGATAGAGCGCCCAATCTAGCGCGACGCGCACGCGCGCGTTCTTCTCCTGCAAGCGATAGCCTTCAACCAGATGCAGCCAATCGGTCGCAGCCAGCCGTGCGAGTTCTTCCGCGCCGCGTTGACGCACGAGCGGATCGCGGTCGGTCAACTGTTTCGCTGCATCGGCGGCCTCGCCCTGCGTGTTTTTCGTCGCGACCGCATCGTCCGTCGTCTGTGCTTTGATGCTGACGGCGCACGCGCACAGGCAGATGAGCAGGCAGGTTTTGAACCAGGTGATATGTTTGTGCATCACGATCAGACCTTCGGCTTACGCAAGGTAGCACTGTTGAGATCGAGTTCGGCGACGGGCAGGACTTCGACACTCGGATATTGCTTTTGCAACTCCGGCAGAAACTCTTTCGCGTTGCCGACGATGACGATGCTCGCGCCTTGCGCGGCGAGGCGCGAACCGGCGAAGCGGTGCACGTCGGCGGCGGTGACGCCCTGCACGCTGTTGATGTAACGATTGATCTCGTCGAGGCTGATGCCATAGAGCGCGAGCGCGCCGACCTGCGCGACCAAGCCGCTTGAGGTTTCAAGGTTGCGCGCGAAGTTGCCGATGAGCACAGCCTTGCGCGGCGTCAGTTCTGATTCCGGCAGCGCGCCTGTCGCCAAGCGACCGAGTTCGCCGAGCAACAGGCCGGCGACTTGCGCGCCCGACTGATTCTTCGTCTGTGCCGAAGCGACAAAGGGGCCCGTATCGCGGCGCACGTCGAGCGCACTGGCCGCGCCGTAGCTCAAGCCGCGCTTGATGCGAATCTCTTGATTGAGCCGGCCCGAATAGCCGCTCAAAACGGAGTTGGCCACGAGGCCGCGATAGTAATCCGGGTCATTGCGATTGAGACCGAGCCGTGTGACATAGACGGCCGCCTGTCCCGCATCCGGTTTATCAATCACGATGACGCGCTGCTTGCGATACGACTCCACGTTGCGTACAGCCGACGCGCCCGGTTTACTCAAAGGTGTCGCAGGCTTCCGCCAGTCGCCGAACAGACGCGCGGCCAGATTGAAGACGGTCGCGGGCGCGATGTCACCGCCAACGACGAGGATGGCGTTGTCCGGGCGATAGTAGGTTGCGTGCAGCTTCACGATGTCGTCGCGCTTGATGCGTGCGATTGATTCGGGCGTACCCGATAGCGGATGACCGTAAGGCATGTCACCGAAGACGACGCGCGCGGCGACGAAGCGCGCGATCTGGCCGGGGTCGCCAAGCGCCACTTGGAGATCATCAAGGTACTGCTGGCGCAGCCGCTCGATCTCTTCATCCTTGAACACAGGCCGGCGCACGACTTCGGCGAGGATCGCGAGCGCCTGCACGAAGCGCGCCGACATGACGTTGACGTTCGCGCTCGATCTATCCCAACCCGCCCCCGATTCGATTGTGCCGCCAAGCGCCTCTATGGCTTCAGCGATCTCCGGCGCACTATGTTTGTCCGTACCCTTCGTCAAAAGCGAGGCGGTCATGTCGGCGAGGCCCGCGAGTTGCGGCGGATCAACCTCGCCGCCGTTCTTGATATAGATGGCCGCCGTCACGAGCGGCACGTTCTTGCGCTCGACGACGATGACGCGCAGACCGTTCGCGAGCGTCCGCTCGACCGGCTTTGGAATCTGCGGCGAGCGCGGCACGGCGGGCGGCGGTGGCGTCGCATTCGGCTCTTGCGCGAACGCGGGGCACGCGGCAACGAGCAGCACCAAGAGCGCCGGTACACACAACAAGCGTTTGAAAACTTTCCCGCTCATCTTCATCTCGCCCGCCCTCCTTTGCCCGACTGTGCAGCGTGCGGTTCGGTCTGTCTGAATCTCAAGTCGCCGTTTGTGCCTGTAGTATTGCCCGGACGCATTGACTCGGGCAGGTAATCAATCACGACGCGGTTCGTGTCAACGAAATACTTTTTCAGCACGCGCTGCACGTCGGCGGCGGTGACGGCTTGGAGGCGCGCGATGTCTGTATTGACGCGGTTCGGATCGCCGAGCAGGACAACCGCATCGCCGAGCGCCTGCGCTTTGCCTTCGTTCGTCTCGCGCTCGCGCAGTTGGTTCGTGATCAGTTGATTCTTCGCCTTCTCAAGTTCGGCGGCGGGCACGGGCGCATCCTGTAACTTTTTGATCTCGGCGGCGAGCGCGCGCTCGCCTTCGTCCGCTTTCTTGCCACTGGCGAGGATGGCATAGCAGATGAAGAGGCTCGCGTCTTCGCGCAGGTCTGTGAACGTGTTGACGCTCTGCGCGAGTTGTTGCTGATAGACGAGCGATTGATAGAGCCGCGACGATTCGCCGGCCGATAAGAGCGCGTCGGCGACGCGAAGCGCGTCTGTTTCTGGACTGGACTTCGGCGGGATCAGGTATGAGAACGCAATCGCTGGCAGCGGCACGTTCTGTCCGTATTCTGTGACGCGCATCTCCTGCTCATGCGGCGGCTCTTTCACCTGTACGCGCGGGATCGGTGTGCTTGGCTTCGGGATAGCGGCGAAGTATTTGTCCACCCATGCATCGAGTTGCGCTTGATCGAAGTCGCCGACGACGACGAGCGTGGCGTTGTCGGGCCGATAAAAGGTCGAGTGGAAAGCGCGCACGTCTGCGAGCGAAGCAGCTTCTAATTCTTCAATGCTGCCGATGGTCGGGCGGCGATACGGATGCTTGAAGAAAGATTTTTGCTCAAGCAAATAGTCGAGCCGGCCATATGGCGGCGCGAGCACGCGCGTGCGAAACTCTTCTTCAACGACCGACCGCTCCGACTTGAAGTTCGCCTCGTCAACGTTGAGCGTCGAGAGCCGGTCGGCTTCAGCCCAGAGCAAGGTCTCAAGATAGTTTGACGGCACGACCTCGTAATAGACCGTCACATCCGATTGCGTGTAGGCGTTGTTAAGGCCGCCCACATCTTCGGTCAAACGATCCATCATCTCGGACTTCATGTGGGCCGTTGATTTGAACATCAAATGCTCGAACAGGTGCGCGAAGCCGCTCCGCCCTTCGGGGTCGTCTTTCGAGCCGACGTGATACCAGAGATCTATCGCGACGGTCGGGCTAGAAGTGTCCAACACGCTCAGCACACGCAAGCCGTTGGCGAGCGTGCGTTCTTTGAAGTTGAGGCGCGGCATCGTGACCTGTTGCGCGCGCGTCGCAGGCGCACACAACAGCGTGGTCAATGCTAATGCACAAGCCAACGAAACAGCCGAGACCCGATCAAGCATAAGAATTCGCTCCCCGTTGAGGTTCAGACAAAAGCGCAGTTGTATGTTGGAGCAGTCGATCAAGCATTAACGCTACTGCGCACGCGCCCTCTAGGATGCGCCGGGCGCAAGCGCCTGTTGCATTCGGATTTTGCTCGCGCGCGAAATCTTAGTATAAAATGATGTGCGTAGGCGACTGCGCACGAGACCGCCGGTTCTTTGCTTGAGTGCGGTTCTTACGTGGTCGCTTAATTGTTGTCGGTCGCGGCCCTTGCTGTATGGCTCAAGGATTAGTGATTCACATCGAAGTCGGCTCGGAGCGGCACACCGAAGTGCTCGCTCAAGAGCGCATACGCATCGGCGCAGGCCCCGATTGTGACCTGCGCTTCCAGCCCGACCTCATCCCTGACGCGCCGCCGTTGCTACTCGAACTTGCGCGCACCAACGGTCATTATCACATCGCTGCTTTCGACCCGGCGCTCGGGCTGACGCACAATGGCGCGCCGCTCACAGAAGGGCGCAAGATCGAAGACGGCGATCAAGTGCAACTCGCCGACTCTGATTTCACGCTGCAATTTTTCCCTCTGAGTGCGCCGCCTGCGCTCGTGCCTGAGCGCGGCGCGGATGTTCACGTCGCGCCTTTCATTCAAGACGCAGCTATCGAAGCCGCAGCCACAGCGCGGCGCGACGACGCCAAAGTATTCCTGCGCGAGTTCACGCGCGAACTGATGCGCGAGATCAATCCCAGCACCAAGCTCATCACACTCTTGTTTGCACTCGTGCTCGTCGGCGGCACGCTCTATCTGGGCTTCGCCGTCTTCAAAGAACTCAAGCAGAGCCGGCATCAGATCGAGACCTTGAACAACACGCTGGCACAACAGAACAAGCAACTCGAAGATTCAAAGCACCAGTTCGAGCAGGTGGACAAGAGCAATAAGGACATCATCTATAGCTTGTCGCTCGCGCCGAAGCTGCGCAGCGAATACGGCAGCGGCGTCTGTCTGATCTCCGGCACATACATCTTCGTCGAGTCCGGCACGGGCCGCCCCTTGCGTTATCCCGAGCCACAGCCGACCCCGGCCGATGAGCGCGTGCCGCAGACCGAACAAGCACCGCTCTTAACACCAGAAGGTCGCGGCCCTGTCGCCGAGTTTCCTTACGTCGGCACGGGCTTTCACGTCGGCGGCGGGTTCATCGTGACCAACCGGCATGTCGCCGTCGAGCCTTGGGTCGCGGACGAACGCTCGATGGTCTTCAGCAGCACGGTCAACGGCAAGCCGCGTCTGACGAAACTGCTCGCCTACTTTCCCGGCATCAAAGAGCCGTTCACACTGCGCTTCAAGCAATCCGCACCGCGCGACGACCTCGCGGTCTGCACGCTCGACACGACGGAAGTGCCGACGACGATTCCGGCGCTCCCGCTCGACAGCGAATCGGACGCGGCGGCGGTCGGCAAAGCGGTCGTCTTGATGGGCTATCCTTCGGGGCCGGATCGCATCCTCGCTTCGTTGCCGGACGAGGACGCGAACAACATCAAGCAGCGCTTCGGTTCGTCTGTTGACGTGCTCGTCGGGCGGCTCGCGGAACTCAGCCTAATTAAACCGCTCACCACGCAAGGGCACATCACAGACTACGAGGCGCACCGCATCATCTACGACGCGCGCACCGCCGAGGGCGGTTCGGGCGCGCCGCTCTTCGGGCAATCGGGGCGCGTCATCGGCATCAACTTCGCCATCTTCACAGAGATTCAAGACGCCAATTTCGCCATCCCCGTCCGCTACGCCATCACGCTCCTACAACGCGCCGGTTGGAAATCGGAAGAGCCTGAGAAGGAGACGACGGCCAATACCAATGCCCAAGTTAAAGAAGCGCGCGCCGGCACGGCGACCAATCAAGCTCATTAGCCTTACGTCTTCAAGCTCAATCTGTCACGCTCTGCCGGCCTCGTAACAAACTGAAAAGCACCACAAGCCCGCCTGCAAAATTATCAATCTGTCGTAATTTTGCGCCTGCTTCTCGGTCATGCGTTTTTGACAGACAGTTACTGGACAGGCTAACCTTGCGACTTTTGAACGCACGCGGATCGCCCGCCGTGCGGCACGATGCTTGATTCAAATGATTAACTAGCCGGGAGCATTTATTTAGTCTTGTCCGCAACTGCCGCCACGTTCGACACGCCGAAACTGTTCGCCGCGCAAGGCGCGCGGGCGCATAGTCGCGCGCTCGTCGTCTCGCTTTTGAGTTTGATCTTGCTCGTCGGCTTCGGGCTACGTGCCTATCATCTGAGCGCCGAAGGGCTGAGCGAAGACGAACTCAACAAGTTGAACGCCGTCGCGGACTATCGCGCGCACGGGTTGACTTCGGCGAACGGCGAACATCCGTTTCTGATGAAAGCTTTGTTGACGCTGAGCGTGTTGGCGAGCGAACAGTGGAACGAATCGCGCATCGTCGCCGCGCACCCGCAACTGCGCGTCGCGGAAGAGACGGCCTTGCGTCTGCCCTCAGTGGTATTCGGTACCTTCACCGCGCTGCTGTTGTTCCTGCTCGTCGCGGAACTGTTCGGCCCGACGACCGCGCTGATTACGGCGGCACTGTGGGCGCTTGACCCAGCAGCCATTGGCTTCAATCGCATCGCCAAAGAGGACACATTCCTACTCTTCTTCTTCCTGCTGGCAAATATCTTTTGGCTGCGCTGTCGGCGCGCGGCCGAGTCGGGCGCACAAAATTATTTACGTTACGCTTGGGCGACAGCGGCCGCCTTCGGTGCGATGCTCGCGTCGAAGTATCTGCTGCACCTGTTGGCGATCAGTACGAGCTACTACCACATCTTTCAGGACATTCCGGCGACACGCTGGCGTCTGGGCCGGCGGCGCTGGCTCATGTTCTTTGTGTTGATGGGTGCGGTGTTCGTCGTGCTCAGCCCGACGATCCTGCTGCCGGGCACTTGGCACCAGATGCGCCTCTTCGCGGGCGAGCATCGGATCGGGCATGAAGGCTACGAGTTCATGGGCCGGCTCTATCCCAATCAGTTATCGCTCTGGCTACGCGGTATGGCTTGGTACTTTTACTATGTCTTCATGGCGTTCAAGCTGCCGCTCACGGTGGGCGCAGGCTTTCTCGTCGGGTTGCCTCTGCTCTTCACTAAACGACTCGGCGACGCGCGCTACTTCATTCTCTTCTGGCTCTTCTTCTGGTTCTTCCCCTTCACGCTGCTCGGCGGAAAATTTTTGCGCTACTTCACGCTCGCCCTACCCGTCGTGCTGATCACAACGGCGGTCGGCGTCCATGCGCTCATCCGGTGGGTCGCGCTGACTTCGCGCCGCATCGGCGCAACTGAAACGTTCCAGACCTACGTGCAAGCGTGCATCGTGCTCTGCGCGCTCACCGGCTCGGCTTACGCCTCTGCGAGCGCGATGCCCTACTACCGGCTCTACACGAACGCGCTCGGCGGCGGGCACGCGCGCGCCGGCAGCTACTTCCCCCACGACGAGTTCTATGATGCAAGCATGCGCGACACGGCCTTTGCGGTCGCCGCGCGCGCACGCGCGCAGGCGCGCATCGCCTGCGAGACGCCCGAACTATTCACACACTATGCGCACGCCGCCGGGCGCGACGATCTGATTTCCATCTCACTCTCAGACCGCGCTGCGCTCAACGAATTCACGCCCGGCGACATCATCATTGCCGCGCGCGGGCGTCGTTATTTCACCAACGATGCGCTCGTCGCAAAGCTCTCTGAAGTCAGCCAACCCGCGATGGTCATCGCTCTCGGCGACACGCCGGCTGTGCGCGTCTTCGTGCTTGACGCAACGACGTTGCGTACGCTCGCCCCCTCGCTGCGGCAGTAACTTCCCTCGTGCTTGTTGGCAACGTACGCGCGGCGCGGCGGCATCGCAAGCCCGAATTGTTAACGGTCTGGCGACCGTTTGCGTCAATGGTTCTAAGCTAGCTTAACCAACAAGCCCCTCGCCCGTTTTACGGCACACTTGTTGCCGAGCGATCCTGCGGTAGAATAGGGCACCTACAAACGCCACGGTTTACATCAAGGGCTGACCGTTGAAGGCGCAGTCATTTCGCTCCAACAGGAGTGGGTTGCTGAGTAAAAGGGGAAGCACGCATCGGTTATGAATAACTTGAGCGTGGGGCGCGGGGCGCGGCAAACGATCTCGATATTTTTCTCCCTCCTCTTCATCTTCCTGCCGGCCGCTCAGCGTACACTGCGGGCGCAAACGCCCGTCGCCGATACACAACTCGTGCCGCCGGCCGCCTCTGCGCCCGCACAATCCGATTTCCGACTTGAACGCATACCCGTCGCAGGCGGCGCGGAGTTGCTGACCATCTTTGGCAAACTGCCCGGCGTCGCAGCCGCCGAGCGCATGTCGCAACACGCCAGCGCAAGCGACATGGAGGAAGCGGATCAAGACGTACCGCTCGTTACGATCCTGCGCGACACGCTCGGCGATGACGTGCGCGAGAACGACCGCCTGCGCTACGTCTGGATGCACACCTACACGCGCCCACGCGCAGAGCAACGCGCCGCCGCCGCCGTCCCTTTCTTTTACAATCGCGTCGGCAACAAGGGCGCGACGAAGCGCGTGCCGCCACCCGTCGTTGATCTCGCCGCGACCGGCCGCGATGTCTGGCAGAAACTTTTCTGGACGGCGACACAGGCAATTCTGCTCGACTCTTACGGCTTCATGCTCAAGGCCACGACGCGCACCTACCGGCGCAACGTGGACGATTACCGCAAGGCGCACATCATCAGCGCGCTCGCCATCCTCTCGCTCTACGAAGCGCAGACAGGCGAGCAGCCGGTCTTCTCGCCCGGCGAGTTGCAGGAGATACAAGCGCGTTTGATGCTGACCGAGAAAACTTTCGGCGGCATCGTTGACGATATTTATTTGCAGCGCGTCTATCAGCAACAGACCAGCCAATGGCGCGATACGCGCGGGCACAACTGGGAGTTGCTGCGCCAACAGGCGGAAGCGACCGGACTCATCTTCGAGCCGTTGGAACTGCCCGATGGCAGCACGACGCACGCGCTGCTTTGGGTCGCTCGTTCAGACTTGGATGCCAATCGCGGCCGCAAATTCAAAGGGCGCTTTCTCAACATCGCCAGCCCTTGGGACGACAGACGCCTGCGCGCGTGGCAGGGCTACACTGAGACGCGTTACTACGACGCAGACAATCGCGTCGTTGCGGCAGACACGCCGGGCGCGCACGCGGTCGAGTTGCTCCCGCTCGCGCTCTACGGCCTAGATCATCCGAAGATTCCAATCCTGCTCGTTGATTTTCGCAACGCGTTCAACCCGAAAGAGCGCGAGATGTCGAAGCGCGTGCTTGAAGACGTGGCGCGCAACGTGCTCGCTGTCTCACGCTTCGACTTGCCCTATTTGCTCGGCCGTACCGTTTACGATTACGTCACCGACAAGCGCGGCATGGACATAAATCAACCTTCGCGGCTGCGCGCCTACTCGCAACTCAAACTGTTGCTCTCGCTCGACGCTTCGCTCGACCCGGAACTGCGCCACGAAGTGAGCCAACGGCTCGAACACGTTTCGCTGAACCCACTGGAGAACGGGCGCGCGGCGGAGGTGCGTCTGGCACGCGCGCAGTATGAGGCGCTGCTTGAATACGCGCAGCGACCTGATGGGTTGCCGGCGCAACTCGACCGCGACCGGCGCGCAGAGATGGTGCCGCTCAAACACACGCGCACAGAGCAGACGCTCTTTCGCCTCGCCAACACCTTGAGCTTCGGTCTCTACACGCATCGCGAGCAGGCCGCGCCCAACGAAGCAGCGACTGCGCTCGATACCACACGTCAACTCGCCTATCATCGCCACTTCTTGCGCGAGGTGGCGCGGACGAGTGTGCGCGTCGAAGTGCAATGGAACATCGCAGACGTGCGCCGCTCGCTTGCGTTCATCGCTGAGCACGGCGCGCGCGCCGACGGCCAGACTGCGGCGGCCGTCGCGCGCATCTTCGCGCACACGCAGGATGAAGAGACGCAGCGTCTCTGCCTGAACGGTCTCTATCGCATCAATAATGAGACCGCCAAGGACGCACTCGCGCGCATCTACGGCGACGAAGCGCAGGATGAACGCTGGCGCACGCTCAGCGCCGAATACTTGCGTCGTGCCGCCCGCGAAGACCAACGCATCACTCCAGCCACCGCCAAGATCATCGCGGAGATGGGCGGACAGTGAAAGGCAGTAGGCAATTAAGAATATGCAGAAGGCAGAAGGCAGAAAACAGCAGGCGGAAAGCAATAGGCAGATGGCAATAGCTTGTCGGCGATCTGTTGTCGGCAATAATTTGCTGAGTATGTGGCGTAGGCGCTCTTGTCAACCTCGTCTGCGTTCCGCCTACTGCCGACTGCCTTCTGCTTTCTGCCTTCTGCTTTCTGCTTTCTGCCTACTGGCGCACGCACAGGCGCGGCGCGTCGTGATTCTCAAGGTTGATGGGTTGCCGGGCGCGGAGGTTGATAGATATGTGCGCGAGCGCGACCCGCGCACGGGCAAGAGTCTGCTGCCGTGGATCGATCATCTGTTTTATGAGAACGGCACGCGGGTCGAGAATTTTTACGTGCGCGGCATGAGTTTGTCTGCGCCCTCTTGGTCGCTGCTTGATACGGGCCAGCACCTGCAGATCAAAGGCAACGTCGAGTTCGACCGCTTCACGCAGCACTCATACGACTATCTGAGCTTCCTGCCCGTCTGGCTCGCAAACATCGCCAAGCGGCGCATTGACATGCCGGGGTCTGAAGTATTGGACGAACTCGGCGTGCCGCTTCTGATTGATCGTTACAAAAATTACGAACGCTACGTCAGCTTTCAAACCTACGAGCGCGGCATACACTATTCCCTGCTCGAAGGCGCAGGCAAGAACTATCTCGCCACGCACTCGCCCGAAGAGTTGTTCGATGAATGGACGCTGGGGATCGGCGCGCGCAACATGATCTATGACGAAGTAGAGCGCGAGTTGATCCAGCGTTTGAACGACCCGCGCGTTCGTTACTTGGACTACTACACCTCCGAGTTCGATCATGCCGCGCATCACAACCGCGACCGCGCCACACACCTCGCCGCGCTGCAAGAGTTGGACGGCATCGTCGGGCGCATCTGGACGGCGATTGAGGCGAGTCCATTGGCGGCTGACACCGCGTTCATCGTCGTCTCCGATCACGGCATTAACTCTGACGAGCGTTACTACAGTCAAGGGTTCAATCTCGTCAAACTATTGGCGAGCGCAGAGGGCGGTGGTCATCACATCATCACCAAACGGCGACTCCTAAACGACTACGCGCTCAAAGGCATCTACCCGCTCGTGCCGCTCATCACGACGACGACGCCCGACTCTTATTATCTGAAAGGTCAGAGCAGCGATTACCCGACCGCGCTCGTGGATTTTGACGGCAACGAGCGTTCCGGCCTACATCTGCGCGATAGCGATCTCAATCTGCTCCATATTCTGTTGCTCCAATTGCAACGCAGAGACCTCGCGCCCGATGTGCGCCGCGCCGCGACCGCCGCGTTCTTCGCCGCGCTCGACCGCCGCCGGCCCGAATGGCAGCGCACGCTCGAAGAGTTGCAGGAAGAGTTGGGCGCGCTTCATCGTCTGATCGAACGACAGCGCGCCCTTGTCGTAGCGCAGCCGAAGAAGTGGACACCTAAGGACGCGGCCGTCGGGCGCGACAAGGAGGCGCTGCGCCAGGCGGTGCGGCTCGATTCATGGCAAGGCGATGAACTCGACTACACGGAGTACGCGCGCACGCTCGAAAATCTGCTCGCGCTCAAGGCCGAGAATGTTGATCCGGCGCACATACGCATCCCCGACGTGATCGCCAAAGGCGCGATGGGCACGCGCAACAACATCAACGAACTACAGAACTACGTCGTCGGCCTCATGCCCACAGGCTTGCAACTTGCGCCCGACGGCGCGCTCGACATGGCGCGCAGTTTCAAACGCATTGACTACTTCGCATTGCTGCGCAACACGACCGTGCGCAACAACGTGCAGCCCGGCCTCGATAATCACCCGATAGATTTTCTGGCCGCGCAGCTTCCCGTCGAAGCATTGCGTTCAGCAACGGGCGATCCCGATCTGCGCGCCGACGATTGCATCTGGCTCTATCGCGGCGACGACCGGCAGGCGCTCGTGCTCGCGCGCCGCGAACGTGGCGATAAAATTTTGCTGCGTTATTTGCCCATCGCGCGTTTGCGCCAAGACGCGGACGGCCGCATCAGTTTCGAGCGGCAAGCGTGGCGCGCCGATCTGCCTTTGAAGATTTGGGAGGACGCGAACGTCTCGCTGCCTGCGGGCGCGGATCGCGCCGCGTGGTTGAGCGGCTGGCACACGGACGTCGAGTGGCTGCACGCGCTTCATCAGACGGAGTATTCGAACGGGCTGATCGGCTTGCATGAAGAGCTGGCGAAATTCCCGACGCTTGCGACCGAGCCGGACGTGCCGGGTCTCACACGTGACGAACAATTAATGCACCGCTTCCGTCGGCGGCAACGCACCTTGATCGAAACCGATCTCTTCGTCCACGCGAGCAATCATTGGAACTTCGACGTGCGCGGCTTCAATCCCGGTGGCAATCACGGCTCATTCCAACGCGTCTCGACCCACTCGACTTTGATGTTTGCCGGCGGCGCAAACACTGGCATCCCGCGCGGGCTGATCATCAGTGAGCCTTACGACAGTTTGAGTTTCGTCCCGACTGTCTTAACCTTGACTGGACAACTGCCTGTGCCGGGCGCGATGTTGTCAGTCGGTTATGCGCAAGCACCGGGACAGTTTCCCGGTCGCGTCATCACCGAACTGTTCGCCGCACCGCGCCAGCCCGCGCAGCCCGTCAGCACAGACACAACTGGGAGCAGACATTGATCTCGGTCGAAGAGCAGATCAAAGAAGCAGCCGCGCCGGACGAAGCGAATGTGCCCATCACGGCTGGGCGCAAGAGCGCCGCGCGCCGCTCGATCTTTTGGTTGCAGGTCGTCGCCTTCCTGCTCGGTCTCGCGCTGCTCGTTTACATCATCAACCGCGTCGGCGTGCAACCGATCTTCGACGCGCTCGCGCAGATCGGCTTCGGTCTCTTCGCCATCCTCGCCATCAACGGCGCGCGCCATCTCATCCGCGCCGTCGCCTTGCGCGTCGCCGTCCCGCCGGAGCACAGGCACTTCAACGTCTGGCAAGCGTTCACCACAAGACTCGGCGGCGAGGCTGTCTCGTTCTTAACCTTCACCGGCCCCGTACTCGGCGAAGCGACGAAAGCGGCACTGTTGCGCAAGCGTGTGACGCTCGTTACGGCCGCGCAGGCGCTCGTTGTTGATAATCTGCTCTACAACCTTTCAGTCGCGCTCTTTATTTTGAGCGGCGCGTGCGTCATGCTAGCAACGTACAGAGTCCCGCGGCCGGTCTTCTATGCGCTGCTTGTTATCGCGGTCTCGGCGTTCTTGACTCTGTTCGGCGTCGTCTTCGCCTTGAGCCGGCGCGTCATGCCCGCGTCGGCTTTGATCAAGTGGCTGATCGTGAAAGGCTTCAAACGGCGCGCGCTGCTCGCACGACGCGAGCACATCCTGCGCGTCGAAGGCCACTTCTATCATTTCTATCGCCACCGGCGCGGCGCGTTCTTCAACATCGTCGCGCTTGATCTGTTATCGCACGCCTCATCGGTCTTTGAGGTTTACGTGACCTTGCGCATGCTCGGCTTTCGACCGGCGACGGCTGCGCCTTTCGTGATCGAGTCGTTGACGAAAGTGATCAACTTCGTCTTCGGCTTCGTGCCCGGCACGATTGGCGTCTATGAGAGCGGCAACGTCGTCATCCTAAAACGGCTTGGCTTCGCCGCCGCGACTGGATTAGCGCTTGCGCTCGTGCGTAAAGCCGCTATCATCTTCTGGACTGTCGTCGGACTGGCGATCTTGGCCACGCGCACCGTGCCCACGGCGACGCGCCGCGTCATCGCGCGCCATCCGCGCCTGCAAACAGCTATGGACAATCTGGTCTTCTCAAACATCGCGCATCGCCCCGCGCGCACGCTCGTCAGCATCTTCGGCGTCGGCATCGGCGTGCTTTTGATTGTCTTCACAGTTGGACTCTCGCACGGCGTCTTGCGCGAACGCGGGCGGCGCGAGGCGAGCATCGGCGCAGAGATCATGCTGCGTGCACCGGGCACGCGCGGGCTGTTCAACTCGCAAGGATTTCTGATGCCGGTCGGCCACGCCGCTGAACTCGCGCGCATCGAGGGCGTGCGCGCCGCCGTGCCGCTTGGTCAGATGGCCGACACGGCCGAGGGCGGCTTCGGCAGTCACATCATTGACGGCATCAACTACGATGAATATGCAGCGATGTCCGGCATACATCTCGTCGAAGGCTCGAAGTTGACCGCAGGCGACGTGGCCATCGTTGATACGGAGTGGGTGAAGGAACACAAGGGCGCACACGTGGGCGACACGGTGAAAGTTTACGAGCGGCCGTTTCGGATCGTCGGCGTCTATGAACCGCCGGGCGGCGGGCGCATCAAGATTCCACTCGCCACGATGCAGGAGCAGGTCGGCACGGAGGATCGTTGCGCGAGCATTCTCGTCGCCGCGCAAAATCCGGCCGCGCAAGACGCAGTGGCCGAGCGCATCCATCAAGCCTTCCCCGACGATCAGATCATCTTCACGCGCGACCTGCCGGAGTTGTATGCGGCGGGCGTGCCGGCTCTGAACATCTTCATTGATGTGATCGTCGCGGTCGCCGCAGCGATCAGCATGCTCGTCATCCTGTTGGCGATGTACACGACCGTAACCGAGCGCACGCGCCAGATCGGCATCCTTAAGGCGCTCGGCATGTCGAACGCGATGATCGCTTGGGTGATTGAGCAAGAGGCGCTGCTGGTGAGCGTATTGGGTGTTGTGGTCGGGTTGATCCTAACCTTCGGCGCGCGCTTCGCATTGCAGCGCGCGAGCACCTTGGTCGTCGAGATCGAGCCGCGCTGGGTGCTCGTCTCGCTGTTGATCGGATTGCTCGGCGGCACCATCGGCGCGCTCTATCCCGCGCTGCGCGCCGCACGGCAAGACGCGGTTGACGCTTTGAGTTACGAATGATGATGGGCACTTATCCCAACGCGTCTTTTGGTCAGTCGTCGGTTTCATATTCTCACTGCTCGCCGATCTGTTCTACAATCTGCCGCGCCTCGTCCATTCGTATCTGCTCGCGGTTACAACTAACATGCGCTATCGAGACTTTCATTATCGTTGGGAGTGGCAACTACGCTCTAGCCCTGAGTCGCTCTGGCCGCTCTTGTCGGACACGAATCGCTTCAACCGTGACGCCGGTCTGCCGGTCGTCGCGCCGCCCGCAGAAGGTAGTGCTGCGTTTGCGAACGCGCATCGGCGTTTGCGCTTCCGCAGATTTGGCTTGACCATCGAATGGGTGGAAGAGCCGTTCGAGTGGGTGCGCCCGTTTCGCTTCGGCGTGGTGCGCCGACTGACGCGCGGCCCCGTCGTGGAGATGCGCGTCACCGCCGAACTGAAACCGCAACCAGACGGCGGCACGCATCTCATCTATCAAGTCTGGGCGCGGCCCAAATCGCTGCTTGGGCTGGTTGTAATTCCGATTCAAGTGGGCCAGATCAGCGCGCGCCGGTTCGATGCGGTCATGCGTCGCTACGATGAGATGGCGACGGGCGCGCCGCACATTAGCGCGCCCGCGCCGGATGCGCGGTTTCCGACGAGTGGGCGCAAGCGGCTCGTGCAGATGAGCGAGAAGCTGATCGCGCAAGGCTCGCCGCCCGAACTCGTCGCGCGGCTCGTCGCCACAATCGAACAGGCCGACGATCTCACGCTCACGCGCCTGCGCCCTTACACGCTTGCGGACTATTGGGGCGCGCCGCGCCGCGCCGTGCTTGAGCTTTGTCTGTGGGCCACGCGCGCGGGACTACTCGATCTGCGTTGGGACATGCTCTGCCCACTCTGTCGTGGCGCGAAAGAGACGAGCGCGTCGCTCGCAGACCTACAGAACAACGTCCACTGCGACACGTGCAACATAGATTTCACCGTCAACTTCGACCGCTCCGTCGAGTTGACCTTCAAGCCCAATTCGGCCGTGCGGCTCGTTGAAGTGGGCGAGTTCTGCATCGGCGGGCCGCAAGTCACGCCGCACATCATCGCGCAGCAACTACTCGCGCCCGGCGAACGGCGCGAGCTTCAGTTGGCGCTTGAACCGGGTCGCTATCGCCTGCGCACGCTCAAACAACCCGGCGGTCAGGCGTTGCTCGTCACAGATGAAGGCGCGCCGGAGATCAACTTGCGCACAGATGAAAAAGGTTGGAGCAACGATGAGCTAACGTTGAGTCTGCGTCCGTCGCTCAACTATGAGAACGCGACCGACGTTGAACAGTTGTTCGTCTTGGAGCGCATGGCTTGGAGCGATCAGGCGGTGACGGCGGCAGAGGTGACGGCCCTGCAAATCTTCCGCGACCTGTTCGCCACCGAGGCGCTGCGCCCGCACCAACAGATTTCAGTCGGCAGCATGACCATCGTCTTCACAGACCTGCGCGGCTCGACGCGCCTCTACCGCGAGATCGGCGACGCGCCCGCCTTCGGCGCGGTGATGAGCCACTTCGACATCCTACGCGAAACTGTTGACGAAGAAGAGGGCGCACTCGTCAAGACATTGGGCGATGCGATTATGGCCGTCTTTCGTCGCCCCGCCGCCGCCCTGCGCGCGATGCTCAAAGCGCAACGCCGACTCGCCAATCCACCCGAAGGCACGCGCCCCTTCCTGCTCAAAGTCGGTATGCACACGGGCCACTGCATCGCCGTTAACCTCAACGGCCGGCTCGACTACTTCGGCTCGAACGTCAACATCGCCGCTCGCCTCGAACCGCTCTCCTCCGGTCAAGACATCATCATCTCGACCGCCGTCCGCGACGATCCCAAAGTCACCGTGATGATCGAAGCGCCAGAGAACGGCTTGCAGATCGAACCGGTCGAAGCGATGTTGAAAGGCTTTGACGAAGAACGGATCGAATTGTGGCGAGTAACCGAAAAGGGATGAAAAGAAGAGCGCTCAACTTGAGCCGCTTCTTACTCATCCCTCATCCCTTTCAACGCGGTTCGTTGTGCAGTTCGCGCGCGGCGCGGGCGAGGAAATTTTCGATGTCAGGGATTGTGCGCGGGAGCGCGCCGGACATGTTGCGATAGCCGGCAGGCGTTACCAGTATATCGTCTTCGATCCGCACGCCGCTGCCTTTATATTTCTCAAACGCGGGGCGCACGGCGATGATGAACTTGCGATTGTCGGGTGTGTCGGGCAGCAGGTCGAGGGCGTCCGGGCGGATGTAAATGCCGGGTTCGATGGTGAAGCACATGTTCGGCTCAAGCGGGATGCGCCCGCCCACATCGTGCACATCCATGCCGAGGAAGTGCGACGTGCCGTGCATGAACCAGAGCCGGTACTGACTTGAATTGCGCTCTGTGATCAGACCGAGCTTGAATAATCCATCTTTGAGCACTTCGACCGCAGCGTTGTGTACGTCCGCGAAGGTCGCGCCGGGATGGACGACGCTCATGGCTTTCTCTTGCGCCGCGAGCACGATGTTGTAGATGTCTGCTTGCGCCGGACTGAAATGCCCGTTCACCGGAAACGTGCGCGTCACGTCCGCCGTGTAGTGCCCATACTCTGCGCCCACGTCCATCAACAACAGATCGCCCGCCTTAACCGGCCCTTGCGCCTCTTCATAGTGCAGCGTCGTCGCGTTCACACCACTCCCGACGATCAAAGGATAACCCCAATGATCCGCGTGCCGCCGACGAAACGTGTAATCAACTTCCGCCGCCACTTCATACTCCCACTGCGCGTGTGCTGCCGACGCTTGCGCGCTCTCGTGGGCCTCGATGCTGATGTCAACGGCATGCTGCAAGAGTTGCAATTCCATCGGCGATTTACGCACACGCATCTCAGCGAAGATGGGCCAAGCGTTGCGCACCGTGAACCCGCTCGCAGACTGCGCGAGTTGCGCGGCGAACGTCTGCTCCTGCTTGTATGCGCGGCTGTCTTGTTCTTCGGGGATCAAGAGATAGACTGACGCATCGTTCTTGCGCATCGCGCTGAAGAGCGTTTCGTAATCGGCGTTGACATTAGCCGACTGCTCAGACGAAGCAGCTTCGTGCTTGAATACTGCCGACAGAAAAACGTTTTCCGGTTTCGGTTGATAAGCGAATTGCGCTTTGAGCGCGCGCATGAAGGGCGCAAACTCGCGCGCGTCCCAAATCTCCGCGATGCCCGATAAGCTTTGCGCCTCTTCCGGGCTGTACATCCGACCCGTCCATGTCTCTGAGCCGTACTCAATCCCGCGTCTGCGGCGCGGCAAGAATAGAATCTCATGCAGCGCCTTGTGCCCCGGCATGAGCACGAGCGTCGCACCTTCCTTGTTCAGGTTCGTGAGATAATAAAAATTATTCTCCTGCCGGTACTCATAATCCACATCGCCCGTATAGACGCGCGCCTCTGTGCTAAACAAAACGAGCACAGACTTCGGCCCGATCTGCTCTGCCACATGCGCACGTCGCGCTGCCAACTCAGTCCGCCGCGCCTCATCATTAAACACCGGCTCAGGCGGGGTGACCTGAATCAACGGCGCAGTTGCGTTGTTGTTGCCTGACGCGCAGACGGTGAGCGCATTGAACGAGTGAATCAAAGATAGCAACGCGAGCAAAGCAACCCATTGCCGCACTCGTTTGAGATTCATCGAAACTTTACTGCGCCGATTGTGCTCGCGCCGACTCGCTTGAAATGATCCTGTCACTTATCACCTGTCATGGCTCTTTAATATCCAAGCGCCACGCCTTCGTGCCGCGAGTCGCTTGCGCCGAGCCGCGCGTTGGTCTGCGGTTCAATCATCACGCCTTGCGCGTCGCCCATGTAACCGCCGCCGGTCGTCCAACCTGCGTTCGGCCGGACGAACGCTTGATGCCCGCGCGCTTTGAGAATCCGCTCGGTGTCGGCCGAGAGACCGTAAGGCTCGAAGTCCAACTCGTCAGGCAGCCATTGATGATGTATGCGCGGCGCATCAATCGCCTGCTGCATGTTCATGTCGTAGTCAATCACGTTGGTGATGACTTGCATCACCGTGTTGATGATCGTCGAACCGCCGGGCGAGCCGACGGTGAACCAGACCGCGCCGTCCGGGTGCAACACAATCGTCGGCGTCATCGCCGAGAGCGGCCGCTTGCGCGGCGCAACCGCGTTGCGCTCGCCCTGCACCAAGCCGAATTGATTGGCGGTGCCCGGCTTCGCCGCGAAGTCGTCCATCTCGTTGTTCAAGAGGAAGCCCGTGCCATGCGCCACGACCTTGCCGCCGTAAGAGCTATTGAGCGTGTACGTATTGGCGACGACGTTGCCCTCGCGGTCAACGACGGTGAAGTGCGTCGTCTCGGCCGACTCCGCGCCGGGTGGATGGCCTGCACGCACCTTCTCGCTCGTCGAAGCGCGCTCCATGTTGATCGTGCCGCGCAGCCGCGCCGCATAACTTTTGTCGATCAATCCAGCCACTGGCACGTTCGCGAAATCCGCGTCGCCCAGATACTCTGCGCGGTCGGCGTAAGCGCGGCGCATTGCTTCGGCCATCACGTGATAACGATTGGCGGATGACCAACCCATCGCGCGCAGATCATAGCCTTCGAGTATATTCAACTCTTCGATCAGGATCACACCGCCCGAAGATGGCGGCGGCATCGAGATGATCTCGTTGCCGCGATAGGTTGTCCGCACAGGCACGCGCTCTTTCGCGACATAGCCGCGCAGGTCTGCGAGGGTCATCAAGCCGTTGTGTTGGCGCATGTCGGCCGCGATCAGACGCGCGGTCTCGCCTTCGTAGAACTCACGTGCGCCGCCGCTTTGCAAACGCCGGAAGGTCGCAGCCAACTCAGGCTGACGAAAGATGTCGCCCTCCTTGTAAAGCCGACCGCCGTTGAGAAAGATGCGCCGACTGTCCGAGTACAACCCGAACGTGTCGCGCTTGCTGTCGAGCGAATTGGCCAGCGCATAGCTGACCTTGAAGCCTCCGGCCGCGAGCCTGCGCGCAGGCTCAAGCAACTGCGCCCAAGTCAGCCGACCCGAACCGTACTTTTTAAGCGCGAGCGCCATGCCCGCAACTGTACCCGGCACACCCGCCGCGCGATAGCCGAGCGTTGATGAACCTTCGCCTTCGATCAAATTACCTTGCTCATCCAAATAGATGTTGCGCGTCGCAGCGGCCGGCGCCATCTCGCGGTAATCAATCGCGGTCGTGCGGCCATCGCGCAGACGAAGCAACATGAAACCGCCGCCGCCGACGTTGCCCGCCGATGGATACACGACCGCCAACGCGAAGCCAACCGCAATCGCCGCATCAACGGCGTTGCCGCCACGCTGCAACACATCCACGCCGACTTCGGTCGCGATGCGATTCGCCGCCACCACCATCCCGTGCGGCGCACGCACCGGCGCACGTGAAGCGGCCCCGGCCGTGCGCGATACACTCGCGTCCGGTACGAGCGGCGCAAGCGGCGCGGAGACGAATAGAAACGTCAATGCTAATAAGAGCACGATGCGTTTGCTTGACATAGCTTCGACCTCTTCAGTATCTAGCGCGCAGAATTAAATGGTAGGCGCAAAACTTGTACCTGCCATTACATTTGCAACTCCATGAACAGCGTACCGACGATTGGGTTATGGCGATAAGGCTCGATCTCGCTAAAGCCAAGTGTGCGATAGAGCGCTTGCGCAGCCCGCATCGTCGGCAGCGTGTCGAGCCGCATGCGCGCGTAACCGAGTTTGCGCGCCTGTTCGATGATCGCGAGCGCCAAGCGGCGACCCAAACCCTGAGCGCGGAAAGCGGGGCGCACGTACAGACGCTTCATCTCACAGACGCCCGCTTCAATCTTGCGCAAAGCGATGCAGCCCGCGCTTGCTCCTTCCGCTTGCGCAAGCAACAGACACCCCGTCGGCGACGCGTAGATGCTGCGCATCTCGGCCAACTCCTGCTCGAAATTCTGAAAACAGAGATCGACGCCGAGCGCGGCCGCATATTCAAGAAACAACTCGCGCGCCTGCGCCCAATCGGTGTCATTGATGGGCGAGCGAAGTTCCATCTAAAGCGTTGCGATGAGCGCGGCGAGCAGCGCACCGCGCGGCACGATGTCGGCCGCGATGATGTGCTCATGATCCGCGTGCGCGCCGTCGCCGTCGAGACCGAGACCATCGAGCACAGCCGCGCCGACGGCCGCCGCGAAGTTGCCATCCGACGCCCCGCCGACCTGCGTCTCGCCGAGTTCATAATCGAAACTAGCAGCAAGGCGACGCGCATGTTCGTAGAGTTGCATCACGCCGTTGTTGCGTTCAAGCGGCGGCCGATTGATGCCGCCTGCGACCGTTAGTTGTGTGCGCTCGTCAAACGCGCGCAAGGTTTTGATCGCTTCGTCGAGCCGCAAGGCTTCGGCCGACGTGTTGAAACGCACGTCAATCTCGGCGCGCGCTTCGGCCGCGACGACGTTTGAGCGCGTGCCGCCACTGACGACGCCGACGTTGACGGTCGTGCCGCGCGCAGCATCAGCCAACGAACGCAGCCGCTCGATCTGGCGCGCGAGTTCGTGGATCGCACTCGCGCCCTTGTCTGGATCGAGACCGGCGTGCGCGGCGCGACCTTTGATCATGAGCGTGTACATGCCTGTGCCTTTGCGCGCGGTCTTGGCGCGTCCGCCGGGCGCAGACGGTTCAAGCACCAACACGTGTTCGGCGCGCTTCGCCTCTTCTTCAACCAGTGCGCGCCCCGAATTGCTGCCCGCCTCTTCGTCACAGGTTAAGAGCAGGACGACGGGGCGCGCGGGCGTCAGTCCAACGCTCGCGCAGGCGCGCAAGGCTTCGAGTGCCAGCGCGCAGTTGGCTTTCATGTCGTAGATGCCGGGGCCGTAGATGCGCCCTTCGCTTTCACGCCACGGACGTAGGCCGAGCGAGCCGCGCAGGTGAACAGTATCGGTATGACCGAGCAGCAGCGTCGTGTGTGTATCGCGCGGATCGTCTGCGTAGAGATGTATGCGCAGATGCTCGCCGTAGTTCTCGACGGGAAGGCGTTCGACCGTTGTGACGCCGGGCAAGTTACGCGCGGCGTCTGCGAGCAGCGTGACGACGGCGCGACTGCCGTCCTCATCGCCTGACGGCGATTCGGTTTCGACGAGCGCGCGCGTGAGCGCGAGCAGTTCGCTTTGCCTGCTCGCCAGTTGCTTCAATAACGCATCGGCATCAGTTCGATTCAGTTCCGCAGTCATAAGTCTTAATTCGCTTCACGTGGCCGTAAAGTTTTCGCGCCGGACGGTCAACGCATCAACGCGCGCTTCGTTCACGGCGAAACCGATGCCGGGTGCATCGGGCACAATGATCGTGCCGTGCGGCGTGACAGTCACCGGCGGCTCGATGATGTCCTCCGCCCAATAACGGGCGCTCGCGGACACGTCGCCGGGCAGCGTGAATCCTGCGAGCGTGGACATGGCGATATTGTGCGCGCGACCGATGCCCGACTCAAGCATGCCGCCGCACCACACGGGCACGCCACGCTCGCGAGTTGTCTGCTCGACGCGCTGCGCTTCAGCGTGTCCGCCGACGCGCCCCAGCTTCACGTTGATGATGCGACACGCGCCCAACTCAAACGCCTTGCGCGCGGCTTCACTTGAACGAATTGATTCATCGAGACAGACAGGCGTATAGACTTGTCTTTGCAACGCCGCGTGATCGTACATGTCGTCGTAGGCGAGCGGCTGTTCGATCATCAGCAGGTCGAAACGGTCAAGCGATTGAAAAAGCGGGGCGTCGGCGAGCGTGTAAGCGGAGTTGGCATCAACCATCAACTGTATGTCGGGAAACCGCGCGCGCACGCGTTCGACAATCGCAGCATCCCAGCCGGGTTTGATCTTGATCTTGATGCGTTGATAACCGGCCGCCAGTTCGCTCTCGATCTTGTCGAGCAAGGTATCGGGCGTCTCTTGTATGCCGATGGAGACGCCGCAGGCGATCTCGCGGCGCGTGCCGCCGAGCATTTGCCACAGAGGCACGCCCGTTTTCTTTGCGGCCAAATCCCAGCACGCAGTCTCAAGCGCTGCCTTCGCCATGCGATTGCCGCGCACGCGCCGCATGAGCGCGAACACGTCCGCAGGTTCATCAAACCTTTGTCCGACGAGCAACGGCGCGAGGAACTCTTTTGTAACGGCCCACGCGCTCTCCGTCCATTCCTCGCAATAAAAAGGGCCTTCGCCCGCCGTGCATTCGCCCCAACCCGTCGCGTCGTCTTGGTCGTGCACGCGCGCGAGTAGAATGCGGCGCTCGTATGTGCGCCCGAAACTGGTCTCGAAGAAGTGCACGAGCGGCAGGCGAATTTCCCGCAACTCGATTGCTTTGATCTGCAATTGGCTGACTCCCTTTGACAGTTATTATGAACAGATGCGGTGGGATTTTGCCAGCGCAGGCGAGCAATTAACCACAAAAGAAATGCGAAAGGCGGAACGCTGAACGGTGAACCATTTTTAATTCACCGTTCAGCGCTCCCCGCTCAGCCTTCTCTTTGCGGTTAATCAACCGGCGGCTTGTTCGTTGACAACATCGGGGCCGAGGTCTTCAGTCGTCGTGGCGCTCTGATGGTTGAGCGCCGCGTGCATCGTGTGCCAAGAGAGGCTGGCGCATTTGACGCGCGCCGGAAACTCGCGCACGCCCGCGAAGATTTTTAACCGACCAAGCTGGTTCGGCGTTTGCTCTTCATCCAACTCGCCGAGCACCATGCGATGAAACTCATCAAAGAGCGCTCCAACCTCCGCCCGCGTCTTGCCCTTCACGCTCTGCGTCATCATGCTCGCCGACGCTTTCGAGATCGCACAGCCCGATCCTTCAAAGCTCACGTCCTTGATCACGTCGTCTTCAACAAACAGATACACAGTCAACTGATCGCCGCAGAGCGGATTGACGCCCTCGGCCGTGCGGTTCGCCGTTTCAAGTCGCTTGAAGTTGCGCGGCTTCTTGTTATGGTCGAGGATGACCTGCTGGTAGAGTTCGCTCAGTTCCGACACGTTAGCTGAACACCTCGATCACTTTTTGCACGGCCGCGACGAGCCGATCAACTTCCTCTTTCGTGTTGTAGAAAGCGAACGAGGCGCGGGCAGTCGCGGGCACGTTGAAGCGTTTCATTGTGGGCTGCGCGCAGTGGTGACCGGCGCGGATGGCGATGCCTTCTTGATCTAGGATCGTGCCGACATCGTGCGGGTGCACGTCTTCGATCACGAACGAGAGCGAGCCAGTTTTTTCGCGCGCCGTGCCGATGATGCGGACGCCTTCGATGGCTGAGAGCTTAGCGGTCGCATAGGCAAGCAACTCTTGCTCATAACGGTGCGCGGCCGCGCGGTCGAGACTGTTCAGATAATCAATCGCCGCGCCCAGACCGATCTGCGAAGCGATGGCGGGTGTGCCGGCTTCAAACTTATTCGGCAGCCCGGCGTAGGTTGTCTGCTCGAATGTGACTGTGCGGATCATGTCGCCGCCGCCCATGAATGGCTGCATGCGTTCAAGCAGTTCGGCTTTGCCATAGACGACGCCGCTACCTGTGGGCGCAAACATCTTGTGCCCCGAGATGGTGTAGAAATCGCAATCCAAATCCTGCACGTCAACTTTTAAGTGCGGCGCGCCTTGTGCGCCATCAACCAAGACCGGCACGCCTTGCTTGTGTGCACGCGCGACGATCTCTTTGATCGGATTGATTGTGCCGAGCGCGTTTGAGACGTGCATCACGCCGACGATCTTGGTGCGCTCGTTCAATAACGCTTCGTATTCGTCGAGCAGCAACTCGCCATCATCATTCATCGGAATGACGCGAAGCTTCGCGCCCTTCTCCTCGCAGAGCATCTGCCAAGGGACGATGTTCGCATGATGCTCCATCGCGGAGATGACGATCTCATCACCCACACCGACAGACTTGCGCCCGTAGCCGTGCATGACGAGGTTGATGCCTTCGGTCGAGCCGCGCACGAAGATGCACTCGCGCGCCTCGCGTGCGTTGATGAAGCGGCGCACCTTTTCGCGCGCGCCTTCGTAAGCGGTCGTCGCGCGTTGGCTCAAGTAATGGACGCCGCGATGTATGTTCGAGTGCTCCTCGCGCAAGTAACGACTGCCGCGATCAATCACGACCTGCGGCACTTGTGAGGAGGCCGCATTGTCGAGATAGACGAGCGGCTTGCTGTTCACGGTCTGCGCGAGCACCGGAAAGTCGCGCCGGATGCGTACCACGTCCCAAGCATTGCCCGTTGACTGTGTGTCCGTCTGGATCGTTTTCTCAGTCGCAATCATCATTCAAACCTTTATACTTCAAGCCGCGCATGCAGCCGATTCAGGATCGCCTCGTCGAGTTGCGCTTTGATGGATTCGATCTTGAGTTTCTCAACCAACTCTTCGGCGAAACCGTAAGTCAACAGGTTGCGCGCCAGTTCCGTGTGCAGGCCGCGGCTCAAGAGATAGAACAACTCTTCCTCTTCGAGTTGCCCGACGGTCGCGCCATGCGCGCACTTCACGTCGTCGGCGAAAATCTCAAGCTGCGGCTTGGTGTCCACGCGCGCGTCCGTCGAGAGCAACAGATTCTTGTTCGTCTGCTGCGCGTCTGTCTGCTGCGCGTCGCGTCGGACGAAGACCTTGCCGTTGAAGACCGCGCGCGACTTGCCATCGAGTATGCCCTTGTAAAGCTGCCGACTCGTGCAGTGTGGCGCGATGTGATCAATGAGCGAGTGCGTGTCTGCGTGCTGTCCCGTGCCGACCAGATAGAGTCCGTCAACCGCGCATGACGCGCCAGCGTGCGCCATCTTTACGTGAATGCCGTGACGCGACAGACGTGCGCCGAGTGTGATCGTGGTCAAGTCGTAATGCGCGTCGCGTTCAAGCTCTACCTGCGTCGTGGCGATGTGAAACGCCGCGTCGCTCTCGCGCTGCACCTTGTAATGCGTCACGCGCGCGTTCGCGCCGACGAAGACTTCAACAACCGCGTTCGTGAAATAGACAGACTCGTCCGTCGCTTCATAGCTCTCAATGATCGTCGCGGCGCTTTCGCTTTCGGCGACGATGAGCACGCGCGGAAAGATCGCAGTCTGTTCGTTCGTCTCGTTGGCAAGAAACAAGAGATGCAGCGGCGCGGATAACTGCGCGCCTTTTGGCAGATAGACGAACGCGCCATCGTTGATGAAAGCTGTATTGAGCGCCGTGAATCCGTCTGTGCTTTCATCAATGGACGCTGCGCGTGCTAGATACGCGCGCAAGATCGCTTCATGCTCGCTTGTCAGCGCGTCGGCTAAGTTGCGGATGACCGCGCCCGCAGGCAGCTCGCGTAAGTCCGATAGTTCCGCACGGTAACTGCCATTGACGAAAACGAGTCGGCTCTGCGCCGCTTCCGCGTAGGTGTAAGCCGCGAGCGCATCAGGCGTTAAATCATCAGACGTTTTATCAAAGGTCGGCGCGAACGAAGCGCGCGCGATTGGCGCGACGTTCGTGTACTTCCAATCCTCTTCACTCGTTGTCGGAAAACCGACTTGCTCGAAGCGGGCTAACGCCTGCTCGCGCAGACGCGCGACCCATGCGGGCGCGACGCGCTCCGCTGTCTCTTGCAAGGCGCGGAACGCCGCCGCGTATTCGTTCTCTTCTTTTATCGCTTGTGTCATCACTTGAAACTATTTTGCGCTGACCGTCACAGCCGACTCGCTCGCCTCCGCGCCCTGCTCTTTCAGCCAATCGTAGCCCTTCGCTTCCAACTCAAGCGCCAACTCTTTGCCGCCCGAACGCACGATGCGCCCGCGCCAGAGGACGTGGACGAAATCAGGCACGATGTAGTTCAAGAGCCGTTGATAGTGCGTGACAAGTATGATGGCGTTCTCAGGCGTGCGCAGATGATTGACGCCGTCGGCGACGATGCGCAGCGCATCAATGTCTAAGCCAGAATCTGTCTCGTCCAAGACGGCGAGTTTCGGTTCAAGCACAGCCATCTGCAAAATCTCGTTGCGCTTCTTCTCGCCGCCAGAAAAGCCTTCGTTGACCGAACGCGACATGAGACCCGCGTCCATCTCAACGATCTTCGCGCGCTCAGCGAGCAAGTCTTTGAACTCAAGCGGATCAAGCTCCTCTTCGCCGCGATACTTGCGCTGCTCGTTGTACGCGAGGCGCAGAAACTGCGCGTTCGATACGCCCGGCACTTCGACCGGATACTGGAATGCAAGAAAGATGCCCGCACGCGCGCGTTCATCCGGCTCAAGCTCCAATAAATTTTTGCCCTCGTACAAGACTTCGCCCGCCGTCACCACATACGCCGGATGCCCCGCCAGCACCTTCGCCAGCGTTGACTTGCCCGACCCGTTCGGCCCCATGATGGCGTGCACCTCGCCCTTGTTGATCGTCAGATCGAGGCCGCGCAAAATCTCTTTGCCCTCGACGGTCGCGTGCAAATTACGAATCTCTAACACAGTAAATTTTCTCCGAAAATTTAAGAGGTCAGAGGTTAGAGGTTAGAGGTCAGTGAAAAACATTTCTTACTAACCTCTAACCTCTGACCTCTAGCCTCTGTTCTAACCCACACTGCCTTCCAGCTTCATGCCCAGCAGACGCTGCGCTTCAACGGCGAACTCCATTGGCAGTTCGCGGAACACATCTTTGCAGAAGCCGTTGATGATAAGCGAGACCGCGTCCTCTTGCGAGATGCCGCGCTGCATCAGGTAGAAGAGTTGATCTTCGCTGATGCGCGAGGTGGTCGCTTCATGCTCGACGCGCGCCGTGTTGTTCATCACTTCAATGTAAGGGAACGTATTCGCGCCGCATTTCGAGCCGATCAAGAGCGAATCGCACTGCGTGTAGTTGCGCGCACCCGCAGCGCCCGCCAGCACTTTGACGAGACCGCGATAGCTGTTGTTCGACTTGCCCGCAGAGATGCCCTTCGAGATGATCGTCGAGCGCGTGTTCCTGCCGATGTGGATCATCTTCGTGCCGGTGTCGGCTTGCTGCGCATGGTTCGTCAGCGCGACCGAATAGAACTCGCCGATGGAGTTGTCGCCTTGCAGGATGCACGATGGATACTTCCAAGTGATGGCCGAGCCGGTCTCCACTTGCGTCCAAGAAATCTTGGAGTTGCGCCCGCGACACGCGCCGCGCTTGGTGACGAAGTTGTAGATGCCGCCTTTGCCGGTCTCGTCGCCCGCGTACCAGTTCTGCACGGTCGAGTATTTGATCTCCGCGTCGTCGAGCGCGACGAGTTCGACGACAGCCGCGTGCAGTTGATTGCGATCAAACTTGGGTGCGGTGCAGCCTTCGAGATAGGAGACATAAGCGCCCTCTTCGGCGATGATGAGCGTGCGCTCGAACTGACCCGATTCGGCGTTGTTGATGCGGAAGTAGGTCGAAAGCTCCATCGGGCAGCGGACGCCTTTCGGGATGAAGCAGAACGAGCCGTCTGAGAAGACCGCGCTATTGAGCGCAGCAAAGTAGTTGTCGTTCGTCGGCACGACCGAGCCGAGATACTGCTTGACGAGTTCGGGATATTCTCTGATCGCTTCGGTGAACGAACAGAAAATGACGCCGTGCTTCTTTAACTTCTCTTTATATGTCGTTGCCACTGAGACCGAATCAAACACGGCATCAACAGCGACGCCTGCGAGTTGCTTCTGTTCCGAGAGCGGGATGCCCAGTTTCTCGAAAGTGCGCAAGAGTTCGGGATCAACTTCATCGAGGCTCGCCTTCGTCGCCTTCTGCTTGGGCGCGCTGTAGTAGATAACGTCTTGATAGTTGATTTCTGGGTACGTGATGTTGGGCCAGTGTTTCGGCTCCTGCATCTTGAGCCAGTGCCGGTAAGCCTTGAGGCGAAACTCAAGCATCCAGTCCGGCTCGTTCTTCTTCTCGACGATCAGCCGGATAGTGTCTTCACTTAGGCCCTTCGGGATCACGTCCGATTCAATGTCGGTCACGAACCCGTACTTGTATTCTTTGTTGGTCAGTAGTTCGATTGAACTCATCGCGTTCTCTCTTTAATGGCCCTTCCGATGAATGCCCTGTCAATCCAAATCAAGTTGCCCGCGCCAATGTCACTCACGCGCGCGTGCGCGTCGGCTCGACGTGGCGCGGCAGCGCGTGAATCTGATAGAGCCGGTTTAAGACCTTCGCCTCCGTGCCGAGCAGTTGCGCGAGCGTGATGTTCTGGAGCGCCTGTTGGACAATGTCGTGCAAGCCGATGATAACGGGCCGGATGCCACAATTGCCCGTATGCACGCAAGTGTCGAGCACACCCGTGTGGCTCTGGCAATGGCCGGCAATCGCACCTTCGTCGAGCACTTTGATGATCTCGCTCAGATGTATTTCGGCCGCAAGGCGCGCAAGCCGGTAGCCGCCCTTCGTGCCGCGAATGGATTTGACGAGACCGGCCTTATTCAAAATCCACATCAACTTGCCGGCGTTTGCCACCGACAATCCTTCACGCTCGGCCAACTGCGCCAGCGTCAGATACTCGTCCGCATCTAGCGGCGCTAACTGCAACAAGCAACGCAGCCCGTACTCTTCTTGTGCGGAAACTTTCATCACACACGCTCCAACTTCACACGCATTGTTTGCGGCACATGGCGATTATAGGTGAATCCTTACTTTTAAGTCAAGATTAGCGGCTGCCGTGCGGCAACTGCCAACGAGGCGCAAATTTGTTGGGCGAAGCGGGCATTTTATGGTAACAATGGCGCGCAGGTTTGAGCTTCAAACAAACAGGAGAAATATGTCAACGCCCTCAGCCCCAAGCGACAACAACGAAGCGGTTGCGCGCCACAACACACGCGCCAATCTCAAACGCCTGCTGGATCAGATGATCGAGCAGCCGGAACGACGCGCCGATATTACGCACGAGGTTGACGAGATTTTCGGACAAGACAAAGCGGTCATGATCCTCGACATGTCCGGCTTTTCGCGCACCACATATCAACACGGCATCGTCTCGTTCCTGTTGATGATCCATCAGATGCAACTCGTCGCCTGCCCGTGCGTGACGGAGGAGGATGGGTTGTTGCTCAAGGCCGAGGCGGATAATCTGTATTGTCTGTTCGACACGGTCGCCGACGCGGTGCGCGCCAGCCAGAAGATCACGCGCCACTTGAACACAGCTAATCGTCTGTTGCCCGAAGAGCACCGGCTCTACGTCTCCATCGGCATCGGCTACGGCCGCATTCTGAACATAGAAGATCACGATCTCTTCGGCAGTGAGGTCAATCTAGCCTGCAAGCTGGGCGAAGACGTGGGCAAGTTGGGCGACATCTTGCTGACCGCCGCTGCTTACGGGCAGTTGAACGATCCGAATATCAATTGCCGTGAAGAGGTCATCAGCGTCTCCGGGCTGGAGTTGGCCTACTTCAGCGTGCAGCAGAAATGAGCCGACACGGCATAGAGGCTAAACGCTTGCGCGCGGCGTCGAGATAGCTCGATCAGTTGCATTGACCGTGCCCTGTGTGAGCGGTACAATTACGCCCATTCAACGACCGCGCTCGGGTATTTGAGTCAGTTCCAATCGCGCCTGTAAAGCTCGCTACAATAGTCACACACATTTTGTCCAACGGATTAATCCATGACTAAACGACGTAAATTCGCCATCGCATCATATCTCTTGCGCCGTTGGTACTGGGCGCTCGCGCTCGGTCTCTCCGTCATCATCTGGGGCGTGTTCGCACTCGCCATGCGCCCCTTGCCGGACGCCAACGGCAAGTTCACTTCCTACTCTTACGGACTGGTCACGAACCTCGAAGAGTTTGGGCTGGACTTACTATTTCAGATGCGCGACGTGCTGCACCCGGACATGCGCGAGCGCGGCCTGCAAGAGCCGATCACGATCATTGGCGTGGATGAAGCGACGATCCGCGCCTCGAACGTGCGTTTGCAGAACTGGCCGCGCAGCTATTACGCACGGCTCATTGACCGCGCGAGTCAAGGTGGCGCGAGTGTGATCGGCGTGGACGTTTATTTCAGCGAGCGGGGCGGACTGACGGATGAATACAAGGCTTGGGATCAGCAGTTAGTTGATGCGATCAATAACGCCGGTAACGTCGTCATCGTCAAGAAGCTGCCCGAAGGCGGCTCGGAAGCGATCAACCCGTTGCCGGAATTCGCCGAGGCCGCTTCGGCCGTCGGCTTCTCCGATCTGCCGTCGGACAGCGACGGCGTCCGGCGCACAGCCTTGCTCGGCCACGTGGCCCAAGACGGCTCGATTGACACGAGCTTTGCCAGTAACGTCGCGCAAATTTATGCCGACAAGCCGGTGGATGCACAGCCCAACCAGACGATCAAGTTCGGTGACCGCACTATCCCTCTGCGCAACGACGCGACGATGCAGATTGACTTTCGCAGTCGCACGCCCAGCTTCAAATATATCTCTGCCGGCGATATCCTCTTCAAAGACCCGACGGCGATCCCCGACGACCTATTCAAAGATCGCATCGTTTTGATCGGCGCAACTAACAACGACGCACCCGATCTGTTTCAGACGCCCTATTACAAGCCGGGCTTGATCGCCACTTTCTGGGCGCGCGTGCGCGGCCGCCAGATCAACACCGCGCCCGCGCTCATGCCCGGCGTCGAGATACATGGCAACATCGCCGCCACGATGCTCTTCGGCCAAAATCTGCGCCAAGTCTCTTACTGGCCGCGTGTGCTGATGTTGCTCATCGTGATCGGACTGGTGACGTTAGCGATCTTCAAGTTCCGCGCCAGCCTCGGCGCGCTCACCGTGGTGGTCGTCGCCATCGGCGTGCTCACGCTGTCGGCTTGGACGTTCAATCATCGCGCCCTCATCTTGCCGTTGATGACTTCGGAGATGGGCGTCGCCGCCTTATCGCTCTCAGGCTTCCTGGTGCGCTACGCGCACGAGCGCGCGGTGCGTGAAGAGAAGGAAGCGGAGCGGGCGCAGATCATGGACATCTTCTCGCGCGCTGTCGGCCCTGAGGTCGCAGACGAGTTATGGGATCGGCGTGAATCACTGCATCTCGGCGGCGAGCGCCGGACAGTCACGCTCATCTTCACTGACATACGCGGCTTCACAACGCTCTCAGAGTCGGTTGACTCCGAAGTGGTCGTCACTTGGCTGAACGAATACTTCAGTCGCATGCACAAGATCGTCACGTCCTACGGCGGGCATATCAACAAGTACATCGGCGACGGCTTGATGATCGTCTTCGGCGCGCCGGTCGCGCGCGGCGACAAACTGGAAGCGCGCGCGGCTGTCGCTTGCGGACTGGCGATGCTCGAAGAGGTCGAGCAGATCAGCAAAGACTGGGCGGGCACGGGTCGGCCGAAGCTAGCCATCGGCGTCGGCATTCACACGGGCGAGGCGACCTGCGGTGTGGTCGGCGCAGAGGGACGGCTCGAATACACGATCATCGGTGACACGGTGAATCTGGCGGCGCGCCTCGAATCAACGACCAAAGAGAAAAAGGTGCCGATTCTCATCAGCGACTCGACCGCGCAACTGCTCGGTCAAGACTATGAGACCAGACCGCTCGGTGACGTGCTCGTCAAAGGCAAGACGCTCAACACAACCGTCTTTACGGTCAAGATAGCCGAGCGCAAATCCGCGCCACAACTTGCGCCTGTCGCGTGAGGGACGCAGCCCGCGATCAGCCGCTTAAATAGATCGTCCGCCTGCGGGTGGCTTACTACAACCGACATCAGTCTGAGGCGTTGCGTTAGACTATCTAACGCAGCGCCTCAGACTGTGTGCCTTCGCCAATGCCGACACTTTTAAGCTTGAGCGCTCTCAGCAGCTAGACCGAAAGATTCTGCGTAACCGATTTTTCTGCGTCGGACTGACTTCTGCTCAGGTTGGTTACGGTCTCGTTGACTCTATTCAGAGTCTGTTGAATCTGTTGCAGATTGAACGTGAGTCCGCCCCGTACTTTCTTCATATCGCCAGCGTCCATCTCCTTCGCCGGCCTCTTCAGCTTGTCGGTTTTGACGCGGCCTCGTTTCTTGGCGACTGTCTTTTTCGTTTTCTTCTTTGCCATGAGAATTTCTCCTTCGGCGATGTACGGATATTCCCCCTTGCTCAGATTTAGGACGTGTGGCCCCTCGTCATTTTTCCAGCAGCGCGCCCTCTTCGTAAGCGCGCACAAGTCGTTCGAGCGCGCCGAGTCGTTGTTGCATGGCCGCGCCCTCTTCTGTGTCGGCGACAAGGCGCGGGCGTTCATACGCGCGGACGGTCATCACTTTGGGCACGATGTCTGCGCCCGCAGTGATCGCATCGGCGATTGATTCAAAGTGATGATGTTCGGCGAGCGCGATCCGTTCGGGCGCGAGGATGAGCGTGTAGCCGCGGTCGCCGTAGGCTTCCGAGAACGCACCGTCAATCGTCACCGCGCCGCCGCCCTGCTTGACCGGCTCCTCGCCCTTCTCGACTTTGACGGGCACGTGCCCGTTCACGATCAAACTGTTCTCCATTACTCCAAATGCCATGCAGACGCGCCGACAAAACTCCGGGTCATGGATCAACTTGAAGTAAGGGTTCTTATTCTCTTTGCGCGCCGCTTTGTCTGCGACGAAGTAGGTCTCAAAGGTCGCCATGCGATCTTTGCCGAAGAGCGGCGAACGCGCACCCGTCCAGAGATACCAGAGCCAGTCTGCATCCGCGTCGCGCCCTTGCGCGCCCTTGCGAAAGGCGCGTCGCACGACCGAATCGAGCGCATCGAACAGTTCGCGGCCCGCGCGTTCTTGCCCGTCAACAGCCAGCGACAGAAACTCGCCGCGCTCGTCAACCGGCGTGCAACCATGAAAGATGAGCGCATGATCGCGCACAAGCCACATCGCGCCGTGCCGCACAACAAAAGACATGTGCTGCCACAGCCGACTACTTGAGACGAACGACTGGCGCAAGCGATCCATGCACGCGCGCTCTTCCATCGAGAGCGCGTAAGGATCGGCCGGATCAATCGTCGGCAAGAACGAATCAAGCAAAGGATGCACGTGCCCATCAATCTCGACCGTCTGCTCCGAGAAGTTGATCCGGTGCAACAGATTGCGTTCTTCAAACTGCCATTCAGGATGCCGCCGGCTCGTCTGCCCTTCAAGTTTGAACTGTATGATCGCAATCGCCTTCTGCATCCGCGCCATCAACAGGTCGTCGCGCAAGCCAGTGCCCTTCGTCTTGAAGCACTCGGCCGGGTCGTCCGCATAAACCGTGCGCGCTAGTTTTTCGAGCGGCGTGATGATGAGGCCGTAGCCTTCTTCGAGTTGTGAGAGCCGCCGATAGCGCAAAGAGATACGCAAGACGGTTGCGATCAACGCTTCTTGCCCAAGGCACGCGCCCATCCATGAAGCATCATGATTGCCCCAAGTGAACGCAACGTGCGGCTGCTCCATCAGATAATCAATCACCTTGTCCACGCGCGGGCCGCGGTCGCCCAGATCGCCTGCGACGATGATCTCCGCGACCGACAGGTCGCGCACGAGTCTTGAAGCCGCACGCACCGCCGCGAGGTCTTGGTCGTGCGCGGCGAGCGCGTCGAGCATGGCGTTGACGTAAGACTCATCGCGCCCCGTGAAAGGCTCGTCGTGCAACTCCTCGAATAGTTCGGCAAACTCCGGTTGTAATAACGCGGTGACTTGCGGCCGGCGATAGTTGGTCGCCAATCGGCGCACGATCTCGAATTGCTGCCGGAGAGTCTTGCGCACCCAAGCGCGCCGCCCGTCCGCGTCGCTCAACTCGGCGCGCTTGTATTCCATGTACTCGCGCGGATAGTAGAGCGCCGCCAACAGGTGTTGCTGCTCACCTTCGCTCAGACGATCTTTGAATAGTTGCTGCACGAGCGGACGCAGACTGCCTGAAGCGTTGTTGATGATGTGGCGCAGCTTCTTATATTCGCCGTGCACGTCGCTGACGATATGCACGACGCCTTTCGGCAACGCGAGCGCGGCATGCAGAGCGGCGGCTTCGGCGAGCGCCACATCGGCCGTCGGATAGTTCTGCGCCAGCGCGTTCAAGAGCGTCATCTCAGAGCCGTTGTATGAAGCTGGCATGGCTAGATAATTCCTTTCTAACTCTAATTGCGTGGACGCGGACATAAGCCTCACGCCAAGGCGCAAAGCCGCAAAGCAGGACGCAAAGTGATTGAATGATCTTCACGCTCTTGCGTTGCGGCTTTGCGCCTTGGCGTGAGATGTCTTCTCATCGTCGCCACTCGTCAATCAAAGATGCGACCAATCCCGTCCAACCCGTCTGGTGCGATGCGCCGAGACCCATGCCTGTGTCGCCGTGAAAATATTCGTAGAAGAGGACGAGGTCGCGCCAATGTGGATCGGTCTGGAATTTTTCGTACCAGCCGTGCGCGGGGCGGCGACCCTCTTCATTGCGCGTGAAGATCGAGATCATGCGGTCGGCGAAACCGCGCGCCATCTGGTCGAGCGTGACGGGCGGCTCGCCCGCGACGGGGCTGTCAATCTGTACGGCCGCGCCGAACGCTTTGCCGAGTTTGCGCAGCGATTCGATCATTAAAAAGCTCGTCGGAAACCAGAGCGGCCCACGCCAGTTTGAGTTGCCGCCTTTGAGCATCACGATGGATTCGGCCGGCTCATAGCCGACGCGGTTGTCGCCGAACGAGAACGGATGCTGCTCGTGAAACTTCGAGAGGCTGCGCAACCCGTAGTCAGAGCGAAACTCGTGCGGGTCCCAGATGCGTTCGAGCAGATGCCGCATCTGTTCTTCGTTGACAATGGCGAGCACGTGCACGACACGGCCGCCGTGCTCAACAGTCGTCACACAACGCTGGACGATGTCCTGCCGGTTCTTCAAAAACCAATGGAGGTTTGATTTGAATTCGGCGAACGGCTCAATCCAATCTTCTTCCAGACGTTCAATCGCATAGAGCGGGATCAAGCCGACGAGCGAGCGGACGCGGAACTTGTGGAACGTGCCGTCGGCGTAGCGCAGCACATCGTAGAAGAAGCCGTCCTTCTCGTCCCACAACTGATAATTGCGGTTGCCCATGTGCTTCATCGCCGCGCCGACATAGACGTAGTGCTGGAAAAATTTCGTCGCCAAACCTTCGTAAGCTTTGTCCTCTTTGGCCAACTCAAGCGCGATGCGCATCAGGTTCAGACAGAACATGCCCATCCAGCCGGTCGCGTCCGACTGTTCGAGCCGCGCGCCGTTTGGCAGCGGCGTGCTGCGATCAACGACCGTGATGTTATCGAGACCGAGGAAGCCGCCCTCAAAGACATTGTTGCCTTCGCTGTCCACCTTGTTGACCCACCAAGCGAAGTTGATCATCAACTTGTGGAAACACTTTTCGAGGAACAGCCGATCACCTTTGCCCGAACTCACGCGATCCATGTTATAGACGCGCCACACGGCCCAAGCATGCACCGGCGGATTAAGATCGGAGAACTCCCATTCGTAAGCGGGTATCTGTCCGTTCGGATGTTGGAACTGCTCGAAGAGCAAGAGCCACAACTGTTCTTTCGCAAACTCAGGATCGACTATCGCAAGCGGCGCACAATGAAACGCCAAATCCCACGCCGCAAACCAAGGGTACTCCCACTTGTCCGGCATTGAGAGGACGCGCATCGAGTTCAAATGCAGCCAGCGAAAGTTGCGTATGTGGCGGCGCGATTCGGGCGGCGGGAAGTTTGGATTATCGCCAGTGAACCAACGCTCCACATCGTAGAGATAAATCTGTTTGCTCCACAGCATGCCGGCGAACGCTTGGCGCTGCACGCGTCGCTCGTCTTCGGTCGCCTGCGGCGGTTGAATCGCTGCGTAGAACTCGTCGGCTTCCTTGCGTCGCTGCTTGACGATCTTTTCAACGTCCTTGAGCGGATTGGCCAACTGCTGATCGGACAAGCGCAAACTCACAACGACCGAGCCGCCCGCCGGCACGTTCAGCTTGTAATGAAGGCAAGCCTTCGTGCCGACTTGTGCGGGATTGACGCACTGTTCGCCCGCGATGACGTGCCGGTGAAACGCATCTTTGACGTAAGGCTTGCGGCTCTGTGCGCCCCAGCCCCAGACGCGCTGGCCGTTCGTCTCGTTGTCTGTGAACAGCAGTTCCGCACCCTCGCTTGCGCCGTAGAGGTAGCGCGGGCCGAGTTCATAAGTGAACGGCAGATTAGGGAGCGGCTCGCTCGCATCCTCCGCAGCTTCGAGGCTCAACCAATCTTTGCCCTGCGCGCCTGCGCGTATGCTTGGCTCAGGCTTCGCTTCGGGGCCCCAAGCTTCCGGCCCCCAAGCCCAAGTGTTGCGAAACCAGAGGTGCGGCAAGATGTGGAGCGGTGCGTCTGCGGGGCCGCGATTGAAGGCTTCGATCCGAATGCAGATGTCTTCCGGCTCGGCTTTGGCATACTCGACAAACACGTCGAAGTAACGATCCTCATCGAACACGCCCGTATCCAACAATTCGAACTCAGGCAGGTTGCGCCCGGCGCGCGCGCGATTCTCTGCGATCAAGTTCGCGTAAGGAAACTCTGCCTGCGGATACTTGTACAGATACTTCATGTACGAGTGCGTCGGCGTCGAATCGAGATAGAAGTAATACTCTTTGACATCCTCGCCGTGATTCGATTCGCTGGAGACTGTGCCGAAGAGTCGCTCTTTCAAGATCGGATCGCGCTCGTTCCACAAAGCGAGCGCGAAGCAGAGCAACTGATAGCGGTCGCAGATGCCCGCTAGCCCATCCTCGCCCCAACGATAGGCTTTCGAGCGCGCGAGGTCGTGCGGGAAGTAGTCCCAAGCGTTGCCGTCGGCGCTATAATCCTCGCGCACAGTGCCCCACGCGCGCTCAGAGACGTAAGGGCCCCATCTGCGCCAAGGCGGGACGGGTGTCGTGTAAGACTCGCGCAAACGCTCTTGTTCTTTGGTCGGCATGAATTTTTCAGTGAATGGAATTTGATCTTGGCTTGGACGACGCAAACTTTTCTTCGTCAAATTAACCTCACGCCAAGATGCAAAGGCGCAAAGAAAAGGACGCAAAGAGAGCCGTTCAACTTCTTTGCGTCTTCCTTTGCGACTTTGCGTCTTGGTATGAGACTCTTCGCGCTACATCCATTCAAGCTCGTCTCGGCGCTTCACCGCGCCTCGTCCAATTTCGTCAACTTCTCGATGCGCTCCGCATGGCGACCGCCGTCGAACTCCGTCTCCATGAAGACGCGGATCATGCGCGCCGCCTCGTCCGCTGGGATGAAACGCGCGCCGATGCAGAGCACGTTGGCATCGTTGTGTTGGCGCGCGAGCCGCGCCGTCTCTTCGTTCCAACAGAGCGCCGCGCGGACGCCGTGCACTTTGTTCGCGGCAATCGAGATGCCGATGCCGCTGCCGCAGATGACGACGCCACGATCCACCTCGCCGTTTGCTACGGCTTGGCCGACAGCCGCGCCGAAGTCTGGATAGTCAACACTCTGCAAGCTGTTCGTGCCCTTATCCTCGATCTCAAGACCGAGATGCTCGATCTCGCGCTTCGCCTGCTCTTTCGCCTCAAAGCCCGCGTGGTCGCTGCCGATGGCGATTCGTTTCGGTTTCATAATTTCTCTCGACTATAGGATCAGTTTGATAGCTTGGCTGCTGCCGCTTTATCCGTGAACCATTCGAGCGTGCCGTTGACGGGGTGGATCAATTGCGAGGGCAGCCGATCCGTCTCGCGCGGCCCCTTCAAGACTTCGGGTAGGCGGTCGGTCTTGCCCGCGCCGGTGACGATGAACATGATGTGCGCGGCATGATTGATCGCGGGCGCAGTCAACGTGATGCGGAAGGTGCTGAACTTCTCGACCCAGTTGGCCGTGACCCAAGCTTTGTCTTCGTGGAGCGCGCGCGAGCCGGGAAAGAGCGAGGCGGTGTGCCCGTCGTCGCCCATGCCGAGCATGACGAGATCAAGCTGCGGCCACTGCGCGCCGTCGAAGAACTGGCGTAGCTCATCTTCGTAAAGTCGTGCATTGGCGACCGCGTCGCCTTCGCCGATCATGCGATGGACGTTCTCAAGTGGCAGCATGACCTGCGCGAGCAGTGCTTCGCGCGCCATGCGATAGTTGCTTTCGTGATGATCGGGCGGCACGCAGCGCTCGTCGCCGAAGAAGATATGCACCTTCGCCCAATCAACTTGATCTTTGAACTCGTCGCTGGCGAGCAGTTCATAGACGCGCTTCGGCGTCGAGCCGCCGGCCAGCGCAACGCTGAAACGACTGCGCGCGTCAATCGCTTCGCGGGCAAGCTCGATGAAACGCTCTGTCGCCGCGCGCGCGACCGCCTCTGAGTCTTCAAAGATGCGAACGTCCGGTGTAGTTTCCGGGGTAGCCATGTCTCTTGTCACCTGTTGTTGTAGGCGCAGCGCGCCGCGCCGTAGAGTGCAGTCTTGTCGTCGAGGATGACGTGCACGGGGATCGAAGCGACGAGCGACGACATACGCCCTTTGTCTTGAAACGCATGCAAGAATCCGCCGCTCTTCAACTTCTCTATGATCTTCGGCGCGATGCCGCCGCCGATGTAGAGACCGCCGACCGACTTGAACGTAAGCGCCAGATTGCCCGCCGCCGCGCCGTAAATTTCGACGAACAGATCAAGCGCCTTGACGGCCAACTCAGCCTTGTTCGCCAACGCAGCCTTCGACACGGCCGCAGTCTTATCGCCGCTCGCGATCTCTTCGGCGAGCCAGTCCGGCTCGTCCGCCTGTTTCGTGTCGCGCAGGAAACTATAGATATTGAAGAGACCGGGGCCGGACAGCGCGCGCTCGTAAGAGACGTGCCCGCCGAACTTCTCAGTCAGGTAACGCAGCAGCGCGACTTCTGTATCATTGCGCGGCGCGAAGTCTGCGTGCCCGCCTTCGGAGGCGATAGGGTGATAACGCCCGCCATCCCAGAAGAGACCGGCCATGCCGAGGCCAGTGCCCGCAGCGATCAGGGCGCGATGACCTGTGCGCGGCTGATCGCTTGCGTTCAACGTGTGGAGTTGCGCATCTTTCAAGCCTTCGATGCCGTAGGCTGTGGCTTCGAGGTCGTTAATAAGAGCGACGCGCGCGACGCCGATGGTCTCGGCGAGCACATTGCCATCAACTTTCCAAGCAAGGTTCGGCGTCTCGACGCGCCCGCCGACCACAGGGCCAGCAATGCCGAAGCAAGCGTACTTGACTTCAGCCGGATGCGCCGCGACGTACTCCTTGATGATCGCGTCGAGCGAGTCATACTGCTTGGAAGGAAAGCTCTGTTGCGTGATGGGCGCGCCGAGTTGTGCGGCGTCCGCTTCGAAGAGCGCGACGTTGGTTTTCGTCCCGCCAATGTCTCCGGCCAGAATCATGATCTTTGGAAGGTGGACTATTTCAAGCTCGTCTAACTTTGTGACAAGGCAGCGAGCAGTTGCGCCGCCGCCGTAACCGCTGCTTCGTAAATCCGGTCGCGCAAGAGCAAGCCCAACTCACGACTGAGCCGCTGCCCTTCCGTCTTCTGTTCATAAGCGACCACACGCTCAACGTGGTGCGCGTCGCCGATGCGCGCTTCCGTCTCAAGCTTCGTGCCCGCTTCGTTCATCGCGACACGAAACTCCGCGCCCGCTTGTGTGGCACGCAAGGTCAAAGACGCGAGCCAACCGTCGCGCCCTTCACGGTCGGGCAGCGCGCGCAGTTCAATCTTCACCTCACGCCCGCCGAGCGCCTGCAAGGTGAAATGCGTTGTCTGTCCGTCGCTGTGCGGCGCTTGCCCTAAGAACTGCCAACCCAACCGCGAAGCGAGCCAACCGATGATAAGCAAAGCCTGCGGCGCAATTGCGCTGTGTGCGACATCGGGCGGATCGTATTCGACGATGACCGTGTCAATCTGATCGAGCAGCGGGCGATAGTCGTCCACGTCCCAGAAGCTGGCGACGAGCGAGCGCCAAGCGGTCATGCGCCCCCAGTTCAGATCGCTCACAAGCATGAACTGTGGGTTCGTGCGAATGATTTCGGCCAGACGCAGCAAGTCTTCGTGCGGGTGATCGAAGGCGAGCGAGTCAATCACGACGCGATCCGCTAAGCCGACGAGCCGGTTGAACAGCTTGTCTTCATAATGCGGAATATCCTTCCACCAGAGGAAGACCGGCATGTCGGGCATCAAGAGCGGTTCGATGGCGGTTGAGACCGTTTCGATCACAGGCCCACTCGCTTCAATCGTGATCTGTTCGCCGCAGACCTGCTTCGCGCCTCGGCTGCTTGTCTGACAGCGCGTCGAGACGTAAGCCTCAAGCTTCGCGTCCGCCGAATCGCGATCAGCGACGAGGATGATCGAGCGCCCCGGCGTCTGCTCGGTCACCTCATCGAGTAATTGATCAATCTCCGCGCGATCCTCTTGCTGCGCCGCATAGACGATCAGGTTCAACACGCATACGCGCGTCGTGCCCGCTTCCGCGACCGTGCCATCCTCATTTTTGGCCGGCTGCCACATCGCCGCGAGTTCTTTTTCCAGCTTGCTGACGTCAATCCCTGAGACAGAGACCGCAGCACTGCTATTATGCGTTTGAGTTTCCATAACTGTTACGGCCTTCTCCAACGACGCCCTTGACTCGCCAACAGATCATGCGTGGCTTGCGGGCCCCAACTGCCGGCTTCGTAGTTCGGGAACGGCGCTTCCGCTTTCGTCGCGGCCCACTCTTCGAGGATCGGCATGACGATCTCCCAACCGCGCTCGGTCATGTCCGTGCGCGCATAAAGCGTCGGATCGCCGAGGATGCAATCGAGCAACAGGCGTTCGTAAGCTTCGGCGAGTTGGACGCCGAACGATGCGCCGTAGCGGAAGTCCATGTTCACGTCGCGGATGCGCGTGACCTGGCCGGGCACTTTCGCGCCGAAGCGCAGGGTAATGCCTTCGTCGGGCTGGATGCGTATGACGAGTTGATTCGGCGCAACCTGCTCCATCATCTCGCGGCCGAAGAGTTGGTGCGGCGCATCCTTGAACTGAATCGCCACTTCCGTGACGCGCTTCGCCAGCCGCTTGCCCGAACGGATGTAGAAAGGCACGCCCGACCAGCGCCAGTTGTCAAAACGCATCGTGACCATCGCGAACGTCTCGGTCGTTGAATCTTTCGGCACGCCCTCCTCTTCACGATAACCGGGCACGGGCTTGCCGTTGATCGAGCCTGCGCCGTATTGCCCGCGCACGCATTCATTGCGCACGCGCTCCGCAGTGAAAGGCCGTGCCGACATCATCGCTTTGATCTTCTCGTCGCGGACGGCCTCTGCGCCGAGACTCGCGGGCGGCTCCATCACCACGTGCGAGAGCACTTGAAAGACGTGGTTCTGGATCATGTCGCGGACGACGCCCGCCTTGTCATAATAACCGCCGCGTCCTTCGACGCCGACCGTCTCTGCGTTCGTGATCTGCACGTGGTCAATGTACTGCCGGTTCCAGAGCGGTTCGTAGATGCCGTTCGCGAACCGGAAGATCATCAGGTTCTGTACTGTCTCTTTGCCGAGATAGTGATCGATGCGATAAATCTGCGACTCTTCCAAGTGCTCATGGATGTCGCGATTGAGCTGCTTGGCGGTCGCCAAGTCTGTGCCGAACGGTTTCTCAATGATGACGCGCCGCCAGCCCTTCTCTTGATTGACGAGACCCGACTGACCGAGTTGCTTGACCGCTTCGGCGTAGAGCGCGGGCGCGGTCGAGAGATAGAAGACGCGATTGCCTTGCGTGCCGCGCTCGCGGTCAATCTGATCGAGCAGGTCGGACAGTTTTTTGTAATCGTCGGGGCTGTCAATGTTGACGGGCAAATAATATAGCCCTTGCGCGAACGAGTCCCAGACCTCTTCGTCCACGCGCTTGGCTTCGGAAAACTGCGCGACGGCGTCTTTCATCTTCGCGCGAAAATCGTCGTGGCCCATCTCGCTGCGGGCCGCGCCGACGACGGCGAACTCGCCGGGCACGAGTCGCTCTTGCACGAGCCGGTAGAGCGCGGGCACGAGTTTTCTTTTCGTCAGATCGCCGGTCGCGCCGAAGATGATGACGGTGCATGGGTCGGCCGTGCGCTCAAGGCGAACACCTGCGCGCAGAGGGTTATCCATTACAGTTGCTGACATCGCTTGGCCCTCGATAATAACTTTAAGAAATGGCGTGGAGCTTAGAGATATACGCCCTGCGCCGGTCGAACTGCGAAAGCCGATCAAATATTTCAAACTGTTTCATTGATGACCAGCATGCTTTCGCCCGGCGCAGGGAGCTTGTCGTCGTTGCGGGCGCGCACGGACATGCGCGCGCCCACAACGACTGAGCCGTTATTGATTGCCGAGCAGTTCTTCCCACTCGGTATGGATCATGCCGGCCTCAGGCTTATCGGTGCGCGCATAGGTGTGCGAACCGAAGAAGTCGCGCTGCGCCTGCGTCAGATTCAAGGGCAGTTCGGCCGTGCGATACGTGTCGAAGTAGCCGATTGAAGCCGACATGCCGGGCACGGCGACGCCGGTCTGAATGGCAGCCGCGACGGCCTTGCGCCAATTCGGTTGCGCCTGTTCGACCCAAGCTTTGAAGTCCGAATCGAGCAGCAGGCTCGGCAGGTCTGCGCGGCGTTGATATGCCTGTTTGATCTTGTCGAGGAACTGCGCGCGGATGATGCACCCGCCCTTCCAGATGCGCGAGCACTCGCCGAGGTCTATGTTCCAGTTCCACGCCTGCGAGCCGGCGCGAATCAGGTTCATGCCCTGCGTGTACGAGCAAATCTTCGACGCATAGAGCGCGTCGTGGATCGCTTGGATCATCTCCTTGCGGTCGCCCGTGTATGAGCCGCGCTCAGGGCCGTTGATCTCTTTGCTTGCCTCGACGCGCTCTTGCTTACGCGACGAAAGGTTGCGCGTATCAACCGCCGCATCAATCGTCGGCGTGACGATGCCGAGGTCGAGCGCGATGTCTGAAGTCCACTTGCCCGTGCCTTTCTGGCCGGCGACATCAAGCACGAGATCAACTAACGGTTTTTTCGTCTCAGGGTCTTTGACGCGCAGGATTTTCGCCGTGATCTCGACGAGGAACGATTCCAGATCGCTGCTATTCCACTCGTCGAACACATCGGCCATTTCGTCCGCCGACATGCCGAGGATGCCGCGCATCATGTCGTAGGCTTCGGCGATGAGTTGCATGTCGCCGTACTCGATGCCGTTGTGCACCATCTTGACGTAATGGCCTGCGCCGCCGGGGCCGATGTAAGTGACGCATGGCCCGTCGCCGACGTTCGCGGCAATCGCTTCCCAGATGGGCCGAATCTGCTCATAAGCCGCGCGGTCGCCGCCCGGCATCAAAGATGGGCCCCAGAGCGCGCCCTTCTCGCCGCCCGACACGCCGGAGCCGATGAAGTTGATGCCCTTCGCCTTCAAATCTTTCTCGCGTCGTTCGGTGTCGAGAAAGTAAGAGTTGCCGCCGTCAATGATGATGTCGCCCTCTTCCAGATAGGGCATGATTGACTCGACGGTCTTATCAACGGCCTCGCCCGCTTTGACGAGCAGGATCGCTTTGCGCGGGCGCTCCAATGCTTTGACGAAATCGGCCGGCGATTTTGTGCCGATCACCTTTTTGCCCGCCGCGCGGGCGACGAACTCATCAACTTTGTCGGGGCTGCGATTGTAAACGGCGATAGGGTAGCCGTTGCGTTCGATGTTCATGGCGAGGTTTTCGCCCATCACGGCGAGACCGATCATGCCGATCTTCGCGCTCTGCGGAGTCACTTCGGGTTCTGCTGTTGCCATTGTCTTATCCTCGATTCAGAAAATGATGAAGGATGAAGGCGGAATGATGAATGAAAGCCGAGCTACTTCTCATTCAACATTCATCATTCCGCCTTCATCATTTACTTCGCCGTTGCGCCGGCTACGGGTACGGCCTCGCCGATCAACTCTTGTAAGCGTTTGAGTCCAGCGAGCACGTCTGCGCCTAAGTCAACGCGGATGGCGCGGCGGCCGCGCGTCGAGAGCGAACGAAAATCGCCGAGCGCCTGCGCCTGCTTCAAGGTGTTGAAGGTGTAAGGCTCGCCCGGAATCGGCACGTCGCGCGTGTCGGGCGCGGTGACCTGCAAGAAGACGCCTGTGTCGGGGCCGCCTTTGTGTAGTTGGCCGGTCGAATGCAGGAAGCGCGGGCCATAGCCCGTCGTGGTCGCGCATTTGGTCGCATCGCGCAGGTGCGTGCGAATCGCTTGAATGACCTCTTCGTGCTCCGGCGTCTCTTCGATGTAATCAAGGAGCGCGATGTAGTCGCCAGGCTTGACGCGCGCCAGATGCGCTTTGATCGCGTCGGCTGCGTTGTCTGTGGCCAACTCCGTGCGCGTCTTGTCGTCAGCATGGATGGTCAACGCGCCATCGGTGGCGACGACCGGCTGCTCCGTCAGCTTGCCGTCGCGGGCGTAAGCTTCGAGCAACTCTTTGGTCGCGTCCTTCGACTCTTGCACGTTCGGCTGATCGAACGGATTGATGCCAAGTCGCCAACCGGCGAACGCCGTCGCGATCTCCCACAAGAAGAACTCTTCACCGAGATCGTAGGTGTCATTCAAGGTGCGATAGACCACCGGATGCCCGGCGGCTTCGAGCGCCTTTAGTTTCGCTTCCGTTTCGCTGTCGAGCTTGCCGACCGAGACGGAGACGAACAGACGATCATCGCCATAGACCGAAGGCGAGCCGAGCGACTCACCCGCAATCGGGATGATGCCCTTGCCTTCCTTGCCCGTGCTCTCGGCAAGCAACTGCTCCACCCACAGACCGAATGAACCGATCTTCTCGTCGCAGATGATCGTGCACTTGTCGCGCCCAGCTTTTGCACACTCGCCCAAGATCGCACCGAGCTTCGCGCCCGGATTATCGGCCGCCGGCACGACCTGCGCGCACGCATGGACGATGCGTTCGGCGCGGTCGAGCAGCTTGCGTATGTCCACACCCGCGAGCGCGGCGGGGACGAGGCCGAAATAGGAGAGCGCGGAGTAGCGCCCGCCGATGTCGGCCGGATTGAGGAAGATGCGTTTGAATTTGTCGCGCGTCGCATCCTGTTCCATCTTCGTGCCCGGATCGGTGATCGCGATAAAGCACTCGCCCGGATTCTCTTTGCGCTGGCTAACTTGATCGTACCAGTATTTGTAGAAGACGGCCGGCTCGGTGGTCGTGCCCGACTTCGACGAGATGATGAACATGCAGTGCGTGATGTCGATCTGATCGGCGATGCCGGAGAAGGCATCGGGGTCGGTCGAGTCGAGCACGAGCAGTTCGGGGTAGCCTTCCTGCTTGCCGAAAGTCTGACGCAAAACTTCGGGACAAAGGGACGAGCCACCCATGCCGCAGACCATCACGTGTTTGAACTCGCGCACGTTGCGGATGCGGTCGGCGAACTCGACCAGATCATCCTCAGTGCCGATCATTTGATCGGGCACGGTCAGCCAGCCGAGCGCGTTCTTGATGATCTTCTGATGCTCTGGGTCATCCTTCCAGAGTGCGGCGTCTTTACGCCAGATGCGCCGCATCACGTCGCCCTTGTCTGCTTCCTTGATGGCGGCCGAGACGGCGTCGCCATACTTGCCCAAGCTTGCGGTCAGCCTTTCGTGTATGCCTGAGAGCAGTGCGTCGCGCTTCGACTTGATGGATTCGACAAGCGTATCGAACGAGGTGACGAAAGAGGCCAGCCCTTCCTGCTGCAACTTCTCCGTCACAGCCTTGATGTCAATGCCGACAGCCTTGAGATCGTCGAACAGCTTGCGGCACTCCGCGATGCCCTCTTCAAGCGTAAGCTTCGGCGTGCCGTGATCGCGAATGGCGGTGTAGGTTGCGGGCGGGACGGTGTTGACCGTCTCC